>NZ_JBIWKD010000025.1:0-90025 GCF_044765485.1 Streptomyces sp. NPDC102451 | reverse complement strand
CCTACCCCGACTCCCGGGGCGGGGGCCGCCCCCCCCCCCCCCCACCCACCCCCCCCCCCCCCCCCCCCCCCCCCCCGGGGGGGGCGCCCCCCCCCCCCCCCCCCCCCCCCCACGGCCGATCGTCCGGAAGGAGGGACGTCGATGAGCACGAAGGACTTCGTCGAGAAGGACTACTACAAGGTTCTCGGCGTCCCGAAGGACGCCACCGACGCCGAGGTCAAGAAGGCGTACCGGAAGCTCGCCCGCGAGTACCACCCGGACGCCAACAAGGGTGACGCCAAGGCCGAGGAGCGCTTCAAGGAGATCTCCGAGGCGAACGACGTCCTCGGTGACCCCAAGAAGCGCAAGGAGTACGACGAGGCGCGCGCCCTCTTCGGCAGCGGAGGCTTCCGCGCGGGTCCCGGCGGTGCGGGCGGCAACTTCAACTTCGACCTGGGCGACCTCTTCGGGGGCGCCCCGGGCGGTGGCCAGGGTGCCGGCGCCGGAGGTTTCGGCGGAGGCGGCGGTGGCGGCCTGGGCGATGTCTTCGGCGGACTGTTCAACCGCGGTGGCGCGGGCCAGCGTGTCCAGCCGCGCCGCGGCCAGGACATCGAGTCCGAGGTGACGCTCAGCTTCACCGAGGCGGTCGACGGGGCCACGGTCCCGCTCCGGATGTCCAGCCAGGCACCCTGCAAGGCGTGTTCGGGCACCGGCGACAAGAACGGCACCCCGAGGGTCTGTCCGACGTGCGTCGGGACCGGCCAGGTGTCGCGCGGCACCGGCGGCGGATTCTCGCTCACCGATCCCTGCGTGGACTGCAAGGGCCGGGGCCTCATCGCCCAGGACCCCTGCGACGTCTGCAAGGGCAGCGGCCGCGCGAAGTCGGCCCGCACGATGCAGGTCAGGATCCCCGCGGGGGTCCTGGACGGCCAGCGGATCCGGCTGCGCGGCAAGGGCAGCCCGGGCGAGCGCGGCGGCCCGGCCGGCGACCTCTACGTCGTCGTCCATGTCGACGCCCACCCGGTCTTCGGCCGCAAGGGCGACAACCTCACCGTCACCGTGCCCGTCACCTTCCCGGAGGCGGCGCTCGGCGGCGAGGTGAAGGTCCCCACGCTCGGTGGCCCCCCGGTCACCCTGAAGCTCCCGGCCGGTACGCCCAACGGACGTACGATGCGGGCCCGGGGCAAGGGCGCCGTACGCAAGGACGGCACCCGGGGCGACCTCCTGGTCACCGTCGAGGTGTCGGTGCCCACGGACCTCGGCACGGACGCCCAGGACGCGCTGGAGGCCTACCGGAAGTCGACCGCGGGGGAGGACCCGCGGGCGGAGCTGTTCCAGGCTGCGAAGGGAGCTTGAGATGGACGGCCGTCGACGCAATCCGTACCAGCTGACCGATGAATCACCGGTCTACGTGATCTCGATCGCGGCCCAGCTCTCGGGCCTGCACCCGCAGACACTGCGCCAGTACGACCGCCTCGGCCTGGTCTCGCCCGACCGTACGGCCGGGCGCGGGCGGCGCTACTCGGCCCGTGACATCGAACTGCTGCGCACGGTGCAGCAGTTGTCGCAGGACGAGGGCATCAACCTCGCGGGCATCAAGCGCATCATCGAGCTGGAGAACCAGGTTGCCGCGCTCCAGCAGCGCGTCGCCGAGCTCTCGGCGGCGGTGGACGGCGCGGCCGTGGCCATGCAGCAGCGCGAGGCCCAGGTGCACGCCTCCTACCGGCGCGATCTCGTGCCGTACCAGGATGTGCAGCAGGCCGGCGCCCTGGTGGTGTGGCGGCCCAAGAGGCCGAAGGACTGAGCCCGCGCCCGTCGTGGGCCGTCGGACACACGGAAGGCGGGATCCATCGCGGATCCCGCCTTCCGGTACGTCAGGACGGGTGCACGCGGCCGGGACACCCGCGGCGTGCCGGCCGGCGATCAGCCCCCTCGCCGGTGGGCGCCTCGGCCACGAGACCGGAGCAGCCCGAGGCCAGCTCGGGTGTCAGGGGTGCGCACCATTCGTGGCGCATCAGGATCTCGGCCAGTTGGTGCACCTCGTCCCCGACCGAGTCGGCTGCCCGGTCCAGCGGCACGGGCCGGCCGCTCAGCAGGAGACGCAGCGCGGGCAGCGCCTTGGCCTTGAACGTGAGCTTCTTGCCCGAGGAGAGCGCCTCGACGGTCTCTCCCAGATCGCGGATGCGGGGACGGAACTCGCACACGCAGATGACGGAGCCCTGATGCCCGAACGTCTCCAGGAAGGGGACGTGCCGGGCCGGGGCGACCGCGTGCTCGCGCGCCGCCAGGAAGTCGGCGGGGGGTGCGGAACCCACGAGTTCCACGGCCGCCTCGGTGAGCCGGCGGTGCTGCTCCGAGCCGGCCGAGGGATCGAGATCGCGGCGGAACAGCTCGTGCTCACGGGACCGGTCCGCGAGCCAGGACAGCCAGGACGCTCCGGTCCTCGTGGTGAAGCCGAACGTCATGTGCAGGCTGTGTCCGGAACCGCGGCCGCCACGGCCTGCCCTGTGCCAGTAGCCGCGCGGGATGTGCAGGACGTCGCCGGGGTGCACGGTCCCGGTCCAGAGGGTTTCCTCGCTGGGTGTGTCGTTGCGGGCGGCGTCGCGGTGCAGCGGCACGGAACGGGACGGGCCTCGCACCTCCCAGTCCTTCTCCCCCGAGAGCTGGACCGCGAGGACGTCGTGATCGTCCCAGTGCAGGCCGAAGCCGTCGGCGCCGTTCGTGGTGAGGTAGATGTTGACGGTGACGCGTTCTCCCGACCACCACTGCAGGGCCCGGCAGGCCACTTCGAGTGTGGGATCGAAGATGTTCGCGCGGTCCAGCACCATCGTCGTCCCCTCACGGAGCAGGCTCCCGAGACGACGCATGTTCACCAGGCCGGAACCGTCCCTGCCCACACCGCCCGCGTCCTGATTCAGATACGCGCCGGGGTGCAGCTCCTTGCCGTCCTGGAAGCAGCGGATCTGCGGATTGCCCAGGGGCCGGCGCATCGCCAGATCCAGGAGCCGGGTGGGCGTCAGCAGGCGTGCGGGCAGTCCCGGGTCACGCAGACCGCCCCGTGCGAAACCGGCACCGAGGTGCTGTGGCCCGTCCCAGCCCAGTGCCTCGACGACACCGGCGACCAGTCCGTGGTCCACTCCGCCTCCCCGTCAGACCCGGGGGAGGGCCTCGGCGCCGGTGTCCGGCGCAACGTCCCACGCGATGTCGGCCGCTGCGGCGGCGAGCGGGTCGGCGGATCCGGCCCGATCCGTCACATGGCTCATGACCTCCACGGACACGAGGAGATCGTCGTGGGTGCGGGTGCTCTGCGTGTCGCTCACTCGTCCCACTCCATTCGATCGGTCATTCGATTTCCATTCATGATGGCATCGATTCCCGTCCGTCCGGGGGTCTTTGGCGGATGAGGGCCCGCTCACCGGTCGCGCCGGGGCGCCGGTCAGGAGACCGGGCGGCGGGCGTGCGTCCGGGTGGGTGGTGTGCCGTCCGGCTCCACGATCCCGGACCGTACGAGGAGCGCCCCCAGCTGTGTGCGGCTGTGCGCGTCGACCGTCTGCATGAGCTTGGAGATGTGGGAGCGGCACGTGCGGACGCTGATGCCCAGTTCACGGGCCACCTCGTCGTCCACGCGGCCCTCCAGGAGGAGGCGGGCGATGCTCTGCTGGACCGCGGTGACGGGGGCTCCGGGGGCGGCCGCCGGGAGCTGCTCGCTGTAGGGGGTCGCCTGCGCCCAGAGGACCTCGTAGACCCGGGTGAGGTAGCGGACCAGGGCCGGGTGCCGGATCTCCAGCGCCACGTCGTCGCGGGGCGCGGCCTGGGCGTAGGCCACGGTGCGGTCGAAGATGATGAGCCGGTCGACGGTCTGCTCGATGGTGCGCACCTGGAGGCGGTCACCCGGCATCCGGGCCAGGTACTCCCTGACGCGCGGGCTGTAGCGGACGGGGTGCTGGTAGAGGTGCCTGAGGCTGGCTCCTCCGGCGATCGCGGCCCGGCCGTTGCCTATGGCCTGCTGGATGTGGTGTTCCAGCCGGTTGCCGCCCGGCTGCGCGGTCAGGACCTCCTCGGTGGCGCGTGCGGAGGCCTCCCGGAGGGCCGACATGATCAGCGGCCGCCCTTCGAGCACGGTGATGGCGAGGTTGGGGTCCTCGTTGGTGATCGTCGCCAACGGCGCCAGCGTCCCGGCGAGCGCGGTGGTCAGCCGTATCCGCTCGTCTATCTCCCGGGTGATGGGCTGCAGCAGGTGAGCCAGCGCGGCGGACGCCGGAACCGGGCGGAGCCATGCGCGGTCGTCGGGGTCGGGGTGGACGAGAGCCATCTCGAGGAGGCACGGGGCGGACGCGAGGTCGCTGCGCGCCACGCGTCCGGCGCGCAGCGCCTCCTTGTACAGGCTGATGCCCGAGGTGCAGAGCTCTCGATTCCCGTGCGGATGCGCCGGTTTTGCCTCATCGGCGTCCATTTGATGACCCCTCACTTCGTGCACTGCATGAACATGACGGTGGCGGAAGCCCGGCCGCCGGGGGAGTGTGGACCTGTCGGGCGGGAGGGGAACCCGCCCGCGGTCCCGGGGCGGGGACGCCTCGGAGCCCGCACGTTCAGGAGTCCTGGTCCAGGATCCCTGAACGCGAGATCAGGTATCCGAGCTGGGCGCGGCTGGTGCTTCCCAGGGTGGCCGACAGTTTGGCGACGTGGGCCCGGCAGGTACGGACGTTCATGCCGAGGCGGCGGGCGATGGAGTCGTCCACGTGTCCTTCGACGAGGAGTTGGGCGATGGAGCGCTGGACCCCGCTGATCCCGTCGGGGGTCGGCTCGTACTTGATCTCTTCGAGCAGCGGGGCGGCCCTGGTCCAGAGCTGCTCGAAGACCTTCGCCAGGTATTCGACCAGGCCGGGGTGGCGCAGTTCCAGGGCGACCATGCGGTCGTCCTGGGCGGGGATGAAGGCGACGGTCCGATCGAAGACGATCAGACGTTCGATGAGCTCTTCGAGGGTGCGTATCTCCACGTGGTCGCCGGCCATGCGTTCCGCGTAGGCCAGCGTGCTCTGGCTGTGGCGCGCGGTGTGCTGATAGAGGGTGCGGATCCGGATGCCGCGGTCCACGACGGACAGACCGCGCTCCAGCGACCTGCTGAGGATGTCCTCGGGCCGCCCGCCGCCGGGCTGGACGGTGAGAACCTCGGAGCGGCATTCCGCGGTCGCCAGATCGAGGGACGCGTTGATCCGGTTGACGCCCTCCAGCACGGTGATGGCGTGGTTGGCCGAGGGGCCCTGCGCGCTGATGTCCATGAACGGCTCGAAGCATTCGGCCAGTGCCAGCGAGTGCCGGCGTCTTTCCTGGATCTCACGTTCTATGGGATGAAGGTGTTGCGCCAGGGCCGCCGACGGCGCGACGGGGCGGAGCCAGTCCGCGGCGTCGGGATCGGGATGCAGAAGTGCGAACTCGATCAGGCAGGGGGCCGTCTCCACATCGGTGCGGGCGATGCGGCCGGTGCGCAGCGCGATGGCGTAAAGCCGTGCTCCGTCATCACATAGTTCGGCAATCCCGTGAGGATGTGTCGGTTTTGTGGTACTTGCGGCCATATCTCCACCCCCCAGGTTCCTGAACTTGCAGGAACATGATGCATCGACGCAGTGGTGTTCGAGTGCCCAGGTGAGACATCGTCTTCAGTGCGGGGGAGAAGAATCCACAAGTGAGGACGAAGCCGACTATGTACAAGCGAATGCTTCGCTCGGCGCTTGCCGCCTCGTTCGTCGCGGCCATGGGTTTGGGGCTGTCGAGCGCAGGCGACATCGGCTGGAGCAGCGAGGCGGCTGCTGCGCCGAGCGACATCGGCTGGAACACGCAGGCAGCCGCGCCGGAGGACATCGGTTGGGTCGCTCCCGCGGTCGCCCAGGGGGACATCGGCTGGGTCGCTCCTGCGGTCAGCCAGGGTGACATCGGCTGGGTTGCTCCCGCGGTCGCTCAGGGTGACATCGGTTGGATTGCTCCCGCGGTCGCTCAGGGTGACATCGGTTGGGTTGCCCCCGCGGTCAGCCAGGGCGACATCGGTTGGGTCGCTCCTGCGGTCAGCCAGGGTGACATCGGCTGGGTTGCTCCCGCGGTCGCTCAGGGTGACATCGGTTGGGTTGCGCCCGCGGTCAGCCAGGGTGACATCGGTTGGGTCGCTCCGACCGACATCGGCTGGTCCGCCCCGGCCCGCATCGCCGCATGACCACCCCACCGGACGACCGCACCTTCCGGCGGGAGATGGCCACGGCATATCGCTCAGGGTGGCATTTCATCGATCTGCTCTCGGCACTCACCCGCCAGGGCGATTCGTTGATGGTCACCCTGTTCGGAGAGCCGATTCTCGTCGTGATGGAAACGGATGACGACATCCGCGCCTATCGCTGTCTTCGCCGGCCTCGCGGAGCGCCGCAACCGGTTCGCTGTGCCGTGAGGTACGGCATGATTTTCGTTAATCTCGACCAGCGTGACCACGAGCTGTTCGAACAAGAAGCCATTTCCGCCACCCCCCGCAGTGCCTGAACGATTCCCCCGTCGTTCCAAATCGTTCCGGCACTTCCCCCACACAGCGGCGCCATCGTGACCTGAACACGATGGCGCCGTTGTGCTGCCCGGAATTCACTTCGGGTTTCCGGGCGTTTTCCGGTCTCCGGACGTTCCCGTTCTCTAGACGTTTCCGAGCGCCCTGTCGACGGCGATCTCGATGACGATCCGCTCCGGATTGTGCCGCGGAGTGCGTTCGTACCGCTCCGCGTAGCGGCGTACCGCGTCCTCGACCTCGTCGGGTTCCGTACGGACCACGGCCCGGCCCTCCAGGGTCGCCCAGCGCCGCCCCTCCATCTGGCAGACCGCGACCCGCGCGCCCTCGGCCCCCGCCGCCAGGACGTGGGCGGCCTTCCTGGTGTTCCTGCCGGTGATGACGCGGGCGAGCCGCGTCTCCGGGTCGTACGTCACGCCCACCGGCACCACGTGCGGGGTTCCGTCCGGGCGGAGCGTGGTCAGGGTGCACACGTGGCGCTCCCGCCAGAAGGCGAGGTACTCGGGACCGGGGTTGCGTACGTCAGGCATGGGGTCAGCCTAGAGAGAGGGCGTACGGGCGGCCCGGGAAGGCCCCGTTTCGTCCTTGAGTGGAATAGACTCAACTTTGTACCCGTTGATCGAGTCATAGTTCCGTGACGTACCAGCACGAGGAGGAGACAGCGCCCGTGGACGCCGAGCTGACCAACAAGAGCCGGGACGCCCTGAACGCGGCCACCACCAGGGCCGTCAAGGACGGTCATCCCGATCTGACCCCCGGGCACCTGCTGCTTGCGCTGCTCGCGGGCGAGGACAACGCGAACATCACCGATCTGCTGGCCGCCGTCGAGGCCGACCAGGTGGCCGTGCGGGAGGAGACCGAACGGCTCCTGGGCTCGCTGCCCAGCGTGACCGGGTCGACCGTCGCCCCGCCGCAGCCGAGCCGCGACCTGCTCGCCGTCCTCGCCGACGCCGACCAGCGGGCCAAGGAGCTCGGCGACGACTACCTCTCCACCGAGCACCTGCTGATCGCCATCGCGGCGAAGGGCGGCCGCGCCGGTGAGATCCTCGACGGGCAGGGAGCCAGTGCGAAGAAGCTGCTGGACGCATTCGAGAAGAGCAGGGGAGGGCGCCGGGTGACCACTCCCGACCCCGAGGGCCAGTACAAGGCGCTGGAGAAGTTCGGCACCGACTTCACGGCAGCCGCCCGCGAGGGCAAGCTCGACCCGGTCATCGGCCGTGACCCGGAGATCCGCCGTGTCGTACAGGTGCTGTCGCGCCGTACGAAGAACAACCCCGTGCTCATCGGCGAGCCCGGCGTCGGCAAGACGGCCGTCGTCGAGGGCCTCGCCCAGCGCATCGTCAAGGGCGACGTCCCCGAGTCCCTGCGGAACAAGCGGCTCGTCTCCCTGGACCTCGGCGCGATGGTCGCGGGCGCCAAGTACCGCGGTGAGTTCGAGGAACGCCTCAAGACCGTCCTCTCCGAGATCAAGGAGAGCGACGGGCAGATCATCACCTTCATCGACGAGCTGCACACCGTCGTCGGCGCGGGCGCCGGCGGCGACTCGGCGATGGACGCGGGCAACATGCTCAAGCCGATGCTCGCCCGCGGTGAGCTCCGCATGGTCGGCGCCACCACCCTGGACGAGTACCGCGAGCGGATCGAGAAGGACCCCGCCCTGGAGCGCCGCTTCCAGCAGGTCCTGGTCGCCGAGCCGTCCGTCGAGGACACCATCGCCATCCTGCGCGGCCTCAAGGGCCGTTACGAGGCGCACCACAAGGTCCAGATCGCGGACTCCTCGCTGGTGGCCGCCGCGACGCTCTCCGACCGCTACATCACCTCCAGGTTCCTCCCCGACAAGGCCATCGACCTCGTCGACGAGGCGGCCTCCCGGCTCCGCATGGAGATCGACTCCTCCCCCCTGGAGATCGACGAGCTCCAGCGGTCCGTCGACCGGCTGCACATGGAGGAGCTGGCGCTGAAGAACGAGAGCGACGAGGGCTCCAAGCAGCGCCTGGAGAAGATCCGCCGCGACCTCGCCGACAAGGAGGAGGAGCTGCGCGGTCTCACCGCCCGCTGGGAGAAGGAGAAGCAGGGCCTGAACCGCGTCGGTGAGCTCAAGGAGCGCCTCGACGAGCTGCGCGGCCAGGCCGAGCGCGCCCAGCGCGACGGCGACTTCGACACCGCCTCCAAGCTGCTGTACGGGGAGATCCCCGGCCTGGAGCGGGAGCTGGCCGAGGCGGACGAGGCCGAGCAGGAGGCCGCCCAGGACAAGGACACGATGGTCAAGGAGGAGGTCGGCCCGGACGACATCGCCGACGTCGTCGGCGCCTGGACCGGCATCCCGGCGGGACGCCTCCTGGAGGGCGAGACCCAGAAGCTGCTGCGGATGGAGTCCGAGCTGGGCAGGCGGCTGATCGGCCAGACCGAGGCCGTGCGCTCCGTGTCGGACGCCGTACGCCGCACCCGTGCGGGGATCGCCGACCCCGACCGGCCCACCGGCTCGTTCCTCTTCCTCGGTCCGACCGGGGTCGGCAAGACGGAGCTGGCCAAGGCGCTCGCCGACTTCCTGTTCGACGACGAGCGGGCCATGATCCGCATCGACATGAGCGAGTACAGCGAGAAGCACAGCGTCGCGCGGCTCGTCGGGGCCCCGCCCGGCTACGTCGGCTACGAGGAGGGCGGCCAGCTCACCGAGGCGGTCCGCCGGCGCCCGTACAGCGTCGTGCTGCTCGACGAGGTCGAGAAGGCCCACCCCGAGGTCTTCGACATCCTGCTCCAGGTGCTCGACGACGGCCGGCTCACCGACGGCCAGGGCCGGACGGTGGACTTCCGCAACACCATCCTGATCCTCACGTCCAACCTGGGCAGCCAGTTCCTGGTCGATCCCCTGATCGAGCCCGAGGTGAAGAAGGAGCGGGTCCTGGAGACCGTACGGGCCTCGTTCAAGCCGGAGTTCCTCAACCGACTGGACGACCTGGTCGTCTTCTCCGCCCTGTCCGGGGACGAGCTGGCGCACATCGCCGGGCTCCAGGTGGACCGTCTCGCGGGCCGGCTGGCCGACCGGCGGATCCACCTCGACGTCACTCCGGACGCCCTGGCCTGGCTGGCCGAGGAGGGCAACGACCCGGCGTACGGCGCCCGGCCGCTGCGCAGGCTCATCCAGACCGCGATCGGCGACCGGCTCGCGAAGGAGATCCTCGCGGGCGAGGTCAAGGACGGCGACACGGTCCGGGTGGACCGGGCCGGTGACGGACTGACCGTGGGCACCGCAGCAGCGGCGAAGACCCTGTAGGCGGTAGCCGGTGCCCTGTGTCCCCGGCCCTGAGGATCTCGCGTCCCGGGCCGGGGACACAGGTGTGTGCGGCTCCGTCCGCATTGATGTGTGCATCCGGCACGCATCGTCGGCGGAACCGCCCACGAAATTGAGCCGAAATTTTCCATTCCATGGCCGAATGGTAGATGCGGTACGGCTCGGGCCTTACTTTTTGTACCGGCGCGATACATATCTGTGCCCTTGGCCGGAGGCGACGGGACGGCAGTGCGCGTGATCGTGTTCCGCGCAATATCGGGACACTCCGGGCCCTTTCTCATTGCGGCGGGGGTGGCCGTTCCGAATTCCGAAACCGGTAAGGTACGCGCATGACGGAACGGATACCCGGTGAGCAGAGTGCGGAGCCGAAGGATCGCAAAAGTGACAGCCTCATTCGCCTGAGCGAATTTCGTACGCTGTGGGCGGCTTTTGCTCAGTCGGTGCTGGGCGACCAGCTGGCGCGGGTGGCACTGTCGCTGCTGGTGTTCGAACGCACCGAGTCGGCCGGCTGGACCGCCGCGACCTACGCCCTGACGAGCCTGCCCGCGCTGCTGTCCGGCGTACTCCTCTCCGGTCTCGCCGACCGCTTCCCCCGGCGCACGGTCATGATCAGCTGCGACCTGGTGCGCGCCGTCCTCGTCGGACTCATGGCCCTGCCCGGTACGCCCCTGCCGCTGCTCGCCGGGATCCTGGTGCTGGCACAGCTCGCCGAGGCGCCCTTCGGGGCGTCGCAGGGCGCCCTGATGCCCGCGGTCCTGGGCGAGCGCCTGTACGAGCGGGGGCAGCGGGTCATGCTGATCACCCACCAGGCGGGACAGCTGGTCGGCTTCGCCGCCGGCGGGGTGCTGGTCGTATGGCTGGGCAGCCACGTCTCGCTGGGGCTGAACGCGGTGACGTTCCTGATCTCCGCCGTCCTCATCAGGCTCGGTGTGAAGGCGCGCCCGGTGGACCAGGGCGCCGACGCCCGGCCGAAGCGGATGCACACCCAGGTCGGCAAGGCCGCGGCACTCATCTGGTCGGACCCCCGGCTGCGGTCGCTGGTCGCGCTCGGCTGGCTGGCGGGGTTCATCGTGCTGCCCGAGGGCCTGGCCGCCCCCTTCGCGGAGGAGGCCGGCGGGAGCGCCGCCTCGGTGGGGCTCCTGCTGGCGGCGCACCCGGCCGGGATGGTCCTGGGCGCCGCGTTCCTGGGGCGTGCGGGCTTCGACGTGGAGCGGCGCCGCCGGCTGCTCGGGCCGCTGGCGGTGGGCGCGAACCTTCCGCTGGTCATCTACTTCGCGGGCCCCGGGGTGGGGGTGGCCCTGCTGGTGCTGCTGGTGTCGGGTGTCTGTTCGGCGTACCAGATCACCGCGGGGGCGACCTTCGTGCTGCTGACCCCGGCCGACCAGCGCGGTCAGGCCCTGGGCCTGGCCAGGTCGGGGCTGACGGCCATGCAGGGGATCGGCGTCGCGTCGGGCGGCCTGGCGGCGGAGCTGACCGGGTCCTCGGCGCAGACGATCGGAGGGGCGGGACTGATCGGCACGCTCTGCGCCGTCCTGGTCGCGGTTTCCTGGTCGCGGGCCAGGGGAACGAGCGCGGGGACGATTCCCCTGAGCGCATAGGACTACCGGCCGCGATCGCGGCTAGGGTCGGAGCCAGGAAACCACGTGCGATCCACAGGAGTACCCAGCGATGTCTATCGACCCGTCCTCGATCCCCAACTTCGGGGGCCAGCCCGAACCGCAGGCGTCAGGTCCCGAGGGCCCCGTGGTCCCCGACCAGGACCTCGTCAAGCAGCTTCTCGAGCAGATGGAGCTGAAGTTCGTCGTCGACGACGAGGGCGACCTCGCCGCGCCGTGGGAAGACTTCCGGACGTACTTCATGTTCCGCGGCGAGGAGGAGCAGCAGGTCTTCTCGGTCCGGACCTTCTACGACCGCCCCCACGCCCTGGACCAGCGGCCCGTCCTGCTCGACGCGATCGACGACTGGAACCGCCGCACCCTGTGGCCCAAGGTCTACACGCACGCCCACGAGGGCGAGGAGGGCGCCGCGGGCTCCGTGCGGCTCGTCGGTGAGGCGCAGATGCTCATCGGCACCGGCGTCAGCCTGGAGCACTTCGTCTCCTCGACGGTCAGCTGGGTGCGGGCCTCGATCGAGTTCGACAAGTGGCTCGTGGAGCGCCTGGGCCTGGAGCCCGACGCGAAGACGGCCGAGGGCGACGCGGGCGCCGAGCAGGCCCCGGAGGCCTGATCCGGCGGGCACGCAGCAGGGACGGAGGCCCGGGACGGGGCGTGGCCGGTGCGGCCGGCGCCCTTCCCGGGCCTCCGTCGTCGTGCGGGGTCAGGACGCCCGCAGGCCCTTGAGCCGGGTGACCGCCTCGGTGAGCACGTCCGTGCGCTTGCAGAACGCGAAGCGCACGAAGGGCGCGCCCTGCTCGCGGTGGTCGTAGAAGACCGCGTTCGGCACGGCGACGACCCCGCAGCGTTCCGGGAGCGCCCGGCAGAAGGCGAAGCCGTCGTCCCCGGCGCCGAGCGGACGGATGTCGGTGGTGACGAAGTACGTGCCGGCCGGCCTGTAGACCCCGAAGCCGGCCTCGGCGAGACCCCCGGCGAGCAGGTCGCGCTTGGCCCGCAGGTCCGCCCGCAGCTCGTCGAAGTAGCTGTCCGGCAGCCGCAGGGCCTCGGCGACGGCGTACTGGAACGGGCCGCCGGAGACGTACGTCAGGAACTGCTTGGCGGAGCGCACCGCGGTGACCAGTTCCGGGCTGGAGGTGATCCAGCCGATCTTCCAGCCCGTCAGCGAGAACGTCTTTCCCGCGCTGCTGATGCTGACCGTGCGCTCCCGCATGCCGGGGAAGGACGCCAGGGGGATGTGCTCGCCCTCGAAGACGAGGTGCTCGTAGACCTCGTCGGTGATGACCAGGAGGTCCCGCTCGCAGGCGAGCTCGGCGACGGCGGCCAGCTCGTCGCGGGTCAGGACTGTGCCGGTCGGGTTGTGCGGGGTGTTGAGCAGGATCAGCCGCGTGCGGGGCGTGACGGCCGCGCGCAGCTCGTCGAGGTCGAGCCGGTAGGCGCCCTCGTGGGGCCGGAGCGTGACGGGGACGCGGGTGCCGCCGGCCATGGCGATGCAGGCGGCGTACGAGTCGTAGTACGGCTCCAGGGCGATGACCTCGTCGCCGGGCTCCAGGAGGGCCAGCAGGGAGGCGGCGATCGCTTCCGTGGCGCCCGTGGTGACCAGGACCTCGGCGTCGGGGTCGTACTCCAGTCCGTAGCGCCGCAGCTGGTGCTCGGCGACCGCGGTGCGCAGCTCGGGGACGCCGGGGCCCGGTGGGTACTGGTTGCCGTGGCCGGCACGCAGGGCGCGGACCGCGGCCTCCCGGATCTCCTCGGGGCCGTCGGTGTCGGGGAAGCCCTGGCCGAGGTTGATCGATCCGGTCTGTGCGGCCAGCGCCGACATCTCCGCGAAGATCGTCGTGCCGAACTCGGTGAGGCGGCGGTTGAGCAGCGGTCGTCCCTGTGTCATGGCGCCATCCTGTGCCGAAGCTCTGGAGTTGCTCAAGTTTGCTTTGGCCCCGGAGGCGCGCGGGAATCCAACGGTCAGTCGAGAAGCGGGGACCTCGCTTCGGGGGACAGAAGGATGTGAGGTCGATGGAGTTGTTCGTCTTCATCGTGTTCCTGGTGGTCGTGGTGGTGGGGATCGGTGCCCTCGCCACGGGATCGGGCAGCCGTAAGCGGCCGTCGGGCCGGGCCGGGCGCCGTGGCAGTCAGAGCGGCGGGGGAAGCGGCTCGGACGGGGTCAGCTGGTGGGCCGGCGACAGCGGTGGTCACTCCGGCGGACATTCCTGCGGGGGCGGCGGGCACTCCTGCGGGGGTGGCAGCAGCTGCGGTGGTGGTGGTGGTGGCGGCGGCGGTGGCGGAGGCTGCGGCGGAAGCAGCTGAGACGGGCCCGGCCGTCCCGTGCGGGGGGCGGGACGGGTGGGCCGGAGGTGCCCGGTGGGGGTGAACTCCCTCCGGGCACCTTTTGGTTGGGAGTACCGGGAACAGATGAACCGTCCTGCCCCCTGAGGGATGGAAACCACGGCAAGTTGGGTAAAACCGCTGTGAGCGCGACGTACTTCGTGATTGCATCGTTGTAGCGAACATTCAGCCCCCGGAACCCAGTTGGGCGGAGCCCAGTTGGGCCGGATCGGGCTCCCCTCCCCCACGTGCACGGCACGGGGGCGCCTCCTGTCCGTATCCCTGTGCGTTTTGCGGAGCCGATCCATGCTCACGACCCTCCAGACCAGCTATTCCGATACCCGAGCCGCCGATCTGGCATGGACGCTGGGCCGGGAGCCGCTGCCCGCGCTCGCCGTACTCGACCTCGAACTCGCGGGCGCAAAGGTGCAGTTGAGGCTTCTCGGCGCTTCTCACCAGGTGCTGCTGGAGGAGGAGCGCCGTACGTGCTCCGAGACCGTCGCCTGTCTGCCGGGCAGCAGCACACCGCTGCCGCTGGGCGTCGCCGAGAGCGTGGGTGACTGGGACTACGAATTCGCGGCGCGCGTCGAGACGCTCTCCGAGGGCTCGTTCGCGGGGCGCGCGCAGGAGCTCCTCGCGCTGGTCGCCGACCATCCGCACGGGCTGGCGGGGACGTTTCCCGGCAGCCCCTACGCCTTCACCGCGATGCTCGCGCAGCGGACGGAGGGCCAGGTGCGCTGGCGGACCTGGCACGCGTATCCGCAGGAGGGTCAGCTGGTGGTGACCCGGACCCGGGTGGGGGCGCGGGTGCCGGCGGCGGTGTCCTGAGGGGAGCGCGTGGGCCCGCCCGGGGCGGAATCCCTTGGGACCGGCGTACGTCCGGCGCACGTCACTTACACCCGTGTGGGTGACAAGCGGCGACCTTTCCGTCACGTAGCGTTCGTTTCATGATCGACCAGCAGATGCCGCTGCGAGGGGGCGCGGCGCGGATTCCCGTACGGCCGAGGACCGGCCGGTTCCTCGTGCTGGCCTCGGTCTTCATCTGTGCCGCGTGCGGTCTGGTGTACGAGCTGGAACTGGTCGCGCTGGCCTCGTACCTGATCGGCGACTCGGTCACGCAGGCCTCGGTCGTGCTCTCCGTGATGGTCTTCGCGATGGGCATCGGCTCGCTGCTCGCGAAACGTTTACGCAGCCGCGCCGCAGTGGGATTCGGGCTGATCGAGGCCGCGCTCGCCCTCGTCGGCGGCACCTCGGCGCTCGTCCTGTACGCCTCCTTCGCCTGGCTCGGGGAATCGCGCTACGCGCTGGTCGGCTTCTCGCTCACGATCGGGATCCTGATCGGCGCGGAGATCCCGCTGCTGATGACGCTCATCCAGCGGGTCGACCGACAGGACGCGGGCGGGGCGGTCGCGGACCTCTTCGCCGCCGACTACGTGGGCGCACTGGTCGGCGGGCTGGCCTTCCCGTTCCTGCTGCTGCCGATGATGGGCCAGCTGACCGGGGCGCTGTTCACCGGCGCGGTCAACGCGGTGGCGGGCGGCGCGCTGGTGCTCTGGGTGTTCCGCCGCGATCTGGGCCCGCGGTCGCGCCGGCTTCTGATCCTGGTCAACTGCGTGGTGATCGCCCTGCTGGCCACGGCCTCCGTCCTGGTCGACGACTTCGAGAGGGCGGCGCGGCACGCGGTGTACGGGGACGAGGTGCGGGTCGCGGTGCAGACCGATGTGCAGGAGGTCGTCCTCACCGGCGGGGAGCGCGGCGGGCTCGACCTCTATCTGGACGGCCGGCTCCGGGTCAGCTCCCGGGACGAGCACCGCTACCACGAGGCGCTGGTGCACCCCGCGATGAAGGGCCCCCACCGGCGGGTGCTGATCCTGGGCGGCGGCGACGGGCTGGCCGCCCGTGAGGTCCTGCGCTATCCGGATGTCACGTCCGTCGTGGTCGTCGAGCTCGATCCGGCCGTCACCCGGTTGGCCCGTACGGACCCGGCGCTCTCCCGGCTGAACGGGCACGCGTACGACGATCCCCGGCTGACGGCGGTCGCCGGGGACGCCTTCATGTGGCTGCGGACCACGCACGAGCGGTACGACGTGGTGATCTCGGACCTCCCCGACCCCGGCATCACGGCGAGCACGAAGCTCTACGCGGCCGAGTTCTACGGTCTGGTCGCCGGGGCGCTGGAGCCGGACGGCCGACTGGTGGTGCACGCGGGGCCGCCGAGCAGCAGACCCACGACGTTCTGGACGGTGGAGGCGTCGGTGCGGGCGGGAGGCCTCGCGACCCGGCCGTACCGCATCGACGGACGTCTCACCGGGTTCGCGGCGGGCCCGGACCGCGCCGCGGCGGGCGGGGCCGAGGCGCCGCGGGACTGGGGGTTCGTGCTGGCCGCCCGGCAGGAGGTGGGCCGGCTCGGCCTGGACCCGGGCGCGCCCGCCCTGCGGTCGCTGGGGGCGCGGGAGCTGTCGGCCGGATGGCGCGCGGCCGAGCGGGTGCGGCAGCCTGGGATGCCGCCGTCGACCCTGGTCCACCCGCGGTACTGGGAGGAACCGTGAGCGCGGCGGGGAGGGGCGGCCGCGGGGTGCACGGGATGCGCGGGGTGGAAGCGCTGACGGGACGGCCGGGGCTGAGTAGGCTCGGTCGGTATGGAGCATGAGGTGTTCGTTCCGGTTCCGGTTCCGGCCCTGCGGCGGACGCTGGGTGATCCCGCCCGCGTCGCGCGCTGTGTGCCAGGACTCCAGCAGGATGCCGACGCGTCGGCGGGGCCGCTGACGGGCCGGCTGAAATTCCGGGCCGACGGCCACACGATCACGTACCGGGGGGCGCTGACGCTGCGGTCCTCCGACGGCGGTGACTCCTTCTCCGTGACCGGGGAGGGGGTGGAGGCCCGGGGCGCGGGCTCGGCGAAGCTGGAACTGACCGTCGGCCTCACGGAGACGGACGGCGGGACCACCATCGGATTCACCGGCACGGCGAGCGGTGACGGCCGCATCGTGGACCTGGACGCGGCCGCGGCGCTCGCGGCGGCGCAGCGGTTGCTGGACCGCTTCACGCAGCAGCTGGTGACGGAGTCCCTGGCCGCTCGGGACGGGGACGGGGACGGGGACGCGGGGGCGGATGCGGCCGATGCGTCGGAGGTGACCGAGGCGCCGGCTTCCGGTGCGCCGTCCGGTGCGCCGTCCGGTGAGCCGTCCAGTGCGCCTTCTGCCGAAGAGTCCGCCGAGCCGCCGTCCGCCGAGTCCTCGTCCGTGGAGAAGGAGTCCGTGTTCGACGCGCCCGTGCCGCCGCCGTCGCTCGACCCGTCCGCGGAGCTGGAGTTCACCGTGCCGGACGAGCCGCCCGCCGAGGCCGCGCACGCCCGCCGCACCATGATCGGCCGCAGTACGGAGGAGGTCGACCACGCCCCGCCGCGCGGCCGGTACGCCCCCGTGCCGTCACCCGAGGCGGGTGCCGCGGGCATCACGCTGCGCTGGGCGGCGCCGGCAGCCGCCCTGGCGATCGCCTCGGCCGTGGTGGTGAGCAGGGCGCTGCGGCGCAGGAGGCCGTAGGGAGCCGGTCCGCGCCAGTAGTGTCGAGGCGTGAGCAGAGCTGTGAAGAACGTCCGGCTGACCGCCGGCGACGTCGAACTGACCGTAGACCCCGTCCATGGCTGCCGGATCAGCAGCCTGCGGATCGGGGGCACCGAACTGCTGCGCCAGGGCGAGCGGTACGGCTGCTTCCCGATGGTGCCGTGGTGCGGCCGCACCGAGAACGGCCTGTTCCGCAACGGCGGCGAGCCGCACCAGCTGCCGCTGAACTCCCCGCCGCACGCCATCCACGGCACCGGCCGTGACACCTCCTGGACGCCCGCCCGGCAGGGTGACTCGGAGGCGGCCTTCTTCTACGACCTGGCCGACCCATGGCCGTACGAGGGACGGGTGACGCAGTCCTTCGAGCTGACCGAGGAGTCGCTCACGCTGAGCCTCGGCGTCGAGACGTACGGGGACTCGTTCCCGGCGCAGGCCGGGTGGCACCCCTGGTTCCTCCGGAACCTCGGTGGCCAGGACGCGCGGATCGCCTTCGACGCGGCCTGGCAGGAGGAGCGGGGCGACAACCACCTGCCGACCGGCCGCCGGATCGACCCCCTGCCCGGCCCGTGGGACGACTGCTTCGGGATGCCCGACGGTGTCGACGTGAAGCTCACCTGGCCCGAGCAGCTGGAGCTGACGGTCACGAGCCGGGACGAGTGGGTCGTCGTCTACGACGAGCAGGCGGAGGCGGTCTGCGTGGAGCCGCAGTCCGGGCCGCCGAACGGACTCAACACGACCCCCCGGCTGGTCACCCCGATCGAGCCCCTGGAGATCACCTCGACCTGGAGCTGGGCGCGGCTCTGACCGTGCGCGGCAGCCTTTACCCTCATTGACATGACTGACGTACGCGCTGAGCTGCTCCAGCAGATCAAGGACAAGGCCGTGGTGCACGGCAAGGTGACCCTCTCCTCGGGTCTGGAAGCCGACTGGTACATCGACCTGCGCCGGATCACGCTGGACGGCAAGGCCGCTCCGCTGGTCGGGCAGGTGATGCTGGACGCCACCGCCGAGCTGGACTACGACTGCGTCGGCGGTCTGACGCTGGGCGCCGACCCGGTGGCCACGTCGATGCTGCACGCCTCGGCGGCGCGTGGGAAGAGCCTGGACGCCTTCGTCGTCCGCAAGGCCCAGAAGGCCCACGGGATGCAGCGCCGCATCGAGGGCACGGACGTCAGGGGCCGTCGCTGCCTCGTCGTCGAGGACACCTCGACGACCGGCGGCTCGCCGCTGACCGCGGTCGAGGCGGTGCGCGAGGCCGGCGGGGAGGTCGTGGCCGTCGCCGTGATCGTGGAGCGCGGCGCCGCTCCGGCGATCGCCGAGGCCGGTCTGCCGTACGTCCACGTCTACTCCGTGGAGGACCTCGACCTGGCCTGAACCTAGGCTGACCTGGGGCTTCATCGAGGCGCTGCCTGTTTCACGTGAAACCGGCAGCGCCTTCTCGATGGGCAGCGTGGAGCCGGAGCGAGAGTCTGGGAAGATAAGGGCGACGATGACGTCGCCCCCAGGTCAGGGACCAAGCACTGCACACCCGCACATCCCAAGGAGCGGACAGATGCCCATCGCAACCCCCGAGGTCTACGCCGAGATGCTCGACCGGGCGAAGGCAGGCAAGTTCGCCTACCCGGCCATCAATGTGACGTCGACCCAGACCCTGCACGCTGCGCTGCGCGGCTTCGCGGAGGCGGAGAGCGACGGCATCGTCCAGATCTCCACCGGTGGTGCCGAATTCCTGGGCGGCCAGTACAACAAGGACATGGTGACGGGCGCCGTAGCCCTCGCCGAGTTCGCGCACATCGTCGCCGCCAAGTACGACATCACGGTCGCGCTGCACACCGACCACTGCCCCAAGGACAAGCTGGACGGTTACGTACGTCCGCTGCTCGACGTCTCCGCGGAGCGCGTCGCCAAGGGTCTGAACCCGCTGTTCCAGTCGCACATGTGGGACGGCTCGGCCGAGACCCTCGCCGACAACCTGGCCATCGGCGAGGAGCTGCTGGCCAAGGCCGCCGCCGCCAAGATCATCCTTGAGGTCGAGATCACCCCGACCGGTGGCGAGGAGGACGGCGTCACGCACGAGATCAACGACGAGCTGTACACGACCGTCGACGACGCGCTGCGTACGGCCGAGGCGCTGGGCCTGGGCGAGAAGGGGCGCTACCTGCTGGCCGCGTCCTTCGGCAACGTCCACGGCGTCTACAAGCCGGGCAACGTCGTCCTGCGCCCGGAGCTCCTCAAGGACCTCCAGCAGGGTGTCGCCGCCAAGTACGGCCAGCCGGCCGGCAGCCAGCCGTTCGACTTCGTCTTCCACGGTGGGTCGGGCTCCACGGCCGAGGAGATCGCTACCGCGCTGGAGAACGGCGTCGTGAAGATGAACCTCGACACCGACACGCAGTACGCCTTCACCCGCCCGATCGTGGACCACATGTTCCGCAACTACGACGGCGTGCTGAAGGTCGACGGCGAGGTCGGCAACAAGAAGGTCTACGACCCGCGTAGCTGGGGGAAGTCCGCTGAGGCGGGGATGGCTGTGCGGGTGACTGAGGCCTGTGCGAATCTGCGGTCCTCGGGTACGAAGCTGAAGTAATCGCGGTACGTCGCGGGTGGGTCCGGTCTCCTTCGGGGGGCCGGGCCCTTCGTGGTTCTGGGGGCGGTTCGGGTGGGGCCGTGGGGGTGGGGGCCGCTGCGCGGGGGCTTGTCCCCTACCCGCCCCTTCCCGAAACCGGGGCTCCGCCCCGGACCCCGCTCCTCAAACGCCGGAGGGGCTGGGGGGCGGAGGGGCTGGAGGGCGGGGCGGAGGGGTTGGAGGGTGGCCGGGGGCGGGTTCCGGATGGCCTGCTCGTGGTCCAGCGGTGATGCTGCTCCTATGACTGACGTCGACGGGGGCGAGGACGGGATCCGGGTGGCCTCGCCCGTGGGGCGGTGGGTCGTCCTGACCACCGTGCTCGGGTCCAGCATGGCTCTGCTCGACTCCACGGTCATCAATGTGGCCCTGCCCCGCATCGGCGAGGACCTCGGTACCGATCTGGCCGCCCTGCAGTGGACCGTCAACGCCTACATGCTCACCCTGGCGGGGCTGATCCTGCTCGGAGGTGCGCTGGGGGACCGGTTCGGGCGGCGGCGGGTGTTCGTCGTGGGGGTGGTCTGGTTCGCCGTGGCCTCGCTGCTGTGCGGGATCGCGCCGAACGCGGGGGTGCTGGTCGTCGCGCGGGCGTTGCAGGGGGTCGGGGGCGCGCTGCTCACCCCCGGTTCGCTGGCGATCATCCAGGCGAGCTTCCACCCCGACGACCGGGCCCGTGCCGTGGGGCTCTGGTCCGGGCTCGGCGGGGTCGGGGCGGCGGTCGGGCCGTTCCTCGGCGGGTGGCTGGTGGACGGGCCCGGCTGGCGGTGGGTGTTCCTGCTCAATCTGCCGATCGCCGCGGTCTGTGTGCCCGTGGCCCTGCGCCACGTACCGGAGTCCCGGGACCCGGACGCCCACGGCCGGTTCGACGTCCTCGGTGCCGCCCTCGCCGCGCTGGCGCTCGCCCTGGTCACGTACGCGCTGATCGAGGTGCCGGAGCAGGGCGCGTCCGTCATGGTGATCGGTGCGGCGCTCGGCGGTGTGGTCCTGGGGGCGGCGTTCGTACGGGTGGAGCGGCGCCGGGAGGATCCCATGGTGCCGCCGTCGATCTTCGCGTCGCGGCAGTTCACGGCCGTCAACATCGTGACGTTCTGTGTGTACGCGGCCCTGGGCGGGTTCTTCTTCCTGTCCGCGATCCAGCTCCAGGTGGTCGCCGGATTCTCGGCGCTCGGCGCGGGCACCGCGCTCCTGCCCACGACGGTGCTGATGCTGCTCTTCTCCGCGTCGGCGGGTGACCTCGGGCGGCGTATCGGGCCGCGGCTCCCGCTCACCGTCGGCCCGCTGCTGGCGGCCACCGGGATGCTCCTGATGCTGCGGGTCGGCCCCGGCGCCTCGTACGTATGGGACGTCCTGCCCGCGGTGCTGGTGCTGGGCCTCGGCATGGTCACCCTCGTGGCGCCGCTCACCGCGTCGGTCCTGGCCGCCGTGGACACCGGCCGGGCCGGGCTGGCCAGCGGCATCAACAACGCGGCCGCGCGGGCCGCCGGGCTGCTCGCGGTGGCCGCGCTCCCGCTGCTGGCCGGGATGGGCCCGGAGGCGTACCGCGACGCGGGGGAGTTCGCCTCGACGTTCCGGCGGGCCATGCCGATGTGCGCGGGGCTGCTGGTGGCGGGTGCGGTGATCGCCTGGTGGGTGCTGCGGAAGGCCCCGGAGCCCGGGCACGAGGCGCAGCCCGCGTGCACGATGCACTGCGGCGTCACCGCCCCGCCCTTGGAGCCGGAAGCTCCGCCCAGGCACACTTGAACCATGTCCATCCACGAGAACCTGCTCGGGGGCCCCGCCCCGACCCATCTGCCCGACGACCCGGAGCCGCGTGAGCTGCTCGCCGCCGGCACGGCGCCCGCCGATGTCGCCGCGAAGTACCCCACGTCGTCGCTGGCCTGGGCGCAGCTCGCCGACGAGGCGTTCGAGGGCGGCCGGGTCGTCGAGTCGTACGCGTACGCACGCACCGGCTACCACCGCGGCCTCGACTCCCTGCGCCGCGCGGGCTGGAAGGGCCACGGCCCCGTCCCGTTCGAGCACGAGCCGAACCGCGGCTTCCTGCGCGCCCTGCACGCCCTCGCGCGGGCCGCGCAGGCGATCGGTGAGCAGGAGGAGTACGAGCGCTGCTCGACGTTCCTGCGCGACTCCTCGCAGACCGCCGCCGACATCCTGGGCTGAGACGACGCCTCCCTCCGGGGCCCCGCGGGCAGCAGCCCGCGGGGCCCCGGCGCGTCCCGCGGAAGGCCGTTAGGATGCCGAGCAGGGGACCGGAGCTCCACCACCTCAGAGGAAGGGGCGGACCGCTACCCGGAAGCTCGTGTCGAGGAGACAGAAATGTCTACGTTCCACCCCGACCCCGAAGCCACCGGTGCGGAGACCCCGCACCTGGACTTCGCGGGAACGACTCCGTACGAGGACTACGTCCAGGCGGACGTCCTGACCCACCTCCAGCACCTGCGCTCGGACGATCCCGGCGAGATGGTCTTCCTGGTCACCACCCAGGTCATGGAGCTGTGGTTCACGGTCATCGTCCATGAGTGGGAGACGGCGGCGCACGCCCTGCGCGAGGACCGCGTACCGGTCGCCCGGGACGCTCTGAAGCGCTCGCTGCGGGAGCTGGAGGCGCTGAACGCCTCCTGGAAGCCGCTGGCCGGCCTGACCCCCGCCCAGTTCAACTCCTACCGCGGCTCCCTCGGCGAGGGGTCCGGCTTCCAGTCGGCGATGTACCGCCGGATGGAATTCCTGCTGGGCGACAAGTCCGCCTCCATGCTCGTGCCGCACCGGGGCGCACCCCGGGTCCACGCCGAGCTGGAGAAGGCGCTCCACGAGCCCGGACTGTACGACGAGACGCTCGCCCTGCTCGCCCGGCGCGGGTACGCCGTGCCGCAGTCGGTGCTGGAGCGGGACCTCTCGCAGAAGTACGAGCCGTCCCCCGCGGTCGAGGCCGCCTGGGCGGAGATCTACGCCGGCCCCGACCAGAACGCCGAGCTCGTACGGCTGGGCGAGGTGCTGACCGACGTCGGCGAGCTGGTGTGGCGCTGGCGCAACGACCATCTGACCGCCACCCGCCGGGCGATGGGTTCGAAGACCGGCACCGGCGGGTCCGCCGGCGTCGCCTGGCTGGAGAAGCGGGCCACCAAGAGCGTGTTCCCCGAGCTGTGGACGGCGCGTAGCCATGTCTGACTTCAAGGAGCGCGCCGAGGCGCTCGACACCGCCGACGAACTGGCCGCCCTGCGTGAGCTGTTCACCCTCGACGACACCGTCTACCTCGACGGCAACTCGCTGGGGGCGCTGCCCCGCCACGTCCCCGCCCGGATGCAGGACGTCATCGCCCGTCAGTGGGGCTCGCTGCGCATCCGCTCCTGGGACGAGAGCGGCTGGTGGACCGCGCCCGAGCGGATCGGCGACCGCATCGCCCCGCTGGTCGGGGCGGCCGCGGGGCAGATCGTGGTGGGCGACTCCACCAGCGTGAACGTCTTCAAGGCGGTCGTCGCCGCGACCCGCCTGGCGGGCGAAGGGCGTGACGAGATCCTGGTCGACGCGTCGACGTTCCCCACCGACGGGTACATCGCCGCGTCGGCGGCCCGGATGACCGGCCACCGTGTCGTCCCGGTGGCGCCGGCCGACGTACCGGCCGCGCTCGGCCCCCGTACGGCCGCTGTCCTGCTGAACCACGTGGACTACCGCTCGGGCAGGCTCCACGACCTGCCCGGTCTCACCGCCGCCGTCCACGGGGCGGGCGCCCTCGCCGTATGGGACCTGTGCCACAGCGCGGGCGCCCTGCCCGTGGGGCTGGACGCGCACGGCGTCGACCTGGCCGTCGGCTGCACGTACAAGTACCTCAACGGCGGGCCCGGTTCGCCGGCCTACCTGTACGTCGCCGAGCGCCACCAGGAGGACTTCGACTCGCCCCTGCCCGGCTGGACCTCGCACGCCGACCCGTTCGCGATGACCTCCGGATACACCCCCGCGGAAGGTTCCGTACGGGGCCGGGTCGGCACCCCGGACATCCTGTCCATGCTGTCCCTGGACGCGTCGCTGGACGTCTGGGACGGGGTCTCGGTGGACGCGGTGCGGGCCAAGTCCCTGGCGCTGACGGACTTCTTCCTGGAGTGCGTCGCCGCGTACGTCCCCGAGGG
The DNA here is from genome assembly GCF_044765485.1 of Streptomyces sp. NPDC102451. Taxonomy (NCBI): domain Bacteria; kingdom Bacillati; phylum Actinomycetota; class Actinomycetes; order Kitasatosporales; family Streptomycetaceae; genus Streptomyces; species Streptomyces sp. NPDC102451. Next base: position 65,982 of record NZ_JBIWKD010000025.1, on the reverse strand, counting down.
CCGGGTCACCCCGGTCACCCCGGCCGCGCACGCGGAGCGCGGCAGCCAGGTCTCGCTGCGCTGCGTGGACGCGGAGGAGACGGAGCGGGTGATGGGCGCGCTCGTCGAGCGCGGTGTGGTCGGCGACCTGCGCCGCCCGGACATCCTGCGCTTCGGTTTCACCCCGCTGTACGTCGGTTTCGCCGACGCGGAGCGGGCGGCGCGGATCCTCGCCGAGGTGCTGGCGGTCTGAACTCCCCGCCGCCGTACGGGTCCGCGCTCCGGGCCCGTGCGGCGGCGGTCCGCGGTACTGGTACCGTCCCCGCAGGTCGGTCCAGTTGGGCACGGGCCCAGGACGGTTGGAGCAGCATGTCGGATTCTGCCGCGCGTGAGCGGGACGCCGCCGAGACCGAGTCGGCGTTCGCCCATCCGGTGGTCGCCCCCGACGGGTCCGCGGCCTATGGAAGCCACCCCGACCAGGTGATCGACTTCTTCGCGCCGAGGGACGGCCGTACCGGCGCGCCGCTCGTGGTCCTGCTGCACGGCGGCGCCTGGCGGGCACCGTACGACCGGCAGCACGTGTCGCCGTTCGCGGACTTCCTCGCGCGGCGCGGCTTCGCCGTCGCCAGCGTCGAGTACCGGCGCGGCGGTGAGATCCCGCAACAGGGCACGGCGGGACCGGTGGCGGGCCGCTGGCCCGAGACCTTCGACGACGTGGCCGCCGCGATGGACGCCCTGCCGGCGCTGGTTGCCCGGGAGCTGCCGGGGGCGGATCTGCGCAAGACCGTGGTCACCGGGCACTCGGCCGGCGGACAGCTCGCCCTGTGGGCGGCCGCGCGGCACGTGCTCCCCGAGGGGTCGCCGTGGCGGCTGCCCGCCGCGCCGCCGCTGCGCGGGGTGGTCGCGCTGGCGCCGATCGGGGACTTCGCGAGCGCCGTGGAGCTGAACGTCTGCTCGGGTGCGCTGCACCAACTTCTCGGCGGGGCGGACGACTTCGAGGCGCGGAGCGCGCACGTCGATCCGGCCGTGCTGCTGCCGACCGGGATCGCGACGGCCGTCGTCCAGGGGGTGGACGACATCACCGTGCCGCAAGCCGTGACGGAGGCGTTCGTGGACGCCGCGGCGAAGGCCGGGGAGATGGTGGGGCTGACCCTGCTGGACGGAGTGGGGCACTTCCCGCTGATCGACCCCTCGGCGGACGCCTGCGCCGTGGTGGCCGAGGAGCTCGCCCAGCTGGCCTGGTAGTACTTGCGACGGACGGCGAAGGATCCGTATCACTGCTGACGACGGGGCCTGGGGCCGCGCCTACCGTGTAAGCGTGACCGAGACGAAGACACGAAGCCCGGAGCACCGGGTGGCCGCCGGGGCGATAGAAGGCCTGCGGCAGGACCTGTTCCAGAACGTGCTCGACTACCGCCCGCTGAGCCCGCTGGGCACGGACGGGCCGGTGATCCGGCGCCTGCCGAGGAGTTTCCGGAAGGGCGTCATCTGGTTCCCCCACGCGGTGGTGGGCATGGTCGCGCTGATCTCGCTGATGGAGGGCGTCTTCTCGGCGAACACCTACTCGCCGTTCGGGATAGCCACCGTCATCACCGCCTTCCTGCCGGCCGTGGCGCTGATGATGACGCTGGTCCGCCCCGTCCTCGCGTTCTGGGTGTCGATCGCGCTCGCCCCCCTGGTGGCGGTGACGAGCGGCGACTGGCCGTGGGGGCCGAGCGCCTTCGCCTGCCACCTCGGCGTGCTGGTCGTGGTCGCGGCGAGGACCCGGCCGCGTACCGCCGCCTGGATGTGGCTGATCACGCTGTTCGTCGGGGGCCTCCTGGGGAACTTCGCCGCGCCCTACTCCTCCAGCAACGAGCCCATGGCCATCGCCTCCGCGCTGGCCCTGCTCCTCGTCGCCCTGGTGCAGGTGCGCCGCGACGCCCAGCGGGAGGTGACCGTGCAGCGCACCGTCACCGCCGTGGAGCGCGACCGGCGCACCCTCCTGGAGGAGCGCACCACGATCGCCCGTGAGCTGCACGACGTCGTCGCCCACCACATGTCGGTCGTCGCCATCCAGGCCGAGGCCGCCCCGTACCGGGTGGAGAATCCGCCGCCCGAGCTGGAGCAGGCGTTCGTCACCATCCGGGAGAACGCCGTCGCCGCGCTCACCGAGCTGCGCCGCGTCCTCGGCGTCGTACGGGCGGAGGACTACGAGGCGCCGGACGCCCCGCAGCCCACCCTCGCCGAGATCGACCGGCTGCTGGACAACGTCCGGGAGACGGGCCTGGAGACGGAGAAGACGGTCACCGGGGCGGTGCGGGAACTTCCACAGGGCGTCGAGCTGTCGGCGTACCGGATCGTCCAGGAGGCGCTGAGCAACACGCTCCGGCACGCGCCGGGCGCCGCCGCCAAGGTGGAGATCGGCTATGTGCTCGGCGGGCTCGGGCTGCGTGTCGTCAACGGGCCCGCGCGGGGGCTGGTCAAGCCGTCGCCCGGCGCCGGGCACGGGATCACGGGGATGCGGGAGCGGGTCGCGATGCTGAACGGGGAGATGACCGCGGGGGAGACCGGGGACGGCGGGTACGAGGTCGCCGTGTACCTGCCCGTGCCGGCCCAGCGCGAGAGCACGGAGGACGGTGAGGGCGCGTGACCGAGTCGCCCATCCGGGTCCTGATCGTCGACGACCAGATGATGGTCCGCGAGGGATTCTCCGTCCTGCTCAACGCGATGCCGGGCATCGAGGTCGTCGGCGAGGCCGTCGACGGCCGGCAGGCCGTCTCGCAGGTCGCCGCGCTGCGGCCCGACGTGGTCCTGATGGACATTCGCATGCCCGAGCTCAACGGCATCGAGGCGACCCGGGAGATCGTCGCCGCCGACGCGGACGCCAAGGTGCTCGTCCTGACCACGTTCGACCTCGACGAGTACGTGTACCAGGCCCTGCGGGCCGGCGCCTCCGGCTTCCTGCTGAAGGACGCCTCGGCGCGGCAGCTCGCCGAGGGCGTACGGGTGGTGGCGTCCGGCGAGGCGCTGCTCGCGCCGACGGTGACCCGGCGGCTGATCACCGAGTTCTCCAAGATCGCCGAGGCGCCGCGGCCGCCCGCGATGGCCAGGATCGGTGACCTCACCGAGCGGGAGACGGAGGTGCTCGTGCTGATCGCCCAGGGTCTTTCGAACCTGGAGATCGCCTCGCACCTGGTGGTCGCCGAGTCGACCATCAAGACCCACGTCAGCCGCATCCTGGTGAAGCTGGGGCTGCGGGACCGCACCCAGGCGGCCGTGTTCGCGTACGAGGCGAGGCTCGTCACGCCCGGATAGCGTCGGCTCATGCACGTGTCCTTCGACCCCTGGTCCCCGGCGTTCGTCGCCGACCCCTACCCCGCCTACACCGCGCTGCGCGCCACCGGCCGGGCGCACTGGTTCGAGCCGACCCGGCAGTGGCTCGTCCCGCACTACTCCGATGTGTCCGGGCTGCTGCGCGACCGGCGGCTGGGCCGGACCTACCTCCACCGGTTCAGCCACGACGAGTTCGGCGTCAGCGCGCCGCCCGCCGCTCACGAACCGTTCCACACGCTCAACGGGCACGGGATCCTCGACCTGGAGGCCCCCGACCACACCCGGATCCGGCGGCTGGTCGCCAAGGCGTTCACACCCCGGCGGGTCGAGGCGCTCGCCCCGACCGTGGAGCGGCTGGCCGCCGGGCTGGTCGACGACTTCGTCGAGGCGGGCGGCGGCGATCTGCTGACGGCGGTCGCCGAGCCGCTGCCGGTGGCCGTCATCGCCGAGATGCTCGGAGTCCCGGAGGCCGACCGGGCGCTGCTGCGTCCGTGGTCGGCGGCGATCTGCGGGATGTTCGAACTGAACCCGCCGGAGGAGACCGCCCGGGCCGCCGTCCAGGCGTCCGTCGAGTTCTCCGGCTATCTGCGCGAACTGATCGCCGCACGGCGCGCGGACCCGGGGACGGATCTGATCTCCGGGCTCATCGCCGCCCACGACGACGAGGACCGGCTGACGGAGCAGGAGATCATCTCCACCTGTGTGCTGCTCCTCAACGCGGGGCACGAGGCCACCGTCAACGCCACCGCCAACAGCTGGTGGATGCTCTTCCGGCACCCCGAGCAGTTGGCCGCCCTCCGGGCCGACCACAGCCTGCTGCCGACCGCGGTGGAGGAACTGCTGCGCTACGACACCCCGGTGCCCATGTTCGCGCGGTGGGTCCTGGACGACATCGAGATCGACGGCACCGTCATCCCGCGTGGTGCGCAGGTCGCTCTGCTCTTCGCGTCGGCCAACCGCGACCCGGAGCGCTTCGCGGACGCGGAGACGCTGGACCTGTCCCGGCAGGACAACCCGCACATCTCCTTCGGCGCGGGTATCCACTACTGCCTGGGCGCCCCGCTGGCCCGCCTCGAACTCGCGGCCTCGTTCGGTGAGCTGCTGCGCCGGGCACCCGGGATGCGGCTGACGGCGGAGCCGCAGTGGAAGCCGGGTTACGTGATCCGGGGGCTGCGGGAGCTACTGGTCGAGATCTGAGAGGAGCACACCGGACAGCCGTACGCTGTCCGGGTCGTACGGGTTCGACCAGGTGTGCAGGGCCCATGTGGACGCGACGAGCACGCCGGCGGTGCACGCGGCCGCCACGAGGACCCGGGCGCGCAGGGGCCCCCGCCCGCGCAGCAGACGCAGGGTCAGCAGCCAGGTGACCGGGGGGATCAGGGCCCCGGCGAGCAGGACGAGGGGCATCTCCGTCCACAGGACGGAGATGTCCGCGCCCTCCCCCTCGAAGCCGCCGCCCATGTGGATGCCGGTGCGCCGGGACGAGCCCCAGACGAAGAGTGCGGTGGCCGCCCCGAGTGCCGCCGTCGCGCAACCGCCGTACCCCGCCGCGTCACGTTGTTCCATACGCGTCAGGACGTGCGCGCACCGTGGCCGGTTCCCTACGTGGTCCGCAGGTCCCGCCGCCGGAAGCCCTCCAGCCCGAGCAGGATCAGGGCGGCGGCGACCAGCGTGAGGACGGCCAGGGGTGTCCAGCTCATCTCCGCGGACGGCAGCTGGGGGACATGGCCGAAGGGCGATACGTTCCTCGTCCAGCCGGGGAACCGGAGCAGCGGGCCCAGGTAACCGGCCACGAACGCGTACACCGGGACTGCCCATGCGGCCTGGGCCGCCCGGGGCAGCCGGCCGAACAGGACCGCGGCAACCCCGGTGGTGACCCACAGCGCCGGTGCGTAGGCGAGCGCCGCGCCCGTCAGGGAGAGGACCAGCCCGGAGTCGCCGGCCGAGGCCGCCCCCGCGACGCCGATGCCGAGCCCGGCGAGGAGCAGCAGGAACGTGCCGCCCGCCAGCGAGACGGCGAGATGGCTGCCCGCCCACCTGGTACGGGACAGCCCGGTCGCCAGGAGGGGTTCGGCGCGGCCCGCGTTCTCCTCGGCCAGGGGGCGCAAGGCGGCCGTCACGGCGTACACCGAGGCGACGACGGCGAGGACCACCATCACCATGGAGGCGAAGGACTCGGCCGTCGTCGCCCCGCCGGTCCTCCGGAGCGCCTCCTGGATCTGGTCGATGTCCTTCAGCATGTCGTCGGCCCGGCCGAGGATCGATCCGTACATCGCCCCCATCAGGAACACGCCCGCCCCGAAGCCGGCCAGCATCGAGCGGTGCAGCCGCAGGGCGAAGCCGAGCGGCCGGGTCAGCGCGCCGGAGGCCACCGGGCGGCCGGCCCTGGAGGCCCGGAGGCCCGCGCCCACGTCGCGCCGGGTCGACAGGACGAAGCCCGCTCCGGCGCAGAGCACGGCGAGCGCCAGGCAGAGCAGCAGGGGCCACCAGCGGTCGTCCACATAGACGTAGGTGCGCTGGACCCAGCCGATGGGGGAGAGCCAGGAGAGCGCGTCGGCGCCGCCCGCGTCCCCGGCGGCCCGCAGGACGTAGGCGAGGCCGACGACGGCGAGGGCCGTGCCGGACGCGCCCCGGGTGTGCGCGGTGATCTGTGCGGTCACCGCGGCGACGGACGCGAAGACGATGCCCACGGCGGCGTGCGAGGCCCCGTAGAGCAGCGAGCCGCCGGCGCCGAGGCCCATCGCCGCGAGGCCGACGGCCAGGAGCAGGGCGAGGACCAGGTCGGCGAGCACCGCGACCGACAGGGCGGCGGCCAGCTGCGCGTGCCGTCCGACGACGGTGGAGCGGACCAGCTCGGCGCGGTTGGTCTCCTCCTCGTCGCGGGTGTGCCGGGTGACGGTCAGGATGCTCATGAGGGCGACCAGGACGGCCATGAAGCCGAGCATCTGGTGGCCCGTCATCGCCCCGAAGCCGTAGGCGTCGAGGTAGTGGCGGGGCCCGGTCATGGCGAGTCCGGCCGGGCTGTCCATCGTCGCGGCGACGGAGGCGCGGTCCTCCGGACCGGCGTACAGCGTGCGGTAGTTGCCCGCGATGGAGAGGGTTGTGAGGAACAGGGCGAGGACCCATACGGGGAGCCGCACGCGGTCGCGCCGCAGGGCGAACCCGATCAGGGTGCGGGTGCCGGCCAGCGTTCCGGCGGCGGTCAGGGCGCGGGCCGGCGCGGGCGCCCTGGTGGCGGTGGTCGCGGCGCTCACCGCGCGTCCCCGTTGCCGCGGCCGACGGGTGCGCCCCCGTGACCGTCGGCGGCGAGCTCGTCGCCGTAGTGGCGGAGCATCAGCTCCTCCAGGGTCGGCGGATGGCTGATCAGGCTGCGTACGCCGAATCCGGCGAGCTCACGCACGGCGGTGTCGAGGTGGCCGCCGTCCACGGTGAACCGCACCCGGCCCCCGGCACCGTCGGCGGTGACCTCCACGGAGTGCACGCCGGGCAGCCGGTCGAGCCCGGCGGCGGGCCGGTCGGTCTCGGCCTCGACGGTCGTACGCGTCAGATGCCGCAGCTCGCTCAGCGAACCGGACTGCACGGTCCTGCCGAGCCGGATGATGCTGACCCGGTCGGCGAGCCTCTCCACCTGGGCGAGGACGTGGCTGGAGAGCAGCACGGTCCTGCCCGCGGCCTTCGCCTGCAGGATCACGTCCTGGAAGACGACCTCCATGAGGGGGTCGAGCCCGGCGGTCGGCTCGTCCAGGAGGAGCAGCTCCGCGTCGGAGGCCAGCGCGGCGACGATGGCCACCTTCTGGCGGTTGCCCTTCGAGTAGGCGCGGCCCTTCTTCGTCGGGTCGAGGCCGAAGCGCTCGGTCAGCTCGTCGCGGCGCCGCCTGTCGGCCCCGCCGCGCAGCCGCGAGAGCAGGTCGATGGCCTCGCCGCCGGTGAGTCCCGGCCACAGCTCCACGTCGCCCGGCACATAGGCCAGGCGCCGGTGCAGCTCCACGGCGTCGTGCCAGGGGTCCTTCCCGAGCAGCTGCGCCGCGCCCGAGTCGGCCCGGAGCAGTCCCAGCAGGACCCGGATGGTGGTGGACTTCCCGGCGCCGTTGGGCCCGAGGAAGCCATGGACCTCGCCCGCCTCCACGGCGAGGTCGAGCCCGTCCAGTGCGTGTGTCCGTCCGAACGACTTGTGCAGTCCGGACACGGTGATGGCCTTCGTCATGTTTCCGAACGTACGCGGATTTCACAAAGTTGTGAAGTTAAGGAAGCGTATAAAGTTGGGCCGTGATCGGAGCAGGGGAGGCGTCGGAGGCCATGACCAGCGGGACCGGGGAATCCGGGAGTGCGGGGGAGGGCGCGGGCCGCGACGAGGACGCGGTGTCGCGCTTCGTCGAGCGCTTCGCGGCCGAGATGACGGAGGCGGGGATGCAGCGGATGGCCGCGCGCGTCTTCGCGGCACTCCTCGCGGACGACGACGGCTCCATGACCTCGGCGGACCTCGGCCGGCAGCTGCGGATCAGCCCGGCCGCCGTGTCGGGTGCGATCACCTACCTCACCCAGGTCAGCATGGTCGGCCGCGAACGCGACCCCGGCTCACGCCGCGACCGCTACCGCCTCCACGACGAGATCTGGTACGCCACCTTCGCCAACCGGGACCAGGTGCTGACCCGCTGGGAGCGCACGCTGAAGGACGGCGCACGCTCCCTCGGCGAGGACACCCCGGCGGGCGCGCGCCTCGCGGAGACGGCGGAGTTCTTCGCATTCATGCAGGCGGAACTGGTCGGCGTCCTGGACCGGTGGCGCGAGCACCGCGGCGCGTCGGGATGAGGCCCCGGCGGCCGGGCCTCAGGCGCCGGCCGCCGGGAGCACCAGCCCCCAGGCATCCGCGCGTACGGTCCAGGTGCGGGTCCTGACGGGACCCGCGACCTGTATGTCCGCGCGGTAGCGGAAGTCCGGGCCGGAGACCGTGACCGCCTTGGCCTCCGCCGTGTGCGTCCCGCCGGACGCCGTGTGGACGACCACGTCGGCCAGCCCTCCGTCGCCCTGCGCGGTCACCGAGACGCCCTCCACCGGCCGGTCCAGGTCGTTCAGCAGGACCCCGTCCGCCTCGACCCTCAGCCGGTGGGACCTGGAGGGGCCGGAGGGCGAGGGCGGGGCGGGCCGGACCAGCGACGCCACGAGGGTGCGGCAGGTGTCCCACACCGTGTGGGGCGGGCACGGCGAGGGCCAGGCCGCCGGGATGCGCAGCTCCCCGAGGACCACCCCGTCGCTGTCGTCGACGAGCAGGTCCAGCCGGCGCACCGACCCGTCGAGCGCGGTGCGCGCCGCCGCGACCGCGCCCCTGGGCACGCCGAGCGCATGGGCGAGTTCCAGTGTGTGCGCCGCGCCGACCGGGATCAGGGAGAGCGCGCTGTCGGCCAGCTCCCGCTCCCGGTGGAGCTGGGACACCGCCCGCAGCAGGGCGTGGTCGTCACCGACGACGACCGGACGCCTGGAGCCCCGCCGGTGCAGGGCTCTGGCGAACTCGTCGGGGCCGTCCGGAAGGCAGATCTTGGCCTGCGCGCCGGCGCTCAGCACATCCTTCGCGATGCGCACGGACTCGCCGTCGTAGCGGCGGGCAAGGGGGTCGATGAGCACGAGTAGCTGGTGGTCGCCGTCGCCGGGGGGCTCTGCAGCCGACACCTCGGTCCTTCCTCGGGTAGCATCTTGGTGCAAGAGCCCCTTGCGCTATTGCGCCAGGGGCTTCGTCTATTCCGGGGCACCCGGTTCGACGGCTCAGGCTTTGCCGTACATCGTCGTACGGCAGGTACGACCTTTACGTACGCCCCCTGACCTTGGACATGCCCCGCCCGGAAGGGGTGTACGCCTGTGCCCGCACTTGTGCTGCTCGGTGCTCAGTGGGGTGACGAGGGCAAGGGGAAGGCCACCGACCTCCTCGGTGGATCCGTTGACTATGTGGTGCGTTACCAGGGCGGCAACAATGCCGGCCACACGGTCGTCGTAGGCGACCAGAAGTACGCACTGCATCTCCTCCCCTCCGGAATCCTGTCGCCGGGGTGTACTCCGGTCATCGGGAACGGTGTCGTCGTCGACCCGGCGGTCCTGCTCTCCGAGCTGAGCGGTCTGAACGAGCGAGGCGTCGACACGTCCAAGCTCCTGATCAGCGGCAACGCTCATTTGATCACTCCGTACAACGTCACCGTCGACAAGGTGACGGAACGCTTCCTCGGTAAGCGGAAGATCGGCACGACCGGGCGCGGCATCGGCCCGACGTACGCCGACAAGATCAACCGGGTCGGCATCCGCGTCCAGGACCTCTACGACGAGTCGATCCTGGAGCAGAAGGTCGAGGCGGCGCTGGAGCAGAAGAACCAGCTCCTGGCCAAGGTCTTCAACCGGCGCGCGATCGAGTCCGGCAAGATCGTGGAGGAGATGCTCCAGTACGCGGAGCAGATCAAGCCGTACGTCGCCGACACGACGCTGATCCTGAACGACGCCATCGACGAGGGCAAGGTCGTCCTCTTCGAGGGCGGCCAGGGCACCCTGCTGGACGTCGACCACGGCACGTACCCCTTCGTCACCTCGTCGAACCCGACCGCGGGCGGCGCCTGCACCGGATCCGGCGTGGGCCCGACGAAGATCAGCCGGGTCATCGGCATCCTCAAGGCCTACACCACCCGCGTCGGTGCCGGACCCTTCCCGACCGAACTTCTCGACGAGGACGGCGAGGCGCTGCGCCGGATCGGTGGCGAGCGCGGTGTCACCACCGGCCGTGACCGCCGCTGCGGCTGGTTCGACGCCCCGATCGCGCGGTACGCGACCCGGGTCAACGGCCTCACCGACTTCTTCCTCACCAAGCTGGACGTGCTGACCGGCTGGGAGCAGATCCCGGTGTGCGTGGCGTACGAGATCGACGGCAAGCGCGTCGAGGAGGTCCCGTACAGCCAGACCGACTTCCACCACGCGAAGCCGGTCTACGAGATGCTGCCGGGCTGGTCCGAGGACATCACGAAGGCCAAGACCTTCTCCGACCTGCCGAAGAACGCGCAGGCGTACGTGAAGGCGCTGGAGGAGATGTCCGGCGCCCCGATCTCCGCGATCGGTGTCGGCCCCGGCCGCACCGAGACCATCGAGATCAACTCCTTCCTGTAGGAGATACCGACGGAGCGGCCGGACCTTCCCCCGTGGAAGGTCCGGCCGCTCCGTCGTCTACCGGGGTACCGCACTGTCCTCCCCGCAGAGCCGCATCCCCTTCGGGGTCGCGCAGGGCAGATGACCGCCGGTCCGCATGATCTCCTCGCCGTAGTCGTCGACGTAGTTGAGGAAGCCGGTCACCAGCGAGTCGGCGGGTGGCGATCCGTAGGTGTAGGCGTACTCGATCTCCCGGTACGGGTAGCTGCTGGTGCCGATCGAGTCGACGGAGGGGACGGTGCCGTCGATGGCCGTCCGGTGCGCCCCGGCGGGCACGTCGCCGTTGCGCAGCTCGGTGTAGCCGATCGCGCCGTCCAGCCGGGCGACCTCGGCCAGGACCTGGTCCGTGCCGTCGAGTTCGCAGCGGAGGACCGGGGCGTCGGCGTAGTCCTTGGTGGTGCAGTCGCGCGAGGAGGTGGCGGGCTCGCTGCCGTTCAGGACACGGCGCTGGAACACCTCACGGGTCCCGGAGTTGGCGTCCCGGCTGACGAGCCTGATCTCCAGGTCGGGGCCGCCCTCGATCTCGTTCCAGTTGCGGATGTCGCCGCGGTAGATCCGTCCGATCTGGTCGAGCGAGAGGTCGGTCACCGGCACCGTGTCGTTGACGACGAGGGAGAACAGCGAGATCGCGACCCGCTTCTCGTGCAGCGCGGTGAGCGCGGCGGGCCTGGGGCCGTCGGAGAAGGCGATCATGGCGGGCGAACCGGCAGGTCCGGCCTTGCCGCCCAGCGCGTCGAGCTTCCGCACCCCGGCGTTGCTGCCATGGATGTCCAGGACGATCTCCGTGCCCTCGCACTCGTCCTCGTACGTACGCTCCAGCTCCTCCAGGACGGGCTTGAACGCCGTGGAGCCCGTGACCGTGAGGGTGCCCCTGGCGCAGTCCATCGGCGGCGGGGAGTCGTCCCGTACGACGATGATGCCCGCGAGCGCGACGACGCAGACGGTGAGCGCCACGGTGATGCTCCTGGCGGCAGGTCCGAACAGCGGGGGCTTCTCGTCGGGGCGGGCGGCCTTGTTCCGCGCCACGACACCGTCCCGGATGCCCCCGGTGACCTTGATGGGCCCGCCCACGTGCGAACCGGTGAGCAGGACCAGGAGCTTGAAGTGCTCGTTGCGGTTGAGCGGGACGCGCGGCAGCCGGATGAACGAGCCGTGGTGCCGCATCCCGGCGGCCGGGGTGAAGTGGTCCATCAGATGGTCGGCGTCCGGCGAATGGGTCACGGCGATCCCGCGGACGGTCCGCCCGGTGAACTCCGCCGTGAGGCCGTTGAGTTCCCCGCGCCCGGTGTAGTCCTCGTCGCCGATCGACTGCGAGCCGTCGTTCTCGATGCGCAGCAGGACGAGCGTGGCGTCGGCCATGTCCGGGGTCTCGTTGAAGAGGCCCAGCCGCACATTGGCCCGGCCCTGGCTCACCTCGCTGCCGATGGGTGTGTCCATCTGCACGCGGTAGCCGATGCGCTTGCGGCGCGGGACACGGCGTTCGTACCAGAGCACGCCCGCCGACGTCAGGACGCCCAGGACGGCGGTGAGGACGGCGACGACGTTCTCGGGGCTGAACCACTCCATGGTCCTCGCGCTCCCTCGGGGATGCGGTGTGCCGGATGGCGTCACGGTACGGCCGGGGATCGCGAGGAGGACGAGCCTCCGGATTCCTTCCGGTGAAGTTCGCCTCGCGTTCAATGGGCCCGCATTTACGGCGAGTTGGGCGTCAGCCGGATGGAGGGCGAGTTCTGGTCTAGACCTTGACAGGTCCAGACCATCGGCGCTTGAGTGGCTCCAACCCCCCATGGCGGCGCTCGCTCGCGCGGGCGCCGCGCTCGAAGGAGAGATCACGTGGCCAAACGTGTCATGAGCCTGATCGCCGCGCTGGGCGCGGTCATCGCGACGTTCGTCTTTCTCCCCGCCTCCACGGCTTCGGCCGCCGCGTGCGCCCCGGCCTGGAACGCCTCCTCCGTGTACACCGGCGGCGGCTCGGCCTCGTACGAAGGGCACAACTGGTCCGCGAAGTGGTGGACCCAGAACGAGCGGCCCGGCACGTCCGACGTCTGGGCGGACCAGGGCAGCTGCGGCTCCGGCGGCGAGACGGACCCGGGCGAGCCGGACCCCTCGGGCTTCCTGGTGAGCGAGGCCCAGTTCAACCAGATGTTCCCGAACCGGAATTCGTTCTACACCTACAGTGGCCTCACCGCGGCCCTGAGCGCCTACCCGGGCTTCGCCAACACCGGCAGCGACACGGTCAAGAAGCAGGAGGCGGCGGCGTTCCTCGCCAACGTCAGCCATGAGACCGGCGGGCTGGTGTACATCAAGGAGATCAACGAGGCCAACTACCCGCACTACTGCGACGCCAGCCAGTCCTACGGCTGCCCGGCCGGACAGGCCGCCTACTACGGGCGTGGTCCCATCCAGCTCAGCTGGAACTTCAACTACAAGGCCGCCGGTGACGCGCTGGGCATCGACCTGCTCGGCAACCCCTACCTGGTCGAGCAGAACGCGTCCGTGGCCTGGAAGACCGGCCTCTGGTACTGGAACACCCAGAGCGGCCCCGGCACCATGACGCCGCACAACGCCATCGTCAACGGCGCCGGCTTCGGTGAGACGATCCGCTCGATCAACGGCAGCATCGAGTGCAACGGCGGCAACCCCGCCCAGGTCCAGAGCCGCATCGACACGTACCAGGCGTTCGTCCAGATCCTCGGAACCACGCCCGGCTCGAACCTGAGCTGCTGAACCCGGCCCCACCCCGGGGGAGAAGGGGGCGCGTACGGCAGTGGCCGTGCGCGCCCCCGATTCGTTTTCCGGAGCGGGCGGTTGGCAGGATCGGGCCCCATGGACACGGAAAACGCCGGCACCCCTCCCGCGACCACCGAGGCCCGCCTGGCCCTGATCGACAAGGTCCTCGCCCTGCCCTTCCCGCCGGGGGAGGAGAGCGAGGACAACGGTGTGCGCAGCAGCGGCCCCGGACACCACCTGCTGATCCTCCGGGCGAGCCAGGACTTCTGGGACGACCGGTCGCCCGAGGTCGTCGAACCCGCCGAGCAGGAGATCGAGACCGAGTTCAGCGTGCTGGCGACCGCGCTGAGCGAGCGGTGGGGCGAGCCGGAGACCGTCGACCTCTGGCCGTATCTGGAGCGGGACGACGACGGCTCGGGCGAGGATGTCGCCCCGGAGCCCATGGGGCAGCTCTGCCAGCTGGCGGGCAGCATGCAGGTCTGGCGGGTGCCCGGGGGCACGCGCTGGCTCGGACTGTCGGTGGGGCAGGCCGATCCGGAGTTCCCCGTCTGGCTGCTGGCCGCCGTCGGGGAGACGGCGACGCTCCCGGGGCGCTGACCCCGCCCCGGGGCTCCGGGGCGCCCGCCCCAGGGGTCAGAGCAGCGGCGGTTTCACGGACATCAGCAGATGCTGGTGGGTGACCGTCCCGGTGCCGTCCCCGCCGGTGACCATGGCGCGCTGCCCCGGCCCCATCAGCTTCATCCGGACCGTCGCGTCCTCGAAGGAGGACAGGGCGTCCATCAGATACGCGGGGTTGAAGGCCACGGCCATCTCCACCGCACCGGCCGAGACCGCGGGCAGCCGCTGCGAGGCCACATCGTCCTCGAACCCCGCCTGCAGCAGAACCGAGCCCTCCGGCCCGGCGGAGAACGTCAGCTGGAGCGGACTGCCGCCGTCCGCGACCACGGAGACCCGCTTGACGGCCTCCACCAGACGGGCCCGGTCCAGCACCACGACCGCGGGGTCCGCCATCGCGAACAGCTTGTCGTGGCGCGGGAGTCTGCCGTCCAGCAGCCGCACCGTCGTACGCGTCCCGGCGTGCTCGAACCCGACCGAGCCCCCGTCCACGGCGACATCGACCTGCCCGGGCCCGCCGAGCGACCGGGCGATCTCGGCCAGCCGGCGCGCCGACACCACGACATCGGCCGCCACCTCGGGCGCCGTCGCCTTGAACGGCAGGGTGCGCACCGCGAAGCGGTACCGGTCCGTCGCCGCCAGGGTCATCGTGGTGCCGTCGAGACCGAGACGGATCCCGGTGAGCGTCGGCAGGGTGTCGTCCCGCCCCGCCGCCACCGCCACCTGGGCGACCGCCGAGGCGAACTCCCCGGCGTCCACCGCCCCGCGGACCTCCGGCAGCGGCGGCAGCGCCGGATAGTCGTCGAAGGGGAGGACCGAGAGGCCGAAGCGGGAGCCGTCACCCACGACCGTGAGACGCGAGCCCTCCAGGGCGCACTCCACGGGCCCCTCGGGCAGCACCTTGCAGATGTCGAGCAGCCGCCGCCCCATGACCAGCACCTTCCCGGGCCGGACGGTGTGCGCCTCCGTCTCGACGCGCGTGGAGGCCTCGAAGTCCAGACCCGACACACGGAGCCGGCCGGCGTCGGCGTCGAGGAGGAGCCCGCCGAGGACGGGAACGGGCGAGCGCGCGGGCAGCACCCGGGCCGCCCGCGAGACGGCATCGGTCAGTGCGCCACGCTCGATGCGGAATTCCACGGCAGGGGCCTCTCGTCCGGCGTACGTCACGGTCGAGAACCACGCTAGGCGGCACCACTGACAGCGGCCGCGGACCGACGACAGCGACCACCCCCGTGAGCCGCTGCCGCCGTGCCGTCCGGACGTCCCCCGACGTCCTCGGGCCCCCGGATCCGGGACGTCCTGACGTCCCCCGACGTCCCCCGAACGTCCCGGAACACGCTGGGGACTCTAGGTGGACGCAGCGGCGGGCGGGGAGATTCAAATCGCACCGTGTGGAACACGACGGGTATCAAACCGCACAGCCGGACCGGTACTCTGCACTCCGGTTCCGGGGAGGAGCGTTCGGGAGGAGCGGACACGTGCGTGCGCGGGAACGGGCCGACGACGTACTTCTGATGTACCGGCTGGCGCGGACCGGTGGATCGCCGGAGCTGCTGCGCAGGCTGGCCCAGCGGGCGGAGGGCTGGGCCGGGATCCTTGACGGGGACGGCACGGTGCTCCAGGCCGTGGCCGGAAACGTCCGGTGGCCGGGGCACGAGGCGGCCGGGCTCGCCGCGCGGGCGGCGCGGGAGCTGACGGCCAGGGCCGCCGGCTCGTACTCCCTCGACACCGACGAGTGCGCCGCGCTGCTGCTTCCCCTCGACCGGGCGTCCGAGGGGCACGGCCCGGTCCTCGCGGTCGTCGCCCCCAAGCCGCTGCCCGGCGGGCTGACCACGCTGATGGCGGACGCGGTGATGCCGCTCGCCCTGTCCTGGGCGTCGGAGAGCGTCGAGCGCAAACGGCGGCGCGTGGACCTCGCGGAGTCCCGGGGCCGTGAGGCCGTGCTGCACCTCCTGATGACGGGTCAGCTCTCCATCGCCCACCAGGTGGCGGGTGCTCTGCGGCCGAAGCTCCCCGACCCCGTACGCGTCTGCGTCGTCGAGTGCTCGGGAGGGCAGCGGGACGAGGTGGCCCGGATCTGTACGGACGTCTCCGGTGGCCGTACCTGGATCGTGCGCTGCCCGGTCTACGCCCGTCATCTGATCCTGATCGTGCCGGCGGACGACGAAGCGGAACCGCAAACGGAAGGACCGGAAGGGCCGGAGGGCGGCACGCTCGGTCTGGCCGTCGCCGGACTCGTGGAGGACTGCGTCGTAGGCGTCAGCGAGGAGGTGCGGCTGCCCGACACGGCGACCGCCTACCAGCAGGCCTTCCACGCCCTCGCCGTCGCCCGTGGACTCCCCGGGCGCCACGCCAGATTCGGTGCCGCCCCGGAGCCCGCGCTGGTCGTGGGCGCCGCCGGGGCCCGGTGGGCCGACGCCCTGCTCGCGCCCCTCCTCGCCCATCTGCCGCGCCGCTCGCAGGACCCGGGCAGCCAGGAGCTGTCGGCGACCCTCGCGTCCTGGCTGGCGTTCTCCTCCCACGCCACCCAGCACCTGAAGATCCACCGCAACACGCTGGCCGCCCGGCTGAAGCTCGTCGGTGAACTCCTCGGCCTGGACCTGAACCGGGTGGCGGACCAGGCGGCCGTCGACCTGGCCCTGCGGATCAGGGCCACTCCGGCCCTGCAGCGCCCCGACCCGGGGGATGCCGCCGCGCCCCGGGACCTCGACACGGTGCTGCGTGCCCCCGGGGTCCAGGACTGGGCCCTCCAGCAGCTGCGGCTCGTCGGCCGGGCCGGACCGACGGCGGAGGACACCCTGCGGACCTGGCTGCGGTGCGAGGCCCAACTGAGCCCGGCCGCCGCCGAACTGGGCATCTCCGTGCCCGGCGCGCGCAAGCGCCTCACCCGGCTCGAAGCACTGCTGTGCAGGTCGCTGCTCCAGACTCCGAGCGCGCGGTACGACCTGTGGCTCGCGTTCCGGGCGGTGGACCTCGCGGCGTGACCGCGTGCCCTCGGCCGTGTGTGCCCCTGCTCGTGCTGCCGCTCAGCCCGTCTTCGTGTACGTCAGGCTCTGGCCGGTGGAGGTGATCTGGCGGCGCAGGGTGCCGTCGGGCTGCAGCGTCAGGACGGTGGGCTCCCCCGGGGTGCACGAGGCCTCCGGTTCGCCCTCGACCACCTGGGAGGGCCCGATGCGGACGGGCCCGCCGGAGGACGGCTCGCTCGCCAGCTCGGCCTGGAACACGCAGCGGTAGGAGCCGCCCGTGTCGAGCGGGCCTTCGGCGGTGAGGGACATCACGGTGTCGCCCACCTCGCCCTGCTGGACGACCAGTTGACGGTTCGACGCTCCCCCGCCGCCCTCGACGGTGCCGGACCAGGTGCCCAGGAACCCGGAGGGGACGGAGCCGTCGGAGCCCTTGCCGTCGGTGCCGCCGGAGCCTTCGCCGCCCGAGGAGCCGTGACCGGAAGGGGAGACCGACCCGCTGGGGTTCGCCGTGGGATCGCCGTCCCCGCCCCGCATGAAGGCGTAGACCCCCCAGCCCGCCCCCACCGCGACGAGCAGCGCGACGGCGACCAGCAGCAGGGTGGAGCCCACCGCGCGGCGGCGTTCGGGCGGCGGCGCGAAGCCCCCGGGCCGGCCGTACGGAGGAACGGGCGGCCTGTATCCGTTGGCGGGGGAGGGCTGTTGCGGATAGCCGTACGCACGTGCCGGTGCGGGAGGCTGCGGCACCGGTGGCCGGGCGAACGCGGGGGTCAGGTGCGCGGCGGCGGGAGGCGGCACCGGCGCGGGAGGAGCGGGCCCGGCGGGTGCGGCGGGCACCTGCGCCGCCCGCGGGCCCCCGGCGGCACCGGACTCCCCGGCGGCACCGGACTCCCCGGGGTCCTCCGGGTCCTCGGAGTCCAGCAGCTCCACCGCGTGCCGGCCCAGCTGGGCGATCAGGGCGCCCGGAAGCCACGGCTCGGCCGTGTCCGTATCGCCCAGCCGCTCCAGGACGGCGTCCGTGGTCGGCCGTGCGGCCGGGTCCTTCGCCAGGCACTCCTGGATCAGCTCGACCAGGTCGACGGGTACGCCGGTGAGGTCGGGCTCCTCTTGCACTATCCGGTACATCAGCGCGTGGGCTCCGGTGTCCGCCGTACCGAACGGCAGCCGGCCGGTGGCCGCGTACGCCAGGACGGCCCCGAGACAGAACACGTCGCACGCGGGCGTCACGCGCTCGCCCCGCACCTGCTCGGGCGACATGAACCCGGGGGAGCCGATCATCGCGCCGGTGCGGGTGAGGCCGCCGTCGGCCACGGTGTCCAGGGCCCGGGCGATCCCGAAGTCGATGACACGGGGCCCGTCGATCGTCATCAGGACGTTGGACGGTTTCAGGTCACGGTGGATCAGCCCGGCGCGGTGGATGTCCTGGAGGGCCCCCGCGAGCCCGGCGCCCAGGATGCAAACGGAGCGCCCGGGGAGCGGACCGTACGCCTCCGGGTCGGGCACCGGCGCGCCAGGACGCCCCGAGACGATGCGGTGGAGCGAGGGGCCGGCGACGTAACCGGTGGCCACCCACGGCACCGCGGCGTCCACCCCGGCGTCGAGAACCGGCGCGGTCCAGGAGCCGCCGACCCGCCGGGCGGCCTGCACCTCCGCCCGGAAGCGGTCGCGGAAATGCTGCAGTTCGGCGAGCTCGGGACGGACCAGCTTGATGGCGACGGTACGGCCCCGGTCCGAGCGTGCCAGGAACACCTGGCCCATCCCGCCGGCGCCGAGACGCCCCAACAGGCGGTAGGTGCCGATGCGTTGCGGATCGCCGGCGCCCAGCTTCTCCATGGTGCGTTTCCTCCCCGTACGGCCGTGGCGGACCGTGGGGTCGAGAATAGCGGCGCACCTGTCCGGAGGCGGCCCTCAGCCCCCGGAGGGCTCCGGCGGCAGCCCGGCCGGGGACGTCAGGGTGTCCATGGCGGCCGAGAGCCGCTCCAGCACCTCGACGGTCCGGGCGAACTCCTCCTCGCCCAGCTCCCCGGCCAGCCGCGCCGCGAACTCCGCGTGGGCGGGGATGATCCGTCGCACCGCGTCCCGGCCCTCCGCGGTGGGGCGGAGCAGCTTGGCGCGCCGGTGGGCCGGGTTCGCGAGGTACTCGGCGAGGCCCCGGTCGACCAGCAGATCGGCGATCCGCTGCACGCTCTGCCGGGTGATCCCCATCGCGCGGGCGATCCCCGACACGGGAAGCGGCTCGGTCAGGACCGCGCCGAGGACCTGCCACCGGGCCGCCGTGAGCCCGGCGGGCCCGGCCAGCTCCTCGGCGACCGCCAGGAACCGGCCGTTGAGCCGGAACACCCCGAGCGCGGTGCGGCTGAGCAGAGTGGGGTTCCCCGCGCTCTCGCCGTTCCCTGGGTCCCCGCCGGTCCCGGAGGCCCCGTCGGTCGTAGCGCTCATGCGTTCAGCTCCTCGTAGGCGCCGGCGTCCGAGTCGTGGAAGAGCCGGTACCAGGCATCCAGCTTCTTCGGCTCGAACACCCCGAGCAGACCGAAGATCTCGCGGGCGAAGGCGACCGGCTCGGTCGGCCCCGCCGTGACGAGAGCGCCGCGCGGCACCCCGCCGGACGGTGTGTCCGCGCCGGGGTCCGTCACCGCGTCGGCGTCCACGTAGTGCGCGCCGCCCGCGTACCCCGTGGCCGCGAGGTAGAAGGAGACGGCGCTCGTGTGGCGGCGCCCGTCGAGCAGTCCCTCGCGGGCCAGTCCCGCGGTCGCCCCGCAGATGGCCGCCACCGGCACACCCGCCTCCAGGAATTCCCGTGCCGCCCGGGCGAAGGGGGCGAGGGTGTCCCCGGCGTCCCACAGGGAGGCGCCGGTGAGGATCAGCAGCTCGCTCCCGGCAGGGTCCAGCGCGTCGAGCGGCAGATCGGGCTGGACGCGGACCCCGCCCATCGTGGTGACGGGTGCGGTGGTGAGGCCGACGGTGCGCACGGTGTGACCGTGCTGGGTGAGCTGGGACGTGGCGAAGCCCGGCTCCCAGTCGGCGAACGTGTCGTAGACGGCCAGGTGGACGCTCGTGCCGGTCATGACGACCTCCGGTGGCGGAATTCCGTGAACCGATCCTTACGACAGCAGCCTGTCATGATGACAACATGCTGTCAATAGATCGGCCGGTTGCCGGGCGGAGACCCGACACCCTGCCGAGCCGGGCGGCCCACGCCGTACACAGTGGCCATGGAGGACGGCCGCGCCGCCGCATACGCTCGCCGCATGAGCCCCGATGCCCCTCGCGCCCCGTACGCCGACCCCGCAGCGGGCGCGGCCGTGAAGGCCGCCGACCGCGCGCACGTGTTCCACTCCTGGTCCGCCCAGGGCCTGATCGACCCGCTCGCCGTCGCCGGCGCCGAGGGGGTGTACTTCTGGGACTACGACGGCAACCGCTATCTGGACTTCACCAGCGGTCTCGTCTTCACCAACATCGGCTACCAGCACCCCACCGTGGTCGCCGCGATCCAGGAACAGGCGGGCAAGCTCGCCACGTTCGCACCCGCCTTCGCCGTCGAGGCGCGCTCCGAGGCCGCCCGGCTGATCGCCGAGCGCACCCCCGGCGACCTGGACAAGATCTTCTTCACCAACGGCGGCGCCGAGGCCGTCGAGAACGCCGTCCGCATGGCCCGCGTCCACACCGGGCGCACGAAGGTGCTCTCCGCCTACCGCTCGTACCACGGAGCCACCTCCACCGCGATCAACCTCACCGGCGACCCGCGCCGCTGGGCGTCCGACACCGGATCGGCGGGCGTCGTCCGCTTCTGGGCGCCGTTCCTCTACCGCTCCCCGTTCCACGCGCAGACGGAGGCCGAGGAGTGCGCCCGCGCACTCCAGCACCTCGAGGACACGCTCGCCTTCGAGGGCCCGGCGACCGTCGCCGCGATCATCCTGGAGACGATCCCCGGCACGGCCGGCATCATGACGCCGCCGCCCGGCTACCTCGCGGGAGTCCGCGAGATCTGCGACCGGTACGGGATCGTGTTCGTGCTGGACGAGGTGATGGCCGGTTTCGGACGCACCGGGAAGTGGTTCGCCGCCGACCACGACGGTGTCGTGCCGGACCTGATGACCTTCGCGAAGGGCGTGAACTCCGGTTACGTGCCGCTCGGCGGCGTCGCGATCAACGCCGAGATCGCCGCCACGTTCGAGACGCGCCCCTACCCCGGCGGACTCACCTACTCCGGCCACCCGCTGGCCTGTGCCGCCGCCGTCGCGACGATCGGCGTGATGGAGGACGAGAAGGTCGTCGAGAGCGCCGCACACCTCGGCGAGCACGTGCTCGGCCCCGGTCTGCGCGAGCTCGCCGAGCGGCACCCGTCCGTCGGCGAGGTGCGGGGGCTCGGCGCGTTCTGGGCGCTGGAGCTGGTCCGTGACAGGGAGACCCGCGAGCCCCTGGTCCCGTACAACGCGACCGGCGAGGCCAACGCCCCGATGGCCGCCTTCGGCGCGGCCTGCCGGAAGAACGGCCTCTGGCCCTTCATCAACATGAACCGCACCCATGTCGTCCCCGCCTGCAACATCACCGAGGCGGAGGCGAAGGAGGGCCTCGCCGCCCTGGACGCGGCCCTCTCGGTCGCGGACGAGCACACGCTGTAGACGGCGCAACCGGAGTGACGCCCCCACCAGGTCGTAAGGTGACCCAAGCCGAGAACGGGAGGGGGCGTCATGGGCGCGAGCGGAGGCGTGACCCGCAGCACGCTGCGGCAGCAGATCGCCGACGCACTGCGCGACGAGGTGCTCGCGGGGCGTCTGCGGCCCCGGGTGGAGTTCACCGTCAAGCAGATCGCCGAGCAGTACGGGGTGTCCGCGACGCCCGTACGGGAAGCGCTCTTCGACCTCTCCGCGCAGGGGCTGCTCGAATCCGACCAGCACCGCGGCTTCCGCGTCCGGGAGTTCTCCGTCGCCGACTACCGGGCGATGGTCGAGGCACGGGCCCTGGTCATAGACGGGGTGTTCCGGCGGATCTTCGACGGGACCGGTTCGGCGCCCGCCGTGATCGGCGCCCACCGGGCCGCCCTCGTCTCCGTACGCCGCCGGGGCGAGGAGGCCGCACGGGCGGCGCGCGGCGGTGACCTCGACATCCTCATCGGCTACGACCTGCGGTTCTGGCGGGAGCTGGGCGCGGTCGTCGGCAACGCCTACATCAGCGACTTCCTGCAACGGCTGCGAATGCAGGCCTGGGCCTTCGCCGTCCCGTACCTGCGCGGCGACGGCGACGTACGCGACTGGCTGTGGAACGGCCACCAGGAGCTGGTGGAGGCGATCACGGCTGCCGACGGGCCCGCCGTGCGGGCGGTGCTGGACGACTACTACGCG
Source organism: Streptomyces sp. NPDC102451 (assembly GCF_044765485.1). NCBI lineage: Bacteria > Bacillati > Actinomycetota > Actinomycetes > Kitasatosporales > Streptomycetaceae > Streptomyces > Streptomyces sp. NPDC102451. Next base: position 43,865 of record NZ_JBIWKD010000025.1, on the reverse strand, counting down.
CACGGGCTGAAGTGGGCGGACCGGCTGGCCCACGGCGACCCCCCGCACCCGGGCCACACCTGAGCGCGCTCCGGCCCCCGGCACGCCCGCACCCTGTGCGCGGGGTCCCGGCCGCATTACGCTGTCCCGACCGTTGCACGAACCCGTTGGAGAGCGAGACTTCGTGGCCTGTGACCTGTGGCTGGTCCCCCTCGTCGATGTGCTGTGCCACAGCCCCGACAACCCGTTCGCCGAAGAGATCGCCGTCTACGACAAGGCGCTGACCGAGGCCGGGCTGCCGCCCGTGCCCGTCTACGCCTACATGCCAGGACTCACCGGGGACGTCGCCCCGGTCGCGGGCTTCGACTACGACGCCCTGCACTTCCTGCGCCGCGCCTACCTGCTCCAGCTCAGCGGCCTCGCCGTCACACCCGTCGACGAACTGGGCGGGGACTACGAGCAGCTGCTGGAGATGTTCGAGCAGAGCGCGCAGGAGTCGCACCTGGTCTGGCACTACGACCACGCCGGAGCGTACGTCCCGGTGGACTTCCCCCATCCGCTCTCCGACGAGCAGCTGCTGGAGGGCGGCGGCCCGCTGGGCTCCTCCCACGGCCTGCTGCGCGAGCTGGAGTTCGTCGCCCCCTCCATCGGCATCGACCCGGCCAACCCTCCGGCCGCACCTCTCCCGCCCGCCGGCCCGACCACGCTGGAGGAACCGGCCGCTCCGGTCCCGTACGACGAGAGCCCGTTCGCCCGCGAGCGGCACGTCTGGCTCGGCCTGCACGCGGCGGCGACCCGTAGCCTCGCGCAGGGCTCGATGATCATCTTCAGCTGAGCCGCCGCGCCTGTGGCAGCCGCCGCACCGGCTGCCCGCGGCCGTCCCGCTCCTTCACCGGGGCGGCTCGGGCGGCCGCTGGCGCGGCATGTTCGGCCGGGCCACCGCGGGCATGGTGAGCCGGTGCGAGGCACCCTGCTCGGGGCGGCCTCCGGGCCCGCCCGTCACCAGCGACTGCACGCCCATGGGCGCGGGGCCCGCCCGGAACTCGACCATCCAGTCCGCCGTCTCCATGCGGACGAGTTCGGTGATGTCCTCGGAGAACCTGCGCAGCACCCCCAGGCACCGCTCCGCGGCCTCGCTGGCGGTGCCCTCCGTCGGCCCGAGCACCTCGCGGACGCACTCGGAGGCCCAGTCGAACTGGAGCACCTGGAGCCGCCGCTGCACGGCCTGCGCCGTCGCGAGGTTCCTTATCCAGCCCGAGGTCAGTCCGAAGTACCGGTCGCACGCCATGCACGCGGCGCCCAGCAGCAGCGACAGATAGCCCCAGCCGGCCGATCCGTGCAGCTCCCCGGTCAGATCGAGCAGCGGGAGGGCCGCGCCCGCCACCACCCCCGCCGCCGTGCCGAGCCGGAGCAGTCTGGCCGTGCGCCGTTTGCGGACCCGGTCGCGCAGATACCAGTCGGCGGTCTCCATGGCGCCGGCCTCGACCCACCGGTACAGCTCGTCGAGCCGTTCGGCGGGTTCACCCCAGTCGCCGAGGGGGAAGGCGCGGCCGGTCAGGTCCCGTGGGCTCGAACCGTAGCGTGAACCGGACCGATCGGTTCCGGTGCCGGCACCGGATCCCGCGCCGGACTCCTTGCGGGGCGGCCCTTCGGGCTGCATCTCCGGCTGACTCACCGGGGGACTCCTCTGCACTCTGCGTTCGGCGCGTATCGACGCGGATCGGCACGGCTCTCGGTCACGGAGGGGCGGATCCCGGCATATGACCGGGGCCCCATCCGTGTAACTCTGCGTTACCCTCACTATGCGTACGGGTGCGGATACGCATGCTCTTCCTACCGCCGAATGGTGGGCCGCGGGGTCGAAATCGCGGGATTCCCGGGTGGACACGGCCTCTGGTCAGGTATAGGAGCCCGGCAGGTGGTTTTCAGAACTCACCCGAAAGAGTTGGTCCCCGGCGGGTGGGGCGCGGTGTCCGGCGAACACGTAGGCTCGGCATACCGAAACAATCCGTTGTCGAAATGCCAGGAGTGACCGTGATTCCCGGTGGTGGCCAGCCCAACATGCAGCAGCTGCTCCAGCAGGCCCAGAAGATGCAGCAGGATCTTGCCGAGGCCCAGGAGGAGCTGGCCAGGACCGAGGTCGAGGGACAGGCGGGCGGTGGTCTCGTGAAGGCCACCGTGACCGGTTCCGGTGAGCTCCGCGCCCTGGTGATCGACCCGGGCGCGGTGGACCCGGAGGACACCGAGACGCTCGCGGACCTCGTGGTCGCGGCGGTCCAGGCGGCGAACGAGAACGCGCAGCAGCTCCAGCAGCAGAAGCTCGGCCCGCTGGCCCAGGGCCTGGGCGGCATGCCGGGTCTTCCGTTCTGACCCTGTGGCTCCCCGTTCGCACCGGCTACGGTACGAACGGCACGAGCAGGAAAAAGGAAAGGCGTTCCGTTGTACGAAGGCGTGGTTCAAGAGCTGATCGACGAGCTGGGCAGGCTGCCGGGCGTCGGTCCCAAGAGCGCGCAGCGGATCGCCTTCCACATCCTGCAGGCCGAGCCCACCGACGTACGCCGTCTGGCCCATGCCCTCCTCGAGGTCAAGGACAAGGTCCGCTTCTGCGAGATCTGCGGCAACGTCGCCCAGCAGGAGCAGTGCGGCATCTGCCGGGACGCACGCCGTGACCGCTCGGTCATCTGCGTCGTCGAGGAGCCCAAGGACGTCGTGGCGATCGAGCGGACCCGTGAGTTCCGGGGCCGCTACCACGTGCTCGGCGGCGCGATCAGCCCGATCGAGGGCGTCGGCCCCGACGACCTGCGCATCCGGGAGCTGCTGGCCCGGCTCGCGGACGGCTCCATCACCGAGCTGATCCTGGCCACCGACCCCAACCTGGAGGGCGAGGCCACCGCGACGTACCTCGCCCGGATGGTCAAGCCGATGGGCCTGCGGGTCACGCGGCTGGCCAGCGGGCTGCCCGTGGGCGGCGACCTGGAGTACGCCGACGAGGTGACCCTGGGCCGCGCCTTCGAGGGGAGGCGGCTGCTCGATGTCTGACCCGGCATCTGAGTCTGACCCGGCATCTGACTGCGGCTTTATGTGCGGCGGCGCTATGTTCTACCCACCGTTCGCGACCGTGCCCACGGGAGGTCCCCTCGATGTCTGACGCCACGCTGAACTCCGTCACGCAGGACCCGGACGATTTCGCCGTCCAGATCGCGGACCAGATCAAGACGTTCATCGTCGCGGTCACCGAGGTGTCCAAGGCCGAGGAGCCCGAGGAGGCCGTACCGGTCCTCCTCCTCCAGGTCTCCCAGCTCCTGCTGGCCGGCGGCAGACTCGGCGCGTACGAGGACATCCTCCCGGACGAGCGCTACGAGCCGGACCTGGGCGCCGAACCGGACGCCGACGGGCTGCGTGAGCGCTTCGCGGAGCTCCTGGAGCCCATCGACGTCTACTCCGAGGTCTTCGACCCGTACGAGCCCCGTAAGCCGCCCGTGCCCCACCGGATCTCCGACGACCTGGCCGACCTGGTCACGGACCTCGGCCACGGCCTCGCGCACTACGAGGCGGACCGCACGGCGGAGGCCATGTGGTGGTGGCAGTTCTCGTACTTCTCCAACTGGGGATCCACCGCGTCCGCAGCCCTGCGCGCGCTCCAGTCGCTGATCGCCCACATCCGGCTGAACCAGCCGCTCCAGGAGCTCGACGGCCTGGACACGGACCAGGACCCGGGCGACGGTGACCTGGCCGAGGAGGCGGGGCGTGTGATGGCCGAGGAGATCGCGGGGCCGCTGGGCCTGCGGCCGGTCCTGTAGCCGTCTCCGTGGCTTGTGCGACCGCTGTGCCTGTTGTGTCCTGGGACACAAAGAGGCGTGCGGTTCGGGGAAGCGGGCAACAGCCCGGTACGAGCAGTTCGGAGCGACACGCCGTTCCGGGTGGTGGGCGGGACATCTCACCATCCGGTACTGACGGGTCGATTCCGGACTGCTCGTTAAACTGAGCCGACCGCACCATTATTGAGCGAGGAGCGCACGTGGGCCTTGTCGTGCAGAAGTACGGAGGCTCCTCCGTAGCCGATGCCGAAGGCATCAAGCGTGTCGCCAAGCGAATCGTCGACGCCAAGAAGAACGGCAACCAGGTGGTTGTCGTGGTGTCCGCGATGGGCGACACGACGGACGAGTTGATCGATCTCGCCGAGCAGGTATCCCCGATGCCTGCCGGGCGTGAGTTCGACATGCTGCTGACCGCCGGAGAGCGGATCTCCATGGCCCTGCTGGCGATGGCGATCAAAAACCTGGGCCACGAGGCCCAGTCGTTCACGGGCAGCCAGGCCGGTGTCATCACCGACTCGGTCCACAACAAAGCGCGCATCATCGATGTCACGCCGGGCCGCATCAAGACCTCGATCGACGAGGGCAACATCGCCATCGTCGCCGGGTTCCAGGGTGTGAGCCAGGAGGGCAAGAACATCACGACCCTCGGTCGTGGCGGGTCGGACACGACCGCTGTCGCCCTGGCCGCCGCGCTGGACGCCGAGGTCTGTGAGATCTATACAGACGTGGACGGTGTCTTCACCGCCGACCCCCGGGTCGTGAAGAAGGCCCGGAAGATCGACTGGATCTCGTTCGAGGACATGCTGGAGCTGGCGGCGTCCGGCTCCAAGGTGCTGCTGCACCGGTGCGTCGAGTACGCACGCCGTTACAACATCCCGATCCACGTCCGCTCGTCCTTCTCCGGACTGCGCGGCACCTGGGTCAGCAACGAGCCGCAAGGGGACCAGCAGGTGGAGCACGCCATCATCTCCGGAGTCGCCCACGACGTCTCCGAGGCCAAGGTCACGGTCGTCGGTGTCCCCGACAAGCCGGGCGAGGCCGCCGCGATCTTCCGCGCCATCGCGGACGCCGAGATCAACATGGACATGGTGGTGCAGAACGTCTCCGCCGCTTCGACCGGTCTGACGGACATCACGTTCACCCTGCCCAAGGCGGAGGGCCGCAAGGCCATCGACGCCCTGGAGCGGGCACGCGCCGGCATAGGGTTCGATTCGCTGCGCTACGACGACCAGATCGCGAAGATCTCCCTCGTTGGCGCCGGCATGAAGACCAACCCCGGGGTCACCGCGGGCTTCTTCGAGGCGCTGTCCAACGTCGGCGTGAACATCGAGCTGATCTCGACGTCCGAGATCCGCATCTCGGTCGTCACCCGTGTCGACGACGTCAACGAGGCCGTGCGCGCCGTGCACACCGCCTTCGGTCTCGACAGCGACTCGGACGAGGCAGTCGTCTACGGGGGCACCGGCCGATGACAGGACGCCGCCCTTCGCTCGCGGTCGTCGGTGCGACCGGGGCGATCGGCGGCGTCATGCTCCAGATCCTCTCGCAGCACGAGGACGTCTGGGGCGAGGTCAGGCTGATCGCCTCCCCGCGTGCGGCCGGCACCAAGCTGGTCGTACGCGGCGAGGAGACCGAGGTCCTCGCACTGTCCGAGGATGTGTTCGACGGTGTGGACGTCGCCCTGTTCCTGGTGCCGGACGAGGTGTCCGCACAGTGGGGGCCGGTCGCGGCCGCCACGGGCGCCGTGGTCGTGGACGACTCGGGGGCCTTCCGGCTGGACGACGACGTCCCCCTCGTCGTACCCGAGATCAATCCCCATGCCGTGCGGCTGAGGCCGCGCGGCATCGTCGCGTCCCCGAACTGCACGACGCTGTCGCTGATCGTGGCGGTCGGTGCGCTGCACGCCGAATTCGGGCTGCGGGAGCTGATCGTCTCGTCCTACCAGGCGGTGAGCGGTGCGGGCCGGGACGGCGTCGCCGTGCTCCGCGAGCAGCTGGCCCTGGTGGCGGGCACGGAGCTGGGCACCCGCCCCGGGGACGTGCGCCGGGCGCTGGGTGACGGTGACAAGAGCCCCTTCGCCGCCCCCGTGGCGCTGAACGTCGTGCCGTGGGCCGGGACGGACGCCGGGGACGGCTGGTCGTCCGAGGAGATGGCCATCCGCGGGGAGTGCAGGAAGGTCCTGGGTCTGCCGGACCTGAAGGTGACGGCGACCTGTGTGTACGTACCCGTCGTGGCGACGCACTCCATGTCCGTGCACGCGCGCTTCGAGAACGAGGTGTCCGTGGCCCGGGCGCACGAGGTCCTGGCGACCGCACCCGGGGTGGTGCTCTTCGACAGCCCGGCGGCCGGTGACTTCCCGACGCCGTCCGACGTCGTGGGCACCGACCCGACCTGGGTGGGCCGGGTGCGGCAGTCGATGGACGACCCACATGCCGTGTCCATGTTTATCTGCGGCGATAATCTCCGAAAAGGCGCGGCCCTGAATGTGGCCCAGATCGCCGAGTCGGTGGCGGCGGAATTTCCTCGTACCTGATCGAACCTGTTTTGTAGGATCTGTGTGCGCCCTGTGGGTAACTTGCTGGTCTGAACCTCTTGAGCTGGGGCGTTGTCATATCCGACGATGATCTCCTGACCCTTTGCAACCGCTAGGCGGATGCGACGCGTCTATGTCGTCACTTCTTGCGTGGCTGGACGCGTTTTCGGGGCATTTGGGGAAGAGCAGGTACGAATGAGGGCATGTCGCACAGCATCGAACGCGGTGCCGTACGCGTACAACCCTGACGGGGGGAAGCGTGTCCAACTGGCGTGGCAGAGGTTCTCGACATCACAGTGGTGGGCCCGTTGCGAGGCGCTTCGGTGCGCCCGCTCCGGCGGCCCCGCGCAGCCGGCGGTATGCCGGTGATCGCGCCCATGCCCGCCGCACGGTCCACCCGGCTGCCCTCGCAACGCGAGGGCGCTGAGGAGACGGTGGCGGCAGGAACGACCGTTGACCATCTCACCGAGACCTATCGCGCTCACTACCGCTCGCTGCTGGGCCTCGCGGCGCTCCTGCTGGACGACACCGCGTCCTGCGAGGACGTGGTGCAGGAGGCGTTCATCCGGGTGCACTCGGCGCGGAACCGGGTGCGCGATCCGGAGAAGACGCTCGCCTATCTCCGCCAGACGGTGGTCAACCTGTCGCGCTCCGCGCTGCGTCGGCGCATCCTCGGGCTGAAGCTCCTCTCGAAGCCGATGCCCGACATGGCGAGCGCGGAGGAGGGCGCGTACGACCAGTTGGAGCGGGACGCGCTGATCAAGGCGATGAAGGGGCTGCAGCGCCGCCAGCGCGAGGTGCTGGTGCTGCGCTACTTCTCGGACATGACGGAGGCCCAGGTCGCGGAGACGCTGGGGATATCGCTCGGTTCGGTGAAGGCGTACGGCTCCCGGGGCATTGCGGCACTGCGCGTCGTGATGGAGGCGCAGGCATGAGCAGGCCCGAGCACAGGCACGACGAAGACCGGACTGGAAACGGAATTGTGAACCACAGGCCGGAGAACATCCCCGACACCGATCCCGAGCAGGACGGTGAACGGAAGCAGGGCGCGGACACCGCCGCGGTCGACGGCGCGGAAGCCGCCTCAGGGACCGCCGCCCCGGAAGCGGAGCCGGAAGCGGACGCGGGCTCGGGCGGCCGTGCCACTGGCGGCGGCGGGGGCAGGGGCGGCGGCACGCTGACCGAACTGTTCGGCGGCTCCGGCGGATCCGGTGGGTCCGGAGGCTCGGGCGGATTCGGTGGTGACGACATGGACGAGGCCGCGCTGCGCCGCATGCTGCAGGGCGCCGTCCAGGGCCTGGAGCCCTCCGACGGCACACTCGACCATCTGTACCGCGCGGTACCCGCCCGGCGCGCCAGGCGGCGGCAGGGCGTGGTCGGCGCGGCGGCTGCGGCGCTGCTGATCGGGACGGCGGTCCCCGCGTTCGTCCATGTGGCGAATTCGGACGGCTCGGCCACCGCCAGCCCCGCCATCGCCGGTCATGGCGAGCAGGCCCAGGGCGGCAGCGGCGAGGACGCGGGCGCCGAGGCCGACGGGGGGCGGACGGCGGGCCCCGACGACCGACGGAGCGAGGGCGCCGAGGGCGAGAAGGGCGACTCCGCGGAGCCGTCCCGGGGATCGGGCCCGGGTGCCGAGAGCAGCGGGGCCGAGGGGCTGGACGACCCGCCGGGCGCCGGTACGGCGGCCGCCAGGACCTGCAGCCCTGACCAGCTCGGTGTCGCCTCCGCCGACGCGGGCGCGGCCCGGGCGGACGGCACGGTGTACGGGACCTTCAGGATCGCCAACGTGTCCGGCGACGCCTGCTCGGTCACCAGCAACGGCACGGTCGGCTTCCAGGCGGCCGGTGCCGCCGACCCGCTGAAGATCACCGTGGTGCAGCACACCGCGGGCGACCCGGCGGCCGGGCTGCCCGATCCGTCGCTGGAGCCGGGGACCGTGTTCCTGAAGCCGGCGATGACGTACGAGGTGCGCTTCGCGTGGGTGCCGTCGGACACCTGCCCGACCAGCGGTGGTTCGCCCAGCCCGACGCCCACGGACGGCGGCGGAGGCGGCGGCGAGGGTACTGCGGGCAGCGACGCGGGGACGACGGACACGGCGGCGCAGTTCGGCAGCGCGGACGAGGGCCCGACGGACGGAAGCATCGCGGTCACCCACACCCCGGAGGCGGGTGCGCCGACCGCGGAGACCAAGATCACCAACGCGTGCGCCGGCACGATCTACCGCACGGGCGTCCTGGACGCCTCGTAGCAGGATCCGGGCGCGGATCCCGCCACGTGCGCCGGTACCGGCCCACGTGGCGGATTCCGATCCGGATGACGGTACGGGCAGGGGCCCGTCAGGAACCGGGAGTTCCTGACGGGCCCCTGTGCGTCGCTGTTGCCCGGTCGCTGCCGTCGTCCTCGCGGGCGCGTCCTCACGGGCGTCGGCGGCGTTCCTAGCGCGGGACTCCGTCAGTCGGCGTCGGCGGTGAGCCCCAGCTGGATGTCGCGCGCGGCCTCGGCCTCACGGCGCAGCAGCCGGAACCACATGAAGAGCACGAAGCCGGCGAAGACGAACCACTCGCCGGTGTAGCCGAGGTTCTGGAAGGCCTTCAGGTCGAGCCCGCTGCCCTGCGCCGCCGCCGCGGGCACGGGCCGCAGGTCACCGCCCGCACCTCCCGCCTCCGGCTCGGGCAGGGTGACCCAGGCGTCGTAGACGTCGTACGGGACGAGGTTCACGAGGGACGCCGCGCTGATCATGCCCAGCTGCCCCTCGGGGAGCCCGCCGCCGAGGTCGACGCCGGTGGTGCCGCTGTTCTCGGAGGCCTGCAGATCGCCGGTCACGGTGACCTCACCGGCGGGCGCCGCGGGGACCTCGGTGCTGCCCGGGCTGCCCGCCAGCCAGCCGCGCACGACGGGCAGGGCCTTGCCGCTGTCGGTACGCAGCAGATCCAGCACGTAGAAGCCGTCACGGTCGTCCAGCTTGCGGCCCGGGACCAGGAACTGATCGGCGTACGTCCCCTTCACCACGGCGGGGCGGCCGGACGTCTCCGTGCTCACGGGGAGCAGCTCGTCGAGCGGCGCCGGTGAGCGGCTGCCCGGATCGGGACGCTCCTCGGCCTCCTCGTGCGTCTGCACACGGTCCTCGAAACGACCGAGCTGCCACGTGCCCATGAACACGCAGAACGGGATGGCCAGCACGACGAAGAGGTTGATCCCCCACCACCGCGGGGTCAGCAGGAACCGGTACACCCCTCCACGGTACGGTTTCCCGCTCCGGGCCCTCGGAGCGGGGTGCACCATTTATCCGGAACTTATGCCGACGGGCCCGCGTCCCGTCGCTGTCCCGCCGAGCCCTTGTCCTGCCAAGGCCCGTCCCGACGGGCCCGCGCGTCACCGGCCTCTCTCGCTCCCGGGCTCAGGCCCTACGCCTCCCCTCCTTCCGCCTTCTCGTTCTCGGCGCGCCCCCGCCCGAGGTGGCGCAGGGTGAAGTCCAGCTCCAGCCGCACCTGCTTGATCCGTTCCTCCACGACGAGCGAGCCGTGCCCCGCGTCGTAGCGGTACACCTCGTGGACCGCGCCACGGGCCGCCAGGCGGTCCACGTAGTTCTCCACCTGACGGATCGGGCAGCGGGGGTCGTTGATGCCGGCCGAGATGTAGACCGGGGCGCGCACGGCGTCCACATAGGTCAGCGGGGACGAGGCCTCGAAGCGCTCGGGCACCTCCTCCGGGGTCCCGCCGAGCAGGGTGCGGTCCATCGCCTTCAGCGCCTCCATCTCGTCGTGGTAGGCGGTGACGTAGTCGGCGACCGGGACCGCCGCCAGCCCGAGTGCCCAGGACTCCGGCTGCGTACCGAGCCCGAGCAGGGTGAGATAGCCGCCCCACGAACCGCCGGCCAGCACCAGCCGCTCCGGATCGGCGAGCCCCGACTCGACCGCCCAGTCCCGGACGGCCGCGACATCCTCCAGCTCGATCAGCCCGACCCGGTGCTTGAGCGCGTCCGTCCAGGCCCGGCCGTACCCCGTGGACCCGCGGTAGTTGACCCGCACGACGGCGAAGCCGTGGTCCACCCACGCCGCTGGACCCGACGCGAAGGCGTCGCTGTCGTGCCAGGTGGGACCGCCGTGTATCTCGAAGACCGTGGGGAACGGGCCGTCACCGGTGGCCGGGGTCTGCACCAGGGCGTGGATACGGCCTCCGGGGCCCTCCACCCAGGCGTCCCGCACCGGCACCGAGGTCGGAGCCTTCGCACCCGGCGGGTCGAGGACGGCGGCGCCGGTGGTGGACCGCACGGCGGGCGGCTGCGCGGCCGACGACCACAGATACTCCACCGTGCCGTCCGGACGGGCCGTGGCGCCCGACACGGTCCCGGGAGGGGTTTCCACACGGACGGGGCCCGCGGCTCCCGGCTCGTACCGCCACAGCTCGCTGCGGGCCTCGAAGCCGTGCTCGATCAGCAGCGCGGAACCGTCCGGATACCACTCGGCGCCCGCGTCACCGGGCAGATCGACCGGCAGATCCGTCTCCGTGCCCGCCACCGGGTCCCAGATCATCGGCTCCCAGCGCCCGCGCCGCTGATGCGCCACCAGCAGCCGGGTGTCACCCGCCACCGGGGCGAAGCCCAGCACCGACAGGCCGAGCTCCTTCGTGCCGCCCTCGGTGTCGTCCAGCTCCGCGACCGGCGAACCGTCGGGGCGCACCACCCGCAGCGCGGAGTGCATCGCGTCGCCGTGCTCCGTGTGCTCCAGGGCGATCAGCGTCCCGTCGTGGGAGAGGTCGCCGACCCCGGCGGACTCCCGGTGCCGGTAGATCTCGGCCGGCTCCGCCCCGGGGCGCACCAGATGGACCGTCGTGCCGTCCTCGTCCGTCGAGCGGCCGACCACCGCCGTGCCGTCACGGCCGATCGCGAGCCCGGCCGGGTAGGAGGGGTCGAGACCGGGCGCGGCCGGCTCGTCCGCCCCGCCGTCGAAGGGCTGCCGCATCCACACGCCGAACTCGTCGCCGTCGGTGTCGGCGAACCACCAGACGGCCCGGCCGTCCGGCGTCAGCACGCCGTCGGTCGTCCCGTTGGGCCGGTCCGTGACCTGGCGCTGCTTCCCGGTCTCCCGGTCCCACGCGTACAGCTCGTACGTACCGGTGGCGTTGGAGACGAAGAGCGCGCGGTCGGGGGCGTCCTCGGCCCAGTCGGGCAGGGACACCCGCGCGGCGCGGAAACGCTGCTCCCACTGCGGCGGCTCCTGCTCCCGCTCCGGTACGGACGCGTCGTTCTGTGTGTCGCTCATGACCCCATCCAACCCGATGTGGCCACCGCGCCGGGCAGCCTGTGGATAACTGTTCGCACGCACCCCCAGCCTGTGGGTAACTTTCACGGCATGTACTCACCGACGCCCGATGACTGGCGCGAGGCGAACCGTGCGCGCTGGGACGAACGCGTGGCGATCCACGCCGCCAGTGACTACTACGATCTCGACGCCTTCCTGGCGGGCAGGGACGCTCTGCGCGGATTCGAGCTCGCGGAGGTCGGTGACGTGACCGGCCGGACCCTGCTGCATCTGCAATGCCACATCGGCCTCGACACCCTCTCGTGGGCCCGCCACGGCGCGGCCCAGGTCGTGGGCCTCGACTTCTCCGAGCCCGCCGTCGAGACCGCCTGCGGCCTGGCCCGCTCGCTGGGCCTGCCGCCGGAGCGGGCTGCGTTCGTCGCATCCGACGTGTACGACGCGGCCGAGGCGGTGCCGGACTCCGCGTACGACATCGTCTACACCGGGGTCGGTGCGCTGAACTAGCTCCCGGACGTGCCCCGTTGGGCGGAGGTCGTGGCCTCGCTGGTCGCGCCCGGCGGATTCCTCTACCTGGCGGAGTTCCATCCCCTGACCGACTGCCTGGACGACGAGACCGGCTCCAGGATCGCGTACGACTACTTCAGCCGCGACGCGTGGGTGGACGATTCGCCCGGCACGTACGCCGACTTCGACGCCCCGACCGTCCACAACCGCAGCGTCGAGTGGCAGCACCCGGTGGGCGAGGTCGTCTCGGCGCTGGCGGCGGCCGGGCTGCGGATCGAGTTCCTGCACGAACACGATGCCTCGCTCTTCGCCCGCTACCCGGTGCTGGTGCGGCACGCGGACGGCTTTTACCGCTTCCCCGCCGACCGACCGCGCATCCCGATGATGTACTCGGTCAAGGCGTCCCGGCCGGCCGGCGGCTGAGGAGCCGTGTTCCGGCAGGGGCCCGCCCGGGGTGCGCTGTGCCCGGGCAGGCCCCTCTACGCGCGTTACGCCGCGGAGTTGAAGGCCGGGAGGTAGCCGTTCGACTGCCCGATGGCCTTCGGGTGGTACGAGTTGGTGACCGGGATGGACACGCTGTGGATCCACGGGTCACCCGAGCAGAGTTCGTGCCCGGTGAATTCGTCCACCACGCTCGAATACGTGAACCCCGCGTCGGCCGCCCGCTTGGCGAGCACCCCGTTCAGCACGTCCGAGGCGTTGTTGATGGCCCCGCGTTCGGTCTCGGTGAGGCCGGCGATGCAGCTGCCGGACAGCTTGTAGAAGCGCGGGTAGCCCAGGACCACCACACGGGCCTGCGGTGCCCGTGAACGGATGCCCGTGTAGAGGGAGTCGAGCCTCCCGGGCAGCGTGTTCTGCATCTCGGAGACCGCGGTGTTCACCCGGGCGACGCAGGTGGCCTCGCTCTGCAGGACGCACGTCTGCATGACGTCCGCGAACCCGACGTCGTTGCCGCCGGCCGTGAGACTGACGAGCGTGGTCGACGCGCTCAGCGCGCCCAGCTGGCCGCTGTACACGGAGGACGTCGTCGCACCCGAGCAGGCGACGAACGCGAACGTCGACGGGGCGTTCGCGTTCTTCCAGAGGTACGGGTAGGCGTTGGTGCTGCGTTTGCAGTCACCGCTCTCCGAGGTGTAGCTCCCGGCGCCCACTCCGGAGGAGTAGGAGTCACCGAGAGCGACGTAGTTGCCGCCGGCGGCGGACGCGGGTTGCGCGAGCCCGAGTGCTGCCACGGCGGCGACCGCGAGGGTGATGACGGATGCCCGGAAGGTTCGTACTGACATGGCTGCCAGCCCTTCGAAATGTGGGGGACGAGTGGGGAGTTCGTGGGGCGTGCACGTTTGTAGCAGCTCCCGGTACTCGCCGGTAATGGGTGCGGGGAAAGTCGTCTGATATGCCCGAAGGATCGTTCGGTAGGCGATGCTCCGCGCGTAGATAAACCTTCAACGGGCCCCCGAATGGGTGAAGTTGTGGATCTCTCCGACACCCCTCGTGACTGCCCTGAGTCACCTCGGGGGGAGTGTCACCTGTTCGAAGGGCAGCCGTCCCCGCCATCGCCCCGCCATCGCCCCGCCTTCACAACCGCCCCCGCACGGCACACGACTGCGGCCGCCAGGAGTCCTGGCGGCCGCAGTGGGTCGGGGTGGGGCGCGGTGCTAGAGAGTGCGCTCCAGGCGGTCCGCCATCAGCCTGCTGAAGCGCGACGGGTCACTCAGCTCGCCACCGTCCGAGAGGAGCGCCAGCCCGTGGACCAGCTCGGCCGTCTCGGCAAGTTCGGTGCGGGCGCCCTCCTCGTCGCTCTGTTCGGCGTGCGCCTTCCTCAGCCCGCTGATCAGTGCGTGCGACGGGTTGAGTTCGAGGATGCGCTTGATCTGCGGCACCTCCTGGCCCATGGCGCGGTACATGTTCTCCAGCGCCGGGGTGACATCGTGCGTGTCCGAGACGATGCAGGCCGGCGAGACGGTGAGCCGTGAGGAGAGACGTACCTCCTTGACGGTGTCACCGAGCTGCTCCGTCATCCAGGTCAGCAGACCGGCGTAGTCCTGCTGCTGCTTCTCACGCTCGGCCTCGACCTCCTTCTTCTCCTCGTCCGTGTCCAGGTCGACCTCGCCCTTGGAGATGGACTGGAGCGGCTTGCCGTCGAACTCGGGAACGGACTGGACCCAGACCTCGTCGACGGGGTCGGTCAGCAGCAGGACCTCGAAGCCCTTGGCGCGGAAGGCCTCCATGTGCGGGGAGCTCTCCATGGCGGCGCGCGACTCGCCCGTCATGTAGTAGATCTGCTCCTGACCCTCCTTCATCCGCTCCACGTACGAGCGCAGGGTGGTCAGTCCCTCCTCGTCCTGGGTCGAGGCGAACGAGGAGATCTCCAGGATCGCGTCCCGGTTCTCGAAGTCCTGGAACAGCCCCTCCTTGAGGACCCGGCCGAATTCCTTCCAGAAAGTCGCGTACTTCTCGGGGGCGCCGGACCTCATGTCCTTCACCGTCGAGATCACCTTCTTGACCAGGCGGCGCCGCATCATCTCGATCTGGCGGTCCTGCTGAAGGATCTCGCGCGACACATTGAGCGACAGGTCCTGGGCGTCGACCACGCCCTTCACGAAGCGGAGATACGTCGGCATGAGCGCTTCGCAGTCATCCATGATGAATACGCGCTTCACATAGAGCTGAACGCCGCGCTTGTGGTCCTGCATGAACAGGTCCTGCGGTGCGTGGGACGGCAGGAAGAGCAGCGCCTGGTATTCGAAGGTCCCCTCCGCCTGCATGCGGATGGTTTCCAGCGGGTCGGTCCAGTCGTGACTGATGTGCTTGTACAGCTCGCTGTACTCCTCATCGGTCACGGAGTCCTTCGACCGTGCCCACAGGGCCTTCATCGAGTTGACCGTCTCGGTCCCGGGCTCGTCGCCCTCCTCGCCCCCCACCGCCGCCATGCGGATGGGCCAGGTGATGAAGTCCGAGTAGCGCTTGACGATCTCCCTGATCTTCCAGGGGGACGTGTAGTCGAAGAGCTTGTCCTCGGCGTCCTCGGGCTTGAGCCGCAGCGTGACCGAGGTGCCCTGCGGTGCGTCGTCGACGGACTCGACGGTGTAGGTGCCCTCGCCGCTCGACTGCCAGCGGGTGCCCGTCTCCTCACCCGCTCGGCGGGTCAGCAGGGTGACCTCGTCGGCGACCATGAAGCTCGAATAGAACCCGACACCGAACTGTCCGATGAGTTCCTCGGACGCGGTGGCGTCCTTGGCTTCCTTCAGTTCCTGGAGGAATTTCGCCGTACCGGAATTCGCGATCGTCCCGATCAGCTGCACGACCTCGTCGTGCGACATTCCGATTCCGTTGTCGCGCACGGTCAGCGTGCGCTTCTCCTGGTCGGCCTCGATGGCGATGTGGAGGTCGGACGGGTCCGCCTGGAGCGTGTCGTCGCGGAGCGTTTCCAGTCGCAGCTTGTCCAGCGCGTCCGAAGAATTGGAAATGAGCTCACGCAGGAATACATCCTTGTTCGAGTAAATCGAATGGATCATCATCTGCAGGAGCTGGCGCGCTTCTACCTGAAACTCGAACGTCTCGGCCGGCATGGGTGAGGGGTCCCTTTCCTGGGGTAAGTCATGTGAGCGCTCCATATCGTAACCAGGCCCCGGTCCGGTCATGTGCCGGTTCGCCCAAGGCCGTTGCCCGCCGGGTGCCCGCGCCGGACGGTGGACATGCGCACCCGTCGCGGGACGAGCGGCCGCGGGCCGGGCAGACTGGGACGCATGGGCGATACGACAGCGACTTCCCGGACCGAGGTCCCCCCGGTGATCACGTGCCGGGAGCCCGGCAGCTTCGCCCATGGCGTCATGGCCGAGCGGCACCCGGCGCTGATCGAGCAGGTGCGCGAAGCCTTTCCGTACGGCCCCGCTCAGCACCGCGCCCTGGACGCCCTGCTGCACGAGATCCTCCACGGCGTCGTCGAACCGCTCGGCCCCGGCAGCCCGGACCGCGAGCTCTGGCTGGGGCGGGGGCCGGAGCACTTCGGGCGCCCGTGGTTCGACGCCCCGTTCCTCTGGGCCGAGAGCTACTTCTACCGAAGGCTCCTGGAAGCCGTCGGCTACTTCGGGGCGGGCCCGTGGCAGGGCATCGACCCCTTCGCCACCTTCAAGCGCGCGGAGCTCAGCGGCTCCACGGTCGAGGAGGAACTCCGCGCCCTGGACGACCTCGCCGGCGCACCCGCCGCCGAGCGGGCGACGGCTCTCCTCCAGGCCTCGCTCTGGGGCAACCGCGCCGATCTCGGCTTCCGCGGACCGGCGGGCGAGTCCACCCCTGGCGAAGCCGATCCCGGTCTGGTCGCCGACGACAGCGCGGCGCTCTGGTCCCTCCTGCCCGCCGGGTCCCCGGCCACGGTCGCCGTCATCGCGGACAACACCGGCCGCGAGCTGATCCCCGACCTCGTCCTCATCGACCACCTGCTCCGGCACGGCCACGCGGAACGGGTGGCGCTCCATGTGAAGCCCTCCCCCTACTACGTCTCCGACGCCATGACGGCCGACGTCGTCGACTGCCTGCGCCGGATGAGCCGGGCCCCCGGCGAGGCGGGCGCGATCGGCGGGCGGATCCGGGAGGCCATGGGCACGGGGCGGATCGACGTACGTACCCACGCGTTCTTCTGCGCCCCGTATCCGTACGAGCGGATGCCTGCCGACCTCCGGGAGGAGCTCGGGGCCGCCACGCTGACGATCCTGAAGGGCGACCTCAACTACCGGCGCCTGGTGGGCGACCGGCGGTGGCCCGCGACCACGCCGTTCGCAGGCCTCACCGCCTACTTCCCGGGTGCCGTCGCCGCGCTGCGCACGCTCAAGTCCGATGTCGTCGTGGGCCTGGACCAGGAGACCCTGGACCGCCTGGAGGGGTCCGGCCGGGCGTGGCGCACCAGTGGCACGCACGCCCTGATCCAGGTACGCCCGTAGCCCGGCCGCATCGCCCCTACTCCACGCCGTACCGGCTGAGGAGGTCGTGCCAGCCCTGCTCCAACCGGTCGATGCCCATGCCGCGTTCACACGTCAGATGGTGGACGAGGGGGGCGTCGATCGATCCGAGCAGCGTGTGGGCGAGCAGCTCCGGTTCGCCCGCCGCACGCGCCTGGCGCAGCAGCAGGGCCACATGGCTGAGCCTCAGCCGCTGCGCGGGGACCTCGTACGTACGCAGCGGATCGGCGCGGGACGCGAGGATCAGCTCGTGGTGGTCGCGTTCATGGCGCATCAGGGCCGGGCCGAAGGCGTGCAGCCGCTCCGCCGCGGGGGCGTCCGGGCCCATCGGGGGCGGCCCGGAGAGGAAGGCGGCCTGGAGCAGTGACTCGCGGTGGTCGAGGAGCGCGATGAGCAGGCCGGTGCGGTCCTTGAAGCGCCGGAAGACCGTGCCCTTGCCGACTCCGGCGGCCGCCGCGACCGATTCCATGGTGAGGTTCGCCGCCCCGCAGCGGGCCAGGAGGCGTGAGGCGGCGTCCAGCAGGAGCACGCGGTTGCGTGCCGCGTCCGCCCGCAGCATCTCCGGTCCGCCGACGGCGGCGAGCGTGAGATTCGTCCGCGTCTCGCCGGGGGCGGGCGGCCCGGGGAGCGGGGGGAGGGGAGCGGTCATGACTTCAGGGTAGCCCCGGACGGCAGGAAGTGGACCGCGGTCCGTTTAGGTGGTACAACTTTAAACGGACCCTGGTCCGCTTACTTCTGCAGTCTCCGTCTCCCGGGAGCTTCCCCCATGTCTGTACGCATCCTCGCCCTCGTCGGCAGCCTCCGCGCCGGCTCCCACAACCGCCAGCTCGCCGAGGCGGCCGTCAAGCACGCGCCCGAGGGCGTCGAGGTCGAGCTGTACGAGGGCCTCGTCGAGGTCCCCTTCTACAACGAGGACATCGACGTCGAGGGCAGCGTTCCGGCTGCCGCGGCCCAGCTGCGCGAGGCGGCCGGCCGGTCCGACGCGTTCCTGCTGTTCTCGCCCGAGTACAACGGCACCATGCCGGCCGTCCTGAAGAA
The DNA here is from genome assembly GCF_044765485.1 of Streptomyces sp. NPDC102451. Classification (NCBI taxonomy): domain Bacteria; kingdom Bacillati; phylum Actinomycetota; class Actinomycetes; order Kitasatosporales; family Streptomycetaceae; genus Streptomyces; species Streptomyces sp. NPDC102451. Next base: position 25,777 of record NZ_JBIWKD010000025.1, on the reverse strand, counting down.
CGCCATCGACTGGCTGTCCCGCCCGTACGGCGCCGGCGCCATGACCGCCAAGCCGGTCGCCGTCGTCGGCACCGCGTTCGGCCAGTTCGGCGGCGTGTGGGCCCAGGACGAGGCCCGCAAGGCGGCCGGCCTCGCGGGTGGAGCGGTTCTGGCGGACGCCAAGCTCTCCATCCCCGGTTCCGTGACCCGCTTCGCGGAGCTCCACCCGGCGGACGACGCCGAGGTCGTCACCTCGCTGACCGAGGTGCTCCGACAGATCGCCGAGGGCACCGCGGCTGCGGCTGCCTGATCCGCTTCCGGCGGCGGGCGCGCCGCCGCCGTGCCGCCCGGCACCACTTCCGTGGGCCCGGCCCCTTTCTCGCAGGAGAAGGGGACCGGGCCCACGTGCGTTCACGCGGCGGGGCCCGGGCGCAGCCGTAGTCACAGCAATATGGCAAACAGAATCGTTGACAATCCTGTTGGCCTAGATTTAGGTTCGACAGGCACTCACTCAGGGGGGCAACGATGCCGAAGCAAGCCGGTCCGGCCAGTGGGGAGCAGGCCAGGCAACTGGCTCTGACCCGTCTGCGGCAGGCGATTCTGCGCGGCGAGATGGCACCGGCCCAGCGGCTGGTGGAGAACGAGCTCGCCGAGCAGTTCGGTGTGACACGGGCCAGCGTCAGGGCGGCGCTGATCGAGCTGGAGTCGGAGGGACTGGTCGAGCGGATCCGTAACCGCGGATCACGGGTGCGCGTGGTGAGCGTCGACGAGGCCGTCGCCATCACCGAGTGCCGCATGGCCCTGGAAGGGCTCTGCGCGGCCAAGGCGGCCGTCGCGGCCGGCGACGAGCAGCTGGACCGGCTCGCGGGAGTCGGCGAGGCCATGACCAAGGCCGTCGCCGACGGCGAGCCCATGCTCTACTCCGACCTGAACCATGAACTCCACGCCCTGGTGAGGGAGTTCTCCGGTCAGCAGACGGCCGTGTCGCTACTGGAGCGGCTGAACGGCCAACTGGTGCGCCACAGGTTCCAGCTCGCCCTGAGGCCCGGACGCCCACAGCAGTCCCTGAGTGAACACCTGGCCATGATCGACGCGATCAGGGCCAGGGATCCGCAGGCGGCCGAGGCGGCCGTCCGCTCCCACCTGGCGAGCGTGATCGAGGCACTGCGCGGTTGACGCGCCGCGTCCGGTCGACGCACTGCGCGCACGGCGCGCCGCGCTGGTGGGCCGATGCCCTGTCCAGCAAGGAGAGTTCAGCCATGACAACCGAGACGGCGCGGACCGCGGAGCGGCCGGCATGAGCGGCGTCATCGTCACCGGACCGCCCAGGGCGGACGCGCGGGACATCGAGGCGCTCGCCGGGTACGGCGTGGCCACCGTGAGCGAGGCGATGGGGCGTACGGGCCTGCTCGGACCCGAACTGAGGCCCGTCCAGGAGGGTGTACGGATCGCGGGCAGCGCGGTCACCGTGCTCAGCTGGCCCGGCGACAACCTCATGATCCACGCGGCGGTGGAACAGTGCGGCGAGGGCGACGTCCTCGTCGTCACCACCACCTCCCCCTCCACCGACGGCATGTTCGGCGAGCTGTTCGCCACCGCGCTCAGCAGGCGCGGAGTGCGCGGAGTCGTGATCAACGCGGGCATCCGCGACACCCAGGAGCTGCGGGACATGGGCTTCGCCGCCTGGGCGAAGGCGGTGTCCGCCCAGGGGACGGTGAAGGCCACCGGTGGTTCCGTCAACGTCCCGGTCGCCATCGGGGGCCAGGTGATCCACCCCGGCGACGTCGTGATCGCCGACGACGACGGTGTGGTGGTCGTGCCCCGTGAGCGCGCCCGCGAGACCGCCGAGGCGTCCGAGGCGCGGGAGGCCAAGGAAGCAAAGGCGCGCGCGGCCTTCCTGGAGGGCCAACTCGGGCTGGACCGTTACGGACTGCGCGAGAAGCTCGACGCCCTGGGCGTGCGGTACACCTCGTACGAGGACCACGCGCGGGAGGCCGGAGCGTGACCGGCGGACCTGCGGAGGTCCGCTGCCTCCTGATGCGGGGCGGTACGTCCAAGGGGGCCTACTTCCTCGCGGACGACCTGCCCCGGGATCCGGCCGCCCGGGACGATCTGCTGCTGCGGATCATGGGCAGCCCCGACCCGCGCCAGATCGACGGGCTGGGCGGGGGGCACCCGCTCACCAGCAAGGTCGCGGTCATCTCCGTACCGGACGACCCGGACATCGATGTGGACTACCTCTTCCTCCAGGTCGGCGTCGACACCGCGGAGGTCTCCGACCGCCAGAACTGCGGCAACCTGCTCGCCGGGGTCGGCCCCTTCGCCGTGGAGCGCGGTCTGGTCGCCGCCGCGGACGGGCGGACGTCCGTACGCATCCGGATGGTCAACACCGGCGACCTGGCGACGGCGTCCTTCCCCACCCCCGGCGGGCGCGTCGACTACACCGGGCCGGCGAGGATCTCCGGGGTGCCGGGCGCCGCCGCACCGGTGGTGATCGGGTTCGCTCCGGGCGACAACCCGCTGCTGCCCACCGGCCGGGCCTGTGACGTCATCGCCGGCACCCCGGTGACCTGCGTCGACAACGGCATGCCGACCGTGCTCATCGCGGCCGAGGCCCTGGACGTCACCGGCTACGAGAGCCCGCGGGAGCTGGAGGAGAACACCGCCCTGCGCGACCGGATCGAGCGCATCCGCCTCGAAGCGGGCCCCCTCATGGGCCTCGGCGACGTCCGCGGCGCGACGGTGCCCAAGCTCAGCCTGCTGGCCCCGCCCGCCGAGGACGGCGCGGTCACGACCCGTACCTTCATCCCGCACCGCTGCCACACCTCCATAGGCGTCCTCGGCGCCGCGGGCGTCGCCGCCGGGCTGCGCGTCCCCGGCAGCGTCGCCGAGGGCATCGCCCGGCTGCCCCCGGACGGCGACCGGCTGCGCATCGAACACCCCACCGGGTTCCTCGACATCGAGGCCGCCGTCGGGACGGGCGCGGACGGCACCCCCGTCGCAAGGCGCACCGCGGTGGTCCGTACCGCACGAAAGATCTTCGACGGCACCGTCTTCCCCCGGTCCGAGCAGACAGCTCGCCCGTCCGAACTCTCCCCGCAAGGAGCCGCAGATGACTCCCCCTCTCGGTGACATCGCCCATGTCGGCCACGCCGAACTGCTCACTCCGGACCTGGAGGGCAGCGTCCGGTTCTTCACCGACTACCTCGGCCTGACCGTCAACGGGCAGGACGGCGACTCCGTCTACCTGCGCACCTTCGACGACTACGAGCACCACAGCCTGGTGCTCACCGCGGCGGCGAAGCCCGGCCTGCGCCGCACCGCCCTGCGCACCTCCAGTGAGGAGGCCCTGCAGCGAAGGGTCGCCGAACTCGAGGCCACGGGCCATGCGGGGCGCTGGGCGGAGGACGAGCCGGGCATCGGGAAGCTCTACCTCACCGCCGACCCGGACGGCCACGAGATCGCCCTGTACTGGGAGAGCGAGTACTACGAGGCGCCTCCGGAGCTCAGGCCCGCGCTGAAGAACCAGCCGCAGGCCAAGCCCAACCGGGGCGTGGGGGTGCGCCGCCTGGACCACATCAACTTCCTCGCCGCCGACGTCGCCGCCAACGCCGACTTCCACCAGCACGTACTCGGCGCCCGGCCCACCGAGCAGATCCAGCTCGACACGGGCAGGATCGGCGCCAAGTGGCTGACCTTCAACAACAAGTCGTACGACGTCGTCTACACCTCGGACTGGACGGGCTCCACCGGGCGCCTGCACCACATCGCCTTCGCCACCGACACCCGCGAGGACATCCTGCGCGCGGCCGATCTCGCCATCGACAGCGGCGTGTTCATCGAGACGGGCCCGCACAAGCACGCCATCCAGCAGACGTTCTTCCTGTACGTCTACGAGCCGGGCGGCAACCGCGTCGAGCTCTGCAACCCGCTCACCCGCCTCGTGCTCGCCCCCGACTGGCCGCTGGTCACCTGGACCGAGGCCGAGCGTGCCAAGGGGCAGGCGTGGGGCCTGCGGACGATCGAGTCCTTCCATACGCACGGCACCCCGCCGCTGGACTGAACCGGCGGCGTGCGGGGAGGGGCGGGCGGCACGCACCTGTGGGCCGCCCGCCCCGTCGGCATGCCCGCACGCGCCCGGTCGGCATGCCCGTGCCCACGGCCGGGGCGGCAGCGCGACGGGCGTGGCCAGATTGTTCCTAAGATTGTTGACAAAAGCGTTGACGTTAAATCCCGGGGTCCTTAACGTCAACGGCACATTCGGGTCCGCCGCGATCGAGCCGCACCGACCCGCCCCCTCCGAAGCTTCTTCAGGGACAGAGCTGTCCCGGACGAGAGGAATACCCCGATGTCCTCCCCATCCCCCGCCACCGGGGCCCGCAGCAGCCGGCTCGCCCTGCTGGTCGTCGGCCTGTGCTGGCTGGTCGTCCTCTTCGACGGCCTCGACATGTTCATCTACGGCTCCGTCCTGCCGCACATGCTGGAGACCAAGGCCCTCGGCATCGACCCGGGCAAGGCCGGTGACATCGGCTCGTACGCCACCTTCGGCATGCTGATCGGCGCACTGTCCTCCGGCACCATCAGCGACTGGGCGGGCCGCAAGAAGACGATCGTCGTCTCCACCGCCGTCTTCTCGCTGGCCTCCGCCATCTGCGCCGTGGCAGGCACCCTCGGCGTCTTCAGCCTGGGCCGCTTCCTCGCGGGCCTCGGTCTCGGCGGCCTCCTGCCGAGCACCATCACGCTGGTCAGCGAATACGCCCCGCGCGGTCGCGGCGCGCTGATAGTCGGCTCCCTCATGACCGCCCACCAGGCCGGTGGCATCGTGGCCGGTTTCGTGGCGCTGTGGACCGGCGACTGGCGTGTGTCCTTCTGGATCTGCGTGATCCCGCTCTTCATCGGCGTACCGCTGGCCGTCAAGTACCTGCCCGAGTCCCTGACGTTCCTGCAGGCCAAGGGGCGTACCGAAGAGGCCCGGGCGCTCGCCGGCCGGTACGGGGTCGAGGCGCCCGCCGCCGCCCCCGGGGTGAAGCGCCCGGCCGGCACCGAACGCTGGAGCGCGGTCGCCGCCCTGTTCCGCGGCGGCCTGTGGGTGCAGACCCTGTTCTTCTGGCTGGCGTCCTTCGGCGGACTCCTGCTCGTCTACGGCGTCTCCCAGTGGCTGCCCTCGATGATGCGCGCCTCCGGCTACGACCTCGGTTCCTCGCTCGGCTTCGTCATCGTCATCAACCTCGGCGGCATCGTCGGCATGCTCGTCGGCGGCAGGCTCACCGACAGGTTCGGCGGCGCTCGCATCGGCGCGATCTGGTTCGGTGCCACCGCCATCGGCGTCTACATGCTCAGCGTCCACATGCCGCTGGCCGTGACCTACGTCGTGGTCTTCCTGACCGGCCTCTTCCTCTTCAGCGCCCAGGCGATGATCTACGCCACCGTGGCCGCCCGCTCGGACGACGACAACCGCGCCACGGCAGTCGGCTGGACCTCGGGAATGGGCCGCTTCGGCGCGGTCTTCGGCCCCTGGCTCGGCGGCCAGCTCCTCGCCACCGGCTCGACCACGACGGGCTTCACCGTCTTCGCGGCCGCGGGCGTCTTCTCCCTGATCTTCATCGGCCTCACCGGTCTGCCGTCGGTGAAGCGCACCACGGACGGGGACACCGCGCGCCCGGTCTCCGCGACGGGCTGAGGGGCGGGGCCGACGCCACCACGGCCGCCTCCGGAAATACAGGAAGGGCCTGATCCTCAGAGAGGATCAGGCCCTTGACCTGGTGTTTCAGCTGTCGGGGTGGCGGGATTTGAACCCACGACCTCTTCGTCCCGAACGAAGCGCGCTGCCAAGCTGCGCTACACCCCGATGTCCACCGATTGTGCTGGCGACATCGATTACTTTAGCCCACCCGCGCCCGGAGGCGAAATCCGGTTTTTGCGCCCCGGCGCGGGAGGGCCGGGAGCCTCAGTCGCGGGGCGTCAGGGTCAGCAGGGTCGCCTCGGGCGGGCAGGCGAAGCGGACCGGGGTGTAGCGGTTCGTGCCGCAGCCCGCCGAGACGTGGAGGTAGGCCCGCCGCTCGCCGACCGTGTGTCCGGAGAGACCCTTCACCCGGTCCGTGTCCAGGTCGCAGTTGGTGACGAGGGCGCCGTAGAAGGGGATGCAGAGCTGACCGCCGTGGGTGTGACCGGCCAGGATCAGGGGGTAGCCGTCCGCCGTGAAGGCGTCCAGGGAGCGCAGGTACGGGGCGTGGACGACGCCGATCGAGAGGTCCGCGTCCGTCTCCGGGCCGCCGGCGACCTCGGCGTACCGGTCCCGCTTGATGTGGGGGTCGTCCAGGCCGGTGAAGCCGATCTCCAGCCCGTCGGCCTTGATCCGGCCCCGGGTGTTGGAGAGGTTCAGCCAGCCCGCCTCGTCGAAGGCGTCCCGCATCGGCTCCCACGGGTTGTGGACGACGTTGACCGCCGGCGCGTTCCCGTTGAGGCCGTGCTTGCCCTGCGTCTTCTCCAGGAGGTAGCGGACCGGGTTGCGGAGCTTCGGGCCGTAGTAGTCGTTGGAGCCGAAGACGTAGACCCCGGGGAACTCCATCAGCGGCCCGAGGGCGTCGAGCAGCTCCGGCACGGTCTCCGGGTCGGAGAGATTGTCACCGGTGTTCACGACGAAGTCCGGGCGCAGGCCCGCCAGCGACTGCAGCCAGGCGCGCTTCTTGCGCTGGCCGCTCACCATGTGGATGTCGGAGACCTGGAGGACGCGCAACGGGCGTGCTCCGTGCGGGAGTACGGGAATCGTGATCCGGCGGAGACGGAACGAGCGGGCCTCGAATCCGGCCGCGTACACGAGACCGGCGGCGCCGACCGCTGCGCCGACTGCCGTGACTTTCAGGGGTACTCCGTAGCGTGCGCGCATGGGGCCATCGTCGCAGAAACGGTGCGGCGGGACGAAAACAGGCGGGCGTCAGGTGCCCCGTACCTGTCACAATCGCCGCATGACCACGCTCAAGTCCAAGCTCAAGGAAGACCTCACCACGGCCATGAAGGCGCGTGACGAGCTCACCTCGTCCACCCTCCGGCTCACCCTGACCGCGATCACCAAGGAAGAGGTCAGCGGCAAGGCGTCGCGCGAGCTCTCCGACGACGAGGTGCAGAAGGTGATCGCCAAGGAGGCGAAGAAGCGCCGCGAGGCGGCCGAGGCCTTCGCGCAGGGCGGCCGGACGGAGCAGGCCGAGCGCGAGAAGGCGGAGGGCGAGCTGCTCGACGCGTACCTGCCCAAGCAGCTCTCCGACGACGAGCTGAACGTGATCGTCGCGCAGGCCGTCGAGGAGGCGAAGAGCGCCGGCGCCGAGGGGCCGCGCGCCATGGGCGCCGTCATGAAGATCGTCAACCCGAAGGTGGCCGGGCTCGCCGACGGTGGCCGGGTGGCCGCGACGGTGAAGAAGCTGCTCGCGGGCTGATCGCCGGCCCGGGGCCAGGAGCGCGACGGGCCCTCCGGCGGGAAGTGCTTTCCGCCGGAGGGCCCGCCGAGAACACTCCGGATCAGCTGTAGGTCGTCACGTGCTCCAGCATGTGGTCGTAGCTGTCCCAGTGGATGCCGCCGGTCACGGTCCCGTCCCAGACGCCCGTGTACGCCACCAGCGTGATGTGGCGGTCCTCGGGGAGCGACATGTTCACGTGACGCGTGGAGCCGGCCTTGGTCCGGTTCCAGTAGTAGTACGTGGTGTCCCCCTGCACGATGAGCCGAGCCACCGTCGACTTGCCGTCCGAGACGAGGTCGGTGACATAGAGGTGCTCGCCGGACGGTACGAACTTGGCCTGGCCGAGCTTGGACGCGGTGTAGATGCTCACGGCGGGGTCATCGGCCTGTGCCGAGGACGCCGTGATTCCTCCCATCAGTGCGACTGCGGAGGCGATGGTGATGGCTCGCATTGCGTTACGCATGTGTGGCATCTTTCGGTCGGCGGGCATCGGAAATACAGACTCGGCAATGAAGAGGACCGCGATCTTCCATGCGCTCTTTATTGTCCGGTCTTGGTTTTCTGCGTGGTGCTGCAGTCGGCTGAGATGTGCATCAGCACTTTCTCGTCAGCCTTGAACGGCTTTCCTGCGGCAGGGGACTGGGAGCACACCCGCCAATTCCTTGCCGTCCGCGAGTCGAGGCGCCTGGACGGTGCCTGCTGGTCCTGGGCCGTCATGCGGTCGGGTGAGAAGCCGGTCGAAGCCATCAGAGCCGCGGCTTCGGCGCTCGTCCTGCCCGTGACGTCGGGGACCGGAGGGCGTGGCACCACAGCACCCCTCTTCGCGGGGCAGGTTTCCGCCGAAGGCACCACGAAAAGGTCGATCGCGCCGTACTCCGGCTTGTCCTCCGTGAAGCAGACGGCGTACCCCCGGGTCATTTCCGGAGGTATGTACCTGCCCAGGAAGGTCGCGTCACGGACGGACAGCCCCAGCCCCGCGGACGTCACCTCGTCCACGACCTCCACCAGCGGAGTCCCTGGCTTCACAGCCCGAAAGCCTTCCTCGGCCCCGGTCGGCGGGGCCTTGGAGGATCCGCAGCCCGCGACAAGCAGGGAAGTCGCCGCGAGGAAGGAGAGCATTCTTGTTTTCTCGATGACTCGCAACCGTCATTACACCTTTATTTTTGTGCGACTCCGTCGAAGAGTGAATTCTGTCCGCGGCCCTTTGTCCGTCGATCATAGGCGTGGAGGGTGCATGCGACCACCGGTTAAAGCGCAAGTAAATCGGAATAAGGCGATCCGTTACTGCGCTGTGTGAAACGCGGCGGCCGCGAAGTCGTTTGTGGGTGGAATTTATGGGTTCGCGGCCGGGGGCGAACCGTGGTTTCCTCACGAAGAGTCATGTGAGGTCCGTCACGCGATTGCGGTCGGCCCCGCGTGACGAAGGAAGAGGCCCCCGGGTGACGAAGGAAGAGGGCCCCGCAACGAAGAAGGAGGGCGCCCCCCGGCGGGGGAGCGCCCTCCTTCATGACTGACGGGGAAGATCAGGGGCCGTTGCCGCCACGCCCGCCGCCGTCGTTCCCGCCGATGACGCCCGGCGGCAGGGTGATGCCGCCGATCGGGTCGGCGCCCGGCTTGTCGTTGTCGTCGTCGCCGTTCCCGCCGTTGCCCTCGCCGCGGCCCTTGTCCTTCTCCTTGTCCTTCTCCTTCTCCTTGGCGCGCGGCACCGAGATCGGGTTGAAGGACGGGGTCTCCGAGGCGTTGAGCGCGCCGGTCATCGCGGTCTTCCAGATGGGGCCGGGGAGGCAGCCACCGCAGACCTTGTCGTAGTACTGGCCACCGATGGTGATGTCGTACATCTTGGTGGTCTTCTCGCCGATGTCGTCGCCGACCCAGACCGCGGTGGAGAGGTTCGGGGTGTAGCCGACGAACCAGGCGTCGAGGCGGTCGTTCGTCGTACCCGTCTTGCCCGCGTTGTCGCGGTCGGTGAGGCCGGCCAGGGTGCCGGTGCCGTCCTCGACCACGCCCTTGAGCATCTGGCTGATCGTGTCCGCCGTCGGCTCGCTCATCGCGCGGGAGCACTTGGTCTTCGGTACGGCGATCTTCTTGCCGTCGGGGCCGGTGATCGAGTCGATGGCGACGGGCGTGCAGTACGTACCCCGGTTGGCGAACGTGGCGTACACGGAGGCCATCGAGAGCGGGGTGCTCACCTCACCGCCGAGGGTGATCGAGGCGTGCTCCTCGATCTCCTTGCCGTCGCCCCGCTCGTAACCGACCTTCTTCGCCATCTCGACCGTCTCGCAGAGGCCGGCCTTCTGCTCCAGCTTGGCGAAGTAGGTGTTGATGGACTTGCCGAGCGCGCTCGTCATGTCCCAGCTGCCCTTTTCGGACTCCATCTCGTTCTGGAGGTCCCAGTTGCTGCTGCCCGTCGGGGCCCCCGCGCAGGTGCGGAAGGAATTCAGCGGCAGCGAGATCTTCCAGTCGGTGGAGTAGCTCTCCGCGGGGCTGATGCCCTTCTCCAGAGCGGCGGCGGCGGTGATCGGCTTGAAGGTCGAGCCGACCTGGAAGCCGTAGGTGCTGCCGCCCATCCTGTTGCTGACGCCGAGGTTGAGCATCGTCTGGTGCTTCTTCTGGTCCAGGCCGTACGGCCTGGACTGACCCATCGAGAGGATCTTGCCGGTGCCGGGCTCGACCTGCACCACGGACGCGGCGACCTTGTCGTCCTTGTAGACCTTCGAGGTCGCGGCCTCGTTGGCGGCCGCCTGCGCGCGCGGCGAGAGCGTGGTCCTGACGGTCAGCCCGCCGAGGTTCCAGAGCTTGGCGCGTTCCTCCTGGGTGGCCCCGAAGGTCGGGTCGGTCAGGACGGTCTTGCGCACGTAGTCGCAGAAGAAACCGGCGCCGCTGACGGCCGTGATGCAGCCGCTGTTCGGCTTGCTGACCTTCAGCTTGAGGGGACTGGCGATGGCCTTGTCGGCCTCGGCCTGCGAGATGTCGCCGACGGCGGCCATGCGCTGCAGCACGGTGTTGCGGCGCTTGGTCGCCTCCTCCGCGTCGTTGACCGGGTCGTAGCGGGTCGGCGACTGGACGAGACCGGCCAGCATCGCCGCCTCCTCCAGCTTCAGGTCCTTGGCGTGCTTGGAGAAGTACCGCTGCGAGGCGGTCTCGATGCCGTAGGCCTGCTGCCCGAAGAAGGTGATGTTGAGGTAGTTCTCCAGGATCTTCTTCTTGCCGAGCTCCTCCTCGACCTGGATCGCGTACTTCAACTCCCGTACCTTGCGGCCCAAGGTCTGCTGGGTGGCCTCGGCGACCTTGTCCGGGTCGTCACCCGCCTCCTCGACGAAGACGTTCTTCACGTACTGCTGGGTCAGCGTCGAGGCGCCCTGCGCGGCACCGCCGGCCTGTACGTTGCGGTTCATCGCGCGCAGGATGCCCTTGAGGTCGACGGCCCCGTGCTCGTAGAACCGCGAGTCCTCGATCGCGATGATCGCGTCCTGCATGTACGGGGAGATGTCCTTGAGCGGGACGACGGTGCGGTCGCGCGAGTAGTCCGTCGCGATGAGCCCGCCCTCGTTGTCCAGGATCGTGATCCGCTGGCTCAGCGGCGGAGTCTTGAGGTTGGAAGGGATCTCGTCGAATCCCTCGACCGTCCCCTTGGCGGCGAGGCCTAGTGCGCCGGCGGCCGGCAGCGCGATGCCTGCCAGTACAGCTCCGGAGAGCGCGGCGACACCGAGGAACTTGGCGGCCTGCTGGGTCGTCGTCAGACCCCCGCCTGAGCGCTTCTTTGGCATGGGGGCAGCCTACGTTCTCATTCGCCGGACACGCGTATAGGCCTTGGCCTAAGCTGCTCTCAACTGTCACAGCAGTCCGATTTTGTATCAACCCCCGTGCACGGCCTTCAACGGAATTCAGCCACCTGCCGAGGCGTTCCCGAATTCGCCTCATGTGTCACTGAATGTCTGTTGCGACTTGGGGTTTCTGTCCCGATTCTGTCGGGAAGGTCGCGCATGTCCTCGCATCACTCCCCTGGGTGATCTGCCGCGTACGCATAGTCCGTTCGGGCCATTCAAGATTGGGCCCGAAGGGGGTGTTGTGCTGTGCCCACCTTCCGTAACGTCCTCAACTGGCAGCGGTGAATATGCCGCTACCGCCGTGGGGGAGCCTCGATTCGGGAGAGGACGGCGCCGGCATGGGCTGGGTAACCGACTGGAGTGCGCAGGCAGCCTGCCGCACTACCGATCCGGATGAATTGTTCGTACAAGGGGCGGCGCAGAACAGGGCCAAGGCGGTGTGCACCGGTTGCCCGGTGCGGACCGAGTGCCTGGCCGATGCGCTGGACAATCGCGTCGAGTTCGGCGTGTGGGGCGGAATGACGGAGCGGGAGCGCCGCGCACTTCTGCGCCGACGTCCCACCGTCACGTCCTGGCGCCGCCTGCTGGAGACCGCGCGCAGTGAGTACGAGCGGTCCACAGGCATGCTGCCCGCAGCGGTGGGCCTGGACGACGACCTGCACGACGACGCACTGCACGAGACGTTCGCCGCGGTGGGGTAGGCGCGGGCGCTGACCCGCACGGACGCCCCGGGGAGACCCGGTGGGGTCCTACGCGGCTCCGGCCGGAGTGGAAGCGGAACCGGTCGCGAGCAGTTCCCCGATGGCCCTGAGGCCTGAGAGGTCGTGCACGTCACCTGGCAGCGCGGCCACCTCGGCCACCGGGACTTCGGGGTGGAGCGTGGTGAAGCGGTCCCGTGTGTGCTGTTCGCGCGCGACGACCTGCATCCGCTCGGCGTGCAGCCGCAGCAGACCCGCGGTCAGCTGCTCGATGGACACCTCGACGGATGCGGCGTCCGTGGCGGCCGTGTCGTGTCCGTCTGTTTCCGTGTGCCTGGATGGTCCGGACGGATCAGTCGTCTTCCGGCCACGGCTGCGCGGCTCGGCAGGCTCGGGCTCAGGGGTGTGCGTCGTCCGGTCGTGCTGGGGCGGCTCCTGCTGTGACGGCTCGTGCGGGGCGTGCTCGTTGCTGCGCTCGGGGGAGAGCGGCTCCGGGGCTTCGGGAGAGGTGGGTGACGCCGGGTCCACCGGGTCACCAAGGCCAGCCTTCCCGGCCGTCTGATCCACAATGCCGGCGTCCTCAAGATTTTCTGCGGCCGCCAGCGCCCGCTCCGAGGAGAGCCGCGCGGCCTCGCTGCCGTGCACCCGGTTGAGGACCAGCCCGGCCAGCGGCATCTCCTCCGCGGCCAGCCGTTCCACGAAGTACGCGGCCTCGCGCAGCGCGTCCCGCTCCGGCGTCGCCACCACGAGGAACGCCGTACCGGGCGCCTGGAGCAGCTTGTACGTCGCATCGGCCCGGGTACGGAATCCGCCGAACATGGAGTCCATCGCCGCGACGAAGGTCTGTACGTCGCGGAGGAACTGCCCGCCGAGCAGCTTGCCGAGCGTCCCCGTCATCATCGACATCCCGACGTTGAGGAATTTCATCCCGGCCCGCCCGCCGATCTTCGCCGGTGCGATCAGCAGCCGGATGAACTTCCCGTCCAGGAAGGAGCCGAGACGTTTCGGCGCGTCCAGGAAGTCCAGCGCGGAACGGGACGGCGGGGTGTCGACGATGATCAGGTCCCACTCGTCGCGGGCCCTCAGCTGGCCGAGCTTCTCCATGGCCATGTATTCCTGTGTGCCCGCGAACCCGGCCGACAGCGACTGGTAGAAGGGGTTCTCCAGGATCGCGCGGGCCCGCTCGGCATCCGTGTGCGCCTCGACGGTCTCGTCGAAGGTGCGCTTCATGTCGAGCATCATGGCGTGCAGCTCGCCCTCGCCCTGGATGTCCTCGACCCGGCGCGGGATGTTGTCCAGCTGGTCGATGCCCATGGACTGGGCGAGCCGGCGGGCCGGGTCGATGGTGAGGACGACGACCTTGCGGCCGCGCTCGGCCGCCCGTACACCGAGGGCCGCCGCGGTCGTGGTCTTGCCCACGCCGCCGGAGCCGCAGCAGACGACGATGCGGATCTCCGGGTCGTCCAGGAGCGCGTCGGTCTCCAGCCCCGGTGCGACGTCCGGTGCGATGTCCGTGTCCACCGTCATGACCCCGCCCCTCGTCCGGAGCCGCGTCGCTTCCCGCCCCGGGGCGCCTGCCCCGCCGCGTCCGCGGTCTCGTCGCCGACACCCTGCTTGTGGAGCTCCTCCGCCAGCTCGTGCAGCGCGGACAGGCCCACTCCCTCGCCCATCAGCGGGAGCTCGGCCATGGGCAGTTCCAGCCCGGCCAGAACGGCGCGCTGCTCACGCTCCAGGCCGACGCGCTGGGCATGCTCCGCGGCCTGCGCGACGAGCGGCCGTACGAGCCCGGCGGAACCCGTCACACCGGCCCGGGTGAGCGTCTTCGCGATCTCCTTGCGGCGGCCTCCCGAGGCCGTGCGCAGCGCGTCCTCGTCCAGCAGATGGGGCCGCACCATGTTCACGACGACCCGGCCCACGGGCAGTTCGGCGGCCCGCAGCTCGGAGATGCCGTCCGCGGTCTCCTGGACCGGCATCTCCTCCAGGAGTGTCACCAGGTGGACCGCGGTCTCGGGGGACTTCAGGACCCGCATCACGGCCTGCGCCTGATTGTGTATGGGGCCGATCCTGGCCAGCCCCGCCACCTCGTCGTTCACGTTGAGGAAGCGTGTGATGCGGCCGGTGGGGGGCGCGTCCATGATCACGTAGTCGTAGACGAACCTGCCCTGCTTGTCCTTGCGGCGTACGGCCTCGCAGGCCTTTCCCGTCAGCAGGACGTCCCGGACCCCCGGGGCGATGGTGGTGGCGAAGTCGATCGCGCCGAGCTTCTTCAGGGCCCGGCCCGCGCTGCCCAGTTTGTAGAACATCTGGAGGTAGTCCAGGAGGGCGCGCTCGGCGTCGATCGCCAGGGCGTGCACCTCCCCGCCGCCGGGCGCCACGGCGATCCTGCGTTCCTCGTAGGGGAGGGGCTCCGACTCGAAGAGCTGGGCGATGCCCTGCCTGCCCTCGACCTCGACGAGGAGAGTGCGCCTGCCCCCGGTCGCGAGGGCGAGCGCGAGTGCGGCGGCGACCGTGGTCTTACCGGTCCCGCCCTTGCCGCTGACGACCTGGAACCTGCTCACGTCTTCGAGCCTAACCAGTCGGCAGGCAGGCTACGCACGAGGCCGCCTGTGCCAGGCATTACAGTCGGCTCATGACCAAGTGGGAATACGCGACCGTGCCCCTTCTCGTGCACGCGACCAAGCAGATTCTGGACACCTGGGGCGAGGACGGCTGGGAGCTGGTCCAGGTCGTTCCCGGCCCGAACAACCCCGAGCAGCTCGTGGCCTACCTGAAGCGGGAGAAGCCGTAGTGGCGGGCGCCGTCGAGGCGAGGCTCGCCGAACTCGGCCTGGCGCTCCCGGACGTCGTACCGCCGCTGGCCTCCTACCAGCCGGCCGTGCAGTCAGGGGTGTACGTCTACACCTCCGGCCAGCTCCCGATGGTGGACGGCACGCTCGCGGTGACCGGCAAGGTCGGCGCCGAGGTGACGGCGGACGAGGCCAAGGAGCTGGCGAGGACCTGCGCGCTGAACGCCCTGGCGGCGGTGAAGTCGGTCGCCGGTGACCTGGACCGGATCGCCCGGGTCGTGAAGGTCGTGGGCTTCGTCGCCTCCGCATCCGACTTCACCGGCCAGCCGGGAGTCGTCAACGGCGCGAGCGAACTGCTGGGCGCGGTCCTGGGCGACAAGGGCGTGCACGCACGCAGTGCCGTCGGCGTCGCGGTGCTGCCGCTGGACGCGCCGGTCGAGGTCGAGGTCCAGGTCGAGCTCGTCGACGCCTGATCCGCTCCCGCCTGATTCCGTACCCGTCTGATCCCGCCCGGTCCACGCGACCGGGCGGGATCATTCATGTACGGGGCAGGCATCGATGTCCGGGGCCCCTCGAACATCGGCGCGGTTCCGGATAGCCTCCGGCCATGTCGAACGGTCAGTGGTACCCACCGGAATGGCCCGCCCGGATCAGGGCCCTCGCCAGCGGCGAGCTGACAGCCGTGACCCCCAGGCGTGCGGCCACGGTGATGCTGCTCCGGGACGACGCGTCGGGGCAGGACGCCCCCGGTCCCGCCGTCCACATGCTGCGCCGGCGGACCTCCATGGCCTTTGCCGGCGGCGCGTACGCCTATCCGGGTGGCGGGGTCGACCCGCGCGACGACGACCACCTCGTGCGCTGGGCCGGTCCGTCCCTGGAGACCTGGGCCGGCCGGCTGGGCGTCGGCACGGCCGCTGAGGCGCAGGCCGTCGTCTGCGCCGCGGTCCGTGAGACGTACGAGGAAGCGGGCGTCCTGCTGGCCGGGCCGACCGCGGACACCGTCGTGAGCGACACCACGGGCGCCGACTGGGAGGCCGACCGTGAGGCCCTCGTCGCCCGGGAGCTGTCCTTCGCCGGGTTCCTGGACCGCCGGGGCCTGGTGCTGCGCTCCGACCTGCTCGCCGCGTGGGCGCGCTGGATCACCCCGGCCTTCGAACCGCGCCGCTACGACACCTGGTTCTTCGTGGCCGCCCTCCCGGAGGGCCAGCGCACCCGGAACGCCTCCACCGAGGCCGACCGCACCGTGTGGATCCGGCCCGGTGACGCCGCGGACGGCTACGACAAGGGCGAACTGCTGATGATGCCGCCCACCGTGGCCACCCTGCGGGCACTGAGGCCGTACGGGACGGCCGCGGAGGCGTTGGAGGCGGCGGACTCCCAGAACCTGGCTCCCGTGCTGGCAGAGGCCCGTATGGAGGGTGACGAGCTGGTGCTGAGCTGGCCGGGACACGAGGAGTTCACCAAACACGTCCCGGCGGCCCACGACACGGACGGGACCACCGCATGAGTGACGCGGCGGCACTGCCCGGTCAGCCCCGCGGCGGCGTCCTCTCCGGGCCCGCCACCACCCGTGCGGTCAACGTCCTGGCCCCCAACGCCTCGGCGATGACCCTGGACGGCACGAACACCTGGATCGTCGCCGAACCGGACTCCGATCTGGCGGTCGTGATCGACCCGGGGCCGCTCGACGACGTACACCTGCGGGCCGTCATCGACACCGTGGAGCGGGCGGGCCGGCGCGTCGGCCTCACCCTGCTCACGCACGGGCACCCCGACCACGCGGAGGGCGCCCTCCGGTTCGCCGAGCTCACCCGCACGAAGGTGCGCGCCCTGGACGCGGCGCTGCGCCTGGGCGACGAGGGGCTCGCGGCCGGAGACGTGATCACCACGGGAGGGCTGGAACTGCGGGTCGTCCCCACCCCGGGGCACACCGCGGACTCGCTCTCCTTCCATCTGCCGGCCGACCGGGCCGTACTGACGGGCGACACGATCCTCGGGCGCGGCACCACCGTCGTGGCCCACCCGGACGGACGGCTCGGGGACTACCTGGACACCCTGAGGCGGCTGCGCTCGCTGACGGTCGACGACGGGGTGCACACGGTGCTCCCGGGGCACGGGCCGGTGCTGGAGGACGCCCAGGGCGCCGTCGAGTTCTATCTCGCCCACCGGGCGCACCGCCTGGCCCAGGTGGAGACGGCCGTGGAGGCCGGGCACCGGAAGCCCGCCGAGGTCGTGGCCGCGGTGTACGCGGATGTGGACCGTTCGCTCTGGCCGGCGGCCGAACTGTCGGTGCGGGCGCAGCTGGAGTACCTGACCGAGCACGGTCTGATCCGGCCCGACCCGGACGGGTTCTGACCGGCCGGCGCGGGCACGCGAAAGGCCCCACCGGGCGGTGGGGCCTTTTCGACGGCTGCGGCTCCTCCGGGCGTCTGCGCCCAGGGGTGCGTACGCGGCGGAGGCGTCAGCGGGACCGCTTCGCCAGCCGCTCCACGTCCAGCAGGATCACGGCGCGTGCCTCGAGCCGCAGCCAGCCGCGGCCCGCGAAGTCCGCGAGCGCCTTGTTGACCGTCTCGCGGGAGGCGCCGACCAGCTGGGCCAGCTCCTCCTGCGTCAGGTCGTGAACGACGTGGATGCCCTCCTCCGACTGCACGCCGAAGCGGCGCGACAGGTCGAGGAGCGCACGGGCGACACGGCCCGGCACATCGGAGAAGACCAGGTCGGACATCTGGTCGTTGGTCTTGCGCAGCCGGCGGGCGACCGCCCTCAGCAGCGCGGTGGCCACCTCGGGACGGGCGTTCAGCCAGGGCTGGAGGTCTCCGTGACCGAGGCCGAGGAGCTTGACCTCGGTGAGCGCGCTCGCGGTGGCGGTGCGCGGGCCCGGGTCGAACAGCGACAGCTCGCCGATCAGCTCGCCGGGGCCGAGCACGGCCAGCATGTTCTCCCGCCCGTCGGGAGAGGTGCGGTGGAGCTTCACCTTGCCCTCGGTGACCACGTACAGGCGGTCGCCCGGGTCGCCCTCGTGGAACAGCGCGTCGCCGCGTGCGAGGGTCACCTCACTCATCGAGGCGCGGAGCTCCGCGGCCTGCTCGTCATCGAGCGCCGCGAAAAGCGGGGCGCGCCGCAGAACGTCGTCCACGAGTTCTCTCCTTGTCGGCCTGTTCAGGGAAGCGTGGTTTCCATGATGCCGGACGGTAAAACAGTGCGATCGATCACAAACCAGTTTGACGCACGGGCGTGCCGGACCCTACGGCAGGGGGCCGATCGAGCGTGGATACGCGGTGACCGGGGCGGATGTCAGCCCCTGGCTCTAGGCTGGCCGGGTGTCCGGAACGCCGGTGAGAGCGCAGGCCGAGGGGGCTGATGGGGTGTCGGGAGACAGGAATTCCGCTGTGGGCGAACAGGTCGTACGAAGTAAGAAAAAAGCCGCGAACCGCTCGACGGGAGCAGCGGCGGGCAAGCCCGCGAAGCCCGAGTCGCATCTCGCGATGGTCCGCCGTGCCCGCCGGATCAACCGTGAGCTCGCCGAGGTCTATCCGTACGCCCACCCCGAGCTGGATTTCCGTAATCCCTTCGAGCTCCTGGTGGCCACGGTCCTCTCCGCGCAGACCACCGACCTGAGGGTCAACCAGACCACCCCGGCCCTCTTCGCCGCCTACCCGACGCCCGAGGACATGGCCGCCGCCGTTCCCGAGAAGCTGGAGGAGACCATCCGGCCGACCGGGTTCTTCCGGGCCAAGGCGCGGTCACTCATGGGCCTGTCGGCCGCCCTGAGGGACGACTTCGGCGGAGAGGTCCCCGGCAGGCTGGAGGATCTCGTGAAGCTGCCCGGCGTCGGGCGCAAGACGGCCAACGTCGTCCTCGGCAATGCGTTCGGAGTGCCCGGCATCACGGTGGACACCCACTTCGGCCGGCTGGTCCGGCGCTGGAAATGGACCGAGCAGGAGGACCCGGAGAAGGTCGAGGCCGAGACCGCCGCGATCTTCCCGAAGAGCGAGTGGACGATGCTCTCGCACCGTGTGGTCTTCCACGGCCGCCGCATCTGCCACTCCCGCAAGCCCGCCTGCGGCGCCTGCCCGATCGCCCATCTCTGCCCTTCCTACGGGGAGGGCGAGACGGATCCCGAGAAGGCCAAGAAGCTCCTGAAGTACGAGATGGGGGGCTACCCGGGTCAGCGCCTCAGCCCACCCCCGGACTATCCGGGCAGCCCCGCACCCCCGCTCGGAGCCGGGTGAGCGGCCGGCTCACGAGGCCCAGGGGCGAGCGGGGTCCGGCACCGGCCCGCCGGGCGGGTCCGTGCGGAACGAAATCGCCGACGACAGGCGTTGGAACGACGGGGGTGCCCATGACGCACGCACAGAGCACACGGGCCGCGACCGACGCGGCCACCACGGGGACGGGCGCGCCCCACGACAGCGCGATCACCGTCACCACCGAGGGCCTGCCCGGCTGGCTGGAGCCCGTGGCACGGGCCGCGCAGACCGTGCGGGCCCAGCAGCTCAGCCGTTTCCTGCCGCCGGAGAGCGGTGCCGGGCGCCAGTCGGCCGTCCTGATCCTCTTCGGCGAGGGCGAGCGCGGTCCGGAGCTGCTCCTGATGGAGCGTTCGGGTTCCCTGCGCTCCCACGCCGGCCAGCCGTCCTTCCCCGGCGGCTCGCTCGATCCCGAGGACGGCGACCACACGACCACCGGGCCGCTGAGGGCGGCGCTGAGGGAGGCGGAGGAGGAGACCGGGCTCGATCCCAGCGGTGTCCAGCTCTTCGGTGTGCTGCCCCGGCTCTACATCCCGGTGAGCAGCTTCGTCGTCACGCCCGTCCTCGGCTGGTGGCGGACGCCCAGCCCGGTGGGAGCCGTCGATCCGGCCGAGACCGCCCGAGTCTTCACCGCCCCCGTGGCGGATCTCACGGACCCCGCCAACCGCGCGACAGCCGTCCATCCGAGCGGCCACCGAGGTCCCGCATTTCTGGTCGAATCCGCCCTGGTCTGGGGATTCACAGCCGGTGTGATCGACAGGATTGTGCACTACGCGGGATGGGAACGCCCCTGGGACAGGACCAGACAGGTGCCGCTCGACTGGCGCGCATGACAGGCTGACTCCCGTGCTGCGCTGTTCCGGGCCTGGCCCGGACCCCGTCGAACCGGACGGGCCAGGTGACGAATCTGCGAGGCTATAGACGGTGAACGTGCTGGACATCCTGCTGCTCGTCGGCGCCGTGTGGTTCGCGGTCATCGGCTACCGCCAGGGTTTCGTCGTCGGCATCCTGTCCGTGATCGGCTTCCTGGGCGGCGGCCTCGTGGCCGTCTACCTGCTGCCCATCATCTGGGACCAGGTGACCGACGGGTCGGAGGTCTCCTCCACCGCTGCCATCGTCGCGGTCGTGATCGTGATCGTGTGCGCCTCCGTGGGCCAGGCGTTCACCACCCACCTCGGCAACCGGCTCCGCCGGTACATCACGTGGTCACCGGCGCGCGCCCTGGACGCCACGGGCGGCTCGCTGGTCAACGTGGTGGCCATGCTCCTGGTGGCGTGGCTGATCGGCTCCGCACTGGCCGGCACGTCACTGCCGACGCTGGGCAAGGAGGTCCGCAGCTCGTCGGTCCTGCTCGGTGTCTCCCGGGTGATGCCCGATCAGGCCTCCACCTGGTTCACGGACTTCTCCTCCGTCCTCGCCCAGAACGGCTTCCCGCAGGTCTTCAGCCCCTTCGCCAACGAGCCCATCACCGAGGTCGAGCCCCCGGATCCGGCGCTGGCCGGAAGCCCTGTCGCCACCCGTGCCAAGAAGTCCATCGTCAAGGTCGTCGGTATGGCGCCGGGCTGCGGCAAGGTCCTCGAAGGAACCGGTTTCGTCTTCTCCGACCGCCGTGTGATGACCAACGCCCATGTGGTCGGCGGCGTCGACGAACCGACCGTCCAGATCGGCGGCGAGGGCCGGCTGTACGACGCCAAGGTCGTCCTCTACGACTGGCAGCGGGACATCGCCGTACTGGACGTCCCGGACCTGGACGCCGAGCCGCTGCGCTTCACCGACACCGACAAGGACGCCGGGAGCGGTGACAGCGCCATCGTCGCCGGCTTCCCGGAGAACGGCGCCTACGACGTACGCTCCGCGCGCATCCGGGGCCGCATCGACGCCAACGGCCCGGACATCTACCACCGGGGCACCGTGCGGCGCGACGTGTACTCGCTCTTCGCGACCGTCCGCCAGGGCAACTCCGGCGGCCCGCTGCTCACTCCGGACGGGAAGGTGTACGGAGTGGTGTTCGCGAAGTCGCTCGACGACCCGGACACGGGTTACGCGCTGACGGCCGACGAGATCCGCGAGGACATCGAGCTCGGCAAGTCCACGGCCCAGCAGGTCGACAGCCAGGGCTGCGCGCTCTGAGGTCTCCGTCCGACGAACACCGTGGCCCGGCTACCAGGGCCCCGGCTGCCGCGGAAGCCGGCTAACCGGTCACTGCCGTGGTCGGCCCCGGCCGCCGCCGTACGGATGCCACGTACAGGTCCCCGGTCCTCGACGGACCGGGGACCTTCGCGTGGTGTGTCGTCCGGCGGCTGACGGGTCATCCGCGGGGGTGGCGCAGGCGCGCCGAGACCCAGCGGGCCCGGCGGTGGAGAATGCGCGGAATGCCCAGCCGGAGATCATGGAAATCGCTCACATCGTGCACCCGGCTCGGAGAGCCGCCCCCCTCATGAATGCTCGGACCAGCAGGAGCGGTCGAGCGGCGGTTGCGTGCTGCGTCATTGAAGTCGCGCGTCCAGCCCATACCCCGACGTCTGCCCGTGACCCAAGGTCGGTAATCGTGCGCGAGTCAGCCAATTGGCTTATGCGGCAGGCAAGTGGCTGTTCGTCAGACACCTGTGCCAGTCGGCTACCGGTCGGGCTCGGGGTCCTTGAGCCAGTTGATGAGTTCGGTCGAGAAGCCGACCGGATCCTCCTCATGGGGGAAGTGCCCCAGACCGTCGAAAAGTCGCCACCGGTACGGCGCCTCGACGTACTCGCCGGACCCCGCGGAACTACGCGTCCGGACCGCCGGGTCGAGCGAGCCGTGGAGGTGCAGCGTCGGTACACGCACCGGGCGCTTCATCCGCCGGTTGAACTGGACGCCGTCCGGACGGGCCAGTGAGCGGACCATCCAGCGGTACGGTTCGATCGAGCAGTGGGCTGTCGACGGGATGCACATGGCGCGCCGGTAGACGTCCATGGCCTGGTCGTCGGGGAAGTCGGGGGTGCGCGGCCCGGACCAGTCACGGATCAGCCGGGCCACCAGGGCCGCGTCGTCCGCGACGAGCTGACGCTCCGGCACCCACGGCCGCTGGAAGCCCCAGATGTGCGAGCCTGCCCGGGACTGAGCGAAGTCCGAGAGCATCGAGGAACGCCAGCGGCGCGGGTGCGGCATCGACGACACCACGAGCCGACGGACCAGCTTCGGCCGCATCACGGCCGCCGTCCAGGCGAGGTAGCCGCCCATGTCGTGGCCCACGAGCGCCGCGTCGGGCTCACCGAGCGAACGGATCACGCCGGTGACGTCGAGCGCGAGGTTCGCGGGGTCGTAGCCCCGGGGCGTACGGTCGCTGCCGCCGACCCCGCGCAGGTCCATCGCGACCGCGCGGTACCCGGCGTCGGCCAGGGCGGTCAGCTGATGGCGCCAGGTCCACCAGAACTGCGGAAAACCGTGCAGCAGCAGTACCAGGGGCCCGTCGCCGAGCTCGGCGATGTGGAAGCGCGCGCCGTTGGCGGCCACATCACGGTGCGTCCAGGGGCCATCGAGCCGGACGGGGCCGCCGGAACCGGCAGCCGGTCCCAGCGGCCCCACCGGGCCGGATGTGCCGAAATCGGGGTCGGTCATGTGGACGAGCGTGTCACAGAGACCGCCTTGTCCTGGGCAGGACGGTTCTCGATGGCCCTGTCCGCGAGTGTGCTGCCCTGCGCCTGTTCGATCGCCCGGGCGCCGGCGGGGCGGGGGTGGGGCTTGACGCCCTGCAGGACCGCCGCGGTCTGCTTCGCCGAGGCGATGGACTTCTCCGGCGGCTTGACCTTCTTGAACTTGGCCAGCCCGAAGAGGGCGAGCAGGATCCCCAGCAGGATGAACGCACCGCCCACGATCAGGAACGACCAGGCGAGACCGAGCCCGAGGTTGTGGATCCCGTAGGCCGCGGCGAAGCTCAGCACGGGGATCGCGAACAGGATCAGCACACCCGTGACGATGAACGCCACGCTGCCGATCGCGCCACGCTTGACGTCCTGACGCACCTCGGCCTTGGCCAGGGCGATCTCGTCGTGCACCAGCGCGGACATCTCCGCCGTCGCCGCAGCGAACAGCTGTCCGAGACTACGGTCGGTGCTGCCCGCGTAGTTGCCGGGGTCGCTCATCCCTGACTCCCTCTCCTCTTCCGTACATCCGATGTCAGATCATGCCGGACTGTCCGGCTTGCTGCTCGCTGCCCCCGCCCGTTGGGCCAGGCGGCGATGCTCTGCAGCCTTCTTCTCGTGGATCGCGGCCATGCGCAGGTGGTACTCCGGGTCGTCCTGCTCGTAGACGTCGGGCACACCTGATCCGTCCGCGTCGAGTTCCTCGGCCTCGTACAGCGTCCTGTATCTGCGTACCCGCAGTTTGAGCAGTACACCGGAGAGTACGGCGGCAATCAGGGAACCGATGAGCACCGCTGCCTTGACTTCGTTGATCATGTCCTCGTCGCCCGTGAAGGCGAGCTCCCCGATGAGCAGCGAAACGGTGAAGCCGATACCGGCCAGCGTGGCCACGGCGAAGACGTCGGCCCAGGCGAGATCCTTGTTGAGCTGGGCCTTCGTGAAGCGGGTGACGAGCCAGGTGCCGCCGAAGATGCCCACGGTCTTGCCGATGACCAGACCGAGTACCACCCCGAGCGTTTCGGGCCGGGTGAAGACGCCGGCCAGGGCATCGCCCTTGAGAGTGACGCCGGCCGAGAAGAGGGCGAACAGCGGGACCGCGACGCCGGCCGACAGAGGGCGCACCATGTGTTCGATGTGCTCGCCTGGGGACTGCGTCTCACCCTCGCGCCGGGAGCAGCGCAGCATGAGCCCCATGGCGACGCCGGCGATCGTCGCGTGGACGCCGCTGTTGTACATGAGACCCCAGATGACCAGGGCGAGCGGCAGGTAGATGTACCAGCCGCGCACCCCCGTGCGCAGCAGCACATGGAACACGGCCAGCCCTGCGAAGGCTCCGCCGAGCGCCAGGAAGTCGATGCTCTCGGTGAAGAAGACCGCGATGATGAGGATGGCGAAGAGGTCGTCGACCACGGCCAGCGTCAGCAGGAAGGCGCGCAGCGCCGACGGCAGCGACGTGCCGATGACCGCGAGCACGGCGAGTGCGAACGCGATGTCGGTGGCGGTGGGGACGGCCCAGCCGGCGAGGGACCCGCCGCCGAGTGTGGCGGTCAGCGTGTAGACGACGGCGGGGACGGCCATGCCGCAGAGCGCCGCCGCCACGGGGAGGGCCGCGGCCCGCGGGTCACGGAGTTCTCCGGCGACCAGCTCACGCTTGAGCTCGACGCCCGCGACGAAGAAGAAGACGGCGAGCAGTCCGTCGGCGGCCCAGTGGGACACCGAGAGATTGAGCCCCAGAGCTTCCGGGCCGAAGTGGAAGCCGCTGACGGACTCATAGGTGGAGCCGAAGGTGTTGGCCCAGATCAGCGCGGCGACGGCCGCGACCAGCAGGATGACGCCGCCGACCGTCTCGGTGCGCAGGGCGTCGGCGACGTAGTTGCGCTCGGGAAGTGAAAGCCGGCCGAGCAGAGTACGGCGGCCGGACGGGGGAACGGGCGGGGCCACGGGGGAGACCTCCGGGTCGGGTTACGGCAGTGGTGGCATGGCGAATACACATGCCGACCAGACTTCCCGGCGCCCCTGTGAAGATTTCCTGTGCTGTTGTCGCTCGCTGCTCGCTGCTCGCTGCTCGCGCCTGCGTACCGGCGTGCACGCGATCGTGCTGACGTACTCCGCGCACTTTGCGAACTCCGCCGACGAATTCATCACTCTACCTGGGCTGTGGGAAACGTATCCGGGCCCGGGGGCCGCCGCCCGGCGACGCACACCTGCGGCCGTACGTCTCTGCCCTGCCCCGGACGCCGAAAGGGGCACCCGGGGGGTTCCGGGTGCCCCTGGAGGCGTACGAACGGACCTGTCAGGCCTTGGCCGGCGGACCTGGCATGTCTGGTCGGCTTGGTCGGCTCTAGTCCTCGGACGAAGCGGAGGGCAGCTGCGTCTGGATGAGTGACATGACCGAGGAGTCGGTGAGGGTGGTGACGTCTCCGAGTTCGCGGTTCTCGGCGACGTCGCGCAGGAGGCGGCGCATGATCTTGCCGGAGCGGGTCTTGGGCAGCTCGGCCACCGGCAGGACGCGCTTGGGCTTCGCGATGGGCCCGAGGGTGGTGCCGACGTGGTTTCGCAGCTCGGCGACCAGTTCGTCGGAGGCCGTTGCCGTCCCGCGCAGGATCACGAAGGCGACGATGGCCTGACCGGTCGTCTCGTCGTTGGCGCCGACCACGGCGGCCTCCGCGACCGAGGGGTGCGACACGAGAGCCGACTCGACCTCGGTGGTCGAGATGTTGTGCCCGGACACGAGCATGACGTCGTCGACCCGGCCGAGCAGCCAGATGTCGCCGTCCTCGTCCTTCTTGGCACCGTCACCCGCGAAGTACTTGCCCTCGAAGCGCGACCAGTAGGTGTCGATGAAGCGCTGGTCGTCACCCCAGATGGTGCGCAGCATCGACGGCCACGGCTCGGTGAGGACGAGATAGCCGCCCCCGCCGTTCGGCACCTCGTTCGCCTCGTCGTCGACGACGGTGGCGGAGATTCCGGGCAGGGCCCGCTGGGCCGAACCGGGCTTGGTCGCCGTGACCCCGGGAAGCGGCGAAATCATCATGGCGCCGGTCTCGGTCTGCCACCAGGTGTCCACGATCGGACACGTGTCGGCGCCGATGTGCTTGCGGTACCAGATCCAGGCCTCGGGGTTGATCGGCTCACCGACCGAACCCAGGACACGCAGCGACGACAGATCGAA
>NZ_JBIWKD010000024.1:0-114282 GCF_044765485.1 Streptomyces sp. NPDC102451 | reverse complement strand
GTGCCCTCCGCCTCCGCCCCAACGCCCTGCGCCCACCGCCACTCGCCCCGCGAGCGCCGCTGGGCCGACTCCCCCGCCACACCGCTGGGGGGGGGCCGGGCCCCGGCCCCCCCCACTGCTGTGTCCGAACGGACCGGACGGTCACGTCACCCCGGGACCGGCGACCCCGGTCACCGGGCCGGCGTGCTTGGCGTCCGAGCGGCCCGGTGCCTTCAGGAAGCAGGCGAGGACCGCGGAGCCGAAGCCGACGCTGCCCGCGATGGCGAACGCCGCGTCGTAGCCCCAGTTGCTCACCACGACCGCGCCCATCCCCGAACCCACCAGCCCGGAGACCAGCTTGGAGCTGTAGACCATGCCGTAGTTGGAGGCGTTGTTGTTCTCACCGAAGAAGTCCGCCGTCATCGCCGCGAACAGGGGGAAGATGGCGCCTCCGCCGAATCCGGAGACCATCGAGCAGAACAGGAAGAACGGCATCGAGCCGATGTTCCCGGAGAAGTAGACACCGAACTGCGCGGCGCCCAGCACGATACAGACGAAGATCAAGGTGTTCCGGCGCCCGTAACGGTCGGAGATCCAGCCGATCACACCACGGCCGGTACCGTTCACGATGGCCTTCAGCGACATGGCCGTGGCCACGATGCCGCCCGCGAACCCCATCTCCTTGCCGAACGGCACCTGCATCGCGATGCCGAAGATGTTGATGCCCGCCGTGCACAGCAGACAGAACCACATCATCCACAGCACGGGCGTACGCGCCGCCTCACGCGGGCTGTACTGCTTGACCGCCGGCGGGTTCTTCGCCAGCGACCGCACGATGCGGGGGTCGTCCGACACCTTCAGCGGGTCCACATGGCCCGGCCACCAGTTCTTCGGCGGGTCCTTGAAGAACCACCCGGCGGTGGCGACCGTCGCGCAGCACACGACACCGACGAAGACCAGCACACCCTCGTAGTTGGACAGGTCCATGTACGAGGTGAACAGGAAGACGAACGGCACCGAACCGTAGGCGAAACCGCCGTTGACCAGGCCCGTCTTGCCACCCTTGCGTTCCGGGTACCACTTTCCGACCATGTTGACGCAGGTCGCGTAGACGAGACCGGCGCCGATGCCGCTGAACATGCCGAAGCCGATGTACGCGACGATCACGTGCGGTGCGTACGCCAGGGACAGATAGCCCAGCAGCGTGCCGGACGCGCCGAGGAGCATGGCGCTCTTGGCGGGCAGCCGGCCGCTCTCGCGCAGCTTGCCGGCCGGGAAGGCCACGGCCGCCTGGAAGAACACCCAGACGCCCATCAGCCAGAAGATGTGCCCGCTGTTCCATAGATGGGCCTCGTGCAGGGTCTCCTCGGCGGACGTGAAGGCGTACTCCGAGGAACTGATGCCCAGCATGCCGATCCACGGGAAGAGCACCATCGTCCAGCGGGCTCGTCCCATGATGTCCCGGTCGGTCTCGCCGAGCCGGTATGTGCGGCCGTTGCGATCCGTCACCTCCCTGAAGGGGACGGATGTGGAGAGGTCTGTAGTCGTCATTGTCGATCGAACCCCTTGCGTGGAAGAAGTCTGGCCAGCGCCCCCTGCCCGTTCTCACTTCGCGCGGGGGTCCGCGGCCGAGCGGTACGCCGCAGACCCCGTGGTTCGAGCCGTCGTCATCAGGTCATCGGCCACCGCCCAACAGCCCGGCCGCCCTGGCCCACCTGTACTTCGCGCCGAGCACGGCGACCGGCCGCTCCGTGGTGTACGGATACGCGACGACACCCCGCTCGAACAGGTATGCGCAGGCCTCCTCGACCTCGGTGTCGCCCGCGAGCGATGCCACCACCGGCTTCTCGATCCCGCGCGCCCGGAACTCCTCCACCACACGGGCCGTCAGCTCCGCGAAGACCATCGGGGGAGTGACGATCGTGTGCCAGTAGCCCAGCACCAGCGCGTGGATCCGCGGATCCTCCATCCCCAGCCGGATCGTCGCCTCGTACGTCGACGGCGGCTCACCGCCCGTGATGTCGATCGGATTGCCGGCCGCCCCGAACGGTGGGATGAACGCCTTGAACGCCGTGTCCAGGTCCGGCGGGATCTCCATCAGCGAGAGCCCGTTGTCGACGATCGCGTCCGACAGGAGCACCCCCGAACCGCCCGCCCCCGTGATGATCACGACGTTGTCGCCCTTGGGGGCCGGCAGCACCGGCAGCGCACGCGCGTACTCCAGCATGTCGTTCAGGCCCGGCGCCCGGATCACCCCCGCCTGCCGCAGGATGTCGTCGTACACCGCGTCGTCCCCGGCCAGCGCGCCCGTGTGGGAACCCGCCGCCCGGGCACCCGCGCTCGTACGGCCCGCCTTGAGGACCACGACCGGCTTCTTCGGCACGGTCGCCCGCGCCGCCTCCACGAACGCCCGGCCGTCCTTGAGGTCCTCCAGGTGCATCGCGATGCACGCGGTGTTCGGGTCCTCGCCGAACCAGGTCAGCAGGTCGTCCTCGTCGATGTCGGACTTGTTGCCGAGCCCGACGATCGCCGAGACCCCGGTCTTCGTCGACCGCGCGAAGCCCAGGATCGCCATCCCGATGCCACCGGACTGCGAGGTCAGGGCCACCGGCCCCTTGACGTCGTACGGGGTGCAGAAGGTGGCGCAGAGGTCCTGCCAGGTCGAGTAGTAGCCGTAGATGTTCGGCCCGAGAAGCCGCACACCGTGCTCCTCGCCGATCGCCACGATCTCGTCCTGCAGGGCCTGTTCACCCGTCTCGGCGAAGCCGGACGGGATGAGCACGGCATTGGGGATCCCCTTGCGTCCCACCTCCTGGAGCGCCGAAGCGACGAACTTGGCGGGTATCGCGAAGACCGCCACATCCACCTCACCGGGAACGTCGGTGACACTCTTGTACGCCTTGCGGCCGAGAATGTCATCGGCTTTGGGGTTCACGGGATGGATCTCGCCCGCGAACCCGCCGTCGATGAGGTTGCGCATCACCGAATTGCCGATCTTACCCTGCTCGTTGGAGGCACCGATGACCGCCACCGAACGCGGCTCCATCAGCCGGCGCATCGATACGAGGATCTCCTCGCGGCTGTAGCGGCGCCGCTCCTTCACCTCCTCGGTCGTCAGCAGGATCCGGATGTCGGCGGCGACCGCGCCGTCCGGTGACGCGATGACGGGGTTGAGGTCCACCTCCGCGATCTCCGGGAAGTCCGTGACCAGTTGGGAGACCCGCCGGATCTGCTCCGCCAGCGCCCACCGGTCCACGGCCGGCGCCCCGCGCACCCCCTTCAGGATCTCCGCCGCGCCGATCGAGTCCAGCATCGACCGCGCCTCGTCAGCGGTCACCGGTGCCAGCCTGAAGGTGATGTCCTTGAGCACCTCGACCAGGACACCGCCGAGGCCGAACGCCACCACCTTGCCGAACGTCGGGTCGGTGACCGCCCCGACGATGACCTCCTGGCCGGGCGGCACCAGCTGCTGCACCTGCACGCCCTCGATCCGCGCGTCGGCCGCGTAGGCCTTCGCGTTCTTCACGATGGTGCAGAACGCCGCGCGCACCTCCTTGGCGCCCGACACCCCGACCACGACGCCGCCCGCATCCGTCTTGTGGAGGATGTCGGGGGAGACGATCTTGAGGACGACGGACCCGCCGAGCCGGTCGGCCAGCGCCACCGCCTCGTCCACGTCCCGGGCCAGGCCCTCGCCCGGCACCGTGATCCCGTACGCGTCGGCGACGACCTTCCCCTCCGGGGCGGTGAGCGCGCTGCGCCCGTCGCCCCGGACTCGGTCGAGCAGTGCCCTGACGCGTTCCTGCTCCTGTGTCTCGACTGTTCCGGCCATGCTCAGATGACTCCGTTCGTCTTCAGAAGCCGCAGTTCCTCGTCGCCCAGGCCCAGTTCGCCGACGTAGACCTCCGCGTTGTGCTCACCGAGCAGCGGGGAGGTGACGATGTCGACGGGGGAGTCGGACAGCTTCAGCGGGCTGCCCACCGTGGTGAAGGCGCCGCGCTCGGGGTGCTCGACGCGGACCACCATCTCGTTGGCGGCGAGTGACTCGTCCTCGACGATCTCCTTGGTGGAGAGGATCGGGCCGCACGGGATGTTGTGCGCGTTGAGCTGCTCCAGGACCTCCCACTTGGGGAGCGTCGCCGACCACTCCTCGATCAGCTGGAACATCTTGCCGAGCTTCGGCAGCCGGGACTCCGGCGTCGCCCACTCGGGGTCCTCCGCCAGCTCCGGCCGGCCGATCAGCGCCGACAGGGGCTTCCAGCCGACCGGCTGCACGATGACGTACACGTAGTCGTTGGGGCCGCCCGGCGCGCACTTCACCGCCCAGCCGGGCTGGCCGCCGCCGCTCGCGTTGCCGCTGCGCGGCACCTCGTCGGCGTCCGCGGTGTCCTGCGCGTTCGGGTACTCGGCGAGCGGCCCGTGCTCCAGGCGCTGCTGGTCACGGAGCTTGACCCGGCAGAGGTTGAGCACCGCGTGCTGCATCGCCACGTTCACCCGCTGCCCGCGTCCGGTGTTCTCGCGCTGGAACAGGGCGGCGAGGATGCCGGCCACCGCGTGGATCCCGGTGCCCGAGTCGCCGATCTGGGCGCCGGTGGCGAGCGGCGGCCCGTCCTCGAAACCGGTGGTGGACATGGACCCGCCCATGGCCTGCGCGACGACCTCGTACGCCTTGAAGTTGGTGTACGGACCCTCGCCGAAGCCCTTGATGGAGGCGTAGACGATCCGCGGGTTGATCTCCTGGATCCGTTCCCAGGTGAAGCCCATGCGGTCCACGGCGCCGGGGCCGAAGTTCTCCACCATCACGTCGCTGCGGCGGATCAGCTCGGTGAGGAT
Source organism: Streptomyces sp. NPDC102451 (assembly GCF_044765485.1). Classification (NCBI taxonomy): domain Bacteria; kingdom Bacillati; phylum Actinomycetota; class Actinomycetes; order Kitasatosporales; family Streptomycetaceae; genus Streptomyces; species Streptomyces sp. NPDC102451. Next base: position 109,470 of record NZ_JBIWKD010000024.1, on the reverse strand, counting down.
CTCCTTGCCGCGCTCGCTCTTGGTGTTGAGGGTGATGCTCCGCTTGTTGCAGTTGAGCATCGTGAAGTAGAGGGAGTCGACGTCGGGCAGGTCGCGCAACTGCTTGCGGGTGATGTCCCCGCTGGGCGCCTCCAGCTTGACGACGTCCGCCCCGAGCCAGCCGAGCAGCTGGGTGGCGGAAGGACCGGACTGTACGTGTGTCATGTCGAGGACGCGCACGCCCTCAAGAGCTTTGGTCATGCCGACGGCTCCTCTACTTGTACATGGTCTGGTTCATCGTTCCGGGGGCGTACGCGTCCGGGTCGACCCAGACGTTGATGAGCGAGGGCAGCCCCGACTCACGGGCCCTGCGGAGCGCGGGGGCGATGTCGGCGGGGTCGCGCACCTCCTCGCCGTAACCCCCCAGCATCTGGGCGAACTTGTCGTAGTGGACGTCCCCGAGGGTGTTGCCGACCCGCTCGCGCTCGTCGCCGTACTTGGCCTTCTGGCCGTAACGGATCTGGTTCATCGAGGAGTTGTTGCCGACGATCCCGACGAAGGGGAGGTTGTAGCGGACGAGCGTCTCGAAGTCCCACCCGGTCAGGGAGAACGCTCCGTCGCCGAAGAGCGCCACCACCTCCTTGTCGGGCCTGGCCTGCTTGGCGGCCAGCACGAACGGGACCCCGACGCCGAGCGTGCCGAGCGGTCCCGGGTCCATCCAGTGGCCCGGGGTGCGGGGCTGGACGACCTGTCCGGAGAAGGTGACGATGTCGCCGCCGTCCCCGATGTAGATGGAGTCCTCGGTCAGGAAGTCATTGATCTCGCTCACCAGCCGGTAGGGGTGGATGGGCGAGGCGTCCGACTTCAGCTGGGGGAGCCGCTTCTCGATCGACGTCTGCTCGGCGGCGCGCAGCTCGTCCAGCCACGCCTTGCGCTTCACCGAACCGCCGTTGAGCCGGCCGCTCGCGGCCTCCGTGACCGCTTTCAGGACGAGCGAGGCGTCCCCGACGATCCCGAGGTCGACGTCGCGGTTCTTGCCCACGGTCCGGTAGTCGAGGTCGATCTGGACGACGGTGGCGGCCGGGGAGAGCCGCTTGCCGTAGCCCATCCGGAAGTCGAAGGGCGTCCCGACGATCACGATCAGGTCGGCGTTGGAGAACGCGTAGCGCCGTGAGAGCTGGAAGTGGTGCGGATCGCCGGGCGGCAGGGTGCCGCGGCCGGCGCCGTTCATGTACGCCGGGATGTTGAGCGTCCGGACGAGTTCGGTGGCGGAGTCCGTGGCCCGGGTCGTCCAGACCTGACTGCCCAGCAGGATGGCGGGCTTCTCGGCGTGTACGAGCAGATCGGCGAGCTTCTCGATGTCGGCCGGGTCGCCGGCCGCCCGGGTCGAGGCCCGGTACCGCCCCTCCTCCGGGACCCGGGCCTTGTCCGCAGGGACCTTCGCGTCCAGCACATCGCGCGGGATCTCCAGGAACGACGGGCCGGGCGCCCCGTGGTAGCACTCCCGGAAGGCCATCGACACCATGTCCGCCGCCCGCGCGGTGTCCGGCACGGTGGCCGCGAACTTGGTGATGGGCGTCATCATGTCGACGTGCGGCAGGTCCTGGAGCGAGCCCATCTTGTGCTGGGTGTGCGCCCCCTGACCACCGATCAGCAGCATCGGTGACTCGGCGCGGTAGGCGTTGGCGACACCGGTGACGGCATCGGTCGTCCCGGGGCCCGCGGTGACGACGGCGCACCCCGGCTTCCCGGTGATCCGGGCGTAGCCGTCGGCCGCGTGGGCGGCGACCTGCTCGTGCCGTACGTCGACGACTTCGATGCCCTCGTCGACGCAGCCGTCGTAGATGTCGATGATGTGGCCGCCACAGAGGGTGTAGATGCGTTCCACACCCTCCGCCTTGAGGGCCTTGGCGACCAAGTGCCCACCGGAGATGAGGTTCTGGCTGTCCTGGCTGTCCTCTGGCATGGCGATGTCCTGTCCCTTCGTAGGGGAGTGCGGGAGCCGCTCCGCCGCTCTCGCGGTACATTGCATACAGTCGACGAATACTGTATGAAGCTTGTTATCCCGCATCCGGTGGGTGGTGTCCAGGGGGCGTGCGGCACTTTCACAATCGGCACGATCGGGAGTGGCTATGGATCTCTACGAGCACCAGGCAAGGCAACTCTTCGCGGATCACGGCATCGCCGTACCGGACGCCGAGGTCGTGGACCACCCGTCCGCGGCCCACGCCGCGGCCGAACGGCTCGGCGGCCGCGTCGTCGTCAAAGCGCAGGTCAAAGTTGGTGGCCGGGGCAAAGCCGGCGGGGTGAAGATTGCCGCGGACCCCGGGGCGGCCGTCGTCACCGCACGCCAGATCCTCGGCATGGACATCAGGGGCCACCGGGTCCGGACGGTGATGCTCGCTCAGCCCGTCGACATCGAGGAGGAGTTCTACGTCAGCTACGTCCTGGACCGGGCCGCCGGAACCTTCCTGGTCATCGCGTCGGCGGAGGGCGGCATGGACATCGAGGAGGTGGCCGCCACCCGTCCGGAAGCGGTGGCCCGGATCCCCGTCGACCCGGCCGAGGGCGTCACATCGGCCGAGGCGGCACGGATCGCCGAGGCGGCCTCCCTCCCGCCGGGGACCGCGCCCGTACTCCAGGCGCTGTGGCGGGTGCTCACCCAGGAGGACGCCCTGCTCGTCGAGGTCAACCCGCTGGTCCGCACCACGGACGGCAGGATCCTCGCCCTGGACGGCAAGGTCACCCTGGACGACAACGCGGGCTTCCGGCAGTCCCGTTGGGGCGAGGACACCGCCGACCCGCACGGGGATCCCCTGGAGGCGGCGGCCGCCGCCAAGGGGCTGAACTACGTCAAGCTCGACGGCGAGGTCGGCATCATCGGCAACGGCGCCGGACTCGTCATGTCCACCCTCGACGTGGTCGCCGGCTGCGGGGCCCGCCCGGCCAACTTCCTCGACATCGGGGGAGGCGCCTCGGCCCGCGTCATGGCCGACGGGCTCACGGTCATCCTCTCCGACCCCTCGGTGAAGTCCGTCTTCGTCAACGTGTTCGGCGGCATCACCGCCTGCGACGCTGTCGCCGACGGCATCGTCCAGGCCCTCGACTCCGTCCACCTGACGAAACCGCTGGTCGTCCGGCTCGACGGCAACAACGCGGCGCGCGGACGGGCGATCCTCGACGACCGCGCGCACCCGATGGTCCAGCAGGTCACCACGATGGACGGCGCAGCCGACCGAGCAGCCCGACTGGCCCTGGGAGGGCACTGATCATGGCCATCTTCCTCAGCAAGGAGAGCAAGGTCCTCGTCCAGGGCATGACCGGCGCCGAGGGCATGAAGCACACCCGGAGGATGCTCGCGGCGGGCACCCAGATCGTCGGCGGGGTCAACCCCCGCAAGGCGGGCCGCACCGTGGACCTCGACGACCGTACGGTCCCGGTCTTCGGCTCCGTACGCGACGGCATGGACGCGACCGGAGCCGACGTCACCGTCGTCTTCGTCCCGCCGCCGTTCGCCGAAGCCGCCGTCGTCGAGGCGGCGGACGCGGGCATCGGCCTGGCCGTGGTCATCACGGAGGGCATCCCCGTCCACGACGCCGTGGTCTTCCACGCCCACGCCAAGGAACGCGGCACCCGCATCCTCGGACCCAACTGCCCCGGGGTGATCAGCCCGGGCCAGTCCAACGCGGGCATCATCCCCGCCGACATCGCGACGAAGCCCGGCCGCATCGGCCTGGTCTCCAAGTCGGGCACGCTCACCTACCAGCTGATGCACGAACTCCGCGAGACCGGCTTCTCGACGGCGGTGGGCATCGGAGGCGACCCGGTGATCGGCACGACGCACATCGACTGCCTGACGGCGTTCGAGAACGACCCGGACACGGAACTGATCGTCCTGATCGGCGAGATCGGCGGCGACGCGGAGGAACGCGCCGCGGCCCACATCGCCCGGCACATCACCAAACCGGTGGTCGGCTACATCGCCGGCTTCACCGCCCCCGAGGGAAGGACGATGGGCCACGCCGGGGCGATCGTCTCGGGGTCGAGCGGCACGGCCGCGGCGAAGAAGAAGGCACTGGAAGCGGCGGGAGTCGCGGTGGGTGCCACCCCGACGGAGACGGCCCGCCTGGCGGAGGACAGGCTGCGCGGCTGAGGACCGAGCCAGGACCCTTCGGGCCGGAAGGCGCATTATCCGAGCTCGTCCGGCGGTGCGGCACGCTTTCCGGGCCGAAGCCGCATTATCTGAGCCTGTCGGGACCCCCGGACGAAGTCCGGGGGTGACCGAGGACCGGGGCCCTGGGCGGAGCCCCGGTCCCGGGAACGGGCGGGCAGGGGAACAGGCCCGCCCCGGGCGCCCCGCCCGCCCGCACCACCCGCCCGCGCGCAACCGGCCACCGCACCCCGCACCCAGAGCGGAGACCCGATGACACCGACACAGCCAGCGACGACCACCCCCACCCCTCTCACCCTCAAACCAGGAACCGCCTGGCAGGACGCCTGGCACCGCTGCCTCACCGCCGCCCCCGAGGCGTTCGGCGAGGACCGTGCCCGCAACCTCTGGGCCGCCACGTGGCACCAGGACGGCCGCACCCTCCCCGCCACCAGCCCCATCGACGGCACACCCATCACCGGCCCGCCCCGGCTCGACGCCCCGGCCGCTCGCCGAGCCGTACGGGCCTCCCTCGACCAGCACCGCGCCTGGCGCCACATCCCGCTCCCCGAACGCCGCGCCCGCGTCTCGGCCACCCTCGACGCCCTCACCGAGCACCGCGAACTCCTCGCCCTCCTCCTGGTTCGGGAGATCGGCAAGCCCTGGCGCCTGGCCCAGGCCGATGTGGACCGGGCCATCGACGGCGTCCGCTGGTACGTCGACCACAGCGACCGCCTGCTGGCCGGCCGGACCCCTCTCGCGGGGCCCGTCTCCAACATCGCCAGCTGGAACTACCCCATGTCCGTGCTGGTCCACGCGATGCTCGTACAGGCTCTGGCCGGCAACGCCGTCATCGCCAAGACCCCCACCGACGGGGGCGTCTCCTGTCTCACCCTGGCCTGCGCGCTCGCCGCCCGCGAAGGGATTCCGCTCACCCTCGTCAGCGGCAGCGGCCGCGAACTGTCCGAACCGCTCGTCCGGTCGGCCGAGATCGGCTGCGTCTCCTTCGTCGGCGGCCGGGACACCGGCGCCCGGATCGCCACGGCCGTCGCCGACCTCGGCAAGCGGCACATCCTCGAACAGGAGGGCCTCAACACCTGGGGCATCTGGAACCACAGCGACTGGGCGTCCCTCACCGCGGTCATCCCGAAGCTCTTCGACTACGGCAAGCAGCGCTGCACCGCCTACCCCCGCTTCGTCGTCCAGCGCACCCTGTTCGCGGAGTTCCTGGAGGCCTACCTCCCCGCCGTACGCTCCCTTCGCACCGGTCACCCCCTCGCGGTGGAGCACCCCTCGGACCCGCTCCCCGGCCTGGACTTCGGGCCCCTGATCAGCGCCTCCAAGGCCAAGGAACTGCACGACCAGGTCACCGAGGCGATCGACCGCGGGGCCGTCCCCCTCCACCAGGGGTCCGCGGCGGACGCCCACTTCCTCCCCGGCCAGGACACCAGCGCCTACCTCCACCCCGTCACACTCCTGAACCCGCCCCCGTCCTCCCCGCTCCACCACGCGGAACCCTTCGGCCCGGTCGACACGATCGTCCTGGTCGACACCGAGGCCGAACTCCTCGCCGCCATGAACGCGTCGAACGGGGCCCTGGTCGCCACCCTCTCCACCGACGACCCGGCGACGTACGAGCGACTGGCACCGCAGATCCGGGCCTTCAAGACGGGTCACGGCAAGCCGCGTTCACGGGGCGACCGTGAGGAGCTCTTCGGCGGCTTCGGGGGGTCCTGGCGCGGCGCCTTCGTGGGTGGCGAACTGCTCGTACGGGCCGTCACCGAGGGCCCGTCGGGGGAGCGGCTGCCGGGCAACTTCCCCGACTACCACCTCATGCCGTAGGCGCGAGGGAAGTTAAAGGCTCTGTAATGCACCGTCAACTTGTCGGTGGACACTCATATGATCTTCGCACCGCGTCGCTGGTTCCCAGCGCCGTGCCAAAGGGAAGACGAAATCGCAGAACGTAAGGAAACCCTTCGTGAAGAAAACCAAGACGTGGACGGCGATCGCCCTGCCCCTCCTGGTCGCCTCGGCCGTACTGACCGCCGCCCCGTCGGCCGGTGCCGCTTCCGCCGGCACCCTCGCCACGTCCGGCGGGGTGAGCACGCAGGCCACGCTCACCTGTAAGGGATACGGGAAGGCCGGCGTGACGAATGCCCGCACCCCGGTCCACACGGGCCCCTCGGGGAGCGCGACCGTCACCGGCTACATCGCCGCCGGGCGGACGACCCACCTGTACTACGAGTGCATCAACTCCGCAGGGAACCTCTGGTACGAGATCACCGGTTACCTCGACAGCGATGCGCCCGGCACCCCGAACAGGGCCAGGTTCATCTACAGCGGATACCTCAAGTAGCTCCGAACCGGCCGGTGCGTGCCCGGACATGCCGAGGGGGTCAGCCGATCCCCTGACGGTCCGGGCGCAGCGCGAACGTCCGCCCGGCCTTCTCGGGCACCGTGCGCTCCACCGCTTCCACCAGGAGTGCACGGTGCCTGCGCAGCGGCTCCTTCCGTTCCTCGGAGGCGAGCAGCAGCAGATCGTCGAGCCCGGCCAGCAGCCGTCGCGTGACCTGCGGGCTCGCGGGGGCGCACCACCGGACCTCCTCGAACGCGAGGTCCACGAGGTCCGTCCACCCCGGCACCTGCTGGACGAGCCGTACGTCGCCCCGCCGGTCCCGGTGGTGCAGCGGGGCGAGCGGCAGACGGACGGCGACGGCGAGGTACTGCACGATCCGGTCCAGGCACTGCACCGCGGTCGTCGGATCGTTGACCGACGACGACAGCGCGCGCAGCGCGATGTCCGACAACTGCCGCAGGCCGAAGGACGGGTCCTGGTACAGGGCGCGCTCGACGCCGACGCGGAGGGTGCGCCGCAGGCCGTGCGCAGGAGACAGAGCCCCGCCGTGGACGTCCAGCACGGGCGTACCCGGCACCACGAAGTCCCCGTTGCGGGGCAGCAGTCGCAGTACGACCCCGTACCGTGCCGCGGTACGCACCAGCCGTGCCACCTTCACCTCGCGGAGCACCCCCGCACCCTCCCGGTGCACCACCTGTGCCGTGGCGGGCCCCAGCGGCAGCGCCTCCGCCGGCCCTCCGGCGTGCTTCTCCAGCGCGGTGAGCGACTCGCGGGTGATGTGGTCCAGGACCGGGCCGACCTGCATCAGCCGCAGGGTGGAGGAGACATAGGCGACGAACAGCAGCAGGCTCAGGCCGACCAGGCCCAGGGTCAGCACGCTCTGCAGGAGCGGCACCGACGTCACCCGCCGTGGATCCGGGTCGTTCCCGCCCTCGTACGAGGTCAGGACCAGCAGGGAGAAGGCGAAGGTCGCCAGGAACACCGTCAGCGTGAGCTTGCTGATCCTGCTGCGTACGAAGATCCGCACGACGCGCGGGGTGAGCTGCCCGCTCGCCATCTGCACGGCCACCAGCGAGATGCTGAACACCACACCGATGAACGTCATCATCGCCGCGCTGACCGTGGTGACGATGGTCCTCGCGTCCACCGCGAAGGAGAGGAGCTCCCCGAGTTCCTCGTACGCCCCCTCCTCCTGGAGGTGCGCGACGATCCTCGTGTCCAGCTCGGAGAGGACCAGCCACAGGGCGAAGGCGCCCACGAGACCCGCGGCCGGCGCGAACCAGAAGGTGTCGCGCAGCCGCTCCCGCAGCGAGGTCAGGGCGCGGGGCGGTCGCGGGAGGCGTGCGCTCGTGCCACTCGGGCCGCTCTTGCCACTCATGCCCGCGAAGGTAGCCCGGGAGTACTCCGTGTACACGGCACGCCACGGAACGTACGCGCGTCGGGGCCCGGTCCGTCCCGGCCGGGCGTGCACCGCACTGACCACCTAAAACGCAGGTGAGAGGCACCCCAAACCCCTGGTATTGTTTTCTTTGTCGCCACGGGGAACACCCCGGGACGACAGACACCTTGTCCGGGTGGCGGAATGGCAGACGCGCTAGCTTGAGGTGCTAGTGCCCTTTATCGGGCGTGGGGGTTCAAGTCCCCCCTCGGACACCAGCGAAGACCCCAGTTCATCTGGGGTCTTTTTGCGTGGTGCGACCGCAGGCGAACGGTTGCGCGGTCACGCGGCGTCGGCCCCCGGCGCGTGGCACGACGGTGCGGTCAGTCCGGCGACGAGGAACGCGATCACCGTCTCCGTGTGCGGGAAGGACGACGGCTCCGCGGGCATCTTGACCAGCGGACGCCCGTAGGTCTCCATCGCCAGGCTGAAGGCGAGCCGGCAGCGCTCGGTGACCTCCTGCGGCGAGAGCTCCGGCAGCGCGCGCCCGAGCAGCACCTCGAAGGGCGCCGGCGCGAACAGGGTCGAGACATTGAGGACCTGGCCCGTGGGAAGGGCCGCCCGCGCCAGGAGGTGGCAGAGCACGCGGCCGTCCCGGGTGCCGACGAGTTCGGCGAAGGGCTCGACGAGGGCGGCCACCAGGTCGCGCACCTGGAGGTCGCCGCCGGGCGGACCCGAGAGGGCGCCCAGCCGCCCGCTCCACATCGGCCGCAGCTCCCGCTCCAGGAGCGCCGACACCAGTCCCTCGCGGGAGCCGAAGTGGTAGTGCACGGCGCCCGGATTCAGCCCGGCCGCCGTGTTGACCGAGCGCAGGGACACCTGGTCGGCGCCCTTCTCCAGGAACAGCTGCTTGGCGGCGGTGAGGAGGCGGTCTCGGCTGGAGGCCTCGGGCTGGCTCATGCGCCCCATTCCACCACAGCCGGAGACGTCGCCATCATCATTCAATCACTGATTGAATTACGATGGAATTCCACTGAACGGACGCGGGCCCCCACCGGGGACCGCCGAAGGAGAGCTGTATGCGTACCTATGTCGTCACCGGTTCCGCCTCGGGCATGGGCGCCGCGAGCGCCGAACGGCTGCGCGCCGCGGGCCACCGTGTCATCGGGGTGGACCTCCGGGACGCCGATGTGATCGCCGACCTCGGGAGCGAGGCCGGGCGCCGGCACGCCGTCGACGAGGCCCTCCGGATCAGCGGCGGCACCCTGGACGGAGTGGCCGCCGTCGCGGGCGTGGGCCCGGCCATGCCCGACGCCTCGGCGGTCGCGTCGATCAACTACTTCGGGCCGGTCGCCCTGCTGGAGGGTCTGCGTCCCGCGCTGGAACGCTCCGGCGCCGGCCGGGCCGTCGTGATCAGCTCGAACTCGGCCTCGACCGTCCCGCTGATCGACGACACCCTGCTGGAGCTGCTGCTGGACGGCAAGGAGGACGCCTCCCGCGAGCACGCCGCCGCCGCCCAGGGCGCCCTGCCCGCCACGATCGTGAAGTCGGCCCCCAGCATCTCGGCCTACGCGACGTCGAAGCTGGCCCTCGCCCGCTGGGTCCGGCGCACCGCGGTGACGCCGGAGTGGGGCCGCCGCGGTGTCCTCCTCAACGCGATCGCGCCCGGCGCGGTGATCACCCCGCTGATGACCGGGTCCACCGATGTGACGGCCACCCCGGACCCCGACTCCTTCCCGACGCCGATGCCTCTGGGGATCTTCGGGCAGGCCGACGACATCGCGTTCTGGGTCGAACAGTTCCTGCGCCCCGAGGCCCGCTTCACCACCGGCTCGATCCTCTACGTCGACGGCGGCACCGACGCCGCGATGCGCACCGACGCCCAGCCCACCGCCATGCGCCGGTGACCCGTGGGCCGGGGCTCCGGACCGCTCGGTCCGGAGCCCCGGCCCGCCCCCCGCGGGCCGCACCGCCCCGCGCGTCACGATCCGGTCACGTCCACCGGTCGAGGGGTTGTTTTCCGCCATGTAATCGATTCCAATCATCCGTGTAATCGATTCCACGGCCACATCCGCTGGTTTCGAGGCTTACGGAAACCACAAGGAGGTGGTCCGGAAATGGCGAGCATCAAGGATGTCGCGGCCCAGGCAGGAGTCTCTGTCGCCACGGTCTCCCGCGTCCTCAACAGCCATCCCTCCGTCAGCCCGGACGCACGCAGACGCGTCCTCGCCGCCGTCGACGCCCTCGGCTACCGGCCCAACGCCGTGGCCCGCTCGCTGCGCACCGACCAGACCCGCACGCTCGGTCTCGTCATCAGCGACGTACTCAACCCGTACTTCACCGCGCTGGCCCGCTCCGTCGAGGAGGAGGCCCGAGGCCTCGGCTACAGCGTGATCATCGGCAACGCCGACGAGCGGCCCGAACAGCAGGACCACCACGTCCGTACGCTCCTGGACCGCAGGATCGACGGACTCCTGGTGTCGCCCGCCGACGGCGAGTCCCCGCTGCTGCTGGACGTCGCGCGCACCGGGACCCCGATGGTCTTCGTCGACCGCTGGATCCCCGGCGTCGACATCCCCGTCGTACGCGCCGACGGCCACCGGGCCATCCAGGACCTGGTCGCCCATCTCTACGCGCTCGGCCACCGCCGGCTCGCCATCATCGCCGGACCGGCCGCCACCACCACCGGCAACGAACGCGTCGAGGCCTTCCGCGAAGCGATGCGCGCCCACGGCCTCGCCCTGCCCGACGCCTACATCGGCCAGGGCGACTTCCAGGCCGACAGTGGCCGGCGCGCCACCGAGCGCTTCCTCGCGCTGCCCGACCCGCCCCAGATCGTGTTCGCCGCCGACAACCTCATGGCGCTCGGCGCCCTGGACGCCATCCGCGCACGCGGCCTGCGCGTCCCCGAGGACATCGGGATCGCCGCCTTCGACGACATCCCGTGGTTCGTCCACACCGCCCCGCCGATCACCGCGATCGCCCAGCCCACGGGCGACCTCGGCCGTGCCGCCGTACGCGCCCTGGTCGACATCGTCGAGGGCCGCCCCCCGCAGTCCGTCACCCTGCCCGCCCGCCTCGTCGTACGCAGCTCCTGCGGCGAGCGCACCTCCACCCCCGGGAGCAACGAGTGAGCGAATCAGTCGAGTTGCTGCGCATCGAAGGCGTACGCAAGACCTTCCCCGGCGTCGTCGCCCTGGACAGTGTCGACTTCGACCTCCGCAGCGGCGAAGTGCACGTCCTGCTCGGTGAGAACGGCGCGGGCAAGAGCACCCTCATCAAGATGCTCTCCGGCGCCTACCGCCCGGACCGCGGCCGGATCTTCGCAGGCGGCGAGGAGGTGCGCATCCACGGCGCGCAGGACGCGGAGAAGCTCGGGATCGCCACGATCTACCAGGAGTTCAACCTGGTCCCGGATCTGACGGTCGCCGAGAACATCTTCCTCGGCCGTCAGCCCCGCCGCTTCGGCATGATCGACCGCCGACGCATGGAGGCTGACGCCGAGGTGCTCCTGCGCCGCGTCGGCCTGCACATCTCACCCCGGGTCAGGGTCCGCGAACTGGGCATCGCCCGGCTGCAGATGGTCGAGATCGCGAAGGCACTCAGCCTGGACGCACGCGTCCTGATCATGGACGAGCCGACCGCGGTCCTCACCTCCGAGGAGGTCGACAAGCTCTTCGGGATCGTGCGGCAGCTGCGCGCCGACGGCGTCGGCGTCGTCTTCATCACCCACCACCTCGACGAGATCGCCGCCCTCGGGGACCGTGTCACCGTCCTGCGCGACGGCCGCAGCATCGACCAGGTGCCCGCCTCGACCCCCGAGGCGGAGCTCGTCCAGCTCATGGTGGGCCGCAGCATCGACCAGCAGTACCCGCGCGAACGCCCGGACACGGGGCCGTCGTTGCTCTCCGTCCAGGGGCTCACCCGCGACGGGGTGTTCCACGGCATCAGCTTCGACGTCAGGGCCGGTGAGGTCGTCGGCCTGGCCGGACTCGTGGGGGCGGGCCGCACCGAGGTCGCCCGCGCCGTCTTCGGTGCCGACCCCTACGACGCCGGGACCGTCGAGGTGCTCGGCGAACGGCTGGGCAAGCACGACGTGACCGCCGCCATGGGCGCCGGGATCGGGCTCGTCCCCGAGGACCGCAAGGGCCAGGGACTCGTGCTCGACGCCTCCGTCCAGGAGAACCTCGGCCTGGTCACCCTCCGTTCGGCGACCCGCTCCGGGATCGTCGACGTCAAGGGACAGCGCACCGCCGCCGCCCGCATCGCCGAGCAGCTCGGCGTACGGATGGCGGGCCTCGGTCAGCACGTCCGCACCCTCTCCGGCGGCAACCAGCAGAAGGTCGTCATCGGGAAGTGGCTCCTGGCCGACACCCGGGTGCTGATCCTCGACGAGCCGACACGCGGCATCGACGTCGGCGCCAAGGTCGAGATCTACCAGCTCATCAACGAGCTGACGGCCTCCGGACACGCCGTCCTGATGATCTCCAGCGACCTGCCCGAGGTCCTCGGCATGAGCGACCGGGTCCTGGTCATGGCCCAGGGCCGTATCGCCGGAGAGCTCCCCGCCCACGAAGCCACCCAGGACGCCGTGATGGCACTCGCCGTCAGCGGCGCCCCCGTGATCGACCCCGACCAGCACGCAGAGAACGCAGAGGAGAGCCCCCGTGGCCACTGACACGCATCCGAGCAAGACGGGCGCGGGCGGCGCCGGACACACCCTCCGCCGCCTCCTGCTCGACAACGGCGCGCTCAGCGCCCTGGTCGTCCTCCTGGTGGCGATGTCGCTGCTCTCGGGTGACTTCCTCACCACCCAGAACCTGCTGAACGTCGGTGTCCAGGCCGCGGTGACCGCGATCCTCGCGTTCGGTGTCACCTTCGTCATCGTCTCGGCCGGCATCGACCTCTCCGTCGGCTCGGTCGCCGCGCTCTCCGCCACCGTCCTCGCGTGGTCGGCGACCTCGGCGGGGGTGCCCGTCTGGCTGGCGGTCGTCATCGCCGTGGCCACCGGCATCGCCTGCGGCTTCGTCAGCGGCGCCCTCGTGGCGTACGGCAAGCTGCCCTCGTTCATCGCGACACTGGCCATGCTGTCGGTGGCCCGGGGCCTGTCCCTGGTCATCTCCCAGGGCCGGCCGATCCCCTTCCCCGACTCCGTCTCCGTGCTCGGTGACACGCTCGGCGGCTGGCTGCCCGTCCCGGTGCTCGTGATGATCGCGATGGGCCTGATAGCGGCCCTCATCCTGGGCCGCACCTACATCGGCCGGTCCATGTACGCGATCGGGGGCAACGAGGAGGCGGCCCGGCTCTCCGGACTGCGCGTCAAGAAGCAGAAGCTCGCCATCTACGCCCTGTCCGGCCTCTTCGCGGCCGTCGCGGGCATCGTCCTCGCCTCCCGTCTCGTCTCCGCGCAGCCGCAGGCGGCCCAGGGGTACGAACTCGACGCGATCGCCGCGGTCGTCATCGGCGGCGCCAGCCTCGCGGGCGGCGTCGGCAAGGCGTCCGGCACCCTCATCGGCGCGCTGATCCTCGCCGTGCTGCGCAACGGCCTCAACCTCCTTTCCGTGTCCGCCTTCTGGCAGCAGGTCGTCATCGGCGTCGTCATCGCCCTCGCCGTCCTGCTGGACACCCTGCGCCGCAAGGCCGGCTCCGGTGCCGCGTCCGCCGGCGGATCGTCCGCCGCACCGGGGTCACCCGGGAAGGGCCGCAAGGGAGCGATGCAGATCGGCATCGCGGTGGTCTGCCTGGCCGCCGTCATCGCCGCCGTGACCTTCTTCAAGTCCGGTTCCTCCGGCACCACCACCAAGGTGGGCATGTCGCTCTCCACCCTCAACAACCCCTTCTTCGTCCAGATGAAGGAGGGCGCGCAGAAGGAGGCGAAGGAGGCCGGGATCGACCTCACCGTCACCGACGCCCAGAACGACGCCTCGCAACAGGCCAACCAGCTGGAGAACTTCACCAGTTCAGGCGTCGACTCCGTCATCGTCAACCCGGTGGACTCCGACGCGGTCGGTCCCGGTGTCCGCAACGCCAACAAGGCGGGCATCCCGGTGGTCGCCGCCGACCGCGGCGTCAACAAGGCGGAGACCGCGACGCTGGTCGCCTCCGACAACGTGGCGGGCGGCAAGCTCGCCGCGAAGTCACTCGCCGACCGGCTCGGCGGCAAGGGCAGCATCATCGTCCTCCAGGGCACCGCCGGGACCTCCGCCAGCCGTGAACGCGGAGCGGGCTTCGCCGCGGGCATCAAGGCGTACCCGGGCATCAAGATCGTGGCGACCCAGCCGGCCGACTTCGACCGGACCAAGGGCCTCGACGTCATGACCAACCTGCTCCAGTCCCACCCCGGCATCACCGGCGTCTTCGCCGAGAACGACGAGATGGCGCTCGGCGCGGCCAAGGCACTCGGCAGCAAGGCCGGGAAGTCCGTCTCGGTCGTCGGCTTCGACGGAACCCCCGACGGTCTGACGGCGGTCCAGGCGGGCACCCTGTACGCCTCCGTGGCCCAGCAGCCCGGGGAACTGGGGAAGATCGCCGTACAGAACGCGGTCAAGGCGGCCGACGGCAAGAAGATCGCCGACATGGTGAAGGTGCCGGTCAAGGTCGTCACCCGGCAGAACGTCGCCGACTTCTCCTGATCACGAAAGGCCCCACCCAGATGCAGAAGAACGAGGGCTCCGCACCCTCCCGGCACGACCTGCTGGTCGTCGGCTCGGCCAACGCCGATCTGGTCGTCGGCGTCGACCGGCGCCCGGGACCGGGGGAGACGGTGCTCGGCTCCGACCTCGTCGTCCACCCCGGCGGCAAGGGCGCCAACCAGGCGGTCGCCGCCGCCCGCCTCGGTGCCCGTACGGCGCTGCTGGCCCGGGTCGGCGACGACGCCCACGGCCGGCTGCTGCGCGCCTCGCAGCAGGACGCGGGGGTCGACACCGACGGGGTCCTCGTCGGAGGGGCGCCCACCGGCGTCGCCCTCATCACCGTCGACCCCTCGGGCGACAACAGCATCGTCGTGTCCCCGGGCGCCAACGCCCGGCTCACCCCCGAGGACATCAGGGCCGCGGGCCCCCTCTTCGCGTCGGCCCGCGTGGTCTCCGTACAGCTGGAGATCCCGCTCGACACCGTCACGGAGACGGCCCGCTCCCTCGCGCCGGGGACGCGGCTGGTACTCAACCCGTCCCCGCCCGCGCCGCTGCCCGACGAGGTGCTGGCCGCCTGCGACCCGCTGGTCGTCAACGAGCACGAGGCGCGCTTCATCCTCGGGGAGGGCGCGGGCTCCACACCGGAGTCCTGGGCGCGGGGGCTCACCGCCCTCGGCCCGCGCTCGGTCGTGATCACCCTGGGCGCGGACGGCGCGCTGGTCTCCGACACCCGCGGCGGCGAGCCCGTACGGGTGCCGAGCCCCCGGGTCGACGCCGTGGACACGACGGGTGCGGGCGACGCGTTCACCGCCGCCCTCGCGTGGCGGCTCGGCCTGGGCGAGGAGCTCACGGAGGCCGCCCGGTTCGCCGTACGGGTCGGCGCGGCCGCCGTCACCAAGGAGGGCGCGCAGGCGTCCTTCCCGACCGCGGAAGAGGTCTCCGCGCTGTGAAGAAGTCAGGCATCCTGAACCGCCACCTCGCGGGGGCCGTGGCCGAACTCGGCCATGGCGACGGCGTCCTGATCTGCGATGTGGGCATGCCCATCCCCCCGGGCCCACGGGTGGTCGACCTGGCCTTCCGCGCGGGCGTCCCGTCGTTCGCCGACGTCCTGGACGGCCTGCTGGACGAACTGGTCGTGGAGGGAGCGACGGCGGCCGAGGAGATACGGGAGGCCAACCCGGAGGCCGCCCGCCTCCTGACCGCCCGCCTCCCCGGCCTGACGCACGTGCCCCACGAGCAGCTGAAGGCGCTCACCGCGTCCGCCCGCCTGGTGGTACGGACGGGGGAGGCCAGGCCGTACGCGAACGTCCTGCTGAGGTGCGGCGTCTTCTTCTGACGCCGCGCCCCGCGCCCGGACAGCCGACCGGGTGGTCCCGGAGCCCGGTGCTCAGGCCGTGGCCCGCAGGTGTTCGTGCGCCCACTGCTCGAAGCCGGTCACATCGAGGCCCAGTTCACGGGCGAACCGCGGTCTGGCCGGCTGGCCGACCGCCTCCATGAACGCGTGCGTGGCCCCCATGTCCCCCATGCCGGCGGCGCGGGCCTGCTCCTCCGTCATGTCCGGTGCCGACAGCGGCACTCCCAGGGCGCGGGAGAGGACCTCGGCGATCTCGGTCATGGTCAGGTGGTCGCCGGCGAGCTCCAGCTCCACCCGGTGGAACGCGGCGGGCGCGGACACGGCGGCGGCCGCGGCCCGGCCCACGTCCCTGGCCGCCACGAGCGCCAGATGCGTGCCCGGCCGGACGACGGTGACCAGACCGCCCTCGACACCCCGGGGGAAGTAGAAGCGCATCGACGGCTCGAAGTTCTCCATGAAGAACGACGGCTTGAGCAACGTCCAGTACGGGAAGTCGATCTCGCGCAGCCGGTCCTGGATCGCGGCCTTCGTGCCGAGCGGGGCCTCCATGATCGCCCACCGCCCCTCGGCCCAGCCCGGGGCCTCGACATGCTGCCCCACGCCGCTGGTCGAGGACTGGACGAACTGCTCCACACCGGCCGCCCTCGCGGCGGTCATGAGGTTGTCCGCCTGGCGCACCTCGCCGGCGAAGTCGAAACCCTGCCCGGTCCAGGCGGGCATCTGCACGGAGAAGACCGCCCGGACGCCGTCCACGGCCGCGCCGAGGGTCGACGGTTCGGTGAGATCGCCGACGAACAGCTGGGCGCCGAGTGCCTCGACGGCCCGTGCGCGGGGGGTGTTCGGGTCACGCACCAGAGCGCGCACCGGTGTTCCCTGCGCGAGCAGCGCGCGGGCGGTGGCGCCGCCCTGGCGGCCCGTGGCACCGGCGACGAGAACCGGTGATGCGGCAGCGGTCATGAGTTGTCTCCTCGGTGGTTCGCACGCCCCAGAAACGGCGGGGCCCGCCGTTTGGTGTTCGCTACAATACGGCGGGGCCCGCCACTTATCAACGCAGGGGAGAACATGACCGGCCAGCGCTCGGACGCCCGCCGCAACTACGCGCACATCCTCGCCGTGGCCGAGGCGGAGGTGGCGGCCCAGGGAGCCCAGGCCTCCCTGGAGCGGATCGCCCGTGTCGCAGGCGTGGGATCGGCCACCGTGCGGCGTCATTTCCCCACCCGCAAAGCCCTGCTCGACGCCGTCTTCAAGCAGCGTGTCCACGTCCTGTGCGAACGCGCCCGCACACTCCAGGACGAGCACGACAGCCGCACCGCACTGGTGGAGTGGCTGCGCGAACTGCTCGCCTACTCGCTCGCCGCGCGCGGGCTGGCGGACGTCCTGTCCTACGAGCCGCTCCAGGACGAGGCCGGCCAGGACTCCTGCGGGGTCGTCATCGGGGCGGCCTGCTCCTCACTGCTGAGCAGGGCCGTGGACGACCGGGCCGTCCGGGCGGACATCACCGTCGACGACCTGCTCACCCTGATCGTCGGAATCGCCCTGGCCACCGAGAACTACACCGACCCGAAGGCGCAGGCGGAGCGCGCCTTCCGGCTCGCCGTCGCGGGCCTCGACGCCTACGGAACCTGAGCGTTCACCGCCCGGCCGTCACAGGCGCGCGGTAAGGTCGGTGCCGTGACTGCCGGGTCGGCCATGGGCCATGTACGAGAGAGCAGCCCGGCTGCTGCATGAGCCCGTGGCGGGCGCGAGCCCCGCCACTCCGTCGTGTCATCCCGCCCGGCGCCCCAGTGCGGCGCCCCCTTCCCGCGGAATCCACGACATGGAGACGTGATCGACATGCCTCACACCCAGCAGCTCCCGCTCGACTCCCAGCAGGGCGTCGACGTCGTCCAACTGGACCACCACGCCGTGTACGCCAAGGACCGCAGCCTCTCGGCCGAGTTCATCGCCGCTGTCCTCGGCCTGGAGGTCGGCGCCCCGTTCGGGCCGTTCCTGCCCGTCGACCTGGGCAACGGCGTGACCCTCGACTACTACGAACTGCGGGACGAGCCCGTGCAGTCGCAGCACTACGCCTTTCTCGTCCCCGACGCGCAGTTCGACGCCATGACGGCCCGGCTCCAGGCGCTCGGCGTCACCTACTACGCCGACCCCCATCACAGCGAACCCGGGCAGATCAACCGCCTGTTCGGTGGCCGCGGGGCCTACTTCCTGGACCCGGACGGCCACAACATGGAGATCATGACCCGGCCCTACGCCCGGCCGAGGTAGCCGTTCCGGGTCATACGTCCATGAGCCCGTCCACCAGCGCGGCGAGTGCCGAGGCGAGCGCGTCGAGACCCGGGCCGGCCGGGCCGCCCGGCTCGGTCATGTACAGGTCGCGCCGGATCTCGATCATCAGCGCGGTGACCCGCGGGTCCGTCCCGTAGTGCTTCAGCGGCACGTACGTACCGGGGAACGGGCTGTTCAGGCCCGTGCCGCCGAATCCGGCGAACGCCGCCTCCGCCCGGGCCTGCAGCCCGGGCGGGGTGTGGAACCCGTCGGTGCCCAGACAGACCGGGGGCCGCGGGCCGGTGCCGTGCAGCTCGTACGGGAGCGCGGTGACCGGGTAGGAGTGGACGTCGATGACGACGGCACGTCCCGTGGCGGCGAGCCGTTCGTCGACGGCCTCGGTCATCGCCCGGGCGTACGGATGGAAATAGCGGTCGAGCAGAGGCACCGGATCCGCACCGGGCGGCCGGAGCCGCTCCCGGTGGGTGGTGCGGGTGTAGACCGCGCCCATGCCGGCGGCCAGCATCTCCTCCCGCTCGTCGGGGAACCGCTCGGGGTCGACGACCAGGCGTGACAGGCCGTTGACGAAGCGCCAGGGCGTCACCGCGCAGGCCGCGGAGGCCCTGGCGGCCAGGCCGGCCGTGTGGGAGTCCGTGATGTGGTCGAGTTCCGCTTCGAGTGCCTCGTCGTCGAGCACGATGCCGTGGCGCACGTGCTCCGGGACGGTCCGGGAGGAGTGCGGGACGTGCAGCAGCACCGGCGATCCGGGGGCGCCGGGCAGAAGCCGGAACGGCGGCGGCTCGGGGCTCAACGGTCGCTCCTCGTACGTGGGCCGGGGGAGGTGCGATGAGGGCGGGGCGGCGCCCGGGCCCGCACCGCTCGGGCGCCCCGAAGTGTACCTTCGGCGTCCTTTCACCCCGCGGGGAGCGACCCGTCGGACGCCGGTGCGCGCCCCCGCAGGCTGTCCGCGGGGGCGCGCACCGTACGGGCCGGATCAGCCGGTCCAGACCTCGGCGTCCTCGGCCGGGACGGTGGTGGCGAGCTTCAACTCCTTGCGGGCGGCGACCGACTTGTTCGGGTCGATGCCGGTGAAGCCCAGGTCGTAGGCGACGTAGAAATCATCCATGTTCCCGGCGGAGGCAGCATCCTCCCAGGCGTCGGCGGCCTCCTCCAGCTGCGCGCGGAGCTTCACCGTCTGCGGCTGCTTCACACCCTTCAGGTTCGTCACGTGGGTGTTCAGCGCGGCGGAAACGGCTTTGGCCTGCTTCTTGTAGCCGGGCAGGTCGTCCTCGATCTGGTCCGCCTCGGGCTGGTTGCCCCACAGCGCCTCGTAGACCGCGTTGGAACCCTTCAAATACGCGAGCTGCTCGGCGTTCAGGGACTTGTCCTGGAGCGAGCCGGAGAACGTGCCCGACTCCTTGGCGTAGGTGCAGCTCACGGCCCGGTCGCCGGTCTTCCAGCTCTCGCTGGTGGGGTAGTAGATGAAGAGGCCGACGCCCTCGGGCACCGCCCAGGTGTCGGAGATGAACTTCTGGGACTCCGCCGGGCACCCCTCCTCGGCGATCTTCGAGGTCCCGTCGTCACCGGGGTACTCCGACTCCCCCTCGATGGTGAACTCGCCGACGACCTGGCCCTTGTGCGCTTCCCCGCACGGCACGATCTCGACGCTGATCTCCTCGCTCTCGGCCGCCCCGCTGTTCGGGTTGTAGCAGTCGCCCGGGGTGAGCGAGAAGACCGACCGCTGTCGCACGACCTTCTTGGCGCTGTCGATGGCGTCGGCGCAGCCCACCGCGCCTATCGCGAGAAGGGCGACGGCGGCGGACATGCCGCGTGCTGAACGGGACGTGACACCGAGAATCATGACGTGGGCATCCTCAAACGGAAGTACTGTGAACAGGTGTGCGCATCGTATGGCATATGCGTGACGGCGCTGTGTGCAGGCTGTGCCCGAACCGGAGCGCCGGCCTCCCGTACCCGGTGACACCCGTCACCGACCCCGACGGGGGCGTCGTCCACTTCGTCGAACGGGCCGCAGCGCCGGATTCGGAGCACGCATGAGAACACTCCAGACCGCGGTCCTTCTCGCCTCGGCCGGGGGAGCCGCCCTGATGGCCGGGCTGTTCTGCGCCTTCTCGTACGCCGTCATGCCGGGCCTGGCCCGTGGTGAGGACCGGGCCTTCGTCCGGACCATGCAGCACATCAACCGGGCCATCATCAACGGCTGGTTCCTCACGCCCTTCCTGCTGCCCCTGCCGTTGCTGGTGCTGGCGACGGTCCTCGCCGTGAAGGGCCACAGCCCGGGAGCCCTGCCCTGGATCGTCGCGGCGCTGGTGCTCCACGGGGCGGCGTTCCTCGTCACCGGAACACGCAACGTCCCGCTCAACGACGCCCTCGACAAGGTGCCGGCCGACGCGGCCCCCGACCTGCTCCGGGAGGCGCGCGCCGCGTTCGAGGACCGCTGGGTCATGTGGAACACCGTTCGCGCCGTCCTCCACACCGCGTCCTTCGGCGTGCTGCTGTGGGCGCTCCACCTGCACAGCACGGGCGTACGGGAGTTGACCCCCTAGGGGATCTCGCGGAGCCCGGTGGATCAGGCCGCGATGACGACCGCCTGCCGGGCCAGGACAGGGGCGTCCGACGGCGCCGGAGTCCGGGTGAAGACCACGGCCCGCAGCAACGCGAACCGGCCGGCCCCGGCCGCCGCGGACGCCGACAGGTACACGGTCTGCTCGACCAGTGCTGAGGGGGCGGACTGCAGGGCGTGCAGCACGAGCAGAGCGCCGGTCGTGAACGCGTAACTCACGACCACCGTGAGCCCGGACTGCAGATGGACCCTCCAGCCCCTGCGGTCGCTCCGGAAGGAGATCCGGCTGTGCAGCTCCGTCGCGATCACCGTGGAGACCACGGTGATCAGGGCGTTGGCGAGGACCAGCGGCATCCGGCCGCCGATCAGCACCAGCGCACCACTGGCCGCCAGTCCGACACCGCCCCCGCAGACGACGAAGCGCACGAAGGCCGCGACCAACGGATGGACGGTGCGCTTCGCCTTCGTCGGCAGATCGGTTCGGGCGGTCACGGGGGGCCTCCGGGAGCGGTGCGGGGACGGTGTTCTGATTCCACCCCACAACCCGGGGCCGGCGCGTCACCCCAGCGACGCAGCCGGGCCCCTACTTATGTAGGGGGTACCCCCCAAGGGGCCCCCGGGGCACGGGAGTCAGCGTCCCGCCACCGGTCGCGGCACACTGCCCCCCACGTGACCCCCGACCCCCCTCTCTCGTTGACCCAAGCCGCGCCGTCCCCGTCCCGCGGCCCCCGGAGAGACGAGGAGCGGTCATGCACGAGTGCCCACCACTGCGCCCGGCGGTGAGGGCCCCGGCCGAACGGCCCAGCCGGCGGACATCCGGTCCACTGCCGTGGCTGACGGCGCTCGCCGCGGTCTTCGCCGCCGTACAACTGACCCTCGTCGTACCGGGTTCGGGCCTTGCCTGGGACGAGACGGTCTACGTCAGCCAGGTCGGCGGCAACGCCCCCGCCGCCTTCTTCAGCGCCCCCCGCGCCCGCGGGATCTCCTACCTGGTCGCTCCCGTCGCGGCGCTCACCGCATCCACCACGGCGCTGCGGATCTATCTCGCCCTGCTCTCCGCCGCCGCACTGCTCGTCGCCCTGTGGGTCTGGCGGAAGGTGCTGCCCACCCCCGTCCTCGTGGGCGCGGGCGCACTGTTCGCCGGCTTGTGGCCGACCCTGTTCTACGGCCCCGCCGCCATGCCCAACCTGTGGTGCGCCCTGGGTGCCCTGGCCGCGACCGGCTGGGTCGTGAGGGCCGTGCGCGGTTCCGCCGGGCCGGCGGAGACGGCCGGTGCGGGGGCCGCCGTGGCCCTGGTCGCCCTGATGCGCCCGGCCGACGGATTCTGGCTCGCGCTCCCGCTGGTCCTGGCCGTCACCCTGGTGCCGGGTCGACGCCTGCCCCGCCTGGGCGCCGCACTCGTCGGCGGACTCGTCGCCGGCTGCGTACCCTGGACGGCCGAGGCGTACGCCCGTTACGGGGGCCTCGGGGCGCGGCTGCACCGGGCCGGCGAGATCCAGGGCGGCCTCGGGTGGAACGTCGCCGTCGACGACCACCTGCGAGCGCTCGCCGGCCGGACCCTGTGCCGCCCCTGCGACATCGGCTGGGAGAACCCCGCCACCGCGGTGTGGTGGCTGGCGCTGCCCCTCCTCGCGGCGGGCGGGATCATGGCGGCCCGGCGTGCGGGCCGAGGGACCACGGCACTGCTGGCGACGGCGGCCGGTGTCTCGACGGCCGTACCGTACCTGTTCCTGGTCGAGTACGCCGCGCCCCGATTCCTGCTCCCCGCCTACGCGTTGCTGGCCGTCCCGGTGGCCGAGTACCTGGTGCACCTCTTCGCCCGGACACGTCGTGCCCGCCGCCCGGCAGGGGTCGGGGCGCTGACGCTGGTCCTGGCCGCTCATCTCACCGTCCAGCTCTCCGTGCTCAGCCACGCCGTCCGCGTCGGCCACGCCACGACCAAGGAGTTCGCCGCGGTCGCCGAGGAGCTGAACCGGCTGGGTGTGCGCCCGCCGTGCGTGGTCAGCGGGGACCAGGCCGTGCCGATCGCCTACTATGCCGGCTGCGTCTCCCGCCAGACCGGGGGCCACGACGCGAGCATCACTCCCGAAGCCCTCCAGGCTCTCGCACGCCGCGTACCGGCCGCCGTTCTCACGGCCGAGGGCGACGTGCCGCCCCCGGCCGTCGACGGTGCGCGGGCCGTCCTCCTGCCGCCCGGCCGCGGCCCGGGTCCCCACCGGACCTATCTGCTGCCGGGCCCCGCCACCGGCCGGACGGCCGCCACCGCGAAATCCGGCTGACCGGACCGGGCGGCTCCTACTCCTGACGCACCGGGGGAGAAGGGCCGCCCGCATCCGGGCCCGGCCGGCCGGGATCACGAGCGGCCCAGCTCCCCGGGCGCGTCAGGATGCGCTGCCCGCCACGCCGCCATCGAGCGGTCCCACTCGTCCCCGGACAGCGCGGTGAGGGAGGCCGGGAACAGGCCGTCCTCCTCCTTGGCGATGTGCCGGTGGAGCTCGTCGACCGCCTCCCGCAGCTGTACGACGTCCTCGCCACGGCGCAGATCGACACGGCCCAGGAACGCGGCGAGCTCGCGGTGTTCCCGTACCAGGGCGCCGATGTAACCGGCGTACTCCTCGTCGCCGCCCATCACCGCGAAGAGCCCGTCCTCCTCGCCCTGCCAGTGGGCGAGGAGCTCCCGGCCCATCCGGGCCACCAGCTCCCCGGCGAGTGCCGGATCGCCGTGGTCGAGGGCGCGCAGCGCGTCCCCCGCGGTGTCGGTGACGGACTCGTGCTCCGCGATGAACTCCTTGATCAGCGGAATCTCGCGGCAGCCGCAGTAGTGGCACATGCGGCCACCGTAACCGGACGCGCGGCTTATGGGAGGCAAGGGGATGGGGTGAGCGCCATGGGCGGGTAAGCACCTGTTGTCCGCTGGCCGGGGCGTCCCGCGGACGGCAAGGGCGCCGCCCGGCAGGTCATGGCGCGGTGGTCTCCGGCTCCCGTGCGGTGATCGGCTGGATCCGCGCCCCGACGCGGTGAAGGTGGTCGCGGTAGTCCTGCGCGTTCAGAGCCAGCGAGCGGTCCAGCCGCGCCGCGTTGAAGAAGATCTCCTCGTGCTCCAGCACCCCTGGATCCACGACGAGTTCGAGATCCGGATGGAAGCTGAACGGCAGGATGGTGCCGCTGACACTCCCGGACAGCGCCTCGGCCTTGTCGGCGGAGGCGAACGACACATAACTGCCTTCCGCCAGGGCCTTCAGTCCCAGCAGATCCACCCGGGCGTCTCCGGGGACGACCGCGAGGAAGTACCGCTTGGTGCGCTTGCCCGTCTTGACCATGACGACGAGACACTTGGCCCCCTGCGCCACCGGGTGGCCCCGGTACCGGCTGACCTCCTCGGTACGCCCTTCCGGGGCGTGGTCGATGACGCGGTAGCGGGCACCGCTCTCGTCGAGCAGCGAGATGAGCCGCAGATACGCGGCGTCGCCGCCGGGGACGTCCGCGAGCTCCTGCGGGACGGACGCAAACTGTTCGGGCACGTGTACCAATCCTTTGTCGGACATCCGCTTGAACCTCGGTGATGCGTTGTCGGCACGACGATAGAGCCCAGGCTCCCTGCGTGACAGCCACGGCAGGCCGCTCAGGAGGCCGCCCGGACCTTCGACGCGAAGGCCATCAGGCCCTTCGGCCCCATGGCGTACACCAGGCCGTCCCCGGCGAAGAACGGGAGCTGGCCATAGGTCACCGCGGAGTCCAGCTCCGCCGTCCAACGCGCCTTGCCGTCACCGGAGTCGAGGGCCCACAGCCGGTCGCCGGTGCACACGTAGACGGTGTCGTCCGCACACTGCAGATGTGGGATACCGGAGGTGTTCTCGAAGAGTGATCCCGCCCAGCGCACCTTCCCGGTGCGGGCGTCCAGGGCATGGACGACCAGCGCGAGACCGGACCCTGCGGCGGCGTAGACGGTCTTCCCGTCCTGGCTCGCGACGACGGCCTTGTAGGCGAGCTCCGGTGATTTCCAGGCCACTTGGCCGTTGTCCGGATCGATGGCGTACAGACGGTCGGTCACATGCAGGAAGAACCCACCGGCCGACGCGTGCTGCCCGTCCCGCCAGGGCCCGTACACGCCCTGGGACAGTACGTCCATGGCGCTGGCCCCGCCCCCGGGCGACGGCTGCTCCCAGACGACCTTGCCCTTGGCGCCCGTGTCGAGGCCCGCGATCGTGGGGGCGCTCCCGTCGGTGTTGGCGCTCGCCCACAGCAGGCGCGTCCCCGAGGACGGCACGGACAGATCGCCCTTGTTCCCCTGCGTCTCGGTGCTCGTGAGCACCAGCTGCCAGCCGACCTTGCGTGCCGCCGGGTCGACGGAACAGACGAACGTACCGCTCTTGGTCATGTCCTCGGGATCGAGGGACGGATCGAGGGTGAGGGACAGCCAGTTGCCCGTGAGATAGACCTGACCGTCGAGGACGCCGGTCACGGTCACGCTCGACGCCGACCTGTGCGTCAGCTCCAGCGTCCAGGCGACGGCGCCCGTGTCCAGGCGGATGGCCCGGAAGACCCGCTTCTGCTCGCCGGGGCCCGCGCGTACGACGCTGTACACGAACCCGTCGCCGACGGCGGCCACCAGGCCGCCGAAACTCGCGTTCACCGGGTCCGGCAGATTGGCCAGCGGACCCCATACGCGCTTGCCCGCCCGGTCGAAGGCCCACGCCCGCTTGGCGCTGAACCCGACGACGGTCCCGTTCTCCCCGGAGATCTGCACCAGGGGTTCGGAGACCGCGCCCGTCCACAGCGGGGTGGCCTCGACGTCGGTGTCGAGAGGGCGCCCGTCATCGGTGAGGCCGGGGCCCGACGGCTTCGCGTCCGACGGGGTCCCGGGGGAGTCCTCGCCTCCCAGCCACAGCCCCAGCGCGGTGCCGCCCCCGGCCAGGGCCACCGCTCCGGCCGCGAGCCCCACGATCAGCCCGCGACGGCTGGGCCCGGCCGGCGGCCCGGGCGGGAAGGGCGGCGGCGGGTAGGCGGGCGGGCCCGGCGGCGGCGCGAGGACGAACGGCGCGGCGGGCTCCTGCGGGCGCGCGGTGACGGTCGGTGCCATCACCGCCGTCGCCTCCTCGATCGCGTTCATCACGGCGGGCGGCAGCCACGGCCCCTCGGTGCGTGGGGCCGCGCTCCGCTCGACGTACTCGACGATCTGACGCGGGGCGGGCCGGTCCGCCGGGGCCTTCGCCAGACACGCGGCCACCAGGAGCCGCAGAATCTCCGGCACGGCCGACAGATCCGGCTCCTCCCGCACCACCCGCTTCAGCACCTCCACGGGCTGCCCGCCGTCGAACAGGCCCGAGCCGCGGGCGGCGAACGCGAGTGTGGCGCCCAGCGAGAACACATCGCTCGCCGGGCCCACCTCACCGTCCGTGGCCTGCTCGGGCGACATGTACGCGGGCGTGCCGAGGACGGTGCCCGTCGCCGTCAGCGCCGTACCGTCCGCGGCACGTGCGATGCCGAAATCGATGACGTGCGGGCCGTCCAGCGCCAGCAGGACGTTGCCCGGCTTGAGGTCCCGGTGGGTCAGCCCCGCCGCGTGGATCGACGTGAGCGCCTCGGCGACCCCCGCCGCCAGCGCCATCAGGGCCCGCGCGGGCAACGGCCCCCCGGCCGCCACCGCCGCGCCCAGCGAGATGCCCGGCACGAACGCGGTCGCCATCCACGGCACCGGGGCCTCGGGATCCGCGTCGACCACCGGGGCGGTGAAGGCACCGGACACCGTGCGGGCGGCCCTCACCTCGGCACCGAACCGCGCCCGGAAACCCGCGTCGGCGGCGAGCTCCGGCCGTACGGTCTTCACCGCGACGGTCCGGCCGCCGGCCGACCGCCCGAGATACACGGTGCCCATGCCCCCGGCCCCGAGCCTGCCGAGCAGTGTGTACGGGCCGGTACGAGGCGGGTCCGACGGGTCGAGAGGCTCCAACGCGGCCATGCTCAGGCTCCGTTCGCATTGAGGGCGGCGACCGTCGAGGTGTCCGGTTTCGATACGCAGAGCCGGCCGTCACCGGCGCTCCAGGCGAGTTCCATCGGATCGGTTCCCTTCCAGCCGGTGTACTTCCAACGGGGCTTGCCGTTCGACGCGTCGAAGGCCCACACCACTCCGTCGGCCCCCATCCGGTAGACGTTCCCGTCCGCGCACAGCAGCCGGGCGCCCTGGTAGGCCGAGCCCTTGGCATCGGCAGGCACCGGCACCTTCCACCTCCGCTCACCCGTCCGGCAGTCGAGGGCGGCGAGCGAGGGTCCACCGTCCTCGTCGCTCCACAACGCGTACAGCACCGTGCCCTTGGCGTCGGTGGCGATGCCGTCACCCCGGACGGAGGCGCCGACCGCGCCCTCCGCCTTCCACGCCTGCCGCCCGGTCGCCGGCTCCCGCGCGGACAGCACCCCCGCGCCGTCCACCAGGACGAGGTAGGGCCCGGCCGCGGCCATCGCGGTCGCCTTCATCTTCTTCGACCAGGCGACGTCGCCCTTCCCACCGAGCGCGACCACCCGGTCCACGCCCCCGTAGACCATGCCGCCTCCCGTGGCGGGCAGGGCCCAGAAGACAGGGGTGGCCTGGGCCTTCCCGTACCAGGCCGTCCGCCGGGAGCCGAGGTCGGCGGCCCACAGGCCGAACCCCGCCGAACCGGTGCCCTGGCTCGACATGGTGACGGTGTGGGCGCGGCCGTCGCGTACGCCGCAGAAGGCCGAGAGTCCCATCCCTGCGGTCTCGGTCAGCGTGATCAGCCGGGGGTCCTTGCCGTCGGCCACGCGGAAGCCGAGCAGGGCCGTGCGGGTGGTGGCCGACAGGTCGCCCGGTGTCACGGCGGGCATCACACTCAGGCCCACGTAGAGACGGCCGTCGTGCAGCCCCGCCACCGGCCGGGGGGTGCTGCCCGCCGAGGAGAAGGCGAGGCCGTGGTCCCGCGCCTTCACCGTCCACTTCGTGCCGCCGCTCTTGTCGAACCCGGTGACCTGGCTCACGGACACGCAGGCGACGACACCGCTCGCGGCGATCACCTGGGTGCCGGCCACGGACTGGCGCACCTGCCAGGCCAGCTTCGCGTCCATGACGTCGTCACCCGAAGGGCGCGAGGCCGTGCCCTTGCTGCCGCTCCCGGACGTGCCGCCCCCGCCGGTCGTGTCCCGGTCATGGAGGAGCGCCCACGCGGTCCCGCCGCCGGCCACCGCGACCGTCCCGCCGGCCAGCCCGAGCAGCAGCGTGCGCCTGCTCGGGCGCCCACCCGGGCCGTCAGGGCCGCCCGTTGCGCCCGTTGCGCCCGGGCCGCCCGGGAGCGCCTCGGTCGGCCCGGTCAGCGGCACGGTGGGCGCGGGGGTGGGAAGCGCGGTGAGGGCCGCCCGCACCGAGAGCACGTCCGCCGCCACCGGTTCCGGCAGCCAGCCCGCCCAGCCCTGGGCGGGACGGGCGCGTTCGGCCAGTTCGGCGTACGTGATGACCTCGCGCGGGGCCGGCCGCTCGCGGGGGTCCTTGGAGAGGCAGCGCCGGATCAGCGGACGCAGGCTCGCCGGGACGTAGGTCAGGTCCGGTTCGGTGTGGACGACCCGGAAGAGGACGGCGGCCCCGGCGCCGTCCCCGAAGGGGCTGGCACCACCGGCGGCGAAGGCGACCGTGGAGGCGAGGGAGAACACATCGCTCGCCGGGGTGAGTTGCTGCCCGACCGCCTGCTCCGGAGACATGTACGGCGCCGAGCCGATCACCGCACCGGTCGAGGTGAGGACCGTGCCGTCCGTCGCCCGCGCGATCCCGAAGTCGATGACGTGCGGCCCGTCGAGGGCCAGCAGCACGTTCGCCGGCTTCAGGTCCCGGTGGATCACTCCGGCACCGTGGACGGAGAGCAGGGCCTCCGCGAGCCCGGCCGTCAGCATCCGTAACGCGTCCTCGGGCAGCGGCCCGTGCTCGGCCACCGCCGCGTGCAGCGAGAGGCCGACGACGAACGACGTCGCCATCCACGGGATCTCGGCCTCCGTGTCGGCGTCCACCACAGGAGCCGTGAAGGCCCCCGACACGCGCCGGGCCGCGGCGACCTCCCGGCGGAACCTGTCCCGGAACGCCTGGTCGTGCGCCAGGTCCATGCGCACCACCTTCACCGCAACGGTCCGGCCGCCGGCCGACCGCCCGAGATACACCTCGCCCATCCCGCCCGCACCGAGCTTCCCGGCCAGCGCGTACGGCCCGATCCGTGCCGGATCGGCAGCACCAAGTGGTTTCATGAGACCGTCTCCTCCCCCGTGGCCCCACAGATTAGTGGTGGGACCAACGGGTCGGCCCCGGTCTTCGGCCGTTCCGCCGGAGGACGGGGCCGGAACAGGCCGCCATCTGGCGGATCTTGGCAGGCCTGCGCCGGAAACCTCCGCGAACGGACCACCAGGGACAGGAGAACCGCTGTTACGCCTTACGGGCGACGGCGCACCACATCGGCAGGGTGTCGTCCGGGGTGTCGGACGGCCCGGGACGCCAGCGGGTGAGGGTGACCACGCCCGGCTCCAGGATCTCCAGACCCTCGAAGAAGCGTTCCACCTCCTTCTGCGTGCGCGGAGTGGCGGAAGCGTGGCTGGCGGCACGCTCGTTGTAGATCCGCATCGATTCCGCGACCTCGGGGGCGGTGACGTCGGCGGCCGGGTGCGACAGGACCAGGTAGCTGCCCGATGCGAGGCGGTCCAGCAGGCGGCGGGTGATGTCCCACGGGTCCTCGGCGTCCTTGATGTACTGCAGGATCGCCACCAGCATCAGGCCCACCGGCCGGTCCAGATCCAGGGTGCGCGAGGCGGCGTCGAGGATCGTGTCCACGTCCCGCGCGTCGGCCTGCACGTAGTCCGTCCGCCCCTCAGTGCCGCTGACCAGCAGGGCCCGGGCGTGGGTCAGGACGATCGGGTCGTTGTCGACGTACACGACACGCGACTCCGGAGCGGCCTGCTGGGCCACCTCATGGGTGTTCGCCGCGGCGGGAATGCCCGTACCGACGTCGAGGAACTGGCGCACCCCGGCTGCCGCGAGGTGACGTACGGCGCGGCCGAGGAACGCCCGGTTGGCGCGGACCGACGGCACGATGGTCGGGTTCGCCCCCGCGGCGAGTTCGGCCGCCTCCTGGTCCACCGGGTAGTGGTCCTTGCCGCCCAGCCACGCGTTGTACACCCGGGCGGGATGCGCGTTCGTGGGGTGGGGTGTGGGCAGCGGGTATTCGTTCATCGTTCGTCACCTCGTGCGGCCAAAACGTCCCGGTCGGGCTCGTGTCGGGTCACCGTACCCCGGTGATTCCACGTGGTCACCGCCCGATCGCCCACAAGGGCACCGACCGCCGCAGCACCACCGATCTCAGCGCCTCCGACGAGCCGTTGACCGTGCGGCGGGCCCGGCCGACGGCGACGTACTGGACGCCGCCGACGCCGGTCAGGGACCTTCCGCTCGGATCAGACCGTCACGGCTTGCGGGCCAGGCCGCCGTGCTCGCCGATGGGCCCGGGCGTGGGTGCGGAGGGGTCCGGACGCCAGAGGGGGACCGATACGACTCCCGGGTCCAGGAGTTCGAGGCCGTCGAAGAACGCCGTGATCCGGTCGACGGGGCGCAGGAAGTAGGGAATGGCCCCGGAGTCGTTGTAGGCGTCCTGGGCCCGCTCGTAGTCGGCGTCGACACCCCGCGAACCGTCGTTGACGGAGAGGTAACTGCCGGACGGCAGCCCGTCCATCAGGCGGGTGACGATCGAGCGCGCCTGGTCGTGGTCGGCGACATGGCCAAGGATGTTGCTGAGGATCAGGGCGGTGGGACGGCTCAGGTCCAGTGTCCCGGCGGCGGCCGAAAGGATGCGGTCGGGGTCGGTCAGGTCGGCGTCGACGTAGGCGGTCGCGCCCTGGGGGGTGGAGGTGAGCAGGGCGCGGGCGTGCGTGAGGACCAGGGGGTCGTGGTCGACGTAGACGATCCTGGCGTCCGGGGCGAGCCGCTGGGCGACCTCGTGGGTGTTGTCCTCGGTCGGCAGACCCGTCCCGACGTCCAGGAACTGCCGGATACCGGCCTCGACGACCAGGTGGGCGATCGTACGGCCCAGGAAGGCACGGCTGCTGCGGGCCACGGTGACGATGCCCGGGAACACGGCGCTGTACGCGTCCCCGGCCTGCTCGTCGACCGGGTAGTTGTCCTTCCCGCCCAGCCAGTAGTTCCAGATCCTGGCCGAATGCGGCACCGACGTGTCGATCTTCTGCTGTGCGGAGCCGGGCACTGTCGTGTGATCGGTCATGAGTACCGTTCCGTCTTCTCCACCGGGGCGTTGAACCGTTCGCATCACAACGTACGCCCCAAGAGGCTCTACCAGCACAGCAGTTCAGTGCACCGGTGTGTCAACGCGGTGTTCGGCCGGGGCGGTCGGTCCGACGAGCCGGTGCTGCACCAGGCAGGCCACCACAAGGGTTGCGCCGAGCACCGGCCAGGCGACCGGGCCCACGCCGACGGCGGTTCCGACGACGATGGGGCCGAGGCTGCGCTGCGCGGACTGGGCCAGCCCGTGCACGCCGAGGTAGGCGCCCTGCGCCTCGCCGGGCGCGAGGGCGATGGAGAGTTCCCAGGACGCGATCGAGTGCAGGATCTCGGCGAGCGTGAAGGCGACGGCCGCGAGGAGGACGGCGCCGGTGGCGAACCAGGGGCCGCCGCCGGCCGAGGCGGCGAGCGCCACCCCGCCCGTCAGCAGGGCGGCGCCGATCGGGACGAGCAGACGGCGGGCGGCCGCCCGGGTCTCGCCGAAGCGGGACAGGGGGACCTGGAGTGCGATCACCAGCACGCTGTTGACGACCAGGATCAGTGGTGCGAGCCCCACCGGGGCGTCGGTGGCGTGGACGATCCACAGCGGGAACCCGACCTGGAGGATGCTGTCGTCCAGGAACAGCCAGATCTCCGACCCGGTGAACGCCAGGTAGCGGCGGTCCCGCCAGGGTGTCGCCGCCTTGGCCCGGGGGCCGGAAGGGGTGCGGGGGGCGTCGGTGGGGGAGGTCTGCCCGGCGACGACGCGGCTGGGGGCGGGCGGCTCCGCGCACCGGAGGGTCAGGACGGCGATGAGCACATACGAAGCGACATTGGCGAGCAGGAGCGCCCGGTAGGAGGCGGCGGTGCCCACGGTGAGCGCGGCGGCGGCCCCGGCCGCGCCGACGGCCCACCCGATGTTCGCGGCGGTCCGCTGGATCGCCTGGTAGCGGATGCGCTGGGGGCCCGCGACACGTGCGGCGAACAGCTTGGTCAGGACGCTGGACGCGCGGTCCGGCAGGGCGCCCAGCGCCGAGAACAGCACCAGCAGCGCGTAGTCGTTCGTCGTCAGCAGAGCCAGGAGTGCTGCGCCCCGGGCCAGTTGGGCGCCCAGCAGGATGCGCGTCACGGGGAAGCGGTCGGCCAGCCGCCCCGCGAGCGGTGGTCCGGCTATGCCGAGAATGCCCGACAGGCCCATCAGCAGGCCGATCTGAGCGACCGACAGATGTGCGACGTAGAGGAAGTAGAGCGTCGCCGCTCCGGCCCACAGCCCGGTGCCCACCTTGTCGATGACGGCGATCACCAGCATGCGCCGTCCGTTGCGGCCGCCCGGAATGGCAAGGCGCCGGACGAACGGCACACGGCTCGGCGTCGGTTCCATCGGAATCCCCCTTGACACATATTTTGTATCGGTACAAACTGTGCTCTGTGGCAGAACAATATGGGATCGCGGGCGGTACGGCCAGAGAGATTTCGGCGTCCGTCGAAAGCCGGGTGGCCGACGGCGCGCTGAGGCCGGGCGCCTCGCTGCCTCCCGTGCGGCGGCTCGCCGAGGCGCTGGGGGTGAGTGCCGGGACGGTCGCGGCGGCCTACAAGGAGCTGCGCGGGCGCGGGGTGGTGGTGACCCTGGGGCGTGGCGGCACAGTCGTGGCGTCCGCTCCCGTCGTCACCTCGCGGCGGCCCCCCAAGGTGCCCGAAGGGCTGCGCGACCTGGCCGGCGGGCACCCCGACCCCGACTGCCTCCCGGTGCTGACCCCGCCCGCGAGCGTGGGGCCCGTGTCCGGATCGCACCGCGCCGCCCCGCGGTTCGCCGTGCTGGAGGACGCCGTCCGCGCCTGGTTCGCCCGCGACGGCGTACCCACCGGATCGGTGACGTTCGCCCACGGCGCCCTGGACTGCATCGCCAGGCTGCTCTCCACCGAGCTGAAGCCCGGTGACGCCGTGGCCGTGGAGGACCCCGGATTCCACCATCTCCTCGACCTCGTACCGGCGTTGGGCCTGCGCATGCTGCCCGTGGCGGTCGACGACGAAGGCATCCGCCCGGAGGCACTCCGCACCGCACTGCGCGCGGGGGCCAGGGCCCTGGTGTGCAGCCCTCGCGGCCAGAGCCCGCTCGGCGCGCGCTTCACCCCCGGCCGCAGGGACGAACTTCTGTCCGTGCTGCACGACTTCCCGGACGTACTGGTCATCGAGGACGACCACAACGCGGACATCGCCGGCGCGGACGCCGCGACCCTCGCATCCGGCGGGCTGCCCCGCTGGGCCCAGGTGCGTACGGTGTCCAAGCACCTCGGGATCGACCTGCGCTGGGCCGCCCTCGCCTGCGACCCCGCCACCCTCGCGCGTCACGACGGAAGGATGCTGCTCACCTCCGGGTGGGTCAGCCACATCCTCCAGGTGACCGTCGCGGACCTGCTGGGCGACCCGGCGGTCACCCGGCTGGTGGCGGACGCGTCCCGCACGTACAGCACCCGCCGAGACGCCCTGGGCGCGGCCCTGCGGGAGCACGGCATCGCGTCCCACGGGGTCAGCGGCCTCAACGTGTGGGTGCCCGTCCGGGACGAGTCCGCCGTCGTCAACGCCCTGCGCACCCGGGGCTGGTGGACCGCGGCAGGAACCCGCTTCCGCATCGCGTCCCCTCCCGGGGTGCGGGTCACCACCGCAACCCTCACCCCGGCCGAAGCCCTGCGCTTCGCAAGCGACTTCGCGGACGCGCTCGCGGAGTCACAAGCGGTGTACGGCGGTTAGACACGCCCCGGCGGACCGGCCGGCCGGGGCGGCACGCCGCACGAGCAACGACAGGAGCGCGGCCGCGGCGCACAGCAGTGCTCGACGGGCCCGGCAAGGCAGTTGCTGGAGAGGACCGACCTGCCGGTCGACCGGATCGCCGCCGACGCCGGCTTCGGGACCGGCACCGCGCTGCGCGGGCACTTCCACGCGGCGCTGGGAGTGTCACCGCGCGCCTACCGCTCCACGTTCAGGGGTGCGGAGGGCACGCGGTCACCTGAAGCCTGAAGGGTCAGGCGGCGGGCGGCGTACGGATGGCGGCGATGTCGAACTGCAGACGGAGCCTCTCGCTCACCATGGCGCCACCCTCGGCCAGGCGGGCGTTGTAGGTCAGACCCCAGTCGGACCGGTTGATGGTGGTGGTCCCGTCGAACCCGACGCGCTCGTAGCCGAACGGGTCGGTGACGTAACCGATGTACGTGAGGTCCAGGACCACGGGGCGGGTGATGCCCCGGATGGAGAGGTCGCCGGTCATGCGGTAGACGTCCTTGCCGATGAGCTGCACGGCGGTGCTCACGAAGCTGATGCGCGGGTGCTTCGCCGCGTTCAGGAAGTCGCGCCCCACCAGGTGCGCGTCGCGCTGCTCGACACCGGTGTCCACGCTCGCGGTGGCCAGCGAGATCTCGGCCCGTGAGCGTGCCGGGTTACGCCCGTCGAAGTACAGCCGGCTCTCGTACTCCAGGAACGCGCCACGCACCGTCGTCACCATGGCGTGCCGCACGGAGAAGCCGATCCTGCTGTGGGCGGGGTCGATCATCCACTCTCCGGTGAGAGCCGCCAGACCGGGATCCGGCAGAACTGCCGTGCCTGCGGCCGCCGGGGCGGAGGAGGGCTCCTCCGTGCGGGGCTCCGGACGACGGAGCAGGGAGCTGCGGCTGAAGAGGTTCATGAACAGTTAGTTACCCGCGCGTAAGCAACGCTCGCAAGGCATGATCAGTAAACCCGACCAACCCCGGAGCGAACCTTCACACGGTGAACCATCGAGGGCGCGACGGTGGTGGGCCAAATGTGTTGCCGGTGCCGAAGCGCACCTGATAGGTCTCTGAATCATGGACATCATCCGGATCCCCGCCGAGCCCGACCCCACCACAGCCGCCGCCGCGGTCATGGCAGAGCTGGCCGGCCTCGGGAGCCGGTCCTTCGCGTTGCCGGCTGACGCCGACCTGAGCCCGGTGCTGCCCG
Organism: Streptomyces sp. NPDC102451; assembly: GCF_044765485.1. Classification (NCBI taxonomy): domain Bacteria; kingdom Bacillati; phylum Actinomycetota; class Actinomycetes; order Kitasatosporales; family Streptomycetaceae; genus Streptomyces; species Streptomyces sp. NPDC102451. The sequence continues at coordinate 74,551 of NZ_JBIWKD010000024.1, read as the reverse complement.
GGAGCGGGGGAGTGTCCGCGGTCTGGGTGACGGCGGGCGGGGCGTCCGTCGAGGAAGGTGTGGTGCTCTACGTCCATGGGGGCGGTTTCGAGCACCGCATGCCGGAGCTGATGAATCTGACGGCCCATCGGATCTCGCGGGCGACCGCCCGCCCGGTGCTCGTCGTGCACTACCGGCTGGCCCCGGCCCACCCCTACCCGGCGCCGCTGGACGACGTGGTCGCCGTGTACAGGAGCCTGCTCGACCAGGGGGTGCCCGCCGCGAAGATCGTCGTGTTCTCCGAGTCGTCCGGTGCCACGCTGGCGCTCTCCGCCCTGCTCGCCCTCAAGGCATCCGGCACCGCCCTCCCGGCAGCCGTCATCGCCAACTCGGCGATCACGGACCTCACCCTGTCCAGCCCGTCCATCGACGACAACGCCGCCCACGACTCAGGCGTCGACCGCGCACTGCTCACCCGTCTCATCGGCCAGTACCTGGGCGGTACCCGGCCCGACCGGGCCCCGCAGTCGCCGATCCACGGCGCCCTGGACGGCCTTCCGCCGCTGCTGTTCACGGTCGGGGCCGCGGAGGCGCTCCTGGACGACACACTGCGCTTCGCGCAGGCTGCCTCCGACGCCGGAACCAAGGTCTCCGTCGAGGTGTACGAGGCGATGCCGCACGTCTTCCAGCTCACGATCCTGTCCGAGCAGAACCCGACGGGCAGGCGGGTGCTGGAGCGCGTCGTGGAGTGGGTCGCCGAGGCAGAGTGAGCGTCCTCGACGGAGTCCCGACCCCGCTCACGGTGACCGGAAGGTGCCGGGCGCCGTCAAGTCCGCGGAGCCAGACGTGCTCCCGTGGCGCGCAGCAACTCTTGCTCACGTGGCGGGATCGTGCCGTCGGGGCGGGGGCCGACATTGAGGAGCAGGTTGCTGCCGGCCGACCAACGTGCGACGCCCTGCTGTCCCACTACGACGTACTGCCCACACTGGTCGAGCACCTCGGCCTCGACCACGAGCCCGGCCGGCACCTGCCCGGGGACTCCTTCGCCGGGCTCCTCGGCGGCGAGGGAGACGCGTCCCCAGCCCGGGACCGGGTGGTCGTCTACGACGAGTACGGACCCGTCCGTATGATCCGTACCCCCGGCTGGAAGTACGTCCACCGGTACCCACACGGCCCGCACGAGCTGTACGACATGGACCGGGACCCGGGGGAGAGGGAGAACCTCGTCGCCGACCCCGCCCGCGCGTCCGCACGCGACGAGTTGGCCGCGCGTCTGGACACGTGGTTCGCCACCTACGTGGACCCGTCCACCGACGGGGCCCGCCTGCCCGTGGCGGGTACCGGTCAGCGCACGCCGGTGACCCCCGGCACCCTCGGCACCGCCTTCGAACCTCCACCGGCCCGAGCGAAGCCGGTGACGCCGTCCGACGGATGAACGCCCCCGGAACGAGGAAGACCCGGAACCGCTCTGTCGCGGAACCGGGCCTTCCTCATCCACCGCCGGGGATCGCGGTTACTTCACCCCCACCGCACGGATGATCTCCTGCGTGACCGAGCCACCGCGGTCGTCGGTCGCGCCCGCCCGGAGGGAGACGAACTCCGCGCTGTTCGGGACCCGCAGCTCCCCCGTCCAGGCCGTTCCGCGCGACGACTTCTTGAGAGCGACCTTCTGCCAGGTCCTGCCGTCGTCGTACGAGGCCTCCAGCGTGCCGCCGCCGAGCGTGCCGGTGTCCGGCGCGCCCTTCACGTACTCCGCCGATATCCCGACGGGCAGGCGGCTCCCACCGCGCACATCGCCCTTCAGGTCGGTGTCGACGTCGAAGCCGAGGTTGATGAGCGGGAGGAAGGCCCAACTGCCCACCGGGGTCTCCTCGGAGCGGAAGGTCCACTCGGAGTGGCCCTTGGTCGACAGCCGCCAGCGCGCCGGGTCCAGCGTGGTGTCGGTGACGACCCTGAACTCGGCCTCCTCGGCCGGGGCGTTCCGGGCGTAGGCGCCGGAGCTCATCGTGCGGTCGACGCGGGCGCCGTTGACGTACACCTCCGTGAACTGGGTCATCGTGTCGTCGTTCCACACGTCGCCGAAGCCCGTGTGGTCGGGGCCCGAGTCACCCCAGCCGGGGGTGTTGAACTGCAGGTTGTTGCCCGACCGCTCCTGGCCCCAGCCGAGGCCGGTGCCCAGCCACGGGTGCCAGACCGGCTTGAACCACTCCCGGTCCGTGCGGGTGTCACCGCGGTACGAGATGATCCCGCCACGCTGTTCCAGGGAGTTCTCGAGGTCGACCGACTCGTGCCAGCCCTGGCCACGAGTGGTGGAGACGTACTCGGTGCGCTCGGCGGGGAAGGAGATGTACTCCTTGAAGCCGAAGCCGATCGGGAAGGTGTCGGTGACCGAGTAGCGGAACTCGCCGCCGAGCTCCTGACGGCCGGTCGGCATGTGGAACGTGGAGCGGACGGTGGCCAGTTCGTCCTCGCCCGGCCTGAAGACCAGGTCGGACGGGATCGCGCCCGGGTGTCCCTCGGACAGGTCGTAGGTGAACGGCGTGAAGCGGGTGCCGTTCAGGTCCACGGACTTCTTGCGCGCCGCGGCGGACGCGAGGCGCGCCCCGTCGGCCGCGTTGACGGTGGCCACGGCCAGGGGCCGGTTCTCGTACGCCGCCGTGCCGAACCAGGTGTTCAGCCGGCCGGGCGCGTCGTCGGTGACGAACAGGAAGGCGGCGCCCGCGTCCTGGGCGGCCTGCGCGACCTCGACGGGCGTCAGCGCGCCGGCGCGGACCAGGACGGCCTTGCCCTTCACGTTCTTGCCCGCGTACTCGGGGGCCGTGCCCGTGCCGACGTCGACGAGCCCGAGCCGCGAGCGGCCTTCGAGCAGGGTCGTGCCCGGCTGGAGGGTGGCGCCGGAGAGCCGGTCGCCTCCGACGCCCGCCTCCACGATCGGCTTGCCCAGGCGCCAGACGGTCCGGTACTCGAAGGTGCCGGTGGCGGGCTTGCGGGTGGGGGCCGCGAAGAGCGAGTCGTACTTGACCGGGATCTGCACGGCGGCGCTGTAGGAGGCACCGTTCGCCTTGCGGTCGAACTCCATCAGGGTCTGACGGCTCTCGGTCCGCCGGTCGACCTCGGCCCGGATCTCCTTGAGCTTGCGCCCGTCGAGGGTGATCTCACGGTCGCGGTCGAGGACGATCTCGGGGTCGGTGAGGAGGCCGAGGCCGAGCGAGTCCTTGCCCTTGGAGCCGCGCACGTCGAGGAAGGTGCTCACGTCGTACGTGCCGGGCTTCAGCCGCAGTTCGAGCGTGCCGGACTCGCCGACGGCCGCCGGGAAGGCGGTGGAGCCCGCCGCGAGCAGCTTCACGCCGAGGTTGGCGGCCGTCGGGGCACCGTCCCGGTTCTTGACGTGGACGGTGAGGGTGTAGCGCTCCTCCTCCTTGACCAGGCCGATCGCGGTGTGGGCGACGGGGGCGCCGCCCGCCGAGGCGACGATCCGGCCGGAGAGGCTGCCGACGGGGGCCTTCGCGCCGTCACCGGTGACGGTGGTCCGCGCGCTGCCGTGGGCCGGGACGGTGAGCGTGGAGTCGGCGAGGGTGACCACGTCCGCGGGCGCGCCCTCGACGGCGAGGCTCACGTCGACCGGCTGATCACCGGAGTTGGTGTACGTGACGGTCCTGGTGACCGGCTTGTTCTCCTCGTACGGCCAGGAGAAGAAGCCGAGGTCGGCGGAGCCGGTGGCCGTCACGTCCGCGGTGATCGCCGCGGCCACGTCGACCCGGCCGGCGCCGAGCGCGTAGGAGGAGGCGGAGAGCGTCTTCGACGAGGACATCAGGGCGTTCTTGAGCTGCGCGCCGGTCCAGTCCGGGTGCTTCTCGGCGAGCAGCGCGGCGACACCGGCGACATGCGGGGTCGCCATCGACGTACCGTTCATCGACGTGTAGAGACCAGTGCCGGAGACCAGTTGGGAGCGGGCGGCGAGGATGGAGACGCCGGGCGCGGAGAGGTCGGGCTTGAGAGCCTGGTCGCCGGAGCGGGGGCCCTGGCTGGTGAAGCTGGCGGCCTTGTCGGCGGAGTCGACGGCGCCGATCGTCAGCGCGGAGTCGGCGGCGCCGGGCGAGCCGATGGTGCCCGGGGCGCCGCGGTTGCCGGCGGCGATGACGAACAGCGCGCCGGTCTCGGCACTGAGCGTGTTCACGGCCTGAGCCATCGGATCGGTACCGTCACTGGCCTCGGAGGAACCGAGGCTCATCGACACGATCTTCGCGTCGATGTCCTTGGCGGCCCACTCCATGCCGGCGATGATCTGCGACTCGGTGCCGGAACCCGCGTCGCTGAGCACCTTGCCGACCGCGAGGTCGGCGCCGGGCGCGACACCCTTCTCCAGCCCGTCCGAACCGGCGCCGCTGCCACCGACCGTGGAGGAGACATGGGTGCCGTGGCCGTTGCGGTCGGCGACCTCCTGGCCCTCGATGAAGGACTTGGATTCGGCGACCCGGCCGGCCAGGTCGGGGTGGGTGAGGTCGGCCCCGGTGTCGAGGACGGCAACCTTCACACCCTTGCCGGTGAGCCCCGCCTCCCACGCCTTCGGTGAGCCGATCTGGTCGTTGGACTGGGCCATGGTGGCCTCGACCCGGCCGTCCAGCCACACCTTCCCGCCCGCGGAGCGGGTGGTGGGCGAGGTGAACGACCGCCAGAACGCGGCCGGATCCGTCGCCTCCACCGCCGCGCCCCCGATGCTGGGCAGGGAGCGGACGGTCTCGGTGCCGCGCGGCGTGGCGGCCCGCGCACCCTTGCCGTGCGTGACGATCAGCGGCAACTCGTCCGTGATGCCCTGCTCGATGAGACCGCTGACATCGAACAGCCGCTTGTCCAGGGCACCGGATGCCAGGTAGGGACGGGCCTCGTCGGGGATGACCGTGATCCGGCCGTCGGATATCTCGTTGCGTACGGCTCCGGTCGCGCCCTCGGCCCGCTCGACGGTGACGGTCTTCCTGCCGCCGCCCAGGTCGGTGACGGTGACCCGGTCGCCGGTGACGAGCACGACGGTCGTGCTCGAGGCGGGGGACCCCCTGAAGGTGTCCGGCACCGCAGTGGCGGCGTTCCCGGCAGCGGCGGTCTGCCCTGACGAGAGCAGCACCAACGAGATGCCCGCGGCGAGCAGCCCTGCTCTCCCGCCGCCCATGGAAAGTCTGATCATCGACGTACTCCTCGGGCACCCGGGGAAGGGTGGTTCCGGGTGCGGCGACGAGTCTGTATTCGAAGGCCGTCGGCTGACCACAGGACCGTCTGGCGGCTATGTGCCGTGGCGGAGAGCCGCCACGGAAGCCGTTCCTGACGGGGACGCGTCATGGCAGGTTGGGTGTCCCGAGCAGCGCTCCGAACGCCTCGGTGTTCCTCATCCGTACTCCTCATCCGTACCGAACGAGCTTCGGACCTTCGGCACGCCATTTTCTCGAACAGTGAGGGAAGTTGATGCACATCCCCTTCCACGGGCGGCGGCGCTCCAGCACGGTCGGTGGGGCGGTGGCCATCGCCATCGTCCTGTCGTCTACGAGCCTCCCGGGCGCGGCCTCGGCCGCACCGACGCCGGATCCCCCCGGCCTGCTGTCCACCCCCACGACGCCCGCGTCGACGCTCACACTGATCACCGGGGACAAGGTCGCCGTGACCACTGATGCCGACGGCAAGCAGTCGGTCAGCATCGTGTCCGGGACGGGCTCCTCGGAGCGGTTCCAGATCCTGAACGGGCAGGACGGCGATCTCTACGTCTACCCCGAGGACTCGCTGGCGGTCGTGGCCTCCGGCACCGTCGACCGTGAACTGTTCAACGTCACGCGGATGCTCGAGGACGGCCACGGCGACGCGAGCACCGATGAACTCCCGGCGATCGTCGACTTCCAGGGCACACCGTCCGCCGCCGCACTGAAGCAGCGGGCCGCGGATCTGCCGGCCAGCACGCGGACGCGGGTGATGCCCGGGCTGGGACTGGCCGCGGTCGACGTCGACAAGAAGGACGCGAAGAGTTTCTGGCGGTCGGTCGAGCAGGCGCCGGGCACGGCACACGGCCGGGCGGTCCCCGGATCCGCCGGGATCGCCAAGCTCTGGTACGACGCCCAGGCCGAGGTGGCACTGGACAGGAGCGTGCCGCAGATCGGCGCCCCCGATGCCTGGGCCGCGGGCTTCGACGGCAAGGGTGTGAAGGTCGCCGTGCTGGACACCGGCGCCGACCTGAACCACGCCGACATCACGTCGAGGATCGTCGCCGGCCAGAGCTTCATCTCCGGCGAGGCGGTGCAGGACGGCCATGGCCACGGCACACACGTCGCATCGACGATCGCCGGCAGCGGCGCCGCCTCGGGCGGCTCGTACAAGGGTGTCGCCCCAGGAGCGGACCTCGTCATCGGCAAGGTGCTGGGGAACGACGGATCCGGCCCCACCTCGGCCATCCTGGCCGGGATGGAGTGGGCGGTCTCCCAGGGGGCCGACGTCGTGAGCATGAGTCTCGGCGGCCGTGACACCACTCCCGGCGACGACCCCCTGACCAGCGCCGTCAACACGCTCAGCGCATCCTCGGGCGCGCTGTTCGTCATCGCGGCCGGCAACGACGGCCTCAGCGGTGAGAGCACCCTCGGCACGCCCGGCACCGCGGACGCGGCACTCACGGTCGGCGCCGTCGACAAGGCCGACGCCCTGGCGAACTTCTCCAGTCGCGGCCCGCGTATCGGCGACATGGGGATCAAGCCGGAGATCACCGCTCCCGGAGTCGGCATCGTCGCCGCCCGCGCCGCAGGAACGGCCATGGGCACCCCGGTCGACGCCGACTACACGGCGGCCAACGGCACGTCCATGGCCACCCCGCACGTCTCCGGAGCCGCGGCGATCCTCAAGCAGCGCCACCCCGAGTGGTCCGGTCAGCGCATCAAGGAGGCTCTGACGGCTCATTCGAAGACGGCCGCCACCCAGACCGTCTACCAGCAGGGCTACGGGCGGGTCGATGTCGCGGCCGCGCTCGACCCGCAGCTGGAACTGTCCGGGACCGCCGACTTCGGTCTCGTCGAATGGCAGCCGGGCACCTACGAGAAGGAGACCCGCAAGATCGTCCTTCGCAACACCGGTACCGCCGCCGCCACACTGATGCTCGCCGCATCGGTCAAGGGCAAGGACGGCGCCACCGTCCCCGACGGCACGGTCACCGTCTCCGGCCCGCAGGTGAGCGACGGAAAGGTCACGGTCCCCGCAGCCGGAAGCGCCGAGGTCACCGTCACGCTCGACCCCAACGCCCTGGCGGCGGGCCAGTACAGCGGGCACCTCACCGCCACGGCCGACAGCGGACAATCCGTGCACACACCGGTCGGCCTCGTCATGGACATCGAGCAGCACGACGTCACGGTCAAGTTCACCGACCGCTTCGGCGACACGCCCCGCTTCGTACAGCTGATCGCCCACGGCATGGACAACAGCAACTTCCTGCAGACGACGTTGGCGGGTTCGGGCAGTACGACGTTCTCGCTGCCGATGGGCCGGTACTCCATGGAGGGCGCGATGTACACCGCGGATCCGAACGATCCGCAGCGGACCTACGCAGTGGACCTGTTCGCCCTGCCCGAGGTCGACGTAGCCGGCGAGGACCAGACCCGGACGGTCGAGGGCAGCACCGCGACCGACGTCACCGTCAAGATCACCGGCGAGAAGCGGCCGCTGCAGCGTGCCGCCTGGATGACCCAGATCACCCGTGACGACGGGGCCGGCGGCCACCGCAGCTTCATCGCCGATGCCGGTCTGCTCAACGGCTCCGAAGGCAAGATCGGTGCCGTTCCCAGCCCGGCGGCCACCACCGGCACTCTTGAGCTGTTCACCTTCCTCACGCAACGCCAGCCACTCGCCCAGCTCTCGGTCACCGGACCGCAGCGCGCCGCAATCCCCATCACGATGCCGGCGTTCGCCCCGCGCTTCGAGGGCACCAGGAAGCTGCAACTGGCCGACGCCGGCACCGCCGAGGACTCCGCGGTACACGACGTCAAGGGCAAGGCCGTGCTCATCTCCGCTGCCGATCCGACGGCGGTGGACGACAAGGTACGGCGCGTCGCGGCGGCCGGCGCCAAGGCCGTGATCGTGGCGCCCACCGCCCCGGGGCACCTGGGCATCGGGGTGGTCGCCGGCGATCTGACCGTCCCGGTCGTCAACACCGGCTACGACAGCGGGCGCAGCCTGCGCTCGCTGCTGGCCAAGGGCAAGGTCGGCATCGCGCTGAGCGGCGTTCTGGAGTCGGGCTACTCCTACTCGACACCGTTCGCCGCGGAGGGCAGGATTCCTGCCAGGCTTGCCAGAAGCGCGGACTCGGACGACTTCGCGAAAGTCAGGAACACCTTCCACTCCGACCAGGTACGCCACCTCGGCCAGGAGACGCTGCACGCGTACAACCCGGGCCAGGAGACGTCGATTCGTGCCATGCAGTTGGTCAACGCGGGCACCAGCAGGGACGACTACGTGCTGGCGGGCCCCGACCTGGCCTACAGACCGTCGGTCTACCGCGGCACGAAAACCGCGGACGGCACCATGAACCGCCCCCGCGGCGCCTACGACTCGCCGGGCAAGACGTACGAGGAGCACTGGTTCGCCGCGCCGATGCGACCGACGGCGGACGCTCAAGGCCCCTGCAATTTCTGCCGCAGCGACGTCTGGACGCGTACGGCCGTGCTGGCCAGGGACAGCGACGCACGGCACAACGCGGCTGGCATGAGCAGTAGTTGGGCCTACTACCGCAACGGCGACCGGATCACCGACACCAGCACGCTGATGGTCCCGGAGAAGGCCGGCTACCGGTTCGTCCAGGAGCTCACGCGCACCGGCGAGGACACTCCGGGCATCACCCTGGGCGGCAGGATCCGCACCGAGTGGAACTTCACCTCCGCCGCGCCGACCACGATGGCCGTCGAGGGCTGCGCCGAGTTCTCTCCCGTGCCCACCGTCTGCGAGGCGATCCCGGCGGTGCAGCTCGACTACGACATACCGCTCGACGCACTCAACCAGGTTCAGGCCAAGAAGGCGTACTCCTTCACCGTGAACGCCGGCCGCGCCAAGGGCTGGACCGGTTCCACCGCGATGGACGGCGCCAAGGTCTCGGTTTCCTACGACGACGGGGCCACCTGGACGTCGGCCGAGGTCCGGAGGAAGGACAGCAACTCCTTCCGGGTCGAGCTCCGACACCCCAAACTGACGGACACCAACGGCTTCGTCACCCTCAGGACGGAGGCATGGGACGCCGCGGGCAACCGCACCGTGCAGACCATCACCCGTGCCTACGCCCTGAAGTAGGCGAGGCGGAAGGCCGACGGCCGACCGGGGCCCGCGGATCCCGGTCGGCCGTCGGCCGCGGCGGGGACATGGCTTCTGTCCGCTGGGATGTGCCCGTTCCTTCGCCGCCCCGTGCGCCGCGAAGGGCGTCCGGCAGGCATTTCCCCTGGTCAGGCGCCCCTCTTTGTGGCGTCTAGAAGAAGCCGAGCTTCTTCGGCGAGTACGACACCAGCAGGTTCTTCGTCTGCTGGTAGTGCTCCAGCATCATCTTGTGGTTCTCCCGGCCGATGCCCGACTGCTTGTATCCGCCGAAGGCGGCGTGTGCCGGATAGGCGTGGTAGCAGTTAGTCCAGACCCTGCCCGCCTTGATGGCCCGGCCCGCCCGGTAGGCGGTGTTGGTGTCCCGGGTCCATACGCCCGCCCCGAGCCCGTACAGCGTGTCGTTCGCCGTCCTGATCCCCTCGTCGAAGTCCGAGAAGGACGTCACGGCGACCACTGGACCGAAGATCTCCTCCTGGAAGACACGCATACGGTTGTCACCCTCGAAGATCGTCGGCTGGACGTAGTAACCGCCCTCCAGATCACCGCCGTGTTCGACGAGTTGACCGCCCGTCAGGATCTTCGCCCCCTCCTGCTGTCCGATCTCCAGGTACGACAGGATCTTCTTCAGCTGCTCGGTGGAGGCCTGCGCGCCGATCATCGTGTCGGTGTCCAGCGGGTGCCCCGGCACGATCTGCTCGGTACGGGCGATGCCCGCTTCGAGGAACTCGCCGTAGTGTCCCCGCTGGATCAGCGCCCGCGACGGACATGTGCACACCTCGCCCTGGTTGAGGGCGAACATGGTGAACCCCTCGAGCGCCTTGTCCCGGAAGTCGTCGTCCTTCGCCCATACGTCGTCGAAGAAGATGTTCGGCGACTTGCCGCCCAGCTCCAGGGTGACGGGCTTGAGGTTCTCCGAGGCGTACTGCATGATCAGGCGCCCCGTCGTCGTCTCGCCGGTGAACGCGATCTTCGCGACCCGCGGACTGGAGGCGAGCGGCTTGCCCGCCTCCGCGCCGAAACCGTTGAGGATGTTGACGACACCCGGGGGAAGCAGATCCGCGACCAGGCTCATCCACACATGGATCGACGCGGGGGTCTGCTCGGCGGGCTTCAGGACCACCGCGTTCCCGGCGGCCAGCGCGGGGGCGAGCTTCCACACAGCCATCAGGATCGGGAAGTTCCACGGAATGATCTGAGCGACCACACCCAGCGGCTCGTGGAAGTGGTACGCGACGGTGTCGTCGTCGATTTCGCTGAGCGAGCCCTCCTGGGCGCGCAGCGCACCCGCGAAGTACCGGAAGTGGTCGATGGCCAGCGGGATGTCGGCGGCCAGTGTCTCGCGCACCGGCTTGCCGTTCTCCCAGCTCTCGGCGACCGCCAGCTCCTCCAGATGCGCTTCCATGCGGTCGGCGATCCTGTTCAGGACGTTCGCCCGGTCACCCGCGGAGACGGCACCCCAGGCGGGAGCCGCCGCATGGGCCGCGTCCAGGGCGCGCTCGACGTCGTCCTCGGTGCCGCGGGCGATCTCCGTGAAGGGGCGGCCGTTGACGGGGCTCGGGTTCTCGAAGTACTGACCACGGGCCGGCGGGACGTAGGCGCCGCCGATCCAGTGGTCGTAACGGGACTCGTACGAGACGATGGCACCCTCGGTGCCCGGCGCGGCGTAACGGGTCATCTCTGTGGCCTCCCGGATCCGGTGCCGCCCGCCGTTGGACGGCCCTCGGCGCGAGGCTAGGGAGCGCGACGTTGCAACGCCGTTGCACGGCCCGCCCCCGTGTGCTGCCCTACGAGCGCTGCTCCTCGTCGAGCGCCCGTGCCCTGGCCAGGAGCGCCGCCCGCCTCTCCGGGGGCGCCGCCGTGGCGAACGCCCGCCACACAGGAAGGTCCTCCGCACCCCACGGGCTGTACGCCCAGTCGGCGAGCAGCCCCGGATCGCCCCGGGCGATCAGCGCGGCACGCAGCTGCCCGGCGATCCGGTGCCGCAGCCGGACGACGGCCGGTGCCTGCGAACGCGGCAGCAGGGGGCCCGCATACGCGCCGAGCGCCGCCGCCACCGCCCCGGACTCCAGCCTGCGCGTGACGGTGTCGAAGTCGGCGTCCACCGGCAGACCCAGCCGGTACGGACGCGAGCGCAGCAGCTCCGGTCCCAGAAGCCGCCGCAGCCGGGCGAGTTCGGCCCGGATCGTCACCGCGGGGACGAACTCGTCCTCGTACAGCTCGATCAGCAGTTCGTCACCGCCGAGGCCCTCCGGATGGAGTGCCAGCGTCACCAGGATCTCGCTGTGGCGCCTGCTGAGCCGGATCCTGCGCCCGCCCGCCACCAGGAGCGCCTCGTCACGGCCGAGCGCGGACAGCTGTACCGAGCCGGTGGCGGGCGGTGGCGCCACGAGCGCCAGCTGGGACTCGGCGGCGCGCGCCACGGCCTGTACGAACGCCAGGCTGTGCGGATGCGCGAGCCCGTCCCCGCCGGTGATGTCGACGGCACCGAGCAGCCGGCCCGTGTGCGGATCGTGCAGCGGGGCGGCCGCGCACGTCCACTGCTGGACCGGCCGGAGGAAGTGCTCGGCGCCGAACACCTGGACAGGGCGGTCGACCGCGAGCGCCGTGCCGGGCGCGTTCGTCCCGGCCTCCGACTCGGCCCAGCGGGCGCCCTCCACGAAGTTCATCCGCTCCGCACGCCGACGGGCCCGGGCATGCCCCTCGACCCAGAGCAGCCTGCCGTGCGCATCGCAGACCGCGAGCAGATGCTCGCCGTCCACGGCGTAGGCACTCATGAGTTCACGGATCATCGGCATGACACGGGCCAGGGGATGTGCGTCCCGGTACGGCCCGACTTCCTCCGCGCCGAGCTCGACCAGCGCCGCACCGTCCGGACTGACCCGCGCACGGGCGGACCGCCGCCACGACTGGCCCACGACGGTACGCACCGGCGTCTCCAGTCGCCCGTCGGAGGTGAACACCTCGTGCGCACGCCGAAGTTCACCGAGCCGGACGCCGGGGTTCGCATCGGCGGCCAGAGCCACCCAGGGATCCGTCAACTCGCCCTCCCGTCCATGGCGGCATGCCACCCCATCGTCGGGGCAACGGGCGCCCGCGACAACCGCCGGGGGCGGGGCAATCGGTGCCGACTCGGGCTTCAGGACCCGAGTGGCTGGGTGGCCGGCCCGCCGCCCGGTCGTGCTCGCTGCAGGCCGTCCACGTGAGGAGTACCCGTGGCGCCGCTACGGTTCGCCGCGGGGCTTCCGGTGCCCGGCCGCCGCGGAGTTGACTTCATGCGGGCTGTCCACACCGGCGCGCCGGTGATCTAATCATCGGCGGCTTTGCCGGGTCGAGGGGGGACCCCCGGCGGCCGAGGGGGTGACAGATCCTCGGGCGGCGGAGCGAAGCGTGTCCGTGGAACGCGGGCGCGTTCTCGTCCAGTGACAGTGGACATGAAACGTGGGGGATGAATGAACAGCCGAATGAAGAGACCTCTTGGGCAGCTTTGCATAATAAGCGCCGCTGTCGTGTGCGCCCTGCTCGGTCCGCAGGCGGGCACCGGCAGCGCGAGCGCCGACGTGAGCGGGGAGTCGTCGGCGGCTGTCGCGTCCACCACCGGCACCGCTGGTGGACCGACCGGGTTCCCGTACGTCAGTTCCGTCGCCGCCCAGCCCGACGGCACAACGCGCACAGCCACCGTCCGGGCGGCCGACAAGAGCCCCCGCCACGACTACAACGGCGACGGCCGGAGCGACATGGTCGCCTGGTACGACTACGACGACGGCCACGACGGCATGCGCGCCTTCCTGGCCGACTCGGACGGCAGCTTCCCCGCACCCAACAGGGCCTGGGAATCGGCCGCCGGCAACTTCTGGGCCGAGCACATGAAGCGTGTCACCGGTGATTTCAACGGTGACGGGACGGGAGACGTCGCCGCCTTCTACGGTTACGACGACGGGCGGGTCTCCCTCCTCACCTGGCTCGGCACGGGCAACGGCACCTTCGCCGCCCACTTCTCCTCCTGGGCCGTGTCCCCCGGCAACTGGACCTTCGACGCCATCACCGCCGAGGCCGGTGACTTCGACGGAGACGGCCGCGACGACATCGCCGCCTGGTACGACTACCGCAACGGCGACGACAAGCTCTTCACCTTCCTGGCCGACGCCGACGGCGGTTTCGGCACCCCCTCCCCGTCCTTCGCGCGCACCGCCGCCGACGGATGGGAGGTCGACCGCATGAAGTTCGCCACCGGTGACTACAACGGTGACGGCCGCGACGACATCGGTGTCCTGGACAGTTACACCGCCGGCACCGTGAGGCTGATGGCCTTCACGGCCAGGCCCGACGGCGGGTTCGAGGAGCCCGTACGCGGCTGGGAGTCCACCGGCTGGCAGTTCGGCCGGGTGAGCGTGCACTCCGGTGACTTCGACGGCAACGGCCGCGACGAGTTCGCCGCCTGGTACGACTACGCCGACGGGCACGACGCCCTGATCGGCTTCGATCTCGACGCCACCGGCAAGTTCGGCAACCGGCGCGAGCTCCTGAACGCCGTGCCGGGGTGGTACGAGCGGTCCCAGATGCGCATCGTCACCGGCGACTACAACGGTGACGGGCGCGACGACCTGGCCACGTTCTACGGATACAGCGACACACGGGCGAAGGCCATCACCTTCACCGCCAAGGCCGACGGCACCCTCGGCGAAGCACTGCACAGCTGGGCGGAACCCAAGGGCTGGACCCTCGACCGGGTCCACATGTTCGAGCGCTACAGCAGCCCACAGCCGCTGCCCGTCTGCCCGGTGGTCTACGGGCACGGCGGCTACCCGACCGGGGCGAACGCCTGGGAGCGGGACCAGGTTCGTCAGCCGAACCACCCGAAGGGGCTCGCGCAGCAGAAGAGCTGGGGAGCGGGCGGTGTGGAGGCCGACCTCCAGCTCACCAAGGACGGCACCAAGGGCGTGATGTGGCACAACAGCACGACCAGGGGCCTCACGGGCCCCAAGGCCGACGTCACGGACATCTGGTGGGCCACCGGCGCCGACCAGCTCAAGGGCCGCACGATCGACCACGGTCCGTACATCGGTGAGACCGTGTACACCTTCCGCGAATGGCTCGACAGCGCCAGGAGCCAGAACATGGCAGCGTTCGTGGAGCTCAAGGGCGAGGCCGGACAGTCACTGCTCAGCACGAACGCGTCCATCCGTGAGACCGCGTGGAACGAGGTCATCGCACCCATCGCGGAGCGTGTCGCCACGCAGAAGATCATGATCTATACGGGCGCCAAGAACACCGACCTGAAGGCCGAACTCACGAAGCGCATCGAGGCGGCCGGTCTCGGCGCCACACTCAAGAATTACCCCCGCTGGGTCGACTCGGCGGCGGTCGGCTGGGAAGAGCCCGCTCCGCCGGCCTCCGGCCAGTACGCCACCTGGCAGGAGAAGCTGGACCAGTTCGCCACCCCCGTCTCCTCGCAGGCGATGGTCACCACCTGGCCCAAGGAACTGAAGTCCTGGCTGAGCGGAAAGTGCCTCTGACACCCGCAGGCAGGACGCGCGGGGAGACGGCAGCGCTGCCGTCTCCCCGCGCGGCTACTCCGCAGCCGCCATCCACAGCTCGAGGTCGGAGATGATCAGCCGCCCCGGCCGCTGAGTGGCGCTGTCAGGCACCACGGCCCGCACCACGGGCTGGTCGCCCTTCTCCACGGTCACCTTCGTGCCGTCGAACTTCGGCGACTCGGCACGAACGACCTCCCGCAGCTCGCCCTCCAGGCTCTCGGCCGCCGCGTCGTCCTCGACCACGAAGCAGAGGACCTCGGTGTTCTCGGCCGCCGAGCCCGCCCGCTGGCCCAGCGCGGCCAGGCGTACCGGATTGGAGGAGCTCATCGGGTTGAAGTCCGCGCGGTAGACGTCACCCAGGCACTCGGCCGCCCGCCGGAACTCCTTGTCGTCGGCCAGGGAGGCACCCTCCTCCGGGTCGACCGCGGCCATGGCGTCGGAGTCCCGGGTGGAGTAGGAGATCTCGTCCTCCGAGACATGGAGCGAAGCCCCCGTACCGCCGGGGTGCGCCCAGACCTCCCGGCCGTCCTTCTCGCTCTGCGTATAGCCGTTGGACTTCAGCGACCCGGTGACCGCCGTCGCGTCGAACGAGCCCACCCAGTGCCCCGCCTCGTCGGTGTCGACCGCGGTGTCGATCTGTGCCACCTCGAACTCCTGCCCGAGGAGGCCGGGCTGGGAGGGATTCAGCAGGGGACTGGCCGGCTGCGAGACGGAGGCGAACCGCTTCGCGTCGTCCTTGCTCAACTCCCGTAGACGGGCGGCGTCGAGAAAGGTCACCTGCTTCGTGCCGCCGTCTTCGGCGAGGCTGCCGAGCGCTGTGAGCAGCTTGGAGCCTTCGTCACCGTCGGAGGAGCCGGAGGACGAGCAACCGGTGACCGCGGCGAGAAGGACAGTGACGATTGCGGCGGCGCCGACGGCCGGCCCGTGTGCTGATATGCGCATGATCAGGCAGCGTATACCGGTGCCCGGCGAGGGTACACGTGCGACGAAAAGGACCCGCGCCCAGTGGTCCGGCGGGCCGGGAGCCCGTCCCCGGGACGCGGAATCCCGGAGAAGGCACGGCGACCGACCGGGCCACGACGACGCGCGAAGGAGTACGGCCATGGCCCTGGTGCAGCTCGACCTTCCCGACCCGATGGCGCTGCGGGGGCGTTGGGCGGCCGTCGCCGCCGTGCAGGCGGCGTCAGGGCACGGTGAGCGGTGCCAGGCGCTCTGGCCGGTGTGGCACTACGACGACGGGCATGGCAGCTGGGCCGATCTGCATCACCTCGACGAGGGCCGTGCGGTGCTGCTCGGGCAGGACCGCAACGACTCGGAGACCTTCTACGCCGAGGCGTCCGACTTCTTCGAGGAGAAGGAGACCGATCTGCTGGCCGGTGCGCCCGAGTGGTGGGAGCCGCCCGTCCGCCGGGTCCGGGACGCGGAGCTCTTCCTCGGCTTCGTGTACGGCTTCGACGGCAGGGCCTGGTACCGGGCCGACTACGAACTCGACGACGGGTTCACGAGTGTGGGGCTGCCCGTGCTCACCACCGCCTTGACCCGGGGGAAGGTTCTCGCCACCGTCCGGCGCATGCCTGACTCCGCGGGGGGCCGGCCCCCCTTCGAAGCGATCGACGCGCTCGTCGCCGCAGACGGCGAGGTCGATGCCGGCATGGTGGCCGCTGTCGTCCCCGCCACCGGCTGGGACGTGGACGCCGGGGCGGCGGCGGCCCGCGCGTTCCTCGCGGCCCCCTCGGCGTAGAACCCGGCGGGGTGCCCTCCCTTGCCTGGTGACTCCTCAGGACAGCTGCCGGTCACGGTGGTCGGGGACACGCGTGAAGGTCCGCTGCCCGAACGCTGCCCAGAGCTTCACGCAACCTCCCTATAGTGGGGGCGCGTTGATCGTATGGCCGCAACGCGCGAAGCCGTCTCCCAGGAGTCCGTACGATGACGACCCCCTCCTTATCCGCCGCGTCCGCCCCGGGCGGCGGCTGCCCCGCGCACGCCGCCGACACCCCCGTGCCGCTCGGCGGACCCGCGTTCCACACCGATCCGCAGGCCCTGTACCGGACCATGCGCCACTCCCACGGGCCCGTCGTGCCGGTCGAACTCCCCGGCGGGTTCCCGGCCTGGCTGGTCGTCGGATACCGCGAGCTCCACCAGGTCACCAGCGACGGGGAACTCTTCCCGAGGGACGTCGGGCTGTGGAACCAGTGGGAGCACATACCCGAGGACTGGCCGCTGCTCCCGATGGTCGGACGGCCCATGCCCTCCATCTACTTCACCGCGGGCGCCGAACACCGTCGCCACTCCGCGATGGTGGTGCCCGCGCTCGAGGCCGCGGACCCGTTCGAGATCCGCGGGCACTGCGAGCAGCTCGCCGACCGGCTCGTCGACGGCATCGCCGCACAGGGCACCGCCGACCTCGTCGCCGACTTCGCCGAGCCGCTCCCCGTGCTTGTCCTCGCCCGCCTCGTCGGCTTCCCCGACACGGAGGGGACGGACATCGCCCGGGTCCTGAAGGACCTGGCCGACGGCGGGCCCGGCGCCCAGGAGGCGTACGGCCGCTTCGGCGAGCACATGCGGCGGCTGGTGGCGGCCAAGCGGGCCGCGCCCGGCGACGACGTCACCTCCAGGATGCTCGCCGACCCGGAGCCCTTCACGGACGAGGAGTACGCCCTCGACCTGATGGCCGTCACCGCCGCCGGGCACCTCACCACCGCCGACTGGATCAGCAACTCCCTGCGGCTGATGCTCACCGAGGACCAGTTCGCCGACTCCCTCACCGGCGGGCGGCGCAGTGTCGGTGACGCGATGAACGAGGTCCTCTGGGAGGAGAGCCCGACCCAGATCCTCGCCGGCCGCTGGGCGGCCCGCGACACGCAGCTCGGCGGCCGGACCATCCGCGCCGGGGACATGCTCCTGCTGGGCCTGGGGGCAGCCAACACCGACCCGCTGATACGCCAGGAGGTGGTGTCCGGCGGTGCGGGGCACCATGCGGCCAACGGCTCGCACCTGGCGTTCAGCCACGGCGAGTACCGCTGCCCCTTCCCCGCCCAGGAGATCGCGGAGACCATTGCCCGTACCGCCATCGAGGTCATCCTCGACCGGCTCCCCGACCTCCAACTCGCCGTCCCCGCCGAGGAGCTCGTCCGCCGGCCGTCCGCCTTCCTGCGCGGCATGAACGCACTGCCCGTCCGGTTCGCCCCCGTACACACGACTGGAGACCCGCTGTGAACTGCCCGTACGCGACCGTGGTGATCGACCCCATGGTCCAGGACCTCGACGGTGAGACCAGAGCGCTGCGGGATTCCGTCCCGCTCGCCCGCATCGAGCTCCTCGGTGTCCCCGCGTGGACCGTCACCCGGCATGCCGAGGCGCGTCAACTCCTGGTCGACACACGCCTGGTGAAGGACCTGGACGCCTGGGGGCTCTGGCAGAGCGGGGAGGTCACCCACGCCTGGCCGCTGATCGGCATGATCGACGCGGGACGCTCCATGTTCACCGTGGACGGCGAGCAGCACCGCAGGCTGCGGACGAAGACCTCCCAGGCCCTCACCCCCCGCCGGCTGGAGGCGATCCGCCCGGACATCGAGAAGTTCACCGAGGAGCTGCTGGACGCGCTCACCGCACAGGGCGAGAACGGGGTCGTCGACCTCAAGGCCGTGTTCGCCCAGCCCCTCCCCATGAAGGTCGTCGGGCTGCTGATGGGGGTCGACGAGGCCCTCCACCCCATGCTGACCCGGCAGTACAAGGCCTTCTTCTCGATGCTCACCCCGCAGGAGGACCGGCTGGCCCTCCTGGCCGAGCTCGACGTCTTCTACGCCGAACTGGTCCGGGCGAAGACCGCGCACCCCACGGACGACCTCACCAGCGCGCTGATCCTCGCCGAGGAGGGCGGGGAGCCGCTCACCGAGGAGGAGGTCGTCGGCAACCTCAAGGCCATGGTGGCCGCAGGGCACGAGACCACGATCGGGCTCATCCTCAACGCCGTACGCGCACTGCTCGCCCACCCCGACCAGCTGCGCAAGGTGCTCGACGGAGAGATCCCGTGGGAGACGGTGATCGAGGAGACGCTGCGCTGGGACACCCCCACCACCCACCTGCTGATGCGGTTCGCCACCGAGGACATCCAGGTCGGCGACCAGGTGATAGCCAAGGGGGAGGGCGTGGTGATCTCCTACCGGGCCATCGGCCGCGACGTCGCCCAGCACGGGGACGACGCCGACGCCTTCGACATCACCCGGCCGACCCCGATCCGGCACATGACCTTCGGCCACGGGCCCCACATCTGCCCCGGTGCCGCGCTGTCCCGGGTCGAGGCCGGTATCGCGCTGCCCGCGCTGTTCGGGCGTTTCCCGGAGCTGAAGCTCGCGGTGGCCGACGACGAGCTCCGTAAGCTCCCGGTCATGACGCAGAACGACACGGAGGCCTTCCCCGTGCTGCTCCACGGCTGAGCGTTCGGGAGCGTGTCCCGGGGTGAAATGGGGAGGGCTTTCGGACCGTGCACGCGCCCGCAGCGGCGCCCGTCCGGTCCGAAAGCCCTCCCTTTTCGCGTTGCGGCAACCGATGCGGGAGCGGTGGCGACTGCGGGGTGCACCTCCCATCCGCGATCCGTAAGGAGGCCCCCTCGTGAGCCGCACTTCGCTGAGAGCCCTCGCCGTACTCCCCGCCGCGTTCCTTATGGCGCTCGTGCCGGGCAGCGCGTCCGCGTACCCCAACCCGGGTGCCGTGAACGGTGACGTCGTCGTCCACGACCCCAGCATGATCCGCAGTCCGTCCGGCCAGTACCTCCTCTACTCCACCGGTGAGGGCCTCCAGCTCCGCACCTCCACCGACCGCACCGCCTTCGGCCGCTCCGGGAACGCCTTCACCACCAAGCCGAGCTGGTGGAAGAACTACTCCTCGGCGTCCGACCCCTGGGCCCCCGACATCTCGTACCGGGGCGGCAAGTACCTGATGTACTACGCCGTCTCGTCCTTCGGCTCCAACACGTCGGCCATCGGTCTGGCGGCCTCCACCACCGGGCAGGCCGGCAGCTGGAGCGACTACGGGATCGTCTACACCTCGAGCTCGTCGAGCGACTACAACGCCATCGACCCGAACCTGTTCGTGGACGACGACGGGAAGTGGTGGCTGTCCTTCGGCTCCTGGTGGACCGGGATCAAGATGATCCGGATCGACCCGTCGACGGGCAAGCAGTACGCCGGGGACACCGCCCGCCGCTCGCTCGCCTCCCGGCCGACCGGGACGAAGGCCGTCGAGGCGCCGTCAGTCGTGAAGCGCAACGGCTACTACTACCTCTTCGCCTCGTACGACACCTGCTGCGCCGGCACCGGCTCGACGTACAAGATCAAGGTGGGGAGGGCGACCAGCGTCACCGGGCCCTACACGGACCGCAACGGCGTCAGCATGCTCAGCAACGGCGGCACCCCCGTCCTGGAGTCGCACGGGCGCTACATCGGGCCCGGCGGCCAGTCGGTCCTGGCGGACTCCGACGGCGACCTGCTCGTCTACCACTACTACGACGGCCAGGACAACGGGACCCCGAAGCTCGGCGTCAACCTCCTGAACTGGAGCAGTGGATGGCCCGTCGCCTACTGACCCCGCTGGACGCCCCGCCGCCGAGGTAGCAGCCGGGGGCCGCCGGGGGCCGCGACGTGGCTCGAACGGCGGTCGTGCCGTCGGCCCGCCCCTGGGATACTGCCGGGCGGGACCGAGTACGGCGGGGACGGGGCGGCCTGTGGTGAAGCGCATCCATTTCACGGCGGAGGATCTGGCGCGCACCCGCGTGGTCACGACGATCGGTGTGGCGGCCGAGACGATGGACAGCGTGAGACGGCTGCGAGCACGTGACGGTGGCCCGGCCTTCCAGCCCTGGCGCGCCTCGGTGAGCAGGCAGTTCGACGGACGGGCCGGCGAACAGGTGAGGCCCCTGCTCGCGTTGATGCCCGCGCGGGGGCCCCAGATCGACGTGGCGAGCCTGACGGGGGACGCCACCTGTATCGACGAGGCGGTGGACAACCTCCTGGCGGCCTCGCGTTCCCTGACGCGGGCCGAGGTGGAGTACATCGACGTCCATCCGGATCACCGGTCGTGGGCCAGGAGTCTGGCCGACGGTGACCGCGAGGCCCGGCTCCAGCTGGCCGGCGCTCTGCGGGCCTGCCACGGTGTGACCATCGCGCCCTACCGGCAGCAGGTGTGGTCACATCTGGCGGCGGCCCGGGCGGCCTATGTGCGCACGATGGCCGAGGGCGGGGTCGAGCGGCTTCTCGGGACGCTGTGTCCTTCTCTGGTGCGCTGGCGGTCGCCCGTACTCGAAGTGCGCCACCCCCGCAGCGCGGACATCCACCTGCACGGGCGTGGGATCGTCATCGCCCCGACGGTGTTCTCCTCGCAGCAGGCGGAAGTGCTGCAGGACCTCCTGGACGTGGAGCGGGCGCCCGTGCTGGCCCTGCCCACCGTCGACGACGCGACGGACGGACCGGCGCTCCTGGGCGCCGACGCCGCCGGCGGCAGCTCGCTGGAGGACCTGCTGGGGCGTACAAGGGCCTCCGTGCTCAACGCCGCGGCCGACGGCTGCACCACCACCGGGCTGGCCCGCCGCCTGAACATCTCGCCCGCGTCGGCGAGCCGGCACGCGAGCGTGCTGCGCAAGGCCAACCTGATCACCACCCGCCGCGACGGCAAAGCGGTGCTGCACATGGTCACGCACCTGGGTGCGGCTCTGCTGGCCTCCGCCGCCGTACGTTGATGTGACGGCCCGTCAGGAGGGTTGGGGCGGCTGTCCTTTCGAGCAGGGACGAAAGGATTGCCGCCCCCGCCCGGCCGTGACGATCGTTGTCCCCGTCACACACATCCTGGAGGGATGACATGAGGAAACGGGGAATTCTGGGCGCCGCCATGGCAGCGGTCGCCCTGGGGGCCGTCTGGATGCCGACGGCGCACGCGGACGGCCACGGCGTCGGCACCTACGGGGTCTGGGCGAACAGCGTCAACATCCGGGACAACGCACCGGGAAGCACCGGGTGCGGCATCCGCCCGAGCGTCGCCGCCTGTCCGAGCGTGCAGGCCCAGGTCAACGCCGGGGACGTCGTCAACGTGATCTGCCAGCAGCCGGGGCAGACCGTGGGCGGCAACCCGTACTGGGTGCTGGTCTCGACGCAGGACCACCGAAGCATGGGGTTCATGGCGAGCTACTACCTCAAGAACAAGACCAACTGGATCGACGGCCTGGGCCTCTGCCAGTGAACAGCGTGCCCCACCACACAGGAGGAACCGCCATGCACCGCAAGCCGGCCGCCATCGCCGCACTCGCCGCCGCGATCGTCGTGCTCGCCCCGGGAGCCGCGGCCGTGGCCGCACCCGCCGAGCCGTCGTACACCGTGGTGCCGTACACGGGGGTCAACGTCCGCAAGCTGCCCACCGCGGACAGTGCCTACCTCGCCACGCTGACGGCCGGGCGGTCCTACCAGGCCTACTGCTGGACCCACGGCCAGACCGTCACCGACAACGGCTACACCAACGACATCTGGATCGCGTTCGCCGACGGGTACAGCAGCGCGGTCTACTTCAAGGGCGATCAGTACGCCGGCCTTCCGGCCTCCGCCGAGTGCTGAGGGAGGGCCGCGTCCCGCTCGGCGTGCCCTGCGGAGGCCATCGCTGAAGCAGCCGCCGGGGCCCCACCTCTGCCTCCGGGCCGGGTGTCCGACACGGACGCCCGGCCCGGAGGCGTGCCCGGCGGGCGATGCCGGGGGACCGGCAACCTTTGAGGCGGCCCGCGGCGACTACCGCGTGGAACCCCACCTCTTCCCCGACGAACGGATCAGGCCATGGCAGCCAACCGACGACGACGCACCGCTCTCCACCCGGGGCCGCGCAGAGCGATGACGGCAGGGGCGGCCGCCCTCCTCGCCGCTGCCTCGGTGTGGACCTTCGGGTCGGCGTCCGGGGCCGAGGCGGCGACCACCCTCACCGTCGCCAAGGACGGCAGCGGGCAGTACCGCACCGTGCAGGCGGCGGTCGACGCGGTCCCCACGGGCAACACGGCCCGGGTCGTCGTCTCCATCAAGCCGGGCACCTACCGCGAACCGGTGAAGATCCCCTCCACCAAGCAGAACGTCACCCTCCAGGGCAGCGGCTCCAGCCGCAACGACACCGTCATCGTCTACAACAACGCCTCCGGCACCCAGAAGCCCGACGGCTCCGGCACCTACGGGACCAGCGGCAGCGCCACCGTCGCGGCCGAGGCCAACGGCTTCCAGGCCCGTAACCTCACGATCTCCAACGACTTCGACGAGGCCGCCAACCAGAGCATGAGCGCGCTCCAGGCCGTGGCCCTGCGCACCGCCGCGGACAAGGTCTTCCTCGACTCCGTGATCGTCACCGGCGACCAGGACACCCTGCTCCTCGACACCGCCTCCAAGGCGGCACTCGGCCGCGTCTACGTGAAGAACTCCTCCATCACCGGCAACGTCGACTTCATCTTCGGACGCGCCACCGCGGTGATCGACACGTCGGTCATCACGCTGAGGAAGCGATGGGACGGCAGCTCCGCCGGCTACATCGCCGCCCCCAGCACGGCCGCCGACCGCAAGGGCTTCCTGATCACCGGATCGACCGTGAACGGCGATGTCTCCGCGTCGTCCTTCTACCTCGGCCGGCCGTGGCACGCGGGCGGGGACGCCACACTCGACCCGATGGCCACCTTCCGTGGCACGACACTCAGCTCGGCGGTCAAATCCGCCCCGTGGACGGACATGAGCGGCTTCTCCTGGAAGGACGACCGCTTCGCCGAATACAAGAACACCGGGCCCGGATCCGGCGCGGCGAGCAGTGACCGGCCGCAGCTCACCGACTCCCAGGCCGCGGACCAGGAGACCGCCGACTGGCTGGCGGGCTGGACACCCTCGGCGTCCTGAGTCACGGTGTGTGGCAGCGGACCGCTGCCGAGGCCGTCGGTCGAAGCGCTTCGACTCCACTCTGGACAGTACCTGTGAGCGAGTCTAGGCTCCACAGTGTCTGTGCATGTCAGAGTGCGAAGGGGAGCACAGTACGGCGCTGTCGAAGCGCTTCACCGAAAATCTCCCCTCCCGCCATCTGTAGGGGAGAAACCGAATGGTCACGCTTGCCGAGGTCGCCCAGCACGCCGGAGTCTCAGCGAGCACGGTGAGCTACGTCCTCAGCGGCAAGCGGTCGATCTCGGCCTCCACCCGGGAACGCGTGGAAGACAGTATCCAGCAGCTGGGCTACCACCCCAACGCCGGTGCGCGCGCCCTCGCCAGCAGCAGGTCCAACATCATCGCGCTGATGGTCCCCCTGCGCACGGACATGTACGTGCCGGTGATGATGGAGATCGCCATCGCCGTCGCCACGAGCGCCCGTACGCACGGCTACGACGTCCTGCTGCTCACCGGCGAGGAGGGCCCGGCGGCGGTCCGGCGGATCGCGGGCAGTTCGCTGGCCGACGCGATGATCCTGATGGACGTCGAACTGCACGACGAACGGCTGCCGCTGCTCCGTGACTCGGGCCGCACCGCCGTCCTGATCGGTCTGCCCGCCGACACCTCAGGACTGACCTGCGTGGACCTCGACTTCGAGGCCACCGGGGCGCTCTGCGTGGACCACCTCGCCGGGCTCGGTCACCGCGAGGTGGCGGTGATCGGTGAAGCGGCCGCCGTGTACGAGCGGCACACCGGCTTCGCCGAACGCACCGTGGACGGCATACGCGCCAAGGCGCAGGAGACCGGGATGCGCATCCTGCACCGCCCCTGCGAGGGCGGGTACGCGGCGATGGCCGGCACCCTGGGCCGGATCTTCGACGAACGGCCGGGGACGACCGGCTTCATCGTCCAGAACGAGGCCGCAGTCGAGCCGCTGCTCAACCTGCTCCAGCAGCAGGGGCGTGCCGTGCCGGAGGACGTGTCCGTCGTGGCCATCTGTCCCGAACAGGTGGCCACACAGGCATCGGTGCGGCTCACGTCCGTGGCCATCCCCGCGCAGGAGATGGGGCGCCGGTCGGTGGAACAGGTGGTCGCGAAGCTCACCGGCCGGGGATCGGACGAAGTGGAGCTGCTGGAGCCGGTTCTGACGGTGCGTGCGAGCTCAGGTCCGGCTCCGGTCTGACCGGCGGGTACCCGCTCGGAGTTCTCGGGGCAGGGGGCGTTCACTCGTCCGGGTGGTGTGTCCCAGTGAGGTGGGGACACCTGTGTCACAGGTGGTCAACGGGCCCTGGAATGAGCCTGGTTGCTGATGATCCGACGTGATAACTTCACGGTCTGTCATGAGGCGGTACCGACTCGACGGGGGTGGTCGGTGGTGGTGCACGGACTGCCCGGAGCTGACGAGCCGGACGAGGCCAGGGGGCGGCTCATCAGAGCGCTGATCGAATTCCTGTGCGTACAGGACTTCGTGACCGATCGCGATCAATGTGGCCAGTTCATAGACTTCGTCGCGGAACAGCTCGGAATGGAGCTCATCTATCGGCGCCAGAACCCACGTGCCGACATGCTGTCCTTCGTCAGGGACCTGCTGAGACACGAAATGGGTCTCGAGGTGCTGATCTTCACCGTGGGGATCATCGGGGGGCCCGAATCCGAGCGCCAGCTGAAGGAAGTCGTGGAGAGCGTCCGCGACGAGCATGTGGCGGGTGCGGCAGCGGAGTTCACCGACGGCGCGGTGCGGGAAGCCCGCCGGATGCTCGGAAAGGTGTGGCGCGTCGACGAGGGCCGCTTGCACACGATGCTCAATCATGAGCTCGGGTCCGACGTGCCGTACGGCCGGACGCCGGTCGAGCTCTTCGACGATCTGTGCAGGGTCAACACCCAGGCCGACGGTCTGCCTCCCGCGCTGGTGCTCGTCGAGGTCATCGCATTCCTCGCGGAGCCCGCTCTCCGGGAGGAGCTCAGGGACTGGTCGGACGCGTGGGCCCGCGAGGCCGGCGCGGATGCCGTGCAGGCACTGGCGGAGCGAAGGAACACGATCGCGGCCCGGCCTGCCGCCGACCCCTATGTGTGCCGTTGCCTCGTCATAATGGTGGAGCCCGCGGACGACAGTTCAGCTGATGTCTACGTACGTCACTGGGTCAACGCCGCCCCGGGATACTGGGAGCCCGAGGCCGGGGATGTCGAACGCGCGAACCTGGACACCTTGGCCGGTGCGGTGGAACGCGCGCTCATCCGGGGTGCCTCTCGCTGGGCGAATGTCGGCGAGGGCGAGAACGACCCTCCGATCCAGATCGAATTCGTCCTCCCCTTCCAGTACTTGAACCACGACATGGCGCGCATCAAACTGGGTACGCGGTCTCGTGTCCCGATGCCGATCGGCCTTGGCTACCATGTGCATCTGCGGAGCCTGGAGCGCATGAGGGCCCGCGACACGGGGGAGCTCGGCCGGTGGCGGGCCCGTTGGACGCAGCTCAAGAAGGTGGGCGTGGCGGAGGCCCACCGATGGCACGGGGAACAGGGCGACCGTCTGGAACGCTGGCGTGCCAACCTCGCGGCGAACCCGCGTCTGACCGCGGTCATACTCGATGTTCCCGCACTGCCCGGCCACGGTCTGGACGCACTGATCATCGCCATCGAGCAGGGAGTCGGCGTGGCAGCCTGGGACCGCAGGGCGGACAGTCCGGACCTGGCCGGTCAGGTGCTGACCCTGCTGCTCGCTCACCAGCCGGCACAACTGCCGTCGAAAGTCAGTCAGATCCGCAAGGAGGCGGAGGAGTTGGGTCGGGACAGCCTTTCCGTGGGTAAGCACATGGCGTTCTTCTGGGACGACCCGTACCGCCTGGTCGACTGCGAGGAGTTGACAGCATGACCGAGCATGTCTCGGCAGCGCAGTCCGTCACGCCCCCCTCCTGGAGGGTGTTCCACGCAACAGGGCGGCCTCCGGCCGGCGGTCCGCCGGAGCTTCCGCAGCCGCCGCCCTGGCGCGTGTTCGCCGGGAGCCCGCTGCAGCAGGATCCCCCCGACGACGCACAGTCGGCGCTGCGCCGACTCGGCACCGTACAGGAGGGCCCGCAGTTACGGGAGGAGGAGATCAACGCGGTCAACGCCGCCCTCCTGCTGCGCCGCCCCCTGCTGATCACCGGGCCGCCCGGAGTCGGCAAGTCCACCCTGGCCTACCTCATCGCCCAGGAACTGGGTCTGGGCAGGGTGCTGCCGTGGAGCATCGTCAGCCGCACCACATTGCGCGGCGGGCTGTACGAGTACGACGCCATCGGACGGGCCCAGGCCATCGCCGCCTGGCGTGCCGGGGGCACCCCGGAGGCGGAGAGCGCCACGGGAACCGCCCCCGATCTGGGGGACTTCGTCACCCTCGGTCCACTGGGGACAGCTCTGCTCGCCCACGGGCGCCCCAGGGTGCTGCTCGTCGACGAGCTGGACAAGAGTGACATCGACCTGCCCAACGACCTCCTCCATGTCCTGGAGAACGGCAGCTACGAGATCCCGGAACTGGTGCGTGCCGGCGTGGCCGAGGTGTCCGTCTTCACCGACGACCCCCAGGGCCGGGCCGTCATCGAGTCCGGTCGGGTCGAGTGTGCGGAATTCCCCGTCGTCGTGATCACGAGCAACGGCGAACGGGAGTTCCCGGCCGCCTTCCGGCGGCGCTGCCTGCCACTGGAGATGCGCCCGCCCAGCCGTGAACAGCTCGTCTCGATCGTCGTCAGCCATCTGGGACGGCGTCCCGAAGGCGTCGATGACCTCGTGGACGACTTCGTCAGGCGTCTGGACGGGGGAGGCACCCAGTCCGTCGACCAGCTGCTGAACGCCGTGCAGCTCACCACGGCGGACGGATTCCGGGACGACAGCGACGGGCGTAAGCTGATCGAGACGCTCCTCCGCGACCTCTCGAAGGGCCGCTGATGAACGGCTCGCCACGGGAACGCGCACCGGACACGGCGCCCGCGCCGAGCGGCGGCGACCTGCACGAAACGGACGGCGAAGCGAGCTGGCAGGACCTCGCCGACGCCGTCTGGCTGGCGGCGGCATGGCACCGGGCGGGCCGTGACGCGGACGGGCCGACCGGCCCGGACTCCGCACCCTTACCCGACAACCCGGAGAGCGTGCTTCCCGAGGTCGAGGCTCCCGCGTCGGAGCAAGGCGCAGAGGAAGCGGTGCCCGCTGCGAGCCACCTGGATGTCGATCCACGGGATGTGGAACTGCTCGACGCCCTCCCCGTGCGACATGGCCGTGCCGCGAGCGCCCTGCCGGACCCGGCACGTCCTGCGCGGCGCGTTCTGCCGCCGCTGCCTCTGGCCAAGGCCCTGCGAGGTCTGGGGCGGCGCGTGCCCTCGCGCCACGAGAGCCGGCTCGACGAGGCGCGCACCGCCGAGAACGGTGTGATCGACGGACTCTGGATCCCCTACCTCGATCCGGTGCAGGAACGCGCCTTCGACCTGATGCTGCTCGTGGACAGGGCGCCCACGATGCCTGTCTGGGCCGGCGACGTACGCCAGCTGACCGACGAGGCGGTACGCAGCGGTGCCTTCCGGGACGTCCGTACGGTCGACATCTCGCTGCCCGGTGCGGCACCGCCGGAGCTGCGCTGGCCCGGCAACCGGCGGGCCGATCCCGCTGAGCTCCTGGACGGCAGGGGGACTCGGCTGTTCCTCGTCGTGACCGACGGGCTGGCGCCCGGATGGGCCGGGAGCGGCGCGGACGAATTGATGGGGCGGCTCTCCGCGGCCGGTCCGACGGCGATCGTCCATCTGCTGCCGCAGTACCTGCGCCACCGCTCCTCCGTCTACCCCTTCCGGGCCCGGCTGGACGCCGGTGGATTCGGGGCGCTCAACCGCCACTTCCTCTGCCACCCCCCGCACGGAGTACCCGAACACGCGCACATCCTGCCCGATACGGGTGACGGATCGGTGCCCGTGCCGGTCCTCAGCCTGCGCCCCGGTTCCTTCCGTGCCTGGGCGGATCTGGTCACCGGCGAACGCGGTGTGCGGCGCACACTGCCCGTGGTCCTGGCAGGGGCGATGGCCAAGGGGGTGTCCGCTCCCGGGGTGCGGACACCCAGGGTCGACGGACCTCGTGCGGCGGCGGACGCCGTACGCAGATTCTTCTCGCTGGCCAGCCCGCTCGCACGGCATCTCGCGGTCCTGCTGGCGGTGGCCCCCTTGCGTTTCGACGTCATCGAGGAGTTGCGCGCCCGCGCCTTCCCCGCATCGCGCCCCGAGCACCTGGCCGAGGTGATGATGGGCGGCCTCATCGACTGGGAGAGGGACGGCGAGGGCGGGCCCGACTTCGCCGACGGCATCCGCGAAGCCCTGCTGGCCACCGGAAACCGCACCCAACTCGCCCGTGCAGTGGGCCTGCTGGCTGAGGCGCGAGCCAGCAGGGCGCAGGGCATCCGGCTGCGCGCCGCGCTGCGCGACCCGGCGCAGGCAGCTCTTCCGGACGGCGGGAGCGGACCGGCGTGGCTGCGGATCGAACTGGCCGTCCTGCGTGCACTGGGAGGCATGCCGTACCGGCGGCGTGCGGCTCGGCTCAACGGCGAGATGCTGCACGGCGCGGGAGCGTCGGCGGGGACGACAATAGATGATAAAGAGGCATCTGATGTGAATGAGAACGGCCCCGCTTCCCCGTCGCAATCGACGGTTCCACCAGGAGGATCTGTGTCGCCGACGACACCACCCGTAGACACCGAGCAGGATCGGGTCGACGAGCGCACGCCTGCCCCCGTATCAGAGCTCCGGTTCGTCCGTACGGGCCAGCCGAAGATCATGGGCAACGTGCCACCGAAGAACCCGAACTTCACCGGTCGGGAGAGCCTTCTGGCGTCGGTGGAACAGCAGTTGCGGGAGGACGAGACCGCGGCCGTCCTCCCGCACGCACTGCACGGCATGGGCGGTGTGGGGAAGTCGCAGATCGCTGTGGAGTACGTGTACCGCCACAGCGGCGAGTTCAATGTGATCTGGTGGATTCCCTCGGAGCAGGAGAACCTGATCCTGGGGGCCCTGGCGGACCTGGCTCGCAGCCTCGGCCTGGAGGTGGGGCCACAGGCCAACGCCGCTGTGCCCGCCGTGCGCGAGGCCCTCCGTACGGGCAAACCGTTCGACAACTGGCTGCTGGTCTTCGACAACGCGGAGGACATCGAGGCCGTACGCTCCTACTTCCCCAACGGCGGGCCGGGGAAGATCATCGTCACTTCGCGCAACCGTGAGTGGGAACGGGTCGCCACCCCCCTCAGCGTCGACGTGTTCGACCGGGAGGAGAGCATCGCGCTCCTGCAGCGCCGCGCCCGCGGCCTCAGCTCCGAGGACGCGGACCGGCTCGCCGCCGCCCTGGGTGACCTGCCCCTCGCGGTCGAGCAGGCGGGCGCCTGGCACGCCGCCACCGGGATGCCGGTGAACGAATACCTCACCCTGCTCGACGAACGCCGGCCCGAGATCCTCGAACTCGACCCTTCGCCCGACTATCCGCTGCCGGTCGCGGCCGTCTGGGACATCTCGCTCGGGCGCCTCTCGCAGGACAACCCGGCGGCGCGCCAACTCCTGGAGATCTGCGCCTGCATGGCGCCGGAGCCCATTCCGCTCAGCCTCTTCAGGGGCGGCCGCAACATCGAGGTCACACCCGAACTCGACCCGGTCCTGCGCGACCCGCTGCTCCTCGCCCGCGCCACCCGGGACCTCAGCAAGCTGTCGCTGGTGAGGCTGGACCACAAGACCGCCACCCTGCAGATGCACCGGCTCATGCAGAACGTGATCGTGGCCAGGATGGATCCCGAGGAACGCGCCCGGATGACGCGGGCGGCCCACCTCCTGCTGACGACAGCGAAGCCGGGAGCACCGGCGTCCCCGGACCAGTGGCCCGCCTACCAGGCCATCCTCCCGCATGTGATCGCATCCGGTGCGGTGAAGAGCTCCGACGGGTGGGTCCGCGACCTCGTCTACGACATCGTCTTCTTCCTCTACTACTGGGGCGCGCACGAATCGGGCGCCGCCCAGGCCCGGCTGGCCTGGACCGCATGGCGTGAACAGTCCGGTGACGAGGACCTGCACGTCATCAGGATCACCAAGCTCCTCGGCTTCTACCTGCGACTCCTGGGGCGCCCCGCCGAGGGCGTGGTGCACAACGAGCGCGCGCTGGCGATCTCGCGCGGCGCCGACATCCCGGATGAGGAACTCGTCGACTCCATGTGGCAGATGGCGGGGGCGCTGCGGCACCAGGGCGAGTTCGGGCAGGCCCGTGAACTGGCGGAGGAAGCGTTCACCCGGGCGAGCGACCTGTTCGGACCGGAGGACCCGACGACGCTGAGCGCCGCACACGACTACGGTGTGACACTGCGGCTGAACGGCGATTTCGCCCTCGCGCGCGAGATCGACGAGGAGACCGCGCGCCAGAGGGAACTGCTGTACGGGCCGGTGAACGGGCTCACGCTCAACACGTTGAACGGGCTGTCCATCGACCTGCGTGAGGCAGGCGACTACCTGGGTGCGCGCGCGCTCCAGGAGTCCAATTACCTGCCCTACGTAGCCCATTTCGGTGAGACGAATGCGGCGACCATCCGAGCGGCGCTGAATCTCGCGGTGTGCCGCCGCAGGGCGGGTGTGGGCGAGGGAGCGTCCTCCCTCGCGGAGCAGACCCTCGAACGCTTCACCAGCCGCTACGGGCTGAACAATGCCGACGCGCTCTGCGCCGCGAACCACGCCATGGTCGAACGCCGTCTCAACGGCGACCTCGTGGGCTCCCGGGAACTGGGCGAGCAGACGCTGTCCGCCTACCGCAAGGTGCTCGGCGACCACCACCCCTTCACTCAGTTCGCCAAGGTGAATCTCGCCGCCACACTTCGGGCTCAGGGCGACACGGACCGGGCGGAGACGCTGGACACCCAGGCGCTCGAATACCTGGAGAACGCCCTCGGGGCGAAGCACATCAGTACGCTGACCGCAGCGATGTGCCGGGCCAACGACCATTACGCGCGGCTCGACTTCGCGCAGGCGATGGCTGTCGACTCGGACCTGCTCCCCAAGCTTGCCGACACCGCGGGGGCTGAGCACCCGCTGACACTCGTCTGCACGGCCAATCTTGCGCTGGACCGGCGCGGGCTCGGCGAGTCGGGGGAGGCCGACCGGCTCAACGACATCGCCGTGCGGGGACTTTCGCGCCTGCTCGGGGCGAACCATCCCTGGCACACCTCGGCCAGGCTTCACCAGCGCATCGAATGCGACATGACGCCGCTGCCGATGTGACGCCGACGACGACCGGGTGGACCGCCGGTCCCGCCCGCCGCAGCGTGGCGGCGGGCGCGACCGCGGCGCAGAGGCAACGGGGGACGGACACATGACCACGGTGGTCTTCACTCATGGCACAGGTGTGCGTGAACCACACCTCGGCGGGCTGGTCGCGCAGATCACTTCGGGGCTGGCCGCGACGGCTCCGGGCACGCGCCTTGTCGCGTACGACTGGGGCGGGCCGTACGGGGCGAGGCTCGGCGCGGACGGTGCGAGCATCCCGGCCGCACCCGGCGCCGGAACCGGCAGAAGCACCGGAGACCTGGGTGAGGGCGATGACGTGGTGGAGTGGGCCCGGCTGTACGACGATCCCTCGGCCGAGCTGGCGACGGCGGCCGCCGGAGCGGCCGGGCGTGCGACGCCGCCCGGAGCCGCCTTCCCTGACGAACGCCCGAGGGCGGTCCTCCTGGACATCGCCGCCCGGGGCGAGCCCGCGGCAGGCCTGCCTGCCCCGGGGCTTCGGCAGGCGGCGGCCGAGCTCGCGCGCAGTCCCCTCCTCGGCCCCGCCGCCGAAGCCCTGGACCCGGAAACCCTGGCAGAGGTGCTGGCCAGGGCCCTGACAGCCACGGCCGTCGCTGCGGACATCGCGGCTGACAGCCCCGTGCAGATCGGAGGCGACGGCAGGGACGCGGCCGTCGCCGCGCTGGCGGAGCGCCTGGGTGCCGCACCGGCGGGCACCGGCCGCGGCCCCCTGCTCAGGATGGCGGGACGGCCGCTCGTACGCCTGGGCTCCCACTACGCCGTACGGCGCCGCCGAGCGCTCACCGACGCCGCGCACCCGGCCGCCGGCGACGTCCTCAAATACCTCGCCAGAGGCGAGGACATGAGGCATGGCCTTCGGGAACTGGTGGCGACGCTGGAGCCCCCCGTCGTCCTGCTCGGACACAGCCTCGGCGGCATCATCTCGCTCGACACCCTCATATCGGCCCCGGTGCCGGGAGTCGAGTTCCTCATCACCGTCGGCTCACAGGGCCCCTTCCTCTACGAGACGGGCGCGCTGCCCACGCTCGCTCACCCGGAACCGCTGCCCGACCACGTTCCACCGTGGCTGAATCTCTACGATCGCCGCGACCTTCTCGGATATGCCGCCGAACCGCTCTTCCCCGGCCGGGCCCAGGACGTATCCACCGACAGCCGACAGCCCTTCCCCGTGGCGCACAGCGCCTACTGGACCGCTCCCGCCGTCTACCGCGCGATCGGGGAGCGGCTCCCATGACCCGCAGACCCGTCCCACCGGACCGCGTCTTCGCACTCGTCGTCGGCATCGAGCAGTACGCGGCCGGGCCGGGCTGGGACCTGCCGGGGCCCGCCCGGGACGCCCTCCGCTTCCGGGACTGGCTGCTGGCCCGCGGAGTGCCCGACAGTCACATCCAGCTCCACCTCGCACCCCTGCCCGGCAGCGTTCCGGACGTCCCGTTCCGCCCGGCCGACCACGAATCGCTGAGACGCGCCTTCATCACCGACCTCCCGGACCGCCGGGACGAGGCGCTGTGGGTGTGGTGGGGCGGACACGGTGTCCTGGACACGGACGACAACACCCGTCTCTACACCGCCGACGCCACCTTGAGCGACCGCCGCAACATACATGTCGAATCCGCACTCACCCGTCTCAGGAGCGACGTAGCCCCTGGCCTGGGCGTGCAGATGTGGATGGTCGACGCATGCCGCACCTTCGACGAGATGCACCGCTTCCCGCAGCCGCCGCCCACGGAGCGCCTTCCCGCCGGGGGGCGGATCGCCGCGCACGAGCAGATCCTGATGTTCGCCGCAGGCCGCGGGCAGCGGGCAGGCAACGATCCGGACCGCAGGCTCGGCGTGTTCTCGGACATCGTCCTGAGCGCTCTCCCTGATGAACCGGTGCCAGACCCTCAGCCCTTCTTCGAGGCGGTGAAGGCGCGGATGGACACGCTCAGGTCCACCGAACACGCCCGACAGGCCTTCGACTTCAGGCTGGAGAGGTCAGGGCACGCGCACATCGAGCAGTCGGGCCCGCCGGTTCCCGCCATGTTGCCGCTGGGCCGGCTCATCGACGCTCTGATGGCGTATCCGCTGATGAACGACCGCGACGAACGGCAGGCCCTGGTCAACGAACTGCCCTCCGCCGTCGTCGCCCGGATGACGAGGCACCCCATGCCGCGCACGGATGTGATCGGGATCGTACGCACTCTCAGGGGGCGGCCGGACGGACTGTGGAACTTGTACGCCGCAGTGACACTGCTCGACGACGACGCCGTGCGCGCCGCCGAACTCAACTCCTCCGTGGTGGACTTCATGGCGGAGTCCCGGCCCGGAAGGTGATCGGCTGGCGTGATCACACGGGTTTCGGGAAGGGGTCTCAGTCGTCATGATGGAGTAAACGGTGGCATCCTGTGCCACCGCTCGCGAAGGGGGAGCGCGCCTTGTACCAGCCGGTGCCCGCCGACAACACATCCGATCACATCGAGTCCGACCTGATGGACCTGACCCCCGTAGGCGTTGCCGATCTGAGGCGTCTGCCCGCCCCGAGCGGGGCGGAGCGGCTGCTCGCCGAACTCCGGCGCGCGCGCACCAATGCGATGGGAAACGGTGAACCCGGGCGGGCCGAGTAGTGAGGCCCCACAGGCCACCGCGATGAATCCGTCCACGACAGGGAGCGATGTGTACGCCCCGATCCGCATGCCGGGCCCGCTGTTCGACGAGATCGCCACGGGCGGCGGCTCGCCCGAGGCCGTCGCGTTCCTGGTCCGGGGCGAACGTACGCGCCGCCTCCTGCTGCTGCGCGAACTCCTCGACCTCTTCGACGCGACCCCTGGCATCCTCGGACCCCTGGGCACTCGAACGGCCTGGCCCACGCTGGAGGCAGCGGCCGCCCGGGCTCCGGAGGCGGTCGAGACGCTGCTGCTGACCCCTCAGGTCGGCAGCTGGCTCGCCCACACGCTCCGCAGGCTGCACGGAACGGCCTCCGGGCCGCCCCTGTGGGCCGACGCCGGGCAGATCGCCGCGGTGGCCGCGGCGGCGGCCGTGCACGCGGGTACGGACGCCGAACTCCTCCTGCCCGCCCGGCTGGGGACCGTCAGCCTGGCCGCGCTGGGGCTGGTCCGGCTTCCCGGTCAGGAGGAGGACGACTACCGCCCCGTTTCCGTCGTGGTGCACGACGGAACCCTCACCGTCCGCACCGAGGGCGGGCCCGACATCGTCGTACGCCCGCTCACCGACCCGGAATCGGCGCACTGGCTTCCGGTGCACCGGCTGGAGACCGGGGCGGGGGCGCGCGCCGTCCAGCTCGACGATCTCGATCCCTACCGGGACCTGGACGAGCCCATCGCCCCCGGCCGCCTCAGCACCGAGGAACTGCGGTCCTGGCAGGGGCTGTTCCAGGACGCCGTGGCCATCCTGCGCAGGGGCGGAACCGGCCCCGGCGGTCTGCGGCCCGAGGAGATCAGCCGCATCGTGCCCTGGCACGCCAAGGAAGGGGACGCGGAGCTTCCCGTACCGGCCGAGGGGCTCAGCGCCTCCACCGGTGACGCCTTCGCCTCCATGGTGATCGCCCGGCCGCCGGACGGCCTCGCCCTCGCGGAGACCCTCGTCCACGAGTTCCAGCACAGCAAGCTCGGCGCCCTGCTCCACCTCTTCCCGCTCCTCGACGACGACCGGTCCGAACGCCACTACGCGCCGTGGCGCGCCGACCCCCGGCACCTGCCCGGTCTCCTCCACGGTGCGTACGCGTTCGTCGGCGTCACCGGATTCTGGCGGGGGCGCATCGAGGACACCGCCGCCGACCGGGACGGACGGGCGTCGTTCCTCTTCGCGCTGCGCCGGCTCCAGACCCGCATGGTCCTGCGCACCCTGGCGACCCGGGCCCGGCTCACCGGACCCGGACTGCGGCTCGTCACCCGGCTGTCGGAGACCGTCGACGGCTGGCTGAGAGAGCCGCTGGACCCCGCCACCGTGGCGAGGGCGCGGGCGGCGGCCGTCAGCCACCGGGTGGAGTGGCGGCTGCGCAACCTGCGCTGCACCGACGACGACCGGGACGGACTCCTCAAGGCGCTGCGCTCCGGGGCCGCCCCCGTACCGGGTGGTGAACCACTCGTGGCCCCGGACCCGGACCGAGGGTACTGGCATGACCCCCGGGCCCGCCTCTACCAGCTGCGGGAGTCCGTGGCCGGCAGTTCTCCGACGGCCGACGAGCTGCTGGTCGCGGGGGACCCGCAGGCGGCGCGCGCGGCGTACGCCGAACAGCTCCTCGGCCCCGGCCCCCTCGACCCGCACGCGCTGGCCGGCTGGCTGCTCGCGCACACGGCGCTGCACCCGAGTGACCGTAGGCTGCTCGCCCGCCCCGAGAGGTTCGCGGCGCTCCTGGAGGGGGCCCCGCCCGAACGCTGGACGCGGACCGCCCGCTGGCTGGCCGGCCGACGGGCCGCGAGCTGAGCGGCAGCAGGGCACACCAACGGGCCGGGGGCGTCCCCCCGGCCCGCGGGGATCAGCTCGACGAGACGTTGAACCCGTTGGTCGTGAAGTCCAGTCCGCCCGACGACGACGTGATCTCGTAGCCGAACTGGACGTCACCGATGGTCTCGTTGCCCCACCAGCCCTTGGTGTCCTTGATCCACTTCAGGATCGGCAGGATGTCCACGGTGCCGGAGGTGGAGTCCGAGGTCCGCAGGAACGAGAAGACCTCGTTGGCGCCGTTGTCACCCTTGTAGACGGTCCAGGTGTGGCCGCCCAGGGTCACGTTCCCCTGGGAGGTGCCGAGCGGTCCGACCGCACCGTTGTAGTTGACCCAGAGCATGACCTCGTAGTCGTAGTCCGTGTCCCAGATGTCGTACGACGTGTTGTACGCGCCGGACGACGGGACGGTCACGTTGTAGCCGCTGGTCAGCGAGGAGAGCGACGTGATCGGCTTGTTGACGATCTTCTTGGCGTTCGGGTACGACTTGATGCCACCGGTGTTCGGGTGGTTCGCCGTCACACCCCAGTTGCTGGAGGAGTTGGCCCAGATGGTCTGGCTGCCCGCTCCCGAACCCCAGATGTTGTTGTAGAGGATGTAGTTGTCGGACGTGGTGTAGTTGCCCCACTGCTCCGACGAGGTCCAGATCGCCGCGTGGGCGGGAGCCGCCGCGAAGCCGATCAGTGCGGCCACTGCCGCCGTGGGCGCCAGGAGCAGCCTGGTCAGGGTGGATCGTGCCATGGGGTGTTCCTTCCATGTGGGGATGGAGGCTGGGAACTGCTACCGCGCCTCCAGGGTGAGGACGCGGTCCACGCCGGCCGTCAGCTCCAGCGGAGCCGGGGGGTTTCCGGCGGAGGTCTCGGTGGGGGCGAGCCCGTCGCCCGTACGCAGATCGACGCGGGCGTCGCGGGTGGGACGCAGCACGGCGGTGGCGCCGTCCTCCGACCACCGCAGGTCCAGGTGGGCGCCGAACCGTGTCCGTACGCCCCGGAGTTCACCCGCCCGGTACGCGGCCGGGACGGCCGGCAGCAGCACCAGGCGGGCGGGCGTCGACTGGACGAGCGACTCGATCACGGCCGCGGGCAGCGTGTGGGCCGCGTCCGCGTTGTAGACGTTCCGGGACGGGTAGTGGGCGCTCATCAGCGAGTCGTGGAAGAAGTCACCACCCAGCACCGCGTCCAGCGCCGCCGACACCCGGGACGGGTCGCGCAGCCGGGCGGCGATCAGGGCGTGGTGCAGATGCCCGTGGGCCGAGTCGTTCTCCGAGCCGCGCAGTTCCAGCGCGCGGTGCGCGGCCGTGGCCAGCTCCGGGGTGTCGTACGGGTTGATCCCGTCCAGCGGCCACACCGGGTAGAGGTGGCTCAGATGGCGGTGGTCGTACGTCTCCCGCAGGCCCGGCCACGCCCACTCGGCGAGCGCCCCGTCCTCGTTCACCAGATACGCCGGGAGCCGTGCGGCGAGTGACCGCCACCGGCCGGCCGACGGGTGCCCGGGGGCGTGTTCGGCTGCCGTCGTCAGTGCGTGGCGGGCCGCGGCGATGTCCATGGTGGCGTTCACCGTGCCCCAGCTCGCGTTGGCCGGCCGGTTCTCCGGGGAGTACGAGGGCACGACGGCCACGTTCCCGTCCGGGTCCTCCCGGCTGAGGAAGTCCTCGTAGAACAGGGCCACTTCGACCAGGGCGGCGGTCAGCGCGGGGCCGGGAGTGCCCGCCGTCACCTCGGCGTGCTCCAGGAGCGGCTGCAGCAGCCAGTCCGCGCCGGCCGTCCACAGATGCAGCGGATAGGCGCGCTGGAAGTGCCGGGTGCGACCCGAGGCGCCGTCCGTGTGGGACGGTGCGACGACGCCCCGGGCCCCGAAGAGCGCCCGGGCGTTGTCCCGCCAGTCCGGCAACTGGCCCTGGACGAGCGCCTCATGGGCCTCGGTGACCTCCGGAAGGG
This sequence comes from Streptomyces sp. NPDC102451, assembly GCF_044765485.1. Lineage (NCBI taxonomy): Bacteria > Bacillati > Actinomycetota > Actinomycetes > Kitasatosporales > Streptomycetaceae > Streptomyces > Streptomyces sp. NPDC102451. The sequence continues at coordinate 36,142 of NZ_JBIWKD010000024.1, read as the reverse complement.
CGGCCGGTGCGGCGGAGGCGATCTGGAGGTTGAGATTGGCGTTCGTGGTGAAGGCCCCGGACCACGCCGTGTCCCAGTCGCCGGTCCACAGGCCGGTCAGCCGGGGCGGCAGCATCCCCGAGGAGGAGAGCAGGTGGTAGCGGCCCGCCGCGAAGAGCCGCTCCAGCAGCGCGGGGGACTTCGGGGCGCGCAGCAGCTCGCTGCCGGGCAGCTCCCGCTCCGGCGCCGCGTCCCGCAGGGTGAGGGAGGCCCGCCCGTAGGCGGTGCGGTGCAGCGGCCGGTGGCGGGCCAGCAGCGTGGCGTGGTCCTCGCGCGGCAGAGCGGCCCACAGCTCCCCGAGGTCCGGGCGGCCGGGGCCCCTGACGACCCGGGTCGTCAGGGTGAGGCTCCGCGCCCCCTCGATCCGGATGCCCTCGCCGGCCACCGACACACTGCCGCCGTCCACCCGCGCCACCGTGACGCCCGTGTAGCCGAGTTCACCGCCCGGATAACCCACCCGCAGCCCCAGTTGCGCGCCGTCCGGGGTCAGCACGGTGGAACGGCCGACCGCCAGCTGCGCGGGCGCGCCGGGGAGCGAGTGGTCCAGGACCAGCTCCGCGGTCAGACCCAGGTCGGTGATGTGCTGCACGACCACGTCGTCGGCCCGTGACACGAAGACACTGCTGCGCCACGCCTCATACGACGCGGTCACCTCGCCCGTCGTGAAGTCGACCTCGCGCCGGTAGCCGGCGACCGCCTCGTGCAGCCCCCGGGTACGGCGCACGCGCGACCGGAACGCCGGGTGGAACGGCTGCACCCACACCAGCGGACGCCCCGCGCCGAAGTCCTCGGCCGCCGTGGTGTCCCCCGCCAGGAGCGCGTCCTGGAGGCGGTCGAGCCGGTCGGCGAGCTCCGGCGGCCGCAGGTCCTCGCTGCCGTTGGGCCGCACCAGGGTGTGGTGGTTGACGATCACCTGGTCGTCCGCCGGATCGCCGTACACCATCGCACCGTGACGGCCGTTGCCGCTGAGGAACGCGTCCTCCCAGCGGGCGGCGGGGCTGGGCTCCCACGTGCCGTCGATCATGCGGACACGTCTCTGAGCACGGCCACCCCGTAGCGGTCCAGTTCCACACCGCCGTCGGACCCGGCGCCCGTGAGCAGGTCGACGTGGCGGCCCGGCAGCTTCACCCCGGCCGGGGACCGGCCGTGGTTCAGCAGGAAGAGCAGTCCGCCGCGCCGCACCGCCTCGACCCCGGCGGGCAGCCCTTCCAGCACGGGACGCACGCCGGCCCCGGCCGCCGCCCGGCCGAGCAGGCCGCGCAGCGCCTCCGGCTCGGGCAGGGTCGAGACGTACCACGCGGTGCCCTTGCGGAGCACGGCCGGGAGCCCGTCGAGCTCGCCGCCGAGGTACGCGGCCACCGTCTCCGCGCTGCCGTCGGGCTCCAGCTCCTCCGACCACAGGGTGCCCCGGAAGCCGTCGCACTCCACCGTCGTGTCCGCGTCGAGGGGCCACCACTCGTGCACCGTACGGATGCCGAACAGCTCACGCAGCCTGCTGTCCATGCCGCCCGGCCTGATCCGGTCGTCCACGTCCGCGACACCGGTGAAGAACCCGCACACGAGGGTCCCGCCGCCCCGCACATAGGCGACGAGGTTGTCCGTCGCCGCGTCGGAGAGGAGCTGGAGCTGCGGAACGAGCACCATGCGGTACGCGCTCAGGTCGGCGTCGGGCCGGGCGAAGTCGGTGCTGATCCCGCCCTCCCACAGGCCCCGGTGCCACGCCTGGAGCAGCTCCGGGTACGAGACGAGGGACGACGGGCGGCCCTGCTGGGTGCTGGACCACCAGGCGTCCCAGTCGTGCAGCACGGCGACCTCGGCGGGGACCCCGGTCCCGCTCACCTCGCCGCCGAGCAGGGCGAGTTCGGCGCCGATGCGCTTGACCTCGCGGAACGTGCGGCCGTGCTCACCGGCATGGCTCACCATCCCGGAGTGGAACTTCTCCGCGCCCTGGCGGGACTGCCGCCACTGGAAGTAGCAGAGGGCGTCCGCGCCCCTGGCCACCGACTGCAGCGACCAGAGCCGGTTGAGGCCTTCCGGCTTCGGGTGGTTGACGGGGCGCCAGTTGACCGTACCGGCCGCCTGCTCCATCACCATCCACGGTCCGCGGGCCTGCGAGCGGGTCATGTCGGCGAGCATCGCGTTGTACTGGCCGCCCCGCGGGTCCGTCGGGTCCGGATAGACGTCGACGGAGACGATGTCCTCCTGCTCCGCCCAGGCCCAGGCGTCCTGGCCCGACCACAGCGGCATGAAGTTGGTCGTCACCGGGATGTGCGGGGTGTGCCGGGCGACGATGTCCCGCTCGGCGGTGTAGCACTCCATCAGGGCGTCGGAGGTGAACCGCTTGAAGTCCAGCTCCTGCGCCGGGTTGCGCATGTACTGGGCGCGGCGTGGCGGCAGGATCTCCGCCCACGTGTCGTAGCGCTGGCTCCAGAACGCCGTGCCCCAGGCGGCGTCGAGCGCCTCCAGGGTGGTGTACCTGGAGGCCAGCCAGCGGCGGAAGTGGGCGGCGGTCTCGTCGCACCAGCAGTGCGTGCAGTACTCGTTGTTGATGTGCCACACGGTGAGCGCCGGATGGTCCGCGTACCGGGCCGCGAGGTCCTCGGTGAGGGCCGCGGCGTACCGCCGGTACACCGGTGAGCTGGGGCAGAAGTGTTGCCGGGAGCCGTAGTTGACGATCGAGCCGTCCTCGGCGCGTGGCAGGGTCTCCGGGTGGAGCGCTCCCATCCACGGCGGGGGCGAGGACGTCGGGGTGGCCAGCACGACGCCGATGCCGTTGGTGTGCAGGAGGTCGAGCAGCCGGTCCAGCCAGCCGAACTCACGCGCACCCGGGCGCGGTTCGATGATCGCCCAGGAGAACACCCCGACGGTCACCGAGTTGACCCCGGCCTCCTTCATCAGCCGTACGTCGTCGGCCCACACCTCCTCGGGCCACTGCTCGGGGTTGTAGTCGCCTCCGAAGAGGATGCGGCCACGGGTGGCGTCGTGCAGGGACGGCATGAACGTCTCGTTCCTCTACTGGGGGTCTGCGTACTGGATGCCTCGGCCGTTGGTGCCCAGATAGACACGGCCGTGGACTCGGGGGTCGCCGGTGATGACCTCGCCGGTCCACCCCCAGCGGTGGGCGTCGTCGTTCACACGGAGCCAGGTCGCGCCCGCGTCGTCGGAGCGGAGCACGGCTACGCCGTCGTACGTCGCGGAGACCCGCCCGGTCTGGAATACCGCCGGGTAGCCCGCCCCCTTCCTGGACGGTGCGGCCTTCCCGAAACCGAGGGCGTGCGAGGCCTGGCAGCCGGCCACCGGGGCGAACGTGCGGCCGCCGTCCGTCGAGCGCAGCAGCCCGTTGTCCTTGGCGGACAGCCACAGGTCACCGGAGCGCCCCGGCGCCGCCGCGATGCGGAACTGGACGTCCCCGGAGGGGAGCCCCTTCGCGCCCGCGGTGAACGTCGCGCCCCGGTCCGTGGAGCGGAGGACCGTGCCCGTGTCCGTGTCGTACACGTAGAAGCGCTTCGGATCGAGCGGGTCGGAGACCGGCGTGCCGCCCTCGGGGAACGTGGCGACCTCGGCCCAGGTGGCTCCGCCGTCCGTGGAGCGGTGGGCCGCGTACTTCGTGCCGTCCCAGTGGACGAACGACCACAGCAGCGTCGCCCCGTTGGCGGACACCGCGACCGGGCCGGGCGCCGAGGGGGCGATCGCGGGCTGCGAGGCGAAGGGCCGCCAGCTCGCCCCGCCGTCGTGGGAGTACGCGCCGGCCGAGCCGGAGCCCGAGGGCCAGCCCGTCCGCACGACGTACGACGGCTTCAGGGTGGCCAGCGCGAGGCCGGTCGCCGTGCCGAACACGGGGTTCGACGCCATGCCGCGCGACGGGGACGCGGTCAGGGAGTCGTGGTACATGACGCCGATGTCCCCCAGCCCGCTGAGCAGTTGGGCGCCCGAGGGAGGTGCGATCAGCTGTCTCACCGCCGACTCCTCCAGGCCTCGGATCTCCGGGGCCCAGTGCACCAGGTCGCGCGTCCCGAAGACCGTCGCCCCGGTGCCGTACACGATGTGCCGCGAGTCGTACGGGTCCACGGCCACGGCCTGGATCCACCAGCCGAACTTGGGCTCCCCGCCCCACGTCAGATACGGGGTCTCCGACACGTCCAGCACCGCCGTGTCCTTGAGCGAGGCCCAGCTCGCACCGCCGTCCGTGGACCGGAACAGGGTGTCCACCGGCCCCCAGCGGTTGTTCGTGGAGACGACGACGGTGCCCGGGCGCCCGGCGTCGACGGCGACCCCGCCGTACCCGAACGCGTCGCCGTCGCCCGGGGCGACCGGGGTCACGTCTCTCCAGGTCCCGGTCACCGTGTCGAGGCGGTGCACCGAGCCGTCGGCCTGGTTGTTCGGGCCCGGCCCGTCCGCGTAACTCACGTACAGCGCACGGATACCCGGGTCGTACGCCGCGCGGACGGGCACCCTTGACGCCGCACCGGCGGACGGCTGCCCGGGGACGGGCTCCCAGCCGCCGGAGGCCTTCGTACGGTAGAGGGCCGTGCCGCCGTCTCCCCAGCCCGCGTACACGGTCCGGCCGGCCGCCACCAGCAGGGTGACACCCTGGCCGCCGGCCGACGGCGTGGCCGGGAAGGACGGGTCGGCGGCCCAGGTGGCACCACGGTCCGTGGAGCGCAGCAGCCCGTCGTGGCGCGTCCCGAGCCAGAGCGTCCCGCTGTCACGCGGATCGACCAGGAGCCGCTCGCCGCAGCCCCGGCCGTCCTCGTTGGCCCCGAGACGCACCGGGAGGTCCGTGCGCGCCCAGGTCGCGCCGCGGTCCTCGGACCTGAGCACCGCACCCGGGGACGCCCATTCCTGCGCGTACGTCCCGAGGGCCAGGTAGAGCCGGTCCGGGTGCACCGGGTCGACGGCCATCGCCTCGACGCCCAGCAGATTCCAGTCGTCCCAGCCCAGGTGGTCGGTGAGTGCGGTCCACCGGGAGGCACGCGCGTCCCACCGGTAGGCGCCGCCGATGTCCGTGCGGGCGTAGGCGAGACCGCGTACGGCCGGATGGAACAGGATGCCCGTCACGAAGCCCGTCCCGCCGATGGCGGCGGTGCGCCAGCGGTGCGGACGGGTCTTCGGGGGCCGCGGGGCGGCCCCGGCCGCGCCCGCCGCCGGCAGCACGGACGCGGTGGCCGCGACCACCGCCGCACCGGCCAGGACGGTCCGGCGCCGGGGACGCGGTGCGGGTTCTGGCTGCGGGACGGACGAAGCGCGCATGACGAAGACCCTCCGGTGGGGAGTGACGGGTGGACGCGGGACCGGGACGGCGGAGCTCAGCCCTTGACGGCGCCGGTGAGCATGCCCTTCTGGAAGTGCTTCTGGACGAAGGGCGACAGCACCGCCACCGGGATCAGGGCGAGAACCATCACGGCCATCTGCACCGCCAGGCTGTTGATCGCCCCGCTGCTGACCGCGGCGCCCATGGCGCCGGGCGGCACCTGGTGCTGGAGGACCAGCTGGCGCAGGATCATCTGGAGCGGGTACTTGTCGCTGTCCTGGATGTAGAGCATCGCGTTGAACCACTGGCTCCAGTAGCCCACCGCGTAGAACAGCGAGATGACCGCGATCACCGCGCGGGACAGCGGCATGACGATCTGGAGCAGGATCCGCCATTCCCCGGCCCCGTCGATCCGGGCCGCGTCGATGAGTTCCGGAGCCGTGTCCATGAAGAACCCGCGCAGGACCAGGATGTTGAAGACGCTGATCGCGCTCGGGAGGATCATCGACCAGTAGCTGTCGCTCAGGCCGATTCCCGTGACCAGCAGGTAGGTCGGGATGAGGCCCGCACCGAAGAACATGGTGGCCATCATCGTCATCAGCAGGGGCCGGTGCGCGAAGGAGTCGCGGCGGCTCAGTCCGTAGGCGCACAGCACCGAAATCACCATGCTGAACACCGTGCCGACGACGGTCAGCCCGATGCTCACCAGCGCGGCACGTGTGACGGCCCCACCACTGAGGAGTTCCTTGTAGGCGACGAAGGTGATGGACTTGGGCCAGACGACCAGACCCCCCGCCTCGTTGATCGCCTTGGTGTCGGAGAGGCTGGTGACCACCACCACCCAGATGGGGACGAGGATCACTGCGCAGATGGCGGTGAGTCCGAAGCCCTTGAAGGCGAGCCCCGCCTTCGTGGGCTCCTCCTCCCAGACAGGCCGGGGCTCGATGCGCAGGGCCCGCTGGAGGGGTGTCTCGACCCGCTCGGTGACGGGCGCCGCCGACGGGGGCCCGTCCTTTTCCGTGTCCAGGAGAGTCGTCATTTCTTGGAGTACACCCCCTGCTCGCCCATCATGTGGGCGACCTTGTTGGCTCCCAGCACCATCGCGACGCTGAACAGGCCCTTGAAGATTCCTGCGGCGGCCGCGTAGCCGAAGTCGCCGGTCTTGATGCCCGTCCACCAGATGTAGGTGTCAAGGATTTCGGAGGCGCCCGCGCCCACCTGGTCGCGCTGGAGCAGGATCTGCTCGAAGTCCAGGTTCAGCGCGCTGCCGACCCGAAGGACCAGCAGCAGGGCGATGACGGGGCGCAGGGCGGGCATCGTGACGTGCCACATACGGCGCCAGCGTCCGGCCCCGTCGACGGCGGCGGCCTCGTACAGGTCCGTGTTGACGGCGGCGAGCGCGGCCAGGAAGACAATGACGCCCCAGCCCGCGTCCTTCCAGATCGCCTGGGAGGTCACCAGGAACTTGAAGAAGCCCGGGTTGGTCATCAGGTCGAAGCCCTCGTGCCCGTGCTCGCGCAGCCACTGCGCGACCAGGCCGGCCCCGCCGAACATCTGCTGGAAGACGGTGACGACGAGCACCCACGAGAAGAAGTGCGGCAGGTAGACGATCGCCTGGACCCAGGCACGCACCCGGGCACTCATGATCGTGTTGAGCAGGAGGGCGATGGCGATCGGGATCGGGAAGAAGAGGATCAGCTGGGTCAGGAAGATGACCAGCGTGTTCACGAGGACTTCCCAGAAGCGGTAGTCCTCGAAGATCCGGGTGAAGTTGTCGAACCCGACGAAGGGGCTGCCGGTGATACCCAGGTCGTACACGTCGTAGTCCTGGAAGGCCACGACGTTGCCGAGCAGCGGGATGTAGTTGAAGAGCAGCAGCAGCACCATCGCCGGCAGTGTCATCAGGATCAGCGTGCGGTCCCGGCGCAGGCGCAGCCGCCGTGTGATGCCCCCGGGCGGGGCCGGTGCCTTCCTCGCGTCCCGGCCCGGCCGCACGGCCCGGCCGGTTCTCCGCGGGACGTGCGCGCGCGCTCTGTTCCCGCCGTCGCCACCGCCGCCGTCCGCGGAGGCGGTGCCCCGCTCCTCCGCGCGGCCCGCGTCGGTCGCCACCGTGGCCCGAGGCTTCACCCTGTACTCCCCATGTCGTGCTCTCCGCCCCGGCCGCCGGGCTCCCTGTGCCCGGCGGCCTTGTCATGCATGTCGTTCGGATGGGCCGTACGCGTCAGACGCCGGAGCCGTTCTTGTCGAGCAGGTCCTGGTACCAGTCGCGGAGCTTGTCGCCGCCGCTGTTCTTCCAGGTCGTCACGGCGGCGTCGACGTCGCCGACCTTCTTGCGTCCGCGCCGGATGTCCTTCTGCAGGTCGTCGAACGGCGTGTAGAGCGAGGCGTAGCGCTGGGGCTCGACGACCTGCATGCCGAAGAAGAGGGGCTTCTTGAGGTGGGGGGCCTGGCGGGCCATCCAGCCGGCGTAGTCCTTGACGAGCTGAGGCTCGTCGGGGAAGGCGATGGTGTGGGGCGGCGACGCGACGTAGAGGAGCGTCGCGGGCTGCGCCTCCTCGATGCCCTGGGGGGTGAAGGTCGGGACTCCGCCCTCGACCTTGTAGTGGGTGTCCTTCACGCCGTAGTTCGTCAGCATGAACTCCTCGGTGCCGTACGGCGCGGCGGCGAAGTCCGCGATGCCGAGGAACTCCTCGATCTTCTCCTTGGAGAGGTTCTTGCTGAGGAAGGTGAAGATCCCCGCCGGGTCGTCCTGCCACAGGACCGGCCTGCCGCCGTCCGACGCGAAGAAGTCCAGTGCCTGCATGTCGAACTTCGGGTTGGCGGCGGCCTGTTCGGTGACCATGCCCTTCCAGCCGCCGGTGCCGTCGTTGTACATCATGATGTGGCCGCTGGTGAAGCGGATCTTGGAGTCGGCGTCCTTGTTCGCCTCGGCGTCCGGGTGGACGTAACCGCCGTCGTGGAGCTTGCGGGCGAACGCGAGCGCCTCGCGGTACTCCTGCGTCTCGATCTTGTGGACGAGTTTGCCGCCCTCCAGCTGCCAGTAGTGCGGCGCGTCGGGCAGCAGGCCGAATATCTTCTGGATGCAGGTCCACAGGTCGTCGTAGGCCCACACCTTGCTCTTCGGGGCCGTGTACTCCTTGCCGAAGGCGAGCAGGTCGTCGGCGCTCGCGGGGAGGGCGCCCGAGCCGATCAGGTCCTTGCGGTAGAAGATCGCGTTGCCGATGACCGGGTTGGGCATGGGCAGTCCGCGCAGTTTGCCGCCGAAGACGGAGTACTGCCAGGCGCCGGTCGGGATGTTGGCCAGGTTGGGGTACTTCTTGACGGCGTCGCCCGCGAGGTAGGGGCCCAGGTCGGCGAACTTGGAGACGATCGCGTTGCGGATCTGCCCCTGCATGTTCCACCCGGGGATGGTCATGACGTCGGGGATCTCCGAGCCGGCGAGCACCGCGCCGATCTTGTCCTGGTAGGTGTTGCCGTCCTGCGGATCGAAGTTGAGGGTCGCGCCGACCGCCTTGTTCACCGCGGTGTAGTAAGGGTTCTGCTTCTTCGGGACGGTGCCCCACAGCGGCGTCATGACCCGGAAGGCGGACCCCTTGCCCGGCGCGGACTTCACCGAGGCGACCAGTGGGTCCGGCAGCTTGGTGAAGCCGGGGCTGGAGCCGTTGACGCTCGCCACGTCGGGCTGGACCAGATTCGACGGCGCGTAGGCCGGCAGCACCTTCTTGAGCGCCTTGCCCGTCGTCGTGCCCTCCTTGGTCCCCGAACCGGAGCCGCTGCCACCGCACGCGGCGAGCAGCGGTACACCGCCGGCCACGGCGACCGCGGCGAAAGCGCTCGAGGCCAGGAACGTTCTCCGGCTCGGGGCGGTGGAGGAGGAGTTCGGCGTCATGGGGTCAACCCTTCGTGGTGCAACAGGACGGCCCGCGGCGGCGACTGCCGCTCGGCCCTGTGTCTGAGGTAGGGGGCGTTACCGGCCGAGCCGGTGGCACTGCACCGGCTGAGCTGAAGCGGTCAACGGGCTGCCTCGTCGAAGCGCTTCGATGTTGCAGCGAGGTTAAGTGAAGGGTCCCGGCCACACAAGAGTTCGTTTCGATATTCCTCCGACCTGTTTCCGAACCGTTTCCCGCCATGGTGCGGCTCAGGTGCACCCGGACATACCTCTTCGGGGTGTGGGTCCCCTTGACACCTGCGGGGTCGGCCGCAGAGCATCGAAGCGCTTCGAAAGATCTTCTCCTCGCGTCGATGGACCACTCGGCGCCCGCAGACCCGAAAACCTCCCACCTCTCCAAGGGGACCCGCACGTGACGGACCATCCGCTTCCCTTCCGCGACCCGCAGCTGTCCTTCTCCCGGCGCACCGACGACCTGCTCGGACGGCTCACGCTCGACGAGCGGATCGCGATGCTCCACCAGTTCGCCCCCGCGGTGGAGCGGCTGGGCGTCGGCCCGTTCCGTACCGGACAGGAAGCCCTGCACGGGGTCGCCTGGATGGGGCCCGCCACCGTCTTTCCGCAGGCCGTCGGCCTCGGTGCCACCTGGAACGACGACCTGGTCCGCCGGATCGGCGAGGCCGTCGGCGACGAGGTGCGCGCCAAGCGCGCCCAGGACGACCGCGTCGGGCTCAACGTCTGGGCGCCGACGGTGAATCTGCTGCGCCACCCGCTGTGGGGCCGCGGCGAGGAGGGGTACTCCGAGGACCCGGCGCTCACCTCCGCCATCGCCGTCGCCTACACCCGGGGGCTGCGCGGGGACGACCCCCGCTACTGGCGCACCGCCCCCGTGCTCAAGCACTGGCTCGCGCACAACAACGAGACCGACCGCGACACCGCCTCCTCCTCGGTGCGCCCGCGCGTCCTGCACGAGTACGACCTGCGGGCCTTCCGCGACGCGGTGCGCGCCGGGGCGGTGGCCGGTGTCATGCCCGCCTACAACTTGGTCAACGGCCGTCCCAACCACGTCTCCCCGCTCCTGGAGCAGCACCTGCGGAGCTGGACCGGACAGCCGCTCGTCGTCTGCTCGGACGCGGGCGCGCCCTCCAACCTGGTCGACTCCGAGCACTACTTCGACACCCACGAGGAGGCCACCGCCGCCTCCCTGAAGGCGGGCGTCGACAGCTTCACCGACCACGGCACCGACTCCTCGGTCATGACCGGCCGCATCCGCGACGCGCTGGCCAAGGGCCTCATCGACGAGAGCGACATCGACACGGCCGTCCGCCGGCTGCTCGCCCTGCGCTTCGCACTCGGCGAGTTCGACCCCGAGCTCGATCCGTACGCCCAGGTGGACGCCCTGGACACCGAGGAACACCGCGCGCTCGCCCGGGAAGCCGCGGAACAGGCCGTCGTCCTGCTCAAGAACGACGGACTGCTGCCCCTCGAACCGCAGCAGGGCCGGACCGTCGCAGTGGTCGGACTTCTCGGCGACGCCTGCAAGCTCGACTGGTACAGCGGGACGCTCATGCACCGCTCGTCGCCGCTCGACGGAATCCGCGAGCGGTACGGCGCCGAGAACGTCCTCTTCGCGGAGGGGACGGACCGCGTCCGGCTGAAGTCCTCCGACGGCTGGCTCCAGGTCCCCGCGGCCGACGGCGTCGTGGACGGAGAGGCACGCGGTGCGGAGGGAGCCCTCGACCCGGCCCTCCTCGCCGGCCGCACCGACCTGCCCCCGCTGACCTGCGGCGAGGAGGCGACCGAACTGTCCCTCGTCGACTGGGGAGACGACGTCCTGACCCTGCGCACCGACGAAGGGCTGTACCTCTCCGTCGCCGACGACGGATACGTCAGGGCATCCGCCGACGAGCCGGGCGGCTGGGTCGTCCAGGAGACGTTCCGCCTGGAAGCGGTGGAGGGACACGACGGCGGGCACCGCCTTCTGCACATCGGGACCGGTGGGTACGTGTCTGTCGCCACCGGCGGCGCGAAGGTTGCCGAGGCCGGCGAGAAGATTTCGCGGGACCGTGCCACGGTCTTCGCGCTGGAGACCGTCGAGTACGGCGCCGACGTCGTGGCCCGGGCCGCCGCGGCCGCCGACACCGTGATCGTCGTCGCGGGCAACGACCCCCACATCAACGGCCGCGAGACCGAGGACCGCACGACCCTCGCCCTCCCCGCCCAGCAGGACCGCCTGTGGCGCGCCGCGCACGCCGCCAACCCCCGCACGGTCCTCGTCCTGACCTCCGCCTACCCGTACGCGGTCACCGACGCGGCGGAGGCCCTGCCCGCCCTGCTCTGGACGGCGCACGGAGGCCAGGCCGCGGGCACCGCGCTCGCCCGGGTGATCGCCGGTGACGTGTCCCCGGCCGGCCGGCTCCCGCAGACCTGGTACGCGAGCGACGACGACCTGCCCGGCCTGTTCGACTACGACATCATCGGCTCCCGGCAGACGTACCTCTACTTCGACGGAACCCCGCTCTACCCCTTCGGGCACGGACTCGGTTACGCCGACTTCACCTACTCCGCGCTCCGGACGCGGGTGGACGGCGAGCAGCTGCGGGTGTCGCTGACCGTCACCAACGACGGCGGGACGGCCGCCGAAGAGGTGGCCCAGCTCTACGTCTCCGCCTCCGGGGCCCCGGACCTGCCGCTGCGCAAGCTGGTCGGCCACCGCCGGACGCACCTCGCACCGGGCGCGTCCGTGGACATCGAATTCGACGTGCCCGTCGGGGAACTGGGCCACTGGAGCGTGGCGCACGGCCGGTGGACCGTCGAGCCGGGTGCGTACGAGATCCTCGCCGGCGCGTCGAGTGCGGACATCCGGCTCGCCGCGACGGTGGTCGTCGACGGTGAGGCGGAGGGCCCGCGCCCTGTTGCGGCGCGAGGTCTGGAGGCCGCCGACTACGACGTCCAGCAGGGCACCGGGATCGTCGACCGCGCGAAGACGGACGGCGACGCCGTCGCACCGGCTTCCCCCGGTACGGAGGGGCAGCTCGTCTACCGGGCGTGCGACTTCGGCGAGGGCGTGGACGGACTGCGACTCCTCGCCTCGGGGGAGGGAACCGTCACCGTGGGCGTGGACGGGCAGAGCCTGGAGATCCAGGTTTCCTCCGCCGGCGGCCCGTACGACTACCGGACCTTCGAGGCGCTGCTCGGTCTGCGCGGAGTGCGGGAACTGCGCGTCGGGCTCAAGGGCTCCGTGCGCCTCGCCCGCATCGACGTCGTCCCCGGCAAGGAGTCCGCATGAGGTTCACCGACGGCTTCTGGCTGATGCGTGAGGGTGTCCAGGCCTCGTACGCGACCGAGATCCGTGATCTGCGGGTCGATGCCGACCGGTTCACCGCGTACGCGGCGGTCAAGCGGGTCAAGGCGCGCGGCGACACGCTCAACACCCCGCTGATCACGGTCGAATGCTTCTCCCCGGCCGAGGGTGTCATCGGCGTGCGCACCACCCACCACGCCGGCCGGGCGCGGCGCGGGCCGGACTTCGCTCTCCTGGCGGACGACTCCACGGCGTCCACGGCCCGCACCCGGCGGGACGGCGCGGTCACCGAACTCACCAGCGGGCCGCTGACGTTGCGGATGGACGGCGACGGGCCCTGGGGGATCACCTTCCTCGGCGGCGACGGGCGACGCCTCACCGGGGTGGACCCGAAGGGCACCGCCTTCGCGACCACGTCCGACGGCGTCCACCACATGATCGCCCAACTCGCCCTGGACGTAGGCGAGAACGTCTACGGCCTAGGTGAGCGCTTCACGCCGTACGTGAAGAATGGCCAGAGCGTCGACATCTGGCAGGCGGACGGCGGCACCAGCAGTGAACTGGCGTACAAGAACATCCCGTTCTACCTCTCCTCCCGTGGCTACGGCGTCTTCGTCAACCACCCCGGCAAGGTCTCCTTCGAGGTCGGTTCGGAGTCCGTCGGGCAGGTGCAGTTCAGCGTCGAGGACCAGTCGCTGGAGTACTACGTCGTCGCCGGCCCGACCCCGAAGGACGTCCTGTCCCGCTACACGGCCCTGACCGGAAGGCCCGCGCTGCCACCGGCCTGGTCGTTCGGCCTCTGGCTGACCACGTCGTTCTGCACGTCGTACGACGAGGAGACCGTCACCTCCTTCGTCGACGGCATGGCCGAGCGCGGGATCCCGCTGAGCGTCTTCCACTTCGACTGCTTCTGGATGCGGGAGTACCAGTGGTCGGACTTCCTCTGGGACCCCGAGGTCTTCCCCGACCCGGAGGGGATGCTGGCCCGCCTCAAGGCGCGCGGACTGCGCATCAGCATGTGGATCAACCCCTACATCGCCCAGAAGTCCGCCCTGTTCGCGGAGGGCGCCGAACACGGCTACCTGGTCAAGCGGCCCAACGGCGACATCTGGCAGTGGGACCTGTGGCAGCCGGGGATGGCACTGGTCGACTTCACCAACCCGGCCGCCCGCGCCTGGTACGACGACAAACTGCGGGCCCTGCTCGACCAGGGTGTCGACTGCTTCAAGACGGACTTCGGCGAGCGCATCCCCACGGACGTCGTCTGGCACGACGGCTCCGACCCGGAGCGGATGCACAACTACTACGCGCAGATCTACAACCGCACGGTCTTCGAGCTCCTGGAGAAGGAGCGCGGTGCGGGGGAGGCGGTGCTCTTCGCCCGGTCCGCGACCGCGGGAGGGCAGCAGTTCCCCGTGCACTGGGGCGGCGACTGCTTCGCGTCGTTCACCGCCATGGCGGAGTCGCTGCGCGGCGGCCTCTCCCTGTCGCTGTCCGGCTTCGGCTTCTGGAGCCATGACATCGGCGGCTTCGAGGGCACGCCCGACCCGGCGGTCTTCAAGCGCTGGCTCGCCTTCGGCCTGCTCTCCTCGCACAGCAGGCTCCACGGCAACGTGTCGTACCGGGTGCCGTGGGAGTTCGGTGAGGAGGCCGTCGACGTCGCGCGGAAGTTCACCCTGCTCAAGCACCGGCTCATGCCCTACCTCTACGGGGTGGCCGCCGAGGCGCACCGCACGGGCGTCCCCATGATGCGGCCGATGCTGGCGGAGTTCCCCGGCGACCCCGCCTCCCGCACCCTGGACCGGCAGTACATGCTCGGCCCGGACCTGCTGGTCGCCCCGGTCTTCACGGAGGACGGCGAGGTCGAGTACTACGTCCCCGAGGGCACCTGGACCTCGCTGCTCACCGGCGAGCGCGTGACCGGACCGGCCTGGCGGCACGAGACGCACGGCTTCGACAGTCTGCCGCTGCTGGTCAGGGACGGGGCCGTACTCCCGTGGGGGGCCGACGACCAGCGCCCGGACGGGGACTGGCTCGACGGACTCACCCTGCGGGTCTTCGGCCCGGGCCCGGACGAGCGCACGGTCACCGTGCCGGACCTGTCGGGAGGCACGGCGGCGGAGTTCCGCGTCGTACGGGACGGCACCGGCACGCGGGTCACGGCGGAGGGCTCCGGCCGGCCGTACCGCGTGATCACCGAGGAGTCCGGGGCGACCGGGGAGGGGACGGGGACCGTCTCCGTCGCCTGACCGCCCCGGTACGGCGAGGAAGTGCCACCAGAGGCCCGGTGCGGACGCGCCGGGCCTCCCTGGTGCTGTCAGGCACGTCACGGGAACCCGGGCCCAACAGGCGAAATCCGGCCCGACCGATGGCAAGATCAATGCAACTCACTGACGAAGTGGGGTCGTTGACCGGCCGAACTCTGGAGACGTCGTGTCCGCTCGTTCCGCACTGCCTGTCATATTCACCGCCACCCTCACCGCCGTCGCCGTGCTCACGGGCTGCACCAGCACCAAGCCCTCCGCGTCCGGCGGGACGGAACTGGAGCTCGTGAAGTCCGGCAAGCTCACCACCTGTACACACCTGCCCTATGAACCCTTCCAGATCCGCAAGGGCAACGCCGTCGTCGGCTTCGACGTGGACCTCGTGGATCTGGTCGCCAAGAAGCTCAAGGTCACCCAGGAGATCGTGGACACGCCGTTCGAAGGCATCCAGACCGGCGAGGACCTCAACTCCGGCAAGTGCGATCTGGCCGCGGCGGGCATGACGATCACGCCGGTGCGCGCGAAGAACCTGGACTTCTCCGTCGGCTACTTCGACGCCACACAGGCCCTGATCGCCAAGAAGGGTTCCTCCTTCACCTCACTGGCAAGCCTCGAGGGAAAGAAGCTCGGGGTCCAGCAGGGCACCACGGGGGAGACGTACGCGCAGAAGAATGCCAAGGGGGTGACGACCGTGCAGTTCGAGGACCTGGCGCTGCTGCTCACAGCCGTGAAGACCGGACAGGTCGACGCCGCGGTGGGCGACAACGGCGTGCTCTTCGAATACGTGCGGAAGAACCCGGACACCCAGGTCACCGCCGAGTTCGACACGGGGGAGAAGTACGGCATCGGGGTGCGCACCGGAAACGACGCCCTGCGCGAGGAGATCGACGCGGTGCTCGCCGACGCCAAATCCGACGGCAGTTATGACCGGATCTACAAGAAGTGGTTCCCCGCCGCCCCCAAGAAGTGAGGAACCGCTACCGATGTCCATATCCCGCAGGCGGCGGACCCGCGCCATCCGGAGCGTTCAATACGCCGTCCTCGCCGCCGTACTGCTCGTGGTCGCCCTGGCCGCCGACTGGGGTGAGATCCGACGGGCCTTCTTCGACGTCGGTGTCGCCAAGGCGCAGTTCCCCGACATCATCACCACCGCCCTGCTCAACACCGTGGTCTACACCCTGCTCGGCTTCGGTTTCGGGCTGGTCGCGGGGCTCCTGCTCGCACTGATGAGGCTGTCGCACGTTCCGCCGTACCGCTGGCTGGCCGTCGCGTACATCGAGTTCTTCCGCGGAGTCCCCGCACTGCTGGTCTTCATCGCCCTGGGATTCGGCGTACCGCTCGCCTTCCAGGTGGCGCTCAACCAGTACGTGACCGTGATGCTGGCGCTCGGCCTCGTCGGCGCCGCCTATATGGCGGAGACGATACGGGCGGGAATCCAGGCGGTCCCCAAGGGGCAGATGGAGGCGGCACGTTCGCTGGGAATGTCGCAGACCCGGGCCATGGTGTCCATCATCATCCCGCAGGCCCTTCGCATCGTTCTGCCTCCGCTCACCAATGAACTGATCCTGCTGACGAAGGACTCGTCGCTGGTGTACCTGCTGGGCCTGTCGCTCTCCCAGTACGAGCTGGCCAAATTCGGCCGGGACGCCCTGAACCAGAATCGCAGCCTGACGCCGATCCTCATCGCCGGCCTGTGCTACCTGATCATCACTCTGCCGCTCGGTCACCTGGTCCGGCGGCTCGAAGCGCGTACGGCGAAGGCGAGGTGACCGCGGTGAAGGCGGTTTCGACGGCGGACGGCGCGGCGGCGGCGAGCGGACCGGCGATCGAGGTGCGGGGCCTGCGCAAGTCGTTCGGCACGCTGGAGGTGCTCGCGGGCATCGACTTCTCGGTTGCGCGGGGCGAGGTGGTGTGTGTCATCGGCCCGTCCGGATCAGGCAAGTCAACGCTGCTGCGCTGCGTGAACCTGTTGGAGGAACCCACATCGGGGACGGTCACGGTGGCCGGCGCCGAAGTCACCGACCCGGATGTGGACATCGACAAGGTGCGCCGGCGGATCGGCATGGTCTTCCAGTCGTTCAACCTGTTCCCGCACCTCACCGCATTGGAGAACCTGACGCTCCCCCAGCGGCGTGTACTCCGGCGCGACAAGGCGGAGGCCGCTCGGATCGCTCGCGAACGGCTGGCCCGGGTGGGCCTGACCGACAAGGAATCCGCCTACCCGGCGCAGTTGTCCGGCGGGCAGCAGCAGCGGGTGGCCATCGCGCGGGCCCTGGCCATGGATCCGGAACTGATGCTCTTCGACGAGCCCACATCCGCGCTCGACCCGGAACTGGTGGGGGACGTCCTGGCCGTGATGCGCTCACTCGCCGACGAGGGGATGACGATGCTCGTCGTCACCCATGAGATGAGTTTCGCCAAGGAGGTCGCGGACCGCGTCGTCTTCATGGACGGCGGGAGCATCGTGGAGGAGGGAAGAACCCCGGAGCGGGTGATCGGCGCGCCCGGTCATGCCCGTACGCGGTCCTTCCTCGCACGCCTGCTGACCCCGGCCACCGCGGACCTGGCGGAGGCGGTCCCGGCCGAGGGCGGGGCGGAGAAGCGGTCCGACCCGGTGTAGCCGTGCCGGCCCGGGCTCACCGGACGGGCCGGGGCCCGGGCGCACCGCCCGGGCCCCGGCCCGTCAGGAGTTTCTCCACCCCGCGCCCGGTGCCGGTGGCGACGGTGCCGCATACATGCCGTGTGCTGGCGTGCGCGAAGCGTAGCCACCGGGTGTCCGTTCCGGACGCGGGCCGGCCGGAACGGACACCCTCCGTCACTCCGCCCCCGGCAGACCTCGGGCCGCGGGACGCCGTAAGTGAGTCGCATCACCCAGAGTGAATATCTCGGCATACATCTGGCCGGAACGGAAAGGGTCCCAGGCTGCTGGTGCCGTATCCCGGTCCACCGGCGCACAAGTGCTCGGCCGGACCGGTGCGGAGCAATCAGGCACGGAAGGCAGATCGCTACATGTCGGTTCCCACCTCGTCGGACCGCCCCACGGCCGCCCTGGAGACCCTCCACATCGACGGCACCTGGCGGGCAGCCGGATCAGGCGCGACACGGGAGATCCTCGACCCCGCGGACGCCACCGTCCTGGCCCTCGTCTCCGAGGGCGGCATCGAGGACACCGACGCGGCCGTGGCCGCCGCCCGCCGGGCCTTCGACGACGGCCCCTGGCCCCACCGGCCCGTCGCCGAGCGCGCCGAGCTGCTGCGCCGGGTCGCCGGTCTCCTCCAGCGGGACCGCGAGGAGATCGCGATCACCGAGAGCCGCGACACCGGCAAGACCCTGGAGGAGGGCCGCGTCGACGTCGACGACGTCACCAACGCCTTCCGCTACTTCGCCGACCTCGTCATGAACGAGAGCGGCGGCCGGGTCGTCGACGCCGGCGACCCCGACGTCCACAGCGTCGTCGTCCACGAGCCGGTCGGTGTCTGCGCCCTGATCGCCCCGTGGAACTACCCGCTGCTCCAGGCCAGCTGGAAGATCGCCCCGGCCCTCGCCGCGGGCAACACCTTCGTGCTCAAGCCCAGCGAGGTCACCCCGCTCTCCACCGTCCACCTGATCCGGCTGCTCGCCGAGGCCGGTCTGCCCGACGGCGCCGCCAACCTCGTCACCGGCGCGGGCGACCCCGTCGGCGCACGGCTCTCCGAGCACCCGGACGTCGACCTGGTCTCCTTCACCGGCGGACTCGCCAGTGGCACCAAGGTCGCCCAGGCCGCGGCGCCCACCGTGAAGAAGGTCGCCCTGGAGCTCGGCGGCAAGAACCCCAACGTCGTGTTCGCCGACGCGTGCGCCACCGACGAGGGCTTCGACACCACCGTCGATCAGGCACTCAACGCCGCGTTCTTCCACAGCGGCCAGGTCTGCTCCGCGGGGGCCCGCCTCATCATCGAGGAGTCCGTCCGCGACCGCTTCGTCACCGAGCTCGCCCGCCGCGCCGACGCGATCCGCCTCGGCCGGGGCACCGTCGACGGCGTCGAGTGCGGCCCGCTCGTCTCCGCGCAGCAACTCGCCAAGGTCGAGGCGTACGTGGCGTCCGCCCGCGAGGAGGGCGCGGTCGTCCGCTCCGGCGGAGCACGCCCCGAGCCCTCGGACATCCGCCCCGCGAGCGGCTACTTCTACCGCCCCACCGTCCTGGACGGCTGCCACCGGGAGATGAAGGTGGTCCGCGAGGAGACCTTCGGCCCGATCCTCACCGTCGAGACCTTCCGTACGGAGGAAGAGGCCGTCACGCTGGCCAACGACACGGACTACGGCCTCGCGGGCGCCGTGTGGACCACGGACGCGGGCCGCGCCCGGCGCGTCGCCGGCCGGCTGCGGCACGGCACCGTCTGGATCAACGACTACCACCCCTACCTCCCGCAGGCCGAGTGGGGCGGCTTCGGCAAGTCCGGCACGGGCCGGGAGCTCGGCCCCACCGGACTCGCCGAGTACCGCGAGTCCAAGCACATCTACCAGAACCTCAACCCGCGCCCCCAGCGCTGGTTCGCCGGCTGAACAGAGCGAATCCCCCTCCCCGCCCGGCTGTTCGCAGCACCACGTACACGCAAGCACCTTGCAGAAGGAGCAGTGACCGATGCCCCCCTCCTCCAGCACCGCACGCCCCGAACCCGTCGACTACGTGATCGTCGGAGGCGGTACCGCCGGGTCGGTCATCGCCTCCCGCCTCACCGAGGACCCCGACGTCACCGTCACCGTCATCGAGGGCGGCCCCACCGACATCGACCGCGAGGACGTCCTCACCCTCCGCCGCTGGCTCGGTCTCCTCGGCGGTGACCTCGACTACGACTACCCCACCACCGAACAGCCGCGCGGCAACTCCCACATCCGGCACAGCCGCGCCCGCGTCCTCGGCGGCTGCTCCTCGCACAACACGCTGATCAGCTTCAAGCCGCTGCCCGGGGACTGGGACGAGTGGGCCGAGGCCGGAGCCGACGGCTGGGACGCCGCCGCCATGGACCCCTACTTCGGCCGGCTGCGCAACAACATCGTGCCCGTCGACGAGAAGGACCGGAACGCCATCGCCCGCGACTTCGTCGACGCCGCCCAGGCCGCGGCCGACGTCCCGCGCGTGGACAGCTTCAACAAGAAGCCCTTCCACGAGGGCGCAGGCTTCTTCGACCTGGCCTACCACCCGGAGAACAACAAGCGCTCCTCCGCCTCCGTGGCCTACCTCCACCCGCACATCGAGGCCGGTGACCGCCCCAACCTCTCGATCCTGCTGGAGACATGGGCGTACCGCCTGGAGTTCGACGGCAACCGGGCGACCGGGGTGCACATACGCACCCAGGACGGCGAGGAGACGCTCCTGCGCGCCACCCGCGAAGTGATCGTCTGCGCGGGCGCGGTGGACACCCCCCGGCTTCTCATGCACTCCGGGATCGGTCCCGCGAAGGACCTGGAGGCACTCGGCATCCCCGTCGTCCACGACGCACCGGGGGTCGGCGAGAACCTGCTGGACCACCCCGAGTCGGTCATCGTCTGGGAGACCGACGGGCCCATCCCCGAGAACTCCGCGATGGACTCCGACGCGGGTCTCTTCGTACGGCGGGACCCCGGATCCCGGGGCCCCGACCTGATGTTCCACTTCTACCAGATCCCCTTCACCGACAACCCGGAGCGCCTCGGCTACGAGAAGCCCGAGCACGGTGTGTCGATGACCCCGAACATCCCCAAGCCGCGCAGCCGCGGCCGGCTCTACCTCACCAGCGCCGACCCCGAGGTCAAGCCGGCCCTGGACTTCCGCTACTTCACCGACGAGGACGACTACGACGGCCGCACCCTGGTCGACGGCATCAAGCTCGCCCGCGAGATAGCGAAGACCGAGCCGCTGGCCCACTGGCTCAAGCGCGAGGTGTGCCCGGGGCCCGAGGTCACGTCCGACGAGGACATCAGCGAGTACGCCCGCAAGGTCGCCCACACCGTCTACCACCCGGCCGGAACCTGCCGGATCGGCGCCGAGGGCGACCCGGCGGCCGTCGTCGACCCCCAGCTGCGGATCCAGGGACTGGAAGGGATCCGCATCGCCGACGCGTCGGTCTTCCCGACCATGCCCGCCGTGAACCCCATGATCGGCGTGCTGATGGTGGGCGAGAAGTGCGCAGAGCTGCTCCGAGCGACCCCGACCACCGGAGGCGATGTCCGATGACCGAAGCCAGTACCCCCGTGACCCGTACCCCTGTCACGAGTGATCCCACGGCGGGCGCCCCCGCGGCCGGTGCCCCGGTGTTCAGCGTCAAGAACCTCTGGAAGGTCTTCGGCCCCAAGGCCGACCGCATCCCCGGCAGCGAGCACGCCGGCCTGCCCCCGGCCGAGCTGCGCGAGCGCACCGGCTGTACGGCGGCCGTCCGCGATGTCTCCTTCGACGTCGAGAAGGGCGAAGTCTTCGTCGTCATGGGCCTGTCGGGCTCCGGCAAGTCGACCCTCGTACGCTGTCTGACCCGGCTGATCGAGCCCACCAGCGGCACCCTCGCCATCGACGGCGAGGACGTCCTGGCCATGGACACCACCCGGCTGCGCGAACTGCGCCGCCACCGCGCCGCGATGGTCTTCCAGCACTTCGGGCTGCTGCCGCACCGCACGGTCCTCGACAACGTCGCCTACGGCCTGGAGATCCAGGGCCTGGGCAAGGCCGAACGGCGCGCCAAGGCCGCCGAACTGGTCGAGAAGGTCGGCCTCGCGGGTCTGGAGGACCGCCGCCCCGCCCAGCTCTCCGGCGGTCAGCAGCAGCGCGTCGGGCTCGCCCGTGCCCTCGCCGTCGACCCGTCCGTCCTCCTCTTCGACGAACCGTTCAGCGCGCTCGACCCGCTGATCCGGCGCGAGATGCAGGACGAGGTCGTCCGGCTGCACCGCGAGGAGGGCCGCACGATGGTCTTCATCACCCACGACCTCAGCGAGGCGCTCCGCCTGGGCACCCGCATCGCGCTGATGCGCGACGGCGGCATCGTCCAGCTCGGCACCCCCGAGGAGATCGTCGGCTCGCCCGCCGACGACTACGTACGCGAGTTCGTCCGGGACGTCCCCCGCGAGCAGGTCCTCACCGTCGCCACCGCCATGCGTCCGCCGACCTCCGGCGAGGGCGACGACGGCCCGGCCGTCCGGCCCGGTGCCACCGTCTCCGAGGCCATCGAGGCGGTCGCCCGCTCCGGCGACCCGGTCGCCCGGGTGATGGAGGGCGGCAGGCTGCTCGGCGTCGTCGACCACGCGTGCCTGCTCGACGTCGTCGCGGGAGCGGATGCGGGAGCCCGTGAGGTGACCGTCTGATGGCCACCGCCCAAGCCACCACACGCACCGCCTCCGGTCCCCCGGGGAGCGGTCCCCTCGCCGCCCTGCGCGGCCGGCCCGCCCTCGGCAAGATCCTCCTCCTGCTGGTGATCGCCGCCGTCGCCGTACCCTTCGCGCACGCACGCTGGGGCGGCGGACTCTGGCCCGGCGCCCTGACCGTCGACCTGAGCGGCCCGCTCGGCGAGGTCAACGACTGGATCATCGGCAACCGCGACAGCCACCCGCTGTTCCTCTACTTCTTCGGCCACATCAGCAACGCCGTCGTCCTGTCGGTGCGCGGCATCTACCTCGCGTTGCTCGCCCTCGGCTGGGCCGGGGTCACCGCCGTCGCCGCACTCGTCGCCTGGCGTACGGCCGGCTGGCGCCTCGCGCTCACCGCCGGGGTCTCCTTCCTCGTCTGCGGGCTGCTCGGCATGTGGGTGCCGACCATGCAGACCCTCGCCCTGATGACCGTCGCGGTCCTCACCTCCGTGGTGCTCGGCCTGCTCCTCGGGCTCGCCGCGGGTCTCTCGGACCGTACGTTCCGGGTCCTGCGCCCCGTCCTGGACACCATGCAGGTGCTGCCCGCCTTCGCCTATCTGCTGCCCGTCGTGCTGGTCTTCGGTATCGGCGTGCCCGGCGCGGTCCTCGCGACCGTCGTCTACGCGGCCCCGCCGATGGCCCGGCTCACCGCACTCGGACTGCGCGGCGCCGACGCGGGCGTCATGGAGGCCGTAGCCTCGCTCGGCGCGACCGGCCGGCAGCGCCTGCTGAGCGCACGGCTGC
Source organism: Streptomyces sp. NPDC102451 (assembly GCF_044765485.1). Classification (NCBI taxonomy): domain Bacteria; kingdom Bacillati; phylum Actinomycetota; class Actinomycetes; order Kitasatosporales; family Streptomycetaceae; genus Streptomyces; species Streptomyces sp. NPDC102451. Next base: position 13,301 of record NZ_JBIWKD010000024.1, on the reverse strand, counting down.
CGCTGGCCCGCAAGGAACTGCTCCTCGGCCTCAACCAGACCATCATGATGGCGCTGTCCATGGCCGTCATCGCCTCCGTCATCGGCGCCGGCGGTCTCGGTGACCGCGTCTACCAGGCGCTCTCCTCCGTGGACGTCGGGGCCGCGCTCGCCGCGGGCATCCCCATCGTGCTGCTGGCCGTCGTCCTGGACCGTACGACCGAGGCGGCCGGCCGGAGGATCGGCACGGAGCCCACCGGTCCCGAGGCCCTGCGCGGCGCACGCGGCTGGGGGCTCGCCGCCCTGATCGCCGCGGCCGTCGCCGTCGTCGGCCGCTTCACCGGCGGCCGCGTCTGGCCCGAGGACGGCGTCGTCGCCATCGCGGAGCCGGTCAACACGGCCAAGGACTGGATGGTCGACCACCTCTACACCGGCATCCCCGTCATCGGCGGAACCGCCGACTGGGCCGCCCACTTCACCAACTGGATCCTCAACCCGCTCCGCAGCGGGCTGCAGGGTCTGCCCTGGTGGTCCGTGCTGCTGATCGTCGCCGCCCTCGCCTGGGCCATCGGCACCTGGCGCACCGCGCTCACCGCCGTGCTGGCCATGGCCGCCATCGGGGTCCTCGGCGTCTGGGACCTGTCGATGGACACCCTCAGCCAGGTCATCGCGGCCGTCGCCGTCACCCTGGTCCTGGGCTTCGGCATCGCCGTCGGCGCCGCGCGCAGCCAACGCCTCGAACGGCTGCTGCGACCGGTCCTGGACGTCTTCCAGACCATGCCGCAGTTCGTCTACCTCATCCCGGTCGTCGCCCTCTTCGGCGTCGGCCGCGCCCCCGCCGCCGCGGCAGCCGTCGTCTACGCCCTGCCCGCCGTCGTACGCATCACCACCCAGGGGCTGCGGGGCGTCGACCCCGCTGCGATGGAGTGCGCCCGCTCGCTCGGCGCCACCAGCGGCCAGCAGCTGCGCCAGGTCCAGATCCCGCTGGCCAGGCCCGCCCTGCTGCTCGCCGTGAACCAGGGGGTCGTCCTGGTCCTCGCGGTCGTCATCATCGGCGGTCTCGTCGGCTCCGGCGCACTCGGTTACGAGGTCGTGTTCGGCCTCGCCCAGGGCGACCTGGCCACCGGTCTCGTCGCGGGCGCCGCCATCGTCTGCCTGGGACTGATGCTGGACCGTGTCACCCAGCCCACCGCCCGCCGCCAGCGGAAGGAGAGCTGACATGGCTCGCACCCATACCCGCGCCCGCCTCCGTACGTCCGCGATCGTCGCCTCGGCCGGCGCGCTGCTGGCCGTCACCGGCTGCGGCGCGGCGGACATGACCAAGCAGGCCTCGCCGTTCGCGGCCCCCGCGGACATCAAGACCGTGACCCTCTCCGTCCAGTCCTGGGTCGGCGCGCAGGCCAACGTGGCCGTCGCGCAGAAGATCCTGGAGGACGAGCTGGGCTACCGCGTCGACCTCGTACAGACCGACGAGGTGCCCGCCTGGGACGCCCTCAGCCAGGGCCGGGTCGACGCCATCCTGGAGGACTGGGGCCACCCCGACCAGGAGAAGCTGTACGTCAAGGACAAGAAGACGATCGTCCCCGGCGGCGACCTCGGCGTCACGGGCCACATCGGCTGGTACGTCCCCAAGTACTGGGCGGACGAGCACCCCGACGTCACGGACTGGAAGAACCTCGACAAGTACGCCGACGAGCTGCGTACCGCGGAGAGCGGAGACAAGGGCCAGCTGATGGACGGTTCACCGTCCTACGTCACCAACGACAAGGCCCTGGTGAAGAATCTGGGCCTGGACTACAAGGTCGTCTTCGCCGGCTCCGAGGCCGCGCAGATCACGCAGATGCAGCAGTTCGCCAAGGAGAAGAAGCCCTTCCTCAGCTACTGGTACCAGCCGCAGTGGCTGTTCAACGAGGTGCCGATGGTCGAGGTGAAGCTCCCGGAGTACTCCGACGCCTGCGCGGCCAAGGACCCCGCCGACATCGACTGCGCGTACCCGACGACCCCGCTCCAGAAGTACCTCAACGCGGACTTCTCGAAGCGGGGCGGGGACGCCGCCGCCTTCCTGAAGAAGTTCAACTGGTCGGAAAAGGACCAGAACGAGGTCTCCGAGATGATCGCCTCCGAACGGCTGTCACCCGACGAGGCCGCCGCCCGCTGGATCGAGAAGCACCCGGACACCTGGAAGAAGTGGCTGGACCGGTGATCTGAGCCGGAGGGTATTCCTCCCGGCCTTCCGTCAGCCGTCGCGGCACCCGCCGCGGCGGCTGACGGCATTTCGGGGATCGCACGGTCCGCACTATTCACTCAGTACATGTACTGAGGATATAGTGCACCGCATGAGTACCCGTCATGTCCTTCTGGGCCTGCTCGCAGCGGGTCCCTGCCACGGCTACGACCTGAAGCGGCAGTACGACGCACGCTTCCCCGAGGCCCGCCCGCTCGCGTACGGGCAGGTCTACACGACTCTGCAGCGCCTGGTGCGTGACGGGCTCGCCGCGGTCGACGGCACCGACTCCGACGGCGGACCGGAGCGCACCCTCTACCGCTCGACCGACGAGGGATCACGCGAACTCGCCCGGTGGGCCGACGAGATCACCGCCCCCGCCCCCTTCGTGACGAACGAGATCTTCGCCAAGGTCGTGGTCTCGATCCTCGTCGCGGCTGCCGCCGCACGGAGCGGGCAGGACGGACCGGACGCCGTCGCGCACCTGAGGGAGCAGCGCGCCGCGCACATGGAGCGGATGCGCGAGCTCACCGCGATCAAGACCGAGCCGGGCGCCGATCTCAGCACGGTGCTCTCCGCCGACTACGCCCTTGTCCATCTCGACGCCGACGTGCGGTGGATGACCACCACCACGGCCCGCATCGACACCCTGACCGCGGAGGTCAACGCAGCATGAGCACACGGGACGTACAGCCCCCCTCGGGGACGGGTGCGCTGATCTCGGCGCGCGGCCTGAAGAAGTCGTACGGAAGGAACGAAGCACTGCGGGGCGCTTCCCTCGACCTCCACGAGGGCGAGATTCTCGCCGTCAGCGGAGCGAGCGGCAGCGGCAAGTCCACCCTCCTGCACTGTCTGGCCGGGATCGTCCGCCCCGACGAGGGGGCCGTGAGCTACGGGGGCGAACAGCTCGGCGGGCTGTCCGAGGCGCGGCTCGGTGAGCTGCGCCGCCGCGACTTCGGGGTGGTGTTCCAGTTCGGACAGCTGATTCCCGAGCTCAGCGCCCTCGACAACGTGGCGCTGCCGCTGCTGCTCGGCGGGACCCGGCGGAGCGAGGCGAACCAGCGGGCGGGAGAGTGGCTGGAGCGCTTCGGCGTCCGTGGGCAGGCAGAGCTGAGGCCCGGTGGGATGAGCGGCGGGCAGAGCCAACGGGTCGCGCTGGCAAGGGCCTTGGTCACCGAGCCCAGGGCGGTCTTCGCGGACGAGCCGACCGGGGCCCTCGACTCGCTCGCCGGGGAACAGGTGATGACCGCTCTGGTGCACACCGCCCGGGAGTCGGGCACGGCGGTGCTGCTGATCACCCACGACGCGCAGATCGCGGCGTACGCCGACCGCGAGGTGGGACTGCGGGACGGGGTCGTCCACTCCGGCTCCGCCGGTCCCGTCGGCCGGAAGGCGGCCCGCCGTGAAGGCTGACATCCGTATCGCCTGGATCCTGGCGTGCGGTTCGGAACGCCGCGAGTGGTGGAGATTCACACTCACCCTGCTGGGCGCCCTGCTCGCCACGGGCTTCGCCCTCGCGGCGGTGGTGGTCGCCGCCGTACCGGGGCAGGTGTCGATCCCGTACGCGCACGGCCTGCTGAACCAGCCCGGCGAGCGGGCGGGCGTGGTGTTCACGCTCGGGCTCCTGCTGATCCCCGTGCTGGGCTTCCTCGGCCAGTGCGCGCGCATCGGCGCTGTGCACCGTCACCGCCGGATGGCCGGGATGCGGCTCGCCGGGGCCTCACCCGCCCAGGTGCGGAGAATCGCCGCGGTGGAGTCCGTGTTCGCCTGCCTGGCCGGTTCGTCGGCCGGGTTCGCCGGATTCGCCGTGCTCCTCGCCGTGGCGGGACACACCCCGCCTCCGGTGGCCTGGGCGGGCTTCGTGGCGGTCGTGCTCGCCGTGCCGGTGGTCGCCGCGCTGGTGAGCGTGTTCGCGTTGCGCCACGTGGTCGCCTCGCCGCTCGACCATGTGCGCAGGACGAACCCGCGCCGCGGGCGCCGGGCGGCGCTCGCCTCCCTGCTCGCGGTCGGGCTGATCGCCGCGGCGGCACTGCTCCATCTGTCCCCGGCGGGCAGAAGCGTGAAGCCCTTCGTGCTGCTGGTCCTCGGTCTGGTGCTCCTCACCGGGGCGGGGGCGATCTGGGTGACCGGCGCGTTCGCGGCGTTCATGGGCCGCCGGCTCACCCTGCGCGCGAAGAACCCGGCGGTCCTCATCGCCGCGAGCCGCCTCGCGCACGACCCGTGGGCGGCCGCCCGCACCCACGCCGCACTCCTGCTGGTCACGGTGGTCGGCGTGGGCTTCGTGGGGGTCCGGGGGATACTGCTGGCGCTGCTGGAGAGGAACGACTACGAGCCGATGGACCTGGCCTTCTACACCACCGGCATCGACCTCGCCGGAGCCGCCGTGCTGGTCGCCCTGGCGATCAGCCTCTGCGGCCTGGCGGTTGGCACCGCCGAGTCGCTGGCCACCCGCCGCAGGGGCCTGGCGGCACAGTCCGCGGCCGGGGTGCCGCACGCGGTCCTGGCCCGGGCCACGCTCCTGGAGACGGCGCTCCCGCTGGCCCCGGCGCTTCTGCTCGCGGGCGCCGGAGGGGTGGTGGTGTACCTGGCGTACGCCGCTGTCGCGAGCGGGCCCGTTTCCCTGGTGCCGCTGCTCGTCCCCGTGGTGGTCTACGCGGCCTGTCTGCTGGCCGCGGCGACTTCGCTGCCGCTCCTGCGGCGCGTGGCGAACCCGGCGGAGCTGCGGTTCACGTAGAGGGCCGCCGGGGGGACCGGCCGGCCACCCCCGCACCTTCTGCGACCATCGTGGCTGACGCAGAGGGCACGACCGAGGGGGGCAGGATGATTTCCGAACCGGAGATCGTGGGGCAGTCCGGGGAGACCCGGGGCCCGGATGTGGTGGGCGGCTTCGACCGGGAGCCCGGCCGGCGGCGTAGCCCATGGCTGTGGGCGGCGGGTGGGGCGGTCATGGCGTCGGCCCTCTGGGCGGCCGCGTGGTACGCGTACGGGGTGGAGGACCGCGGACCGGACCTGCACGGCTACCGGCTGGACGACGGCCTCTGCGCTGCTCTCCCGCTGGAGTCGATCGGCTCGGCGATCGCGCCGAGGCAACCGGTGGACGAGCCCGCGTCGTGGCAGTCGAGAGACGGGTCCCTGGACCGGGCCGAGTGCACCGTCCCTCTGAAGTCCCTGGCGGCGGGGAAGCGGCCCACCGGCCGCTGGTCCCTCGAGTACACCGTCTCGGCCACCGTGGAACTGCACAAGAAGACGGACCCGGGCCCCGAATTCGAGGTACGGGCACGGGAAACCGGTGCGGACGCCGACACCGAGGAGAAGCTGGAGGCCGTCCCGGACCTCGGCGACCAGGCGTACCTGCGTACCTCCGACTACGGCAGCACCGAGCTGACGGTGCTGGAGGGCGGAGCCGTCCTCACGCTGGGCATCTCCTCCGACCTGAACTACGAGATCGACGGCGGGGACGGGGAAGTGGCCGAGGAGGACGAGCCGGACATCCCCGACACGGCCCCGTACCAGCCGGCTCTGATCAGTGACATGCGTGACCTGATGGCCCTGCTGAAGCAGTGAGCCCGCGCCCCGGCCTCCCTCGTGGTCCGGGGCGCACCACGTCCGTCTCCCTACGCGCGCGCGGGCCGGGCGGCCTCCGGGGTCCCCGGCCGCTCGAACTGGGTGCGGTGCAGCTCCTCGTACCGTCCTCCGACAGCCAGCAGCTCCTCGTGCGTGCCCCGTTCGACGACCCGGCCGTCCTCGACGACCAGGATCAGGTCCGCCGCCCGCACCGTCGACAGCCGGTGGGCGATCACCACGGCCGTACGGCCTTCCAGTGCCTCGGCCAGCGCCTCCTGGACGGCGGCCTCCGATGTGGAGTCCAGGTGGGCGGTCGCCTCGTCCAGGATCACCACCGGCTGACGGGCCAGCAGCAGCCGGGCGATGGTGAGCCGCTGGCGTTCGCCGCCGGAGAGCCGGTAGCCGCGCTCCCCGACCACCGTGTCCAGCCCCTCGGGCAGCGACGCCACCAGGCCGTCCAGGCGGGAGCGGCGCAGCGCGTCCCAGATCTCCTCCTCGGTCGCCTCCGGCCGGGCCAGCAGCAGATTGGCGCGCACCGACTCGTGGAAGAGGTGCCCGTCCTGGGTGACCATGCCGAGCGTCTCGCGGATCGAATCGGCCGTCAGATCGCGTACGTCGACGCCGTTCAGCCGCACGGCGCCCGCGTCGGCGTCGTACAGCCGGGGGAGGAGCTGCGCGATCGTCGACTTCCCGGCTCCGGAGGACCCCACGAGCGCGACCGTCCGGCCCGGCTGCGCGGTGAAGGAGACATCGTGCAGCACCCGCGCGCCGCCCCCGGAGTCGAGCGTGGCGACCTCCTCCAGGGAGGCCAGTGAGACCTTGTCGGCGGAGGGGTAGCCGAAGGAGACCCCGTCGAACTCCACGGACACCGGCCCGTCCGGCACCCGGCGGGCATCCGGCTTCTCGGCGATCAGTGGCTTCAGGTCGAGGATCTCGAAGACCCGCTCGAAGCTGACCAGGGCGCTCATCACCTCGACCCGGGCGCCGGCCAGTGCCGTCAGCGGTGCGTAGAGCCGGGTGAGGAGCAGGGCCAGGGCGACGACGGCCCCGGGCTCCAGGCTGCCGCGCAGCGCGAAGTGGCCGCCGAGCCCGTAGACCAGTGCGAGGGCCAGAGCGGACACCAGGGTGAGCGCCGTGATGAACGTGGACTGCAGCATGGCCGTACGGATGCCGATGTCACGCACCCGGGCGGCGCGGGCGGCGAATTCGGCGGACTCGTCGGCGGGGCGTCCGAAGAGTTTGATGAGCGTGGCGCCCGGCGCCGAGAAGCGCTCGGTCATCCGGGTGCCCATGGTGGCGTTGTGGCCGGCGGCCTCCCGCTGGAGGCCGGCCATCCGGGAGCCCATCCGTCGGGCGGGGACGACGAACACCGGCAGCAGCACCAGCGTGAGCAGCGTGATCTGCCAGGAGATCGTGAGCATCACCGCCAGGGTCAGCAGCAGGGTGACGAGATGGGAGACCACGCCGGAGAGCGTGTTGCTGAACGCCCGCTGGGCGCCGATCACATCGTTGTTGAGCCGGCTGACCAGCGCACCCGTCCTGGTGCGGGTGAAGAAGGCGACGGGCATCCGCTGCACGTGGTCGAAGACGGCGGTACGCAGATCGAGGATCAGCCCCTCACCCAGGGTGGCCGAAAGCCACCGGGTGAGGAGCCCGAGCCCCGCCTCGGCCACGGCGATCAGGGCGATCAGCAGGGCGAGCCCGGTGACCGTCCCGGCGTCGTCGCCCCGGACGATCGCGTCGACGACCCACCCCGCCAGCACCGGTGTGGCCACCGCCAGCAGGGCGGTCACCACACTGAGGAGCAGGAAGCGGAGGATCCGGCCCCGGTGCGGCCGGGCGAACGCCGCGATACGGCGCAGCGTGGCCCGGGAGAAGGGTCTGCGGTCCTCCTGCGCGTTCACCGTGCTGTGCAGTGAGTGCCAGGCGGTGACTTCCATGTCCATGCGGTGCCTCCGGGAAAGTCGGTCGGTACGCGTGGCACGCTAGAACCTCAACGAAACTTGAGGTCAAGCGTTCCTGGCCGGCTTCACCCGTCGGCGCGTTCAGCGCGCCCGTACGGTCGCCATGACCTCCCGGTCCGGCTGGAGAGTCAGCGTCGGGACGGGGTTGACCGTGCCCGGGTCCACGTCCAGCTCGAAACGGCGCGCCAGGACGGCGAGGATCAGCACCGCCTCGACCATCGCGAAGCGCGTACCGAGACAGACCCGGGGGCCGCCGCCGAACGGGAACCAGGCGTACTCCGGGATCTCGTCCCCGTCCTCCGCGTCCCAGCGCTCCGGGCGGAACGCCTCGGGCTCCGGGAACCACCGCTCGTCCCGGTGCGTGGCCCACTGGCTGCTCCACACCCGGGTGCCCTCCGGCATCGGCACGCCGCCGATCCGGGCCCCCTCCTTGGCGATCCCGGTGACCAGCCAGATCGTCGGGTACAGCCGGAGGGTCTCCTTCACCACCGCCTGGGCGTACGTCAGTTGTGCGTAGTCGTCGATCCCCGGCTCCCGGTCGCCGAGGACCCGGTCCAGCTCCTCGGTGAGCGCCGCCAGGGCGTGCGGGGTGCGGGAGAGCAGATACCAGGCCCACACCAGTGTGGACGCGGTCGTCTCGTGGCCGCCGATGTAGAGCGTGACGGTCTCGTCGCGTATCTCCTGGTCGGTGAGGTGGGCCCCGGTCTCGTCCACCGCGGTGAGCAGCCGGCTCAGCAGGTCGGGGCGCTCCCCGTCGCCGTCCCGGTGGCGCGCCACCACCCGCCCGACCTCCGCGTCGATCACCGCGGCGGCCTTCTTGATCCTGGCGCGGCCGGGAGTCGGCACCCAGTCGGGCAGAACGGCGCCGAGGCCGCTGAACTCCTTGCCGATCTCCTGCTGGGCGATGTCCATGGCACGGCCCATCGACTCCGCGTCGGCCGGGGTGTCCACGCCGAAGATGGTGCGTACGGCGATCTTCTGCGTCAGCGCGGCCATCTCCCGCTTGATGTCGACGCGTTCACCGCCCGACCAGCTGTCGGCCAGCTCCACCGTGCTCGCCGTCATCGTGGAGGCGTACGACTTCACCTGCTTGGGCCGTACCGAGGGCTGCACCAGCGACCGCTTGCGCCGCCAGTCGCTGCCGCGGGCGACGACGACGCCATTGCCCATGACCGTACGGAAGGCGATGCCCAGCAGCGGCTGGTCGAAGGTGCGTTCCGTCTCGGTGAGCAGCTCGCCGATGCACTCGGGGTCGGCGACGAAGACGCAGTCGTTGCGGCCGAAGCGCCAGCGGACCATGTCCCCGTATCCGCGCAGGCGCTCGAAGAAGGCCAGCGGATCCTTGCCGAACTGCGGCAGGCTCCCCAGCAGGGGGAGGCCCCTCGGCCCCTGGACGAGCCGGTGGCCGCGCGGTTCGGCGTCGAGGGCCGCACCGGTTTCCGTGGACATGGGGAACTCCCGTCATCTGCCGTGCGCAGTACGTGAGTTGCAGAGCCTAATGCCAGTCGGCCATGGGTTCGAAGCGGGGATCTCCGGCCGGGTCCGGACATGCCTGAGGGCCGCAGGCGGTGGCCTGCGGCCCTCGGGCCGGGGTGCTGAGCGGTCAGACGCCCGGCGGGACCCGCGAAGGACGGCCGCCGCCCCGTGTCAGGGAGTAACCGAACACGCCCGCCAGTGCGGCGAGTACGCCGCCCCCGGTGGTCCACAGCCAGCGGCTGGTCCACCAGCCCGAGGACCAGCCGTCCTCCGGCTCGCTGCCGGCCGGGGCACCGCCCTGCGCCGAGGCGACGGAGACTCCCGGCACCAGGGGCTCCGCGAGAGTGCCGTCGACGTCGTGGGCACCGCCCTGGCCGGCCGAGGTGATCTCGGTCTCGACGTGCACCGGAAGACCGAGGTCCTCCTCGGCCAGGCCGACCACGGTCAGGCGTACGTAGTAGCTGCCGGGCAGCGGGTCGGACGCCCACGGCTCGGACCAGGCACGGACCGTGCGCAGCACACAGGACAGCTCGAGGGTGCCGGCGTCCGGCGCCGCCTTCCTGGTCTGGTGGCCGTACATGCAGGCCTGCCTGCGGCGGAGGCCGTCGTACACGTCGATCTGCCAGGTCGAGGCGCCGTGCCGGGTGGCGCTCTCCGGCAGGCTCACCTTCGCGCGGACGGTGGGACGCTGCCCGGCGTCCGCGGGGAAGGCCCAGTACAGGTAGTCACCGGTGGACGCGTCCGCGGTGGCGGTCTGCCCCTGCTGCACCGCCGTGGCGGTATGGAAGGTGGTGCCCGCCTCCGTCGGCCCGGCGGCCTCACCGTCCGCCGGGCTCGCGCTCGCGGACGGGTCGTCGGCGACGGCGGCGCCCGCCGAGGTGAGCAGGGTGACGGCTGCCAGCAGCGCGCCCGCACCGGCGCGCCTCACGGTGTTCCTGCGGGTGGTACGCATCAGTTGGTCCTCCATACGGCAACGCGCCAGCGCGAGATCCAGCCGAACAGCAGACCTGCGATCAGTCCGGTCAGCACCATGACGCCGAGCAGCCACCAGCCACGGCCCAGGCCGAACGCGGCGACGTCGGCGGCCTCGTCGGGAGCGTCCACCAGGTCGATGGTCAGCTCGACGGGCATGCCGGGAGTGGTCTTCACGGACGAGGGCGCCGAGAAGGAGTTGCTGAGCTGGAGGCAGACGGACTCGGCGGCGGGCTTCACGTCGGAGTCGTCGGCGTCCTCCTGATCGGGCTTCGGGTAGCGCAGCCCGGTGGACACGGCGTCCGTACGCCCGGTGCCGGACTCCGCGCCCCGGACGATCTCACGGCCGTGCGTGGTCACGGCGCGCAGCAGCACCCCGTAGTCGTTGTTCACGGCGCGGTCCGCCGCGACACTCACCGAGGCGCGCAGTTCCTGGCCGGGCAGGACGTCCACCCGGTACCAGCGGTGCTTGCCGATCTCCTGACGGTCCGTGTAGAGGCCGGCCTTCAGCTCCGGGGCCGCGGAGCAGCTGCCCGCGCCCTCGGTCGCCACGGGGGTGACGACCGGCTCGGCGGCGCGGTCCACCAGCTGTTTGACCCGGCCGGAGAGCTCATCGGTGTGCTGCACCGCGGTGTAGGTGCCGCCGGTGGCCTCGGCGATGCAGGTCAGCTGCTGCCGGATCTTGGCGTTCGGCACCAGGCCCAGCGTGTCGATGACCAGGTGGATCCCCCGGGCGGCGATGTCGCGCGCGACCTCGCAGGGGTCGAGCGGGCCGCAGGTGTCCTCGCCGTCGGTGATCAGGACGATCCGCCGGGTGGAGTCACCGCCCTCCAGGTCGTCGGCGGCGCCCAGCAGGGCGGGGCCGATCGGGGTCCAGCCGGTCGGTGCCAGGGTGGCGACGGCGGTCTTCGCCTCGGTGCGGTCGAGCGGGCCGACCGGGTAGAGCTGCTTGGTGTCCTTGCAGCCGACCTTGCGGTCGTCGCCGGGGTAGTCGGCGCCGAGCGTACGGATGCCGAGCTCGACCTCTTCGGGCACGGCGTCCAGGACGTCGTTGAACGCCTGCTTGGCGGCGGATATGCGGGACTCGCCGTCGATGTCGCGGGTGCGCATGGAACCGCTGACGTCAAGGACCAGTTCGACCTTGGGCGAGGCGGCGGTGGAGGGTTCGTCGGCGGCAGCCGGAAGGGCGGTGCCGAGCCCGGCGGCCAGGGTGGCGAGCAGGACGCACACCCCGGCCGTCAGCCGTTTTCTTATGATCATCGCCGGATCCTATTGAAGATCCGCAGCCATCCCCAAAACGCGTGCGCCGGAAGCGATTTCGGGGCCCGTCTCATCCGCCGAGCAGGGGCCCCGCCGCCTTGTCCAGCACCGAACCGACGCGCTCCCAGGTCTCGGTGTCCCGCTCCACCGGCGGGAGTTCGACGTCGGCGTCGGCGGACTTCGCGTTCCAGCGGGTCGCGATGGCGACCGGGTCGCCGCCGCCCGCCGCGGAGGCGGCCAGCGCGGCCGCGCCGAGCGCGACCAGCTCGCCGCTGCCCGGCACGATCAGCGGCCGGCCGGAGAGCCGGCGCACGGTCTCCACCCAGGTGCGGCCCTGCGCGCCGCCGCCGATCAGCCGCAGCGGCCTGCCCGCGACCTCGGGGTCGGCCGGGTCGAGGCCGCACGCCAGCAGCAGCTCGTCCAGCGCCCGCAGCACGGTGAAGGCCGCACCCTCGTACGCCGCGCCCAGCAGCTGCTGCGGTGTGGTGTCGTGCCGGAGACCGGTGAGGAGCCCGGAGGAGGTGGGCAGGTCCGGGGTGCGCTCACCGTCCAGGTACGGGAGGAGGACGGCCTCGCCGCCCGGCGTCGCGTCGTCGCGATGCAGGCCGAGCAGGGTGGCCACCTTGTCGACGGCCAGGGTGCAGTTGAGGGTGCAGGCCAGCGGGAGATACGTACCGTCGGCCGCGGCGAAGCCGGAGAGCGCCGTGGACGCCGGACGGGTCCGGGAGGCGGCGAAGACCGTGCCCGAGGTGCCGAGGCTCAGGACGGGATGGTCCAGCAGCCCCGCACCGCCCAGGCCGAGGCCCACCGCGGCGCTCATGTTGTCCCCGGTGCCGGCCGCGACGGCGATCCCGGCCGGCAGGCCGAGCGCCTCCGCGGCGGACTCCGTCAGGGAACCGATCCGGGTGCCGCCCGTCGCGGCGACCTCCGGCAGCATGGAGGTGTCCAGGCCCAGCCGGTCCAGGAGCTCCGGGTCGTACGCGCCCGTCACGGTGGAGTACCAGCACGTGCCCGACGCGTCCCCCGGGTCCGTCGCCGCGACGCCCGCGAGCCGCTCCGTGAGGAAGTCGTGCGGCAGCCGCACGGCGGCCGTCGCCTCGGCGTTCGCCGGGTCGTTCTCGCGCAGCCACCGCCACTTCGTCGCGGTCATGGACGCGACGGGCACCGTGCCGGTGCGCGCGGTCCATGCCTCGGGCCCGCCCAGCTCGGCGACGAGCGCCGCGGCCTGGGGCGCGGAGCGCGTGTCGTTCCACAGGAGCGCGGGGCGCAGGGGACGGCCGGAACGGTCGAGGGTCACGAGTCCGTGCTGCTGTCCCGCGACGGCGATGCCGACGACGGAGGACGCCGAGAGCCCGGACTCCTTGAGCCCGGCCGCCACGGCGTCGCAGAGCGCCCGCCACCAGACCTCGGGGTCGGTCTCGCGCGCGCCGCCGTCACCCGTGACGACGTGCTGGGCGCGGCCGACGGCGAGCAGCTCACCGGTCTCGGTGTCGGTGACTGCGGCCTTCGTGGACTGGGTGGAGCTGTCCACGCCGATGACGACGGTACGCGGCGGCATGGGCTACCTCTTCTCATTTTGGGAGTGCGACAAACAAATTACGTGATCGGCGGCGTCCGGAACAGGGGCGTCGCTCGTTTCGCTGTCCGGGGGGTTACGTCCACGCGGTGCCGTGTGCATAATTAATCATGTCAGTGAACAAATAGGCCCGGGGTACTGACGACGACTCCGGACCCCAGGCAGGCGAAGGCGGACACCACCATGACGGATCGCTTCACCCCCACTCCCGCGGACAGGTTCACCTTCGGTCTCTGGACCGTGGGCTGGCGTGGCAACGACCCGTTCGGGGATGCGACGCGTCCCGC
>NZ_JBIWKD010000023.1:0-115873 GCF_044765485.1 Streptomyces sp. NPDC102451 | reverse complement strand
CAACCCCGCAACTACCTGGCCTTTCTCGGCCTCGCCGCCGCCCTTTGCTGCTACAAGCGACTCCTCCGACTCACCACATAGGACACGGTCTAAGCATCCAGCCATAGGTGATGGAAATGAAATCACGTGTGAAGAACATGTGATTACTATCGCCAGGTTTTGATCAGCTCCCGTTCGGCGGGGGGGTATCCGGGGGTGGAATATGACGAGGTACGACTCGAGGTTCATAGGTAGATCCGTCGCCGCATTCGCGGTCCTGGCATCGATATCAGGGGTCGCCGGAAGCGCGCAGGCGACCACGGCGGGAACTGACGGGGCGGCAGTTTGTCACCTCCCCGAGGAAGGGCCGCTGAGCACGGAAGACCTGCCCACCGGCTCATCCGTGCTGGACTGCGGAGCCATCGGCCGCATCGTCACCTACGACGGAACCGGGGTGACGGTCCCCGAACCCGGCACGACCGTGAGCGTCGACACGCTGGCCACGGACGGCGATACACACGGGTTCGCTCTGGAAGTCGCCACGGACGGCAAGGTCTCCTACGTACTGACCGATGCCGGAGCGGACTCGTCCACCGCAGGCACCGATGTTCCTGACCACCTGACGAACCCCACGCACACGGCAGCCGACCTCTCGGAGGAAGCGGACAGCGTGGACGCGGACGCGCCCGACGCGGTCGCGGAGGGGGACGCAGAACTGGCCGAGGTGGACGCGTTGGCCGCTCCGGGCGCGTGCAGCGATGGCTCCTACTCGACGGCGGACCGGAAGGAGTACGGGACCTACCAGTGGTACATCGGTGACGGAGGAATGCCAGGAGCGCTGTCCCGCACGGACGCCAAGTGGGCGTTCTGGGACGCGATCGACAACATCACCGGCAGCTACAACAACTGCGGATACGCAGATCAGGTCGGGGCGAAGCACAATTACCTGGGCACCACGAGCCGGGAAGCGGACATCAACAGCAGCAGCCAGTGCACCAGCCGGGACGGGGTGAGCACTTGGGACGCAGGCAACCTCAAGTCCGGCACCGTCGCCACTACCTGCTCATGGACATTCCCCATGCCGGGCGTCAAGAATGACCTGCTCGAAGCCGACGTCCGCTACAACACCACTGACTACGACTTCACCAACAAGCCGACCAGCACCTGCTCGAACAAGTACGACATCCGCTCCGTGGGTACGCACGAGGCCGGCCATGTCTTCGGGCTGGGACACGTGGGGTCCGGACATCAGAACCTCACCATGTACACGAACTCATTTACCTGCACGACGAAGGCAAGGACCCTCGGCAAGGGCGATGTCCTTGCCCTTCGCAGCATCTACTAGGGGAGGCGTCCATGGGCTGGTCCGGACGATCTACGGGCGTACTACTGGCGGCAACCATGGTGGTGACGGTGGCCGGGTGCACCGCCGACAACAGCAGCGAGGAGGGAGGCGCGGAAGCGTCCTGCGCGATCGAGTTCACCTACCAGGGGCGAACGTACCGGGACGTCGCGAACGCCGACATCACGGTCACCGACAAGCTGGGCACCGCCACCCAACCGCCCTGCGACGACACCGGCAGCCAGGACGAAGCGGCGGAAGGAACCACGGAGACCGCTTACGGTGTGGAAGGCATCCCTCCTGAAGTGGCCATCGCAGTGGGCAGTTCACCGGCTGACGCAATCTTCGTCGTCTCCTACTCCGGCTCGACGCTCCCGCCCGAGGTACAGAAGCTGATCGACGGCTCATGACACGGCGCGGGGCGATGCCTCCGGCTGCTCGGCCTCGGACTCCTCGTCCGGGGCCGTTTGCGGAGAGCCCGCGAATCCGGCTGTCCGGCTCCGGCCGTCCTGTCCGAGGGCGGTCGTCACTCCGCCAGGGCTTTTACATGCTTCTGGTCACGGGCTCTTGATACGCAGGTACACCGTCACCCTGCGACCGCGGACCTGCTCGTCCGCCACTGCTGTGAAGTGCTTCTCCAGCACCGAGGTCTTCGTCCGGTCCGCCTGCGCCGATACCGGCTTCGCGACCGTCGCCGCGTCCGTCACCAGCAGGATCCGTCGCTGGGCAAGCATCGACGTGCGGATCCGGGCTGGGCCGGACTCCACGCCCTTCAGCGTGCCGGACTTCTCCGGACTCTCTGCCAGGGCTATGTCCTGGAGACCACTGAACGTGCGGGGCGAGACCAGCTTGGTGTCTCGTCGCGCCGCCGGTACGAAGAGCACGGCATCTCCCGGTTCCTTGAGCCGCTGTACGTGCGTTGCCACGGCGAGGACGTCGTCCACCCGGCTGGCCGGGGAGCGCTTGGCCAGCGCCTGGGGAAGCAGCACCGCCATGGCCACGGCGACCGCTACAGGGAGGATCCATGGCGATGCCCTGGGGAAGCGCGGCGCAGCCGCCCGTACCGCTGCGCTGAGCGCTGTTCCGATCAGGAGCGCCAGACCCAGCAGGCTGAAGAGGACGTACCGGTCCAGGAACAGCGGCTGGACCAGGGAGATGCCGATCAGGATGAGTTGTGGCAGCGCAAGCAGTGGCAGTCCGACGGCCGCGGCTGACAGCCGGCCGGCCCGCGGCCGGTCCAGCAGTGCTCCGAGCCCACCGATCGCCAGCAGGACCGCTGGGCCGATCATCATGTGCCACGTCAGCGGCGGTATCCAGGAGACCTGCTTGGCCTGAGTCCGGGTGAAAAGGATCAGGGGGAGCGCGCCCCCAGCAGCCGCCGCCGAGGCAGCCGTCCAGCGGATCCAGACCTCGCGCCGGGCCCGTGTCCAGATCAGGGTTGCCGCGTGCGCGGCCGGAATCATCAGCGCCAGCCAGTTCAGCAGTGCGCAGAACAGGACGGTGCCGGCGTAGGCCGTCCAGCGCGCTGTTCCGCCACGGCCCCCGAGTACGGTCACCAGCAGCAGCGTCGAGATCGCGGCACCGGCCGTGACAAGCGCGTACGGGCGCCCCTCCTGAAGGTAGAACTGCACTGCGGGAAGCAGGCCGAGTGACAGGCCCGCCGCCAGGCCCGCCCAAGTTCCGGCCAGCCGCCGGCCGATGACTGTCACGCAGGCCGCGGCCACAGCCATGGCGAGCACGGAGGGAAGCCGCAGCGTTGTCGTGCCAGGCCCGAACGTCTCGAAGAGTCCGTGCATCAGCAGGTAGTAGAGGCCGTGTACGGCGTCGACCTGCGCCAGCATGTGCCAGATTTCGGAGGCGGGCCGCTGGGCCACCTGCCAGGTCGCCGCTTCGTCCCTCCACAGGCTGTGCTGTCGGGACAGTCCCCACGCACCGAGGGCCAAGGTCCACAGCAGGGGAATCAGCCAGATGGGCAGGCGTCGGCGGCCCGCGATTATGTGGGAAGTCATGAAGGTGGTCAGGCCCTCGGGTAGCGGTGCGAACTGGAGTCAGCGGTTCGTCGACAGACTTATGACCCACCGGACCAGCCGCCAGTTTGCGCGGGAGCACCCCCCTACAGCGCGAATTCCGGACTCGCCGACAAGGTAGGGCATTGTCTGCGCCGCCCCGTAAGTCGACGACATTACATGTGCACGGAAAAGACTTCCACGCCTAAAAGGAATGGCTGAAAGCATCTCCTGATTTTGGCGATATCCGGCGCAACCGAAAAATAATATTCGACGTCCGCCCGCTCGCCCCACGCATCTCTCCCCCGCAGGCCGCCGCCCATGGTGGCCGAAATCCCCCGCCTGATGAATACTGCAATTCAATTTCTGCCGCGATTCAGGCCACTCGAATGTCAGCCATCTTGACCACAGCCACGCCGGCCTTGGCAGAGAAATTCTCGGCTCCCCGTGAAACCCCTCGACGCGGGGCGCCTCCCGAAGAGATGCTTCAGCCATGGAGTTCTTCTGCTACCACCGCGACCGGCCCGGTTCCGCAGCATTGCGCGACGAACTGCTGGAAGACCACTGGTCCTACATGGACCGGTACGCGAAGGAGTTGATCGCCCGGGGCCCGACGCTCGACGGCGACACAGCCACCGGGAGCGTGCACATCGTCGACCTGCCCGATCCCGCCGCCGCCCGCGCGTTCGCCTTCGACGAGCCCAACTACCGGGCCGGCGTCTACCGGGACGTACTGCTGCGGCGGTGGCGCAACCTGCTGGGGCGCACCATGTGGGACTTCCCCGGCGGCAGCACCGAGGGCAACCGGTACCTGGTGATCGGCCTTGGCGCGGGGGAGGCCGCCGATCTCTCGGTGCCGCCCGGGGACGAGCTGATCGCCTACGGGCCGCTGCTGTCCGACGACGGCACCACCTGGGTGGGCACGGCCGCGCTGGTCCGCGCGCCCGGCCCGGACACCGCACGCGCCGTCCTCACCCAGGCCCGGTACGCCGATATCGAGGTGCACGACTGGCAGTTCGGCGGGCGCCGTTGAGGGCTACGGGCGGACGCTGACGGCCCTGGGGGGCGCTCAGTCCGTCTCCTCCAGGATCTCCCCGATCACCTGCCGTGCCGTCTGCGCCATCACCGGGTTCGTCGTCCGGTAGTACGAGAGTTCCATGAGCGCGATCGACAGGGCCCAGCCCCGGGCCCGCGCCCACGTCGCCGGGTCCGCCCCCGTCCGCGTACGGAAGGTCCGCCTCCCCTCGGCCCCCAGCAGGTACCAGCCCGGGATCAGGTCCACCGCGGGGTCGGCCAGGCCCATGCAGCCGAAGTCGATGACGGCGCTCAGCCGGCCCTCCGTGACCAGGACGTTGCCCGGCTGGAGGTCTCCGTGGACCCATACGGCCGGGCCCTGCGGGGCCGGGGCCCGCAGCGCGGCCGCCCAAGCGGTGGCCGCGGCCCCGGTGTCGATGACTCCGTGCAGCGCGTCCAGGGCGCCCCTGGTGGCCGTGTCCCGGGCGGCCAGCAGTTCACTGCGGAAGGCCGGTGGCCCGTCGGCGGTGTCCACGCTGCGCAGCGCCAGGACGAACTCCGCTACGTCGGCGGCCAGTTCGGCGCCACCCGCGGCCGGGGCCGGATTGGCGCCGTCGAGCCAGCGGCAGACCGACCAGGACCACGGGTAGCCCTCGCCGGGCACACCCTGGGCCAGCAGGACCGGGATGGCATGGGGGAGGTGCTCGGCGAGGTGCGGCAGCCAGCGGTGTTCCGTCGCCACGTCCTTCGAGCCGCCCTCGATACGGGGCAGCCGCACGGTCAGGTCCGTGCCCAGCCGGTAGATGGCGTTGACCGTGCCGTGGGAGCCGATCGGCTCGACGGGAAGGTCCGCCCATGCGGGGAACTGCGCCGCGAGCAGGCGGCGTACGAGCGCTGCGTCGGTCTTCGTCTCATCGGCGTGCATCCGGCCCATGCAAGCCGAACCGGGCAGCCGCTGTCGAACGAAATCCGGTGGGCGGCGCGGCGCCTCTGCGGCAGGATCCATGCCCATGCCCCTCGTACTCCCGCCCCGCCTCACCGCGTCCGCCCGGACGATTCGCGACAGCGCCCGGCGGCGAGGCCTGCACACCGTGCAGCTGCCGGACCAGGAGGTGCCCGAGGGGCTGCGCGGCGGGGGCGCGTATCTGCACGCCGGTCCCTCCTTCGCCGACGCCGTGGCGCCCGCGCTGGACATCGCCCCGCTCGAAGCTCCCGCCGACTGGCTGGCCCGGCTGCCCGCCGCGTTCGTCCGGCGCGAGATCCGCGCAGTCCCGATCCGTGAGGCGTACGGGCTGCGCCGCCCGGTCTTCGTCAAGTCGCCGAACGACAAGGGCATCCCGGCGCTGGTCTACGCGGACGGGTCCCGGCTGCCGGGGCCGGACGCCGTCGGCCCGGAGACGGTGGTGCTGGTGAGCGATGTCGTCGTGTTCGAAGCGGAGTACCGGCTGTATCTGCTCGACGGGCAGGTCCACACCGGCAGCCGGTACGCCGTGTCGGGGCAGCTGCGCCTGGCTCCGCTGTCCGCCGCGGCACACGCGTTCGGCACGGAGCTGCTCGCCGCCGCCGGACACACGCTGCCGTCCGCGATCGTCGTCGACGTCGGTTCCACCGACGCGGGGCAGTGGGCGGTGATCGAGGCCAACGCCGCCTGGGCCAGCGGCTGTTACGCCTCCGACCCGGACCGTGCACTGGATGTGGTGCTCAGGGCCGCCGGTCCCGCCGGGCACCTCGCGGAACGGGACAGGGCCTTCGTCCGGTGAGCCCTCAGGCGCGTCACCGGCAGGAGGCCTTCAGCTGCGCCGCCCCATGGTGCGCGCCCACCAGCGCCGCGTCGCCCCAGTCCCGGCCCCGGTCGACCAGCTGCACGGCGAAGGTGTCCCCCTTGACGGGGTAGCTCCGTACGTCGACGGCGGTGCCCCGGTGCTCCGGCTGGTGCACGGCGAAGCCCGTATAGGCCGAGTCCGTGTCGCGCGGGTCGGACAGGACCCGGTAGACCGTCGGGTCGCCCGCCACGTCCCGGTCGCGGACGCTCCTCGGCACGAAGACCGTCAGCGCGCACTCGCGGAAGCCGGCACCGAGGTGCCAGGACCAGACGGCGCTGCTCCCCCGGTCCTGGACCGGGCTCCCCGACATCGGGACGGCGCTGAACCGGCCGTCGCACGAGCCGCCCGAGAAACCACCCGACTCGACGGTGTACCAGCCGGCGTCGCCGCGCTCGAAGCGCCCGTACTCCGCGTACTCGCCCGTCGTACAGCCAGGGCCGGCCCACGCCGTGTAGCGGTAGCGGTCCGTACCGGTGGAGGGTTCCGGGGTGGCGTCATCGGGCGGTTCCGCGCTCCCGGATCCGCTCGGTCCGGTGCTTCCGGATCCCGTCGGTCCGGGGCTCTCGGATCCCGTCGGTCCGATCCGGGTCGGGGCGCCGCCGCCGATCGGAGCCGGTACGGCGCCCGCCCGGCCCGCGGGCTCAGGACGTGCGCTGCCGGACCCGGTGGCGAGCAGCGACACCGCGGTGGCCAGACTGCCCGCGGCGACCACGACCCCCGCCGCCAGCAGCGCCTTCCGCCGTCGGGGCAGCGTGGAGACCCGGCCCATCAGTGTCTCCTGGGCGATCCAGGAACCGCTCCCGCGAGGCGAGCGCGCCACCGAACCGCACCGGGGGCAGACCATGCCCGGCAGCGGACCTATGTGTTCGCCGCCGCAATGTTGGCACCTCATGGCAGCACACCATGCCAGTGCTGCGCCTCCGTAGGGAGAGTTCCCGCACTATTGGCGCAGTTCCTCCGGGCACGGCGTGCCCGGCTGGAACTGGTAGGGCCCCGCCAGGCGGTAGACCCCCGGGCGCGGTGCGAGGAGTTCGGTCCACTCGTCGCCGTCCCCGTCCTCCTCCACCTTGATCAGGCAGCCGTGGTCGTTGGTGAACTCCTTCGGGGCGTCCCCGTCCTCCGCCGAACGCTTCTTGGACGCCTCGGTCTCCTGCGGCCGCTCCACGCCCTTGCCCTCGTCGTCGACGACCGCCAGCCACCGGGAGTACGGGATCCGGATCAGGACCCGGCCCGCCGACTGCACACGGATCGTCAGCCGGTCCTCGCCGGCCCGCTCCACCGTCGCGGGCGGGTCGGCGAGCGGCACCGGGTCGACGACCCGGAACAGCTTCCAGTTGGCGTCGCGCCACACCGCCTTCAGATACGGCAGCCCCTTCTCGACTAGCGCCGTCTCCTGCAGGGCCCCCGAGTCCGGCTTCCCCGTCGGCAGCACCACGTAGTGCACCGCCCAGCGGTCCAGCCACTCGCGGTAGTTCACCGCGTTGAGGGTGTCGTCGTAGAAGAGGGGGTTGCGCTTCATGTCGGCCTGGCGGTTCCAGCCGCGGGCCAGATTCACGTGCGGCAGGAGCGCCGAGGCCTCCCGGTGGCTGCTGGGGGGCACGACCTCGACCCGGCCCCTCTCGGCCCCGACCCGCTGGAGCTGGTTGACCAGCGGGGCCAGCGAACGGTTCCAGGACGCGGTGGGGGCGGTACGGACGATGTCGTCGACGCCCTTGAAACCGATCCAGAAGTTCAGCCCGGCGAAGACGATGACGAGGGCGTACCAGCGCCGGGTGCGCGGCGCGGTGTACGGGAGTGCGGCGAGCAGGACGACACCGGCGAACAGCATCGCCATGCGCGACACGTTCGAGCCGATCTGCGAGTCGACCACGTAGGTCAGCAGCGTCCCGGCGCCGTAGACCGCGGCGGCCGTCCGCACGGTGTGCCAGTCGCGGGGCACCAGGAAGAAGACGAACACCGAGTACAGGAAGGGCAGCGACAGGGTGCCCAGGGCCATCGGCTGGGTGCCCGAGAACGGGAACAGCCACGCGGAGAGGACCACCACCGCGACGGGGGCCAGGCCCAGCGCGTACGCCCCGGGGCGCCGTTTGTTCAGGAAGAGCGCCGCGGCGACCACGCCGAGGAAGAGCCCGGCGACCGGGCTGCCCGCCGTCGCGAGCCCGGCCAGCGGCGCGGCGACACCGGCCTTCGCCCAGCGCTTGTACCGCCAGCGGTGGGGCCAGCAGAAGACGGCGGCGACCGCACCGAGCGCGAACATCATGCCGAGCCCGAACGTCACCCGGCCCGACAGGGCGTTGCACAGGTACGCGAAGACCCCGGCGAGCGCGCACGCGAGGGGGTTACGGACGGCGGGCACCCGCACCAGGATCAGGGCGGTGAGCGCCGAGGACACCGTGCCGACGACCATCATCGTCGACCGGACGCCGAGCACCGACATCAGATACGGCGACACCACGCTGTACGAGACCGGGTGCATGCCCCCGTACCAGGCGAGGTTGTACGCGGTGCCGGGGTGGCGGCCGACGAACTCGGCCCAGGCGTCCTGGGCGGCGATGTCACCGCCGCTGTTCGCGAAGAAGAAGAACCAGAGGAGGTGCACGGCCGCGGCCACCGCGGTCGTCAGCAGTACCGGATGGCGCCGCAGACGGCTCCGTATCGAGCTGTCGGCGCCGTCACCGTCCCCGGCCGCCTGGGCCGGGATCCGGACCGGGGCGTCCTCGGCCGGTCTGTGGGCGTCGGCCCGTGTCGGCTCAGCGGTGGTCACTGCGACTCTCCCCGTCCTTGCCCGGGCCTGCCGAACCGTCCTTGTACCGCACGGGCCTCATCTGTCTGCGGAAGGACGCGTCCCGGCGCCCTTCCGTTGCTTTTGGGACGCTAGCACGCGGCATTTTCACCGCGCTGCCCTATCGGCGGACGGGCCCCCTGTCCCCGCCGGAGCGGGGCAGGGGGCCGGCCCGTCAGGTGATGCGGGTGAGCTTGTCGCCGAAGCCCGCTTCCGTCATCTCGCTCTGCAGGGCGACCGGGACCGACACCTTGCCCGTGCCGGTGCCGACGGTCACCTCGCCGACGACGGTGCCCGCCTTCGCCGCGTGGGCGGGTGTCGTGCCACCGTCCGTCAGCTTGAGGTCGACCTCGAGACCGCCCCAGCCGACGGCCTTGAGGTCCTTGGTGGCGACCACGGGGGTCTGCGTGCCGAAGCCGTTGTCGACGTAGCCGACGACCTGGCCCTTCTTGACGACGGCCGCGGAGTCGACACCTTCCTGGGCGGTCTGGATCAGCGCCAGGCTGCTCTGCAGGGCGCGTTGCAGCTTGGCGTCCAGGGTCCCGTCGACATCGGCACCCATCACCGCGCCGATGATCCGCCGGGTCTTGCCGTCGATGACCGTCTCGGCCGTCCAGATCAGGTTGCCGCCGGCGGGGGTCGACGAACCGGTCTTGATGCCGCTGACGCCGGGCTCCAGCAGGATGTTGTTGTTGTTGTAGATCATCTTGCCGATGCCCGGGATCTCGGCCTGGGGCATGTTCACGATCTCGCGGAAGACGTCGTTCTGCATGACCGCCTTGGCCAGCTTGAGCTGGTCCGCGGGGGTGGACCGGGTGGTGGACTCGAGACCGCTCGGGTCCGTGTACACCGAGTTCGTCATCCCGAGGTCCTCCGCCGCCGCGTTCATCTTCTCGACGAACGCCTTCTCGGTGGTGGCGTCCCAGCGGGCGAGAAGACGCGCCACGTTGTTGCCGGACGGGATCATCAGGAGCTGGAGCATCTGACGCTCCGTGTACTTCTGGCCCTCCTGGATGGGCGCCGTCGACTCGTCCGGCCGGTTCGCCTCCTCACCGGCCTTCGCGTCGACCACGATCTGGTCACCCGCCTCCTTGCCGGTGATCGGGTGGCCCTGGAGGACGACGTACGCGGTCATGATCTTCGCGACGCTCGCGATCGGCGCGGACTTCTCCTTGCCGTACGTGCCGATGGTGCCGACGCCCTCGACCTCGACGGCGCCCTGTCCGTCCTCCGGCCACGGCATGTCCAGCTTCTCGCCGCCGAAGGTGTACGTCGGGGAGGCGGTCAGCGTCAGCGCCGGGTCGGGAAGCGGGCGCACCGCCTGCGCGATCGCAAAGACGATCAGGGCGAGCAGGACGAGCGGCGTCCAGATCTTGACCCGCCGGACCGCGGTGCGGACCGGGGTCTCCGGGGGCGGCGGGGTGTTCGTCAGCTCGGCGAGCAGATCGAGCGGCGGCCTGGGCGGCATCGGCTGCTGCCGGGTCCGCTCGGCCTCGGCGAAACCGGCCCCGGGGCTCGCGGGGGTGCCGGGACCCGCCGCGACGTCCGGGGTGATCGTGGGACCGACCACGGGCTCGGGGCGTACGTCGTCCGAGCGCAGCGGTACGAACTTGCTGGTCCGCTCGGCGGGCGCCTCGGGGGCCGTGGCGGGGGCACCGGAGGGCTTGGCGGCCCAGGTGGCGGGCTTCCGCGCGGCCTCCTTCTCCTTCGGCGGGAGCTTCAGCGCGGTCGTCGGCTGGTCGACCCGCTCGGCGCGCGGTGCCTTGAAGACGGCGGTCGGATGATCGATTCCTCGCTCGTCGGGCGCGGGGGCCGCGTCCTTCGCCGGGTCGGCCTCCTCGCGGGTCTTCGGGACGCGGGGGGCGTCGTCGGACGGTGCGTCGTCGGACGGGGTGTCGTCGGACGGTGCGTCGGCCGGGGTGTCGGCGGAGGCGTCGGCGGTGTCCGCCCCCTGTGCCTCGTCGTCGCCGTCCGGCGACTCGTCGGCGTCCGCGGGCGCCTCGTCGGTGGTGGCCGCGGCCTTCCCGTCGTCGGTGGCCGCGGCCTTCCCGTCGGCGGGGGCGGGAGCGGCGTCGCCGTCGGCGGCCGCCTCGCCGGCGTCCTCGGACGCCTTGCCACGGCCCTCGGCGCTACCGCCCTGAGCTGCGGCTTCCTCGTCAGGTCCGGTCGCCACCCAGGCCGCTACGGCGGCACGGAGGCGGGCATCGGTCGGCGTCGGCTCGGCGCCGGAGCCGGAACCGGAAGCACCCTCGGGCTGCTCGTCGGCATCGGCGTCCGCGTCGGCGTCAGCATCGGCGTCCGTGTCGGCTTCCGGACCGGCGTCGGCATCCGCGTCCGCATCCGCACCGGCGCGGGACGCCGGCGCGTCCGCCGGAGCGGCCTCGGGCCGCTCGTCGGCGTCAGGACCCTCGGCCTCGGCGTCAGCTCCGGAGCCGGCCTCGGCTCCAGGGCGGTCGGCATCGCCGGTCCCGGCCTCGGAGCCCGCACCGGCCCCTTCCTCGGCCGAGGAGCCCGCATCCGCCTCCGTACCGCCCGGAACGGGCCCGACCGCGTCCACAGGCGCCTCAGACGCCTTCGTGGCCTCCCCGGCCGCGTCCTCCGCCTCCGCGGGCTCCTCGGCCTCCCCACGAGGCGTGGAGGCCTCCTCAGGGCCCTCCGAGCCCTGTGAGCCCTCGGCCCCCTCAGGAGCGTCCGCGCCCTCGCGGGGCTCCGAGACACCCTCGGACGCGTCGGCCTCCGCGGACCGCGGCAGCCGGAAGACCGCCGTCTCGCTGTCCGTCGCGGCGTCCGCCGTCCCGCCCGCCGTGTTCCCGCCTGCCGCAGCGACCGGTTCACGGAAAACGGCGAGACGCGGATCGCGTTCCTCAGCCGTCCCCGAAGCCGTCCCCGACGACTTCCGCTGCTCCGACTTGTCGGGGGACTCGCCCGCCACCGATACCTCCTTGATGCGCCGCGGGGACATGCCCGCACTGTCCGAACCATCTACCAGTGTCCTGTGTGAACCCTTGACCGAGCCGCTAGACGAGAACGACATACCTAACGGTTCCCTCACAAAGCACCCAGGCACCCTCGACAGACCAATGTGAGAGGGGTCACCCTGTCAGACATCCACGCGGGGAGGCATGGATGGGCAGGAGCCGCAGAACAATTCCGGAGGAGCTTCTGTTGCTCGCTCTGGACCCGACCACGGGTACCACAGCGCAGCCGCAGTCGCTCGACCTCGGCCTGGCCGGGGCACAGCTAGTGGAGCTGGCTCTGGCAGGACGGATAGCCCCTGACGGGGATCGTATCGCCGTGGTGATGCCACGGCCGACAGGAGATCCGACTCTGGACTCCGCACTGGAACTGCTGCGCCGTCGTGGCAGTCCGGTACGGGCGGTCCACTGGATCGGCGGGCCCCGGCTGGGACTTCGCCAGATCTACCTCGCTCATCTGGAGCGGTGCGGCATGGTTCATGCCGTGGCGGGCCAGATGTGCGGAGTGCTGCCGACGACTCGCTACCAGGCGACGGACACGGCAATCAGCCGGGACATCAAGGCCCGGCTGGACAACGCGATCCGCACCGGCGTACCGCCGGACCCGCGGACCGCGGCGCTCGCCGCACTGGCCCACGCGGTCGGACTCGGCAAGCACCTGTACCCCGGGAACGAGGGGCGCTCGTCGCGCTCCCGGCTCCGGGACCTGATCAGACACGACCCGATGGGCGGTCTCGTGGCGCATGCCGTGATGGACGTCCAGAACGGTGTGGCCGTCCAGCCACGCCGTAATCAGCAGACGGCGAGCGTGCCGTTGCAGCCGCAAGCGCAAGCGCGCCGCGGCAGCATGGCGCACACCTCCGTCCACTGACAGCACGACCGCGCGGACAGTTGCGCGGAGTACCGAGATACCGCCATATCGCCGCACCGACGTCCCCATGACCCGGTTCGGGAGCCGCACCAGGCGCGGGGCAGCCGGATCCACCGGCTGCCCCGCGCTCTTGCGCGTGGTCATTTCGGTGTGGCCATTTCCCAGCGCGGCCGGGGCCCCGGGTGGCAATCTGCTGAGCAAGCAGATACGCACAGCTACAACAGCTGCATAGCCGGAGGTGCCGTTCCCGTGCCGACCAACGTCAATCCCACTGTCAGGCGACGCCGGCTGGGCCAGGAACTGCGCCGCCTCCGCGAGATCAAGGGCATGACGGCGGAGGAGGTGGCGGAGCGGCTGCTGGTCTCGCAGTCGAAGATCAGCCGGCTGGAGAACGGCCGCCGTTCGATCAGCCAGCGCGACGTACGCGATCTCTGCGGGGTGTACGAGGTCGAGGACCACCGCGTCGTCGACTCCCTGATGCAGATGGCGAAGGACTCCCGCCAGCAGGGCTGGTGGCACGCCTTCGGCGACATCCCGTACAGCGTGTACATCGGGCTGGAGACCGACGCCGAGTCCCTCCGGGTGTACGAACCCCAGGTCGTCCCCGGGCTGCTGCAGACCCGGGGTTACGCGGAGGCCCTGATCAACGGCGCCCTCCCCGAGGCACCGCCGTCCGACATCGAGAAGCGGGTGAACGTCCGGGCCCGCCGCCAGGACCGGGTCAACGCCCCCGAGCACCCCCTGCGCCTCTGGGCCGTCATCGACGAGTCCGCCCTGCGCCGGCTCGTCGGCGGCAAGCAGGTCATGATCGAACAGCTGGAGCACCTCATCGAGCAGTCCCAGCTGCCCCATGTGACCGTGCAGGTGCTGCCCTTCGACATGGGTGCCCACCCCGGCATCAACGGCCAGTACGCCATCCTGGAGTTCCCCGACGCCGCGGACTCCAGCGTGGTGTACATCGAGGGGGTCACCAGCGACCTCTACCTGGAGAAGGCGAACGACGTGCAGCGCTACAGCGTCATGTACGAGCACCTGCGGGCGCAGGCGCTGAACGTGGACCAGACCCGCCAGTTCATCGGCGACATCGCCAAGGGCTACACGCGCTGATCCGGCCCCGCACCCTCCCCCGGCACCCGCCGGAACAGGCCAGCCCGACAAGGACCGTTCTGCCGGGAATGCTGTGATGTAAGTGGGGTGGGGGCGGGAAGATACACCGCCACCACCTCACAGCGGAAGACCCGCATGGAATATGCCATCCGGTCGAGTGAACGGCCCCACCACCGGGCGATGTTGGCGAGTAGCGTCGATCACGCCAACAGGAACGAAGTTGGTGCCACTCACATCAACTCTCTGAACCGGAGTGAACATGGCCATTCTTCAGGGTGCTACGGAAAACTGGACGAAGTCGTCGTACTCCGGCGGTAACGGGGCGTGCGTCGAAGTGAAGTCGCCCGTCACGCAGGCCATCGCCGTGCGTGACTCGAAGGCGCCCGAAGGCCCCTCGCTCTCCTTCGTGTCCGGAGCGTGGAACACCTTCGTGCACGACGTCGCGTCGGGTTCCATCAACGCCTGACCGGCACGCCCGACCGGCACGCCGGTCCTCGCGCGCCGTACCGTGGCAGGTCATCGCACATGACTGCCAGGAGCCCTCTCGACTGGTCCGCCGTCCTGGCCGAGGGGGCTCGGCCCGCCACCGGAATCGACGCCGTCGGCGCGCGTACAACACGTCGTACAGCTTTCCCCTTTCTCCGGCCGCACGGGACCCGCATCCCGTGCGGTCGTTCTGCGTTCTCGGGCGTTCCTGCTTACGTCGTTCTCTGCACAGCCTGACGAAGTGCTCGCTCATCGTGTGGCCGCGGTCACGTTCACAACAACGCCCCGCAAGGTCAAGAACAAGCAAAATTGTTCGCCTTGCTGATCCGCGTTCACATCTCTGACCGAGAAAACCTTGACCGAGGACCCGGACAAGCGGTTCAATCCCGGAAGTCCCCGTTCCCGCACGGGGCCCCGCTGAACGGCCGTACTGACGAAGTGCGTTCCCGTTCACAAGGCGGACCCCTGGAGGGGGCACATGAACAGTCTCGACTGGGCCGTGCTCATCGGCTACTTCGGTGTGATGGTCGCGATCGGACTCTGGTCGCACAAGCGCGTCGACAACGTCAGCGACTTCTTCACGGCCGGCGGCAAGATGCCGTGGTGGCTGTCAGGCATCTCGCACCACATGTCCGGCTACAGCGCGGTGATGTTCACCGGCTACGCGGGCATCGCGTACCAGTACGGCGTCACGTCCTTCGTGACCTGGTCGCTGCCGATCGCGATCGGTATCGGCATCGGCGCGAAGCTCTTCGCGCCCCGGCTCAACCGGCTGCGGTCGCGGCTGCACGTCGCGTCGCCGCTCGAATATCTGAAGAACCGCTACAACATCCAGACCCAGCAGGCCCTGGCCTGGTCCGGACTGCTGCTGAAGATCGTGGACGTCGGCGCCAAGTGGGCCGCCATCGCCACGCTGCTCTCCGTCTTCACGGGCATCACCCTGACCCAGGGCATCTTCATCACGGGTGCCATCACCGCCGTCTACTGCACGGTCGGCGGGCTGTGGGCCGACGCGCTCACGGAGCTCGGGCAGTTCATCATCCAGCTCTTCGCCGGCCTGGCCATGCTGGTCATCGCGATGAGCAAGCTGGGCGGCTTCAGCTCGCTGTGGACGGTCTGGGACAAGCTGCCCGAGGGCCACACGAGCCCGACGGCCGGCCCGTACACGGTGACGTTCCTGCTGGCGTACCTCTTCATCAAGACCTTCGAGTACAACGGCGGCATGTGGAACCAGGCCCAGCGCTACATGGCCACGGACTCCGCCCGCTCCGCGACCCGTTCGGCCCGGCTCTCCGCCGTGCTGTGGCTGGTCTGGCCGACCGTGCTCTTCTTCCCGATGTGGGTCGCCCCGCTGCTCGTCGAGGCCAAGAAGCCCGACGCCTCCGACAGTTACGCCCTGATGACCGAGCAGCTGCTGCCGCACGGTCTGCTCGGCCTGGTCGTCGTCGGCTTCTTCTCGCACACGATGGCCATGTGCTCCTCCGACGCCAACGCCATCTCCGCGGTCTTCACCCGGGACATCGCACCGGTCTTCTCCAAGGCGGCCCGGAACTGGAGCAACCGCAGCGGTCTGCTGGCCGCGCGGCTCTCCACGCTCGCGTTCCTCGGACTGTCGATGGCACTGGCGACCCAGATCAACTCGCCGACGTTCAAGGACATCATCTCGGTCGTCATCAAGTGGGTGGCCGGCCTGATGGGTCCGATCGCCATCCCGTTCATGCTCGGCCTGCTGCGCAGGTTCCGCCGGTCCGGCCCGACGGCGGCCCTCACCAGCTGGGCGGCGGGGCTGCTCGCCTTCTACTTCACCAACTACAACTTCGACGGTTCGGTGAAGACGGATGTCGCCCTGCAGTACCAGGTGGCGCTGCCGCTCGCGATCTCGCTGGTGCTCTACATCGTCATCGGCTACCTCAAGCCCGAGGACACCCCGGAGCGCGACGCGCTGATCGACAAGATCAACTCGGACGACGGGGGGCCTGCGGGCGGAGCCGTGGCCACGGCCGTCCCGCTGCAGAAGCCCGGCCCCGAGAACACGGGAGTCCCGGAGGGCGTGAAGGACTGACCGCCCCGCGCGGAGGGGACACATGAACGGTGGGCGGGCGCGGCGGCGCCCGCCCATCTCTGTCTCCGTACTCCGGACCGTCCCGGAGGGGAGGCCCTAGTCCCGCGGGTAGCGGGCCAGCCAGCCCGGGGCGACGGCGGCCGGGCTGTGCAGGGCGGGGCCCTGGGTCATCTCCATCGCGAAGTCGTCGGAGAGTTCGAGGAGCGTCGAGCGCCCCTCCAGCTCCGCCAGCCAGGCCGGCGGCAGCGCCGTCTCCCCGTGCAGCGCACCGAGAAGGGCCCCGCAGACGGCTCCGGTGGCCGCGGACGGCCCGGAGTGGTTCACGGCGAGCCGCAGCCCGTGGCGTATGTCCTCACCGACCAGTGCGCAGTACAGCGCCACGGCGAGGACCTCCTCAGCGGAGTCGGTGTCCCCGAGCGCCTCGATGAGCGCCGGCCCGGGGATCCCCTGCCGTACGGAGCCGAGGGCCTGCCGGAGCGCCTCGGAGACCTGCTCGTTGCCCGGGCGTTCGGCGAGCAGGGCCAGGGTGTGCTGCACCGAGCCGTCCAGGGTCTCCCCGCGGGCCAGCCCGTGCACCATGACGGCGAGGGCTCCGGCCGCGAGCTGCGCGGTGGCGTGGCCGTGGGTGTGCGCGGCGCACTCGACGGCCAGCTGAAGGACGAGCTGGGGCTCCCAGCCCACGAGCAGCCCGAAGGGCGCGGAGCGGGTGAGCGCGGCCGAGTCCCGTGCCGCGGGGTTCTTGGGCACGGCGAGGGTGCCCATCGTGGCGTCACCGAAGCCGACGAGGCACTCCCGGGTCGGGGCGCGGCGGGCGTACAGCCACTCCTCCCTGGCCAGCCAGCCGTTGTCCTTACGGCGTTCGTCGGGCCCCCAGGCGCTCTGGGTGGCCGCCCAGCGCAGATGCGCGCGGTGCACATCGGTCGGCGGGTGCCAGGCACCGGTGTCACGGCGGACCTGGGCGCGGATCAGCCCGTCGACGGTGAAGAGGGTGAGCTGGGTGACGGCGGTGACGGCGCCCCGTCTGCCGTGCGCGGGGACGAAGTCGGCCACCCCGTCCACCCCGTGGGCCGCGCGTATCGCCTCCAGGGTGAGCCCCGAGACGCCCGCCCCGAGCGCGTCCCCGATGGCTCCACCGAGCAGGGACCCCCGAACCCGCCCACGGAAGTCCTGCTGCTGGACACGGCCCCAGACAGCTGTGGTCCCTGTGCTCACCGTGCCCCTTCCGTCCGTCTTACCGTGTGCGACTGCGCAAGCACTGTAATCGAACGGAAGGAGCGGTTCAGGGGCGGAACGGAATGTACGGACTGGTACGCGAGAGCCCGTGTGCGCGGCATTCCTGATGGTTTCCGGCCCGGATTCCCGGGACGGTTCCACGGGAGGTGAGGTCAGCCGAACATGCCGGGACGGTAGTCCCCCGCCGGCTGCTGGACGATGACGTTCAGCCGGTTGTACGCGTTGATGACGGCGATCAGGGCCACCAGGGCGACGAGCTGGTCCTCGTCGTAGTACGTGGCGGCGTTCGCCCACACCTCGTCCGGCACCCCGCCGGCCGTGTCCGCGATCCGGGTCCCCTGCTCCGCCAGTTCCAGGGCGGCGCGCTCGGCGTCGGTGAAGACGTTGGCCTCGCGCCACACCGCGATCAGGTTGAGCCGGACCGCCGTCTCGCCCGCCTCCGTGGCCTCCTTGGTGTGCATGTCGGTGCAGAACCCGCACCCGTTGATCTGGCTGGCCCGGATCTTGACCAGCTCCTGGGTCGCGGCGGGCAGATCCAGGTCGGCGGCCACCCTCCCGGCCATGTTGAGGTGCTTCAGGAAGGCGGCGGCGGCCTTGTTGCCGAAGAGGTCGAGTCGAGCGTTCATGATCAGCTCCTGAGGTGTCGCGCGTTGCTTACACCCCCTCGACGGACGAGCCCTGGAGGGATGTGACACGGTGCCGTGTGACCTGGGTCTCACACGGCTCTCACTCCTGGCGCTCCCTGCACTCCGCGACCCGCAGCACATCCCGCAGGGACTCGGTCGTCCGTACGAGCGCGAACCGCACCGCCCGCTCCCCCGCGGCCCGGTCGGCGAGCACGGACTCGGCCCCGCCGAGCACCTCCTCGCCGCAGGCGATCAGCTCGGCCTCCACCTCGTCGGCCAGACGCGACAGCCTGCTGCCGGGGTCGTCCGTACTCAGGTAACAGGGCCTCCCCTCGGGGGAGTTCCAGGGCAGCAGGCGAAGGGGGGTATCGGCCATGGGGGCGCCTCGCAGTGTGGGGTGTCTTCCATCGGGTGATGCTCACCGTTCGTACTCCGATGATCACCGTCCGCCCGTAGCCTCGGAAGAGGCGCCCGATTGCCGGCGCACGGGACAACGGGAGGGCCACGATGACCGACCCATCGGCCGACGTGGACGAGGAATCGGGGCGCGCCGCACTCGGGCGAGCCCTGCGGTACCTCCGGGAACGCTCGGGGAAGTCGCTGAGCGAGCTCGCCGGGGAGACGCGGTACGACAAGAGCTACCTGTACCGGCTGGAGGTCGGCCAGCGGCTCTCGAAACTGGCGGTGATGGAGGACCTGGACCGGCACTACGCGTCGGGTGGCCTGCTGGTGCAGCTGTGGAAGGTGGCCCGCCGGGAGGTGTTCAAGGACCGGTACAAGGAGTTCATGCGGCTGGAGCCGACGGCCAGCATCATGCACGTGTTCGCCCTTGGAATCCCAGGGCTGCTCCAGACCGAGGACGTCGCCCGCACGCTGTTGTCGGGCGCCCAGGAAACAGCGAGAGACGTGGAGTCGGTAGAAGAGCAGGTGGTGGCCCGTATGGACCGTCAGCAGCTGTTGTACCGCAACCCGTCGCCGTCGGTCCGCATCATCATGGACGAGTACGGGCTCCGGCGCCCGGTAGGAGGCCCCAAAGTGTGGGGCACACAGTTGGAACACCTGGTTGAGGTGGCCGAACTGGCCGCGACCACCCTCCAAGTGCTTCCGCTGTCTGCCGGCGCCCATCACCTGATGGACGGAGCCCTTACGGTGCTCTGGCAGGAGGACGGCAGCGCGGTTGCCTACACAGAGGGCTACCGATGCGGCGAACTGCTGGAAGACGCAAGTGATGTGACCCGCGCCCGGCTGTCCTACGATCGGTTGCGAGATCTGGCGCTGCCCCCGCCGGACTCCCTCGCGTTCATCAGGGGCGTCCTGAAGGAGCACACAGCATGACTCGCACGCTCGACCTCATGGCTGCGACCTGGCGCAAGTCCACCTTCAGCGACGGAGGGCCCAACAACTGCCTTGAGGTGGCCGACGACTTCCCCGGCCTCGTCCCCGTCCGGGACAGCAAGGTCGCGGCCGGTCCCATCCTCATCGTCGCCGCATCCGCCTGGGCCGCATTCGTCGACGGCGTACGGACAGAGGCCCTGTGACGGCCGCACCCGACCTCTCAGCCGCAACCTGGCGCAAGTCCAGCTACAGCGACGGCGGAGACAACAACTGCCTCGAAGTCGCCGACGGCTTCCCCGGCCTCGTCCCCGTCCGGGACAGCAAGACCTCCACCGGCCCCACCCTCCTCGTCACCGCCCCCGCCTGGGCCGCATTCGTCGCCCACGTGGCTCACCCCACGGCGTCCAGCGTCGGGTAGTCCGTGTAGCCCGTCTCCCCGCCCACGTACATCATGTACGCGTCCCGGACCTGGTTGACCGGGGCGCCCGTACGCATCCGGCGGATCAGGTCCGGGTTGGCGAGGAAGGGGCGGCCGAGCGCGATCACCTCGGCCCCGGCGGCCAGCAGCCGCTCGGCGTGGGCGAGGCCGCCGTCCTCCGGGATGCGGTCCTTCGGCAGTACGGGGTTGGCGATCAGCGTGCCCGCCCAGTCCTTCCGGATCCGCTGGAAGACGGGGTCCTCCGGGTCGGCGTAACCCACGTGCAGATAGGCCAGGCCGGTGCCCGCCAGGGCCGCCAGGAGCGCCGGGTAGATCTCCTCGGTGTCACCCTCCACCATGCCGTTGACCGTGCTCCAGGGCGAGATCCGCAGCCCCACCCGCTCAGGCCCGATCTCCGCCGCCACGGCCTCGGCCACCTCCACGACGAAGCGGATGCGGTGGGCCACGGGCCCGCCGTAGGCGTCGGTACGCCGGTTGGTCCCCTGGCCCAGGAACTGGTGGAGCAGATGCCCGTTGGCGCTGTGCACCTCGACGCCCTCGAAGCCCGCCTCGATGGCGTTGCGGGCGGCTGAGGCGAAGTCCGCCACCGTGGTGCGGATGTCCTCCGTGGTCATCTCGCGGGGGACGACCGAGGGCACGCGTCCGGCCGGGGTGTGGATGGTCTCCGGCAGCGCGATCGGCGAGGGGGCGACGGGCGTCAGCCCGCTGGTGTCGGGGTGGCCGGCGCGCCCGCCGTGCTGGATCTGGAGGAACATCTGCCCGCCCTCCGCCCGTACGGCCTCGGTGACCCGGCGCCAGCCCTCGACCTGGGCCGGGCTGTGGATGGCCGTGATGTTCGGGTACGTCTGCCCCACGGGGTTCGGCGTCGACGCCTCCGCGATGATCAGCCCGGCCGAGGCGCGCTGCGCGTAGTACGTGGCCATGAGCGGGGTGGGTACGCCCTCGGCCGTGGCGCGGTTCCGGGTGAGCGGGGCCATCACGAGGCGATGGGGAAGGGTCAGCGGGCCGAGCTCGACGGCCTCGAAGAGCTTCTGCGAGGAA
The DNA here is from genome assembly GCF_044765485.1 of Streptomyces sp. NPDC102451. Lineage (NCBI taxonomy): Bacteria > Bacillati > Actinomycetota > Actinomycetes > Kitasatosporales > Streptomycetaceae > Streptomyces > Streptomyces sp. NPDC102451. The sequence continues at coordinate 94,752 of NZ_JBIWKD010000023.1, read as the reverse complement.
GTGGCTGCGTTCGTCATGCCGGAACGGTAAGAATTGACACCGGTGTCAGGTTCAAGCCCCGGAGACGAGGAATTCCATGCGGATCGGCGAGCTGGCCCGGCGTACGGGCGTGAGCGAACGCTCCCTGCGCTACTACGAGACCCAGGGGATCCTGAAGGCCGACCGTACCCCCGGCGGCCACCGCGACTACCCGGAGGGCGCGGTCGACCGCGTGATCCGCATCCAGGAGTTCTACGCCGCCGGGCTGTGCAGCTCGAAGATCGCCGAACTGCTGCCCTGCGTACGGGACACGGACGGCGGCCCCTCCGCGATCGCCACCCCGCGCCTGGTCAGCGACCTCTCCGTGGAGCGCGACCGCATCGACCGGCAGATCGACGAACTGCGCCGCTCCCGCGAGGTCCTGGACGACGTGATCGCCACGGCGGCGGGCGAGGGCACGGGCGGCGGCTGAGCCGCGCTACGGACCCGGTCCCCCGTCGCCGCTCAGAGGTCGTCGGGCAGGATCCGGAAGTGTGCGTATCGGCCGGCGAGCGGCCGCAGGGCACGGAAGTCCCGAAGATCTCTCGTGAGGACGACGTCCGTGTCGTACTCGGCTGCCAGTGCCACGTTCACCGCATCCACGAGGTCCAGATCCAGCGAGCTGTACCGGGCCCGTACGGCCAGCGCCGCGTCGAGGATGTCCGGGGTCGGGGGTGCGAGCACCAGACGCAGCTCTCTGATGCGGGCCGACAGCGACCGGAGAATACCGTCGGCAGCACGGCGTCCGGCCCGGCTCGTGGCCACCTGGTGCACCTCTGTGAGCGCGAGGGGGCTCGCCACGAGGAGCCCGCACCGGTCAGCTGCCTTACGCGCGGCAAGGTGATCGGGGTCCGCGCGGTTGTACAGGACCAGAAGTCCGGACGTATCGACAACGGCGATCAAGCCGCACGCCCCCGGTTACGGGATTCACGCTCGTCGAATCCCTCGGTCACCGCGTCGCGGACAGCCTCCCGGGTGAGCGGCCCGCCGAGGTCGAAGGTCTCCCCGTCCTCCACGAACGGCTGATCCCAGATCCGCCGGGCGAGCGCTATGCGGTGGATGCCTTCGCGGATCAATTCCGCCTCGGACACGCCGTCCCGAGTCGCCGCCTCCTTGATCAGCGCAAGGTCCTCATCGTCGGCGTACACGTTTGTCCGTTTCAGAGCCATGTGTCGATAGTACAGCTCGTGTACCACCCTGCGCCGGGAAAGAAATGCGACACAGGTTGTCGGGTATTGCGCCAAGCGTGGTTTCACCGGTCGTCAGCGATGACATTCATGGACCGGGTCGCACAGCCGGACAGAACCTGAGGAGATTCATGCCCGACACATCGAAACCCGCGCTCCACGGAAAGATCGCCCTGGTCGCAGGCGCCACCCGGGGCCGGAGAGCCCTGCGTACGTGGGCCGCGCGGTCGCCGCCCTGGCCGGTGACCCAGGCGTCTCCCGCCGGAACGGAGGGTCGCTCTCCAGCGGGCAGCTCGCCCAGGAGTACGGCTTCACCGACCTCGACGGTTCCCGCCCCGACTGCTGGCGCTACCTGGACGAGGTCGAGGGCGCGGGCAAGCCGGCCGACGCGACGGGGTACCGGTGAGGGACCCCGGGCGCCGTGCCTGACGGGAAGGTCACTTCGGCTGAGGAGCCGGCTACTCCTCGGCGAAGACGTCCTCGGCTGACCGGGCGGTGGGGGCCCGCAGAAGCCAGCGGTTCAGGGTGTCGAGGTCGCCACAGGTGGTGATCCGTTCACGCGCCTCGTCCGATACGTCGACGCCCGCTTGCGCGAGGAAGAGCAGGATGCCCTGCGCGATGCCTTCCGTCCGGCCCTCAGCCCGGCCCTCAGTCCGGCCCTCGTCCCGGATTTCCTCTGCCATGAAGGACTTGTAGAAAGAGAGGTCCACGGCCACCAGGTTCCTCCACTGTTGTGCGGCCGGGCGGTTACCCAGGCCTTGTGCGGTGAGTTCGACAAGGGGATCGGCGATGATTTCCGGTACGTCCCGCAGAGCGGTGGACAGCGTTTTCAGTATGGCACCGATGTCCGGATCGGCGGCATGTGTGATCGCCGCCAGTGTGGTGAGCGCCAGGTCCTTGCGGGCCTCGGCGACATCGGTGATCACCGGCATGTTGTGCGGGCCCGCGACGAGCGGGTGCAGGGTCAGCGCAGGCCACTGGCGAGGACCGATCGGGACCGGGCGGGAGGCCCATTCCGCGGTTGCACGGTCCTGGCAGACAACCAGCAGCAGCGACGGTAGCCGGTATTTCGTGTACAGGTAGGAGAGGTAATAGGCCCAGCTCGCCGGCTTGTCCGTGTCCTTCTTTCCTTGGGCCTCGATGGCCAGGAGAAGCGGCTCGTCATTCTCCGTGTCCAGCCGCAGCAGGGTGTCCACACGCCGTTCGAGTGGACGGTTCTCGGTCAGGTCGGTAGGCATCACGGTGACCGAGACGGGTGGGGCGATCGTGATCCCCAGTAATTCCGAGACGCGGGAGAACAGTCCCGGGCACTCCTGGAAGATGCGGTGCATCGCCTCGTGGGGCGAACTGACCATGCGGACTCCTGCGAGTGGCGTGACGCTCGAAGCGGCCCCCGCATACCGAGGGGCCGCTCTTGCCGGGAGCATATGTCCGCAGGCTCGCCCAGACCCGCCCGAATAACGCGACTCACCCATGTGAGTGACGTATGCAGAGCGGCAGTTGCGAGTGGTTGCTTCCGGAGCCCGGCCGCGCGGCTCCGGAAGCAGTCCGCACCCCGCTCAGGCCTCCAGCACCGGCAGCAGCTCCGGAAGGTGGCCGTCCGAGGCCGTCGCTGCCGTGACGCGTTCCTCGGGCACCTCGCCGTACAGCGTCGTACGCGGCTTCGCCGGGCGGCCCGCCAGGTCGGCGATGGCGACGAGGTCCTGGATCGAGCGGTACGAGCCGTAACTGGAGCCCGCCATGCGGGAGATGGTCTCCTCCATCAGCGTCCCGCCCAGGTCGTTGGCGCCCGAGCGGAGCATCTCCGCCGCCCCCTCCGCGCCGAGCTTCACCCAGCTGGTCTGGATGTTGGTGATGTGCGGGTGGAGGAGGAGCCGCGCCATCGCCGTCACCGCCCGGTTGTCCCGGTCCGTCGGGCCCGGGCGGGCGATGCCCGCCAGGTAGACCGGGGCGTTGGTGTGGATGAAGGGGAGCGTGACGAACTCCGTGAAGCCGCCCGTCTCCTGCTGGAGGCGGGCCAGCGTCCTGAAGTGGCCGAGCCAGTGGCGGGGCTGGTCGACATGGCCGTACATCATCGTGGACGAGGAGCGCAGGCCCGTCTCATGCGCCGTTTTGATGACGTTCAGCCAGTCGGCCGTCGGCAGCTTGCCCTTGGTGAGGATCCAGCGGACCTCGTCGTCGAGGATCTCCGCCGCCGTGCCCGGGATCGAGTCGAGGCCGGCGTCCTTGGCGGCGGTCAGCCAGTCGCGGACGGACATGCCGGTGCGGGACGCGCCGTTGACGACCTCCATCGGCGAGAAGGCGTGGACGTGCATGCCGGGGACGCGTTCCTTCACGGCCCGCGCGATGTCGAAGTACGCGGTGCCGGGCAGGTCCGGGTGGATGCCGCCCTGCATGCAGACCTCGACCGCGCCAACGTCCCAGGCCTGCGCCGCGCGGTCGGCGACCTGGTCCAGGGAGAGGGTGTAGGCGTCGGCGTCCGTACGCCGCTGGGCGAAGGCGCAGAAGCGGCAGCCGGTGTAGCAGACGTTGGTGAAGTTGATGTTCCTGGTGACGATGTAGGTGACGTCGTCACCGACCACGTCCCGGCGCAGGGTGTCCGCGATCCGGCACAGCTCGTCCAGCGCCGGCCCGTCCGCGTGGAGCAGGGCGAGCGCCTGGTCGTCGGTGAGCTTCGTCGGGTCGTCGGCGGCCTGGCTCAGCGCCTGGCGTACGTCGGCGTCGATGCGGGACGGGACCATGCCGGGGGCGGCGGCCTCGCGCAGGGCCTCCCAGTCGCCGTACACCTCGTCGAAGTCGTTCCGTCGGTCGCCGGTGCGGCCCTCGGTGTCGATGGTTCGGTGCAGGTCGGTGCGGCCGGAGGCGTTGAAGCCCTCGTCGGGCTCCTGCCAGGGCAGCCCGGCGGGGATCGCGCCCTCCTTCGCGAGGCCGGTCTCCGGGTCGGCGAGCGCCCGCACGTGCGGCAGGAGGCGCGGGTCGAGCCAGGGCTCGCCGCGCTGGATGAACTCCGGGTAGATGGTGAGCCGTTCACGGAGCTGGAAGCCGGACTCGGCGGTGCGGGACGCGAGTTCGTCGATGTGCGGCCAGGGGCGCTCGGGGTTCACATGGTCCGGGGTGAGGGGCGAGACGCCGCCCCAGTCGTCGATGCCCGCGCCGATCAGCAGGGCGTACTCCGCGTCGACGAGGTTCGGCGGGGCCTGGATGCGGGCCGAGGGGCCCAGAATGTGGCGGGCGACGGCGATGGCCGCGGCCAGTTCCTCCAGCTCCGCGTCCGGCATCCCGCGCATCGCGGTGTCCGGCTTGGCGCGGAAGTTCTGGACGATGACCTCCTGGATGCCGTGGTAGGCGCGGGCCGTCTTGCGCAGCTCGAAGAGGGAGTCGGCGCGCTCCTCGTACGACTCGCCGATCCCGATCAGGATGCCGGTGGTGAACGGCACGTTGGACCGGCCCGCGTCCTCCAGCACGCGCAGCCTGACCGCCGGCTCCTTGTCGGGGGAGCCGTAGTGCGGGCCGCCCTTCTCCGACCAGAGGCGGGTCGCGGTCGTCTCCAGCATCATGCCCATCGACGGGGCGACGGGCTTCAGCCGCTGCAGGTCCGTCCAGGTCATCACACCGGGGTTCAGGTGCGGCAGCAGCCCCGTCTCCTCCAGCACCCGGACCGCCATGGCCCGTACGTACGCCAGGGTGTCGTCGTAGCCCTCGGCCTCCAGCCACTCCCGCGCCTCGGGCCAGCGGTCCTCGGGCCGGTCGCCGAGCGTGAACAGGGCTTCCTTGCAGCCCATTTCGGCGCCCTTCCGGGCGATGTCGAGGACCTCGTCCGGCGACAGGAACATCCCGTGGCCGGCCCGCTTGAGCTTCCCGGGCACGGTGACGAAGGTGCAGTAGTGGCAGGTGTCACGGCAGAGCCGGGTCAGCGGGATGAAGACCTTGCGGGAGTACGTGATCACTCCCGGCCGGCCCGCGGCGTCGAGACCCGCGTCCCGGACCCGGGCGGCGGACGCGGCGAGGTCGGTCAGGTCATCCCCCCGCGCCTGGAGCAGGACGGCGGCCTCGGCCACGTCGAGGGCGACACCGTCGCGGGCCCGCCGGAGGGCGCGCCGCATGGCGTTGGTCGTGGGGCGCTGAGGAACGGTCATGAACCGAGCATACGAGCGCGTCACTCCGTCCGGACCAGGGCCTCTTCCGTGCGTAACCGCCCCTCCGGCACTGGCGCCTTGTCCGTTATGTCCTACTTGCCCCGTAGGCTCGGAGAGGTGATGGAAACGATCGTCTTCGACATCGGAGAAACCCTCGTCCGCGACGACCGCCACTGGGCCGCGTGGGCCGACTGGCTCGGGGTGCCCCGGCACACCGTCAGCGCGCTGGTCGGCGCCTCCGCCGCACAGGGCCGCGACAGCAGTGACGCGCTGCGCATCCTGCGCCCCGGGATGGACGTCGCCGAGGCGTACCAGGCCCGGGCGGCGGCCGGGCGCGGCGAGCACCTGGACGAGACGGACCTCTACCCCGACGTCCGCCCCGCCTTGGCCGAGCTGCGCGCGCTCGGCCTGCGGGTCGTCGTCGCGGGTGACCGGACGGCGCGGGCCGGGCAGCTGCTGCGGGCGCTGGACCTGCCGGCGGACCTGGTCGTCACCTCGGAGGAGTGGGGCGTCACCAAACCGGACCGGGAGTTCTTCGCCCGCGTACTGGAGGTGTCGGGCGCGTCGCCGGAGGCCACCCTGTACGTGGGCGACCACCCGGGCGACGACCTGTTCCCGGCGAAGTCCTTCGGGCTGCGGGCGGCCCACATCCGCCGTGGCCCGTACGGCCATTGGTGGGCGGACCACCCCGACGTCATGGAGACGGCGGACTGGCGCGTCAGCGCCCTGACCGAACTGCCGGCGCTGCTGGGCGGCACGAAGCGACGGCTGGCGCTCGCCTCGCCGCCGGTGCAGGCGGCACCACCGCAGGAGGAGACAGCGCCGCCGCAGGAGGAGGAGGAGGAGACCCCGCCCGAACAGGCGCGCGCCTGAGCGGTGACTACGCCCCCGCGGCCTGTTCGTGGGTCCCGCTCAGCGAGAGCCGGAGCCGGTCGCTCGCCAGCCTCATGTGCTCGGCCATCGCCGCGTCCGCCCCCTCCGGGTCGCCCGCCCGGATCGCGTCGAGCACGGCCCCGTGCTCGTGCAGCGTCCCGCTGACCGTGCCCTCGATGTCCCCCGCCCGCTCCATCCACACCTGGAGCAGCGCCCGGATGGAGTGCAGGATGTCGCTGAGCACCGTGTTGCGGGCGATGTGCGCCGTCTCCAGGTGGAAGGCGATATCGGCCTCGATGAACGCCTTGACGTCCGTCCCCGCCTCCCGCATCCGCTCCAGGTGCTGCTCCAGCCGTTCGACGTCCTCCTGCGAGGCCCGGTCCGCGGCGAGCCGCGCCGACATGCCCTCCATGAAGGTGCGGACCTCGACCAGGTCCTGCGTACGCCGCTGACCGAGCATCAGGCCCCAGTTGATGGCCCGCGGCAGGAACTCCGAGGTCCCCTCCCGGACGTACGAGCCCGAGCCCGGCCTGATCTCGATGATGCCGAGGACGTCCAGCGCGGACAGCGCCCCGCGCACGCTGGAGCGCGCGACGCCGAGGGCGTCGGCGAGCTGGCGCTCGGCGGGCAGGCGCGTGCCCGGCTTCAGGTTGCCCTCGGACAGATGATCAAGGAGCCGCTTGGCCACCTCACTGACCGAGGACTCCCGTACGACGGGGCGCAGAAGTGACGTGAAATCGGGCGCTTCGGGCTGCGTGGACACGCTGACCAGTACATCAGACGGGGTGGCGGATCCCCGGAGCGGGCGGACGATAACGCGCTCATCGGTCCAGGAGAAGAGCTCAGGGGAGCGACCTACGTCACTTTGGTAAATTGGTGACCAATTTAGGATCCAGAGCTAGCTTGGAGTTGTTCACCGGCCGGAAACACGACCTTCCACGGTTCGCCTTCGCCTGCCGGAGCAGACACGGAACCCGGACAGAGCGGTCCGCGAGCGAGGAGTCTCCATGGGCGCCACTGCGCATTCAGTGATCGAGAGATCAGCCATCAGGAAGGTCTCGGTCCGGCTCGTCCCCTTCGTGGCCCTGATGTTCTTCGTGAACTATCTGGACCGCACGGCCGTCTCCTTCGCGGAACCCAACGGCATGGGGCAGGACCTCGCCCTCACCGCGGCGCAGTTCGGCTTCGCCTCCGGCGTCTTCTTCATCGGTTACATCATTCTCGAAGTGCCCAGCAACATGGCGCTGCACAAGTTCGGCGCCCGGCGGTGGCTGGCCAGGATCATGGTGAGCTGGGGCATCGTCGCCCTCCTCTTCACCTGGGTGCAGAACAGCGAGCAGCTGTACACGCTCCGCTTCCTGCTCGGTGTCGCCGAGGCGGGCTTCTTCCCCGGCGCGATCCTCTTCCTCAGCCAGTGGGTGCCCTCCCGGCACCGTACGAAGGTCCTCGGCCTCTTCTACCTGGCGCAGCCCCTGACCACCGTCATCGGCGCCCCGCTGGCCGGCTGGTTCATCAACCAGCACGGGCTCTTCGGTCTCGAAGGCTGGCGCGTGATGTTCCTCGGGGTGTCCATCCCGGCGATCCTGCTGGGCGTCGTCGCCTGGTTCTACCTGATCGACAAGCCGGCCGACGCGAAGTGGCTGACCCCCGAGGAACGGGACTGGCTGACCACGGAGCTCGCCGCCGAGAACGCGGGAAAGACCGGCGCCGACGAGAAGACCGGCCACGGCAAGGCCGCGCTGAAGGCCGCCTTCACCAACAGCCGCGTCTGGACGCTCGCCCTCATCTACTTCGGCTTCATCTACGGCCTGTACGCCCTGGCGTTCTTCCTGCCGACGATCATCAACGGCTTCCAGGAACAGTTCGGCACGACGTTCAGCGTGATGGACAAGGCCCTGATCACGGCCATCCCGTACCTCCCGGCCGCGATCGTCCTCTTCTTCTGGTCCCGCCACGCCACCAGGCACGGCGTCCACACCTGGCACATCGCGGGCCCGGCCGTCGTCGGCGGGGTCTCCATCCCGGTCGCCCTCTACATGGGGTCACCGGCCGCCACGGTCGCCGTCATCACCGTCACCGCCTGTGCGATCTTCGCCGCGCTGCCGGTCTTCTGGTCCGTCCCCTCGCAGTTCCTGACCGGCGCGACAGCCGCCGCCGGTATCGCCCTGATCAACACGGCGGGCAACGTGGCCGGCTTCGCCGCCGGTTACGTCACCGGCTGGCTGAAGGACTTCAGCGGCGCCTACTACCTGCCGCTGTTCCTCGTCGGGGCCTTCATGCTCATGTCCGCCGCGCTGATGCTGTGGCTCGCCAACCGGTCCAAGGGCCGGGGCGCGCACCACGGCCGGCCCCTCGCAGAGGTCCGCTGATGACCCGCCTGTCCAACGACCCCGCCGCCTTCGCCGACGAAGCGCTCGAAGGCTTCGCCGCCGCCCACCCCCGCAGGGTCCGCCAGGTCCCCGGCGGCGTGGTCCGGGCCACCCGCACCGCCCCCGGCCAGGTCGCCGTGGTGGTCGGCGGCGGCTCCGGCCACTACCCGGCCTTCTCCGGGCTGGTCGGCCAGGGCCTCGCCCACGGCGCTGCGGTCGGCAACGTCTTCGCCTCCCCCTCCGCCCACCAGGTGCGCCAGGTCGCGCGGGCCGCCGAGACCGGCGGCGGCGTCCTCCTCGCGTACGGGAACTACGCCGGCGACGTCCTGCACTTCGGGCAGGCGGCCGCGCTGCTGACCGCCGAGGGCATACCCACCCGCACGCTCGGCGTCACGGACGACATGTCCAGCGCCTCGGCGGACGAGGCCCACAAGCGCCGCGGTGTCGCCGGTGACCTGATCGTCTTCAAGACGGCCGCGGCGGCCGCCGAGGCCGGGCAGCCGCTGGACGAGGTCACCAGGATCGCCGAGCTGGCGAACGCCCGTACGCGCTCCTTCGGCGTCGCGTTCTCCGGCTGCACCCTGCCTGGCGCGGGCAGCCCCCTGTTCACCGTGCCCGAGGGCCGGATGGCCGTCGGCCTGGGGATCCACGGTGAGCCCGGCATGGGCGAGCGGCCCGTACCGACCGCCGACGAGGCGGCCGAGCTCCTGGTCGCCACCGTCCTCGGCGAGCTCCCCGACGGGGTGGCCTCCCCGCGCGGGCAGCGGGCCGCGGTGATCCTCAACGGCCTCGGCTCGGTGAAGTACGAGGAGCTGTTCGTCGTCTACCGCCGGGTCGCCCAGCTGCTCGCCGAGGCCGGGGTGGAGGCCGTCGACCCCGAGGTCGGCGAGCTGGTCACCAGCTTCGACATGGCGGGCGTCTCGCTCACCCTGTGCTGGCTCACCGACGAGCTGGAGCCCCTGTGGACGGCCCCGGCCGACGCCCCCGCGTACCGCAAGGGCACGGTGGAGGCGGCGGACCTGTTCGTCCCGGACCCGTCGGCGGGGGCCGTCCCGTCGGCGGAGGCCGCCGAGAAGACCGTCCCGCCCGCCACCGACGACTCCCGTGCGGCGGCCCGCACGGTCCTCGCCGCCCTGCGCGTCCTCAAGGACACCGTCGGCGTCCACGCCGAGGAGCTCGGCCGGATCGACGCGGTCGCCGGGGACGGCGACCACGGCATCGGCATGCAGCGGGGCTCCACCGGGGCCTACGAGGCCGCGGTCCGCGCCGAGACGCTCGGCGCCGGTGCAGAAACGGTTCTGCACCGGGCCGCCGACGCCTGGGCGGACCGCGCCGGCGGCACCTCCGGCGCTCTGTGGGGCGTCATGCTCCGCGCCGTCGGCACCGCGCTCGGCGACACCGAGCGGCCCACCGCCCAGGCGGTCGCCGCAGGGGTCGCCCAGGCGGCGGCGGACGTGATGGAGCTCGGGAAGGCGGAGGTCGGCGACAAGACGATGGTCGACGTCCTCGTCCCGTTCTCGTACGCGCTGATGGCAGCCACCGAGGCCGGGCAGCCCCTGGCCACCGCCTGGGACGCGGCCGCGCACTCCGCGACCGCCGCCGCCGAGGCCACCGCGGACCTGCTCCCCCGGATGGGCCGCGCCCGCCCGCACGCCGAGAAGAGCCTCGGCACGCCGGACGCCGGAGCCCACTCGCTCGCCCTGATCGTCCGTGCCGTGCACGGCGTGTTCGTACCCACCCTGGAGAACCACTGATGTCCGAGAAGCGGTCCGAGAAGCCGTCTGAGAACCCGTCCGAGAAGCTCCGCGTCGTCGTCGGCTCCGACGACGCCGGCCACGCGTACAAGGAAGCCCTCAAGCAGGACCTGGAGGCCAGCGGCCTCGTCGCCACCGTCACCGACGTCGGGGTCGACGCGGACGGGCACACCGCCTACCCGAAGGTCGCCATCGCCGCCGCCGAGATGGTCGCCCGCGGCGAGGCCGACCGCGCCCTGCTGGTCTGCGGCACGGGACTCGGGGTGGCCATCGCCGCGAACAAGGTCAAGGGGATCCGGGCCGTCACCGCCCATGACTCCTTCTCCGTCGAGCGCGCGGTCCTCTCCAACAACGCCCAGGTCCTCACCTTCGGCCAGCGCGTCGTCGGCCTGGAGCTGGCCCGCCGGCTGGCCTCCGAGTGGCTGACGTACCGCTTCGACGAGGCGTCGGCGTCCGCGGCCAAGGTCGCGCTGATGGACGACTACGAGAACAAGAACGACGAGAACCAGAGCGACCACGAGAACCAGCAGGAAGCCGCAGCCTGATGCCCGCCGCGCAGAACCCCCGGGGCCCCCGGGTCACCGTCGGGGTGAGCCTGAAGATGTACTTCGGCCACCACGAGACCCTCAACTGGGCCCGCAGCATCGCGGATCTGGCCGCCCGGCACCCGGCCGTCACCGACGGCACGGCCGAGCTGTTCGTGCTGCCCGCCTTCCCCGCGCTCGTCCCGGTGACCGGCATCCTCGCCGGTACGGAGGTACGGACCGGGGCCCAGGACCTGGCGTCCGAGGACTCCGGTCCGTACACCGGCGAGGTCAGCGGCGCGCATCTGCACGAGATCGGTGCCCGCTACGCCGAGGTCGGCCACGCCGAGCGCCGCCGGCTCTTCGGCGAGGGCGACACGGTCGTCGCCGCCAAGACGGCCGCCGCCCTGCGCAACGGGCTGACCCCGGTGCTCTGCGTCGGCGAACTCGACCGGGTGGCGCCCGCCGAGGCCGCCGCCCGCACGGTCGCCGAGGCCGAACGCGTCCTGGCCACGGCGGCGCACGAAGGCCCCCTCGGCCCGGTCGTCCTCGCGTACGAACCGCAGTGGGCCATCGGCGCCCCCCGGCCCGCCTCGCCCGACCACATCCGGGCGGTCTGCGAGGCCCTCACCGCCTGGCTCGTCACCCAGCCCGCCCTGTCCGGCAGCCGCGTGATCTACGGCGGCAGCGCCGGCCCCGGCCTGCTGACCGAGCTGGGCGGGTGCGTCGACGGACTGTTCCTCGGCCGCTTCGCCCACGACCCGGCAGCCGTGGAACGCATTCTCGACGAGGCGCGGGAAGGGGCCGCCGCGTGTACGGCCTGAGCACCTACGCCTTCTTCTGGCGCATCTCCGACCGGGCCCCGCGTCCCCTCACGCTCGACGAGATGCTGGCGCAGACCCGGGAGATGGGCGGCGAGGTCTTCCAGATCTGCGACTACCCGCCCATCGAGACGTACGACGACGACCGGCTCGACGCCCTGCGCGCCACGGCGGCCGGCCACGGCATCACGCTGGAGCTGGGCACCCGGGGCGTACGCACGGAGCACCTCGCCGCCTATCTCCGCATCGCGCGGCGCCTGGGCGTGACGCTGGTCCGCTCGATGCTGAACACGGCGGACCACCGGCCGTCCGTCGCGGAGGCCACCGCGCTCCTGCGCGACACCGTCCCCGCGTACGCGGCGGCGGGTGTCACGCTCGGCCTGGAGACCTACGAACAGGTCTCCACCGACGACCTGTTGGCCGTCGTACGCGGTGTGGACAGCCCGCACCTGGGCGTGGTCCTGGACCCGGGCAACAGCGTCGCCCGGCTGGAGCGCCCGGTGGACGTCGTCGACGCCACCGCCCCCTACGTGGTGAACATCCACGTCAAGGACTTCTCGTTCTCCCGCCGCGACGGCTGGGTCGGCTTCACCTTCGCCGGCTGCCTTCTCGGCGAGGGCCTGCTCGACTACGACGACATGATCCGCAAGGTCGGTCCCGGCGAGCGTGGCATCAACCAGATCGTGGAGCACTGGCTCCCCTGGCAGGGCGGTTTCGAGGAGACCGCCCGCCTGGAGGACCGGTGGACCCGGCACAGCATCAACACCCTTCTGAGGAGCAAGTAATGGCCACCGAATCCAGGACCGTCGCCGTCATCGGGGCCGCAGGCAAGATGGGCCGGCGCGTCTCCAACAACCTGGTCAAGAGCGACTTCACCACCCTGTTCGCCGAGAACTCCCCCAAGGGCCAGGAGCTGATCCGCGAGCTCGGCCGCGAGCTGACGGACAGCGCCGACGCCGCCGCGCAGGCCGACGTCGTGATCCTCGCCGTCCCGGACGTCGTCCTCGGCACGGTCTCCGAGCAGCTCGTCCCGGTCATGAAGCCCGGCGCGATCCTGCTGACCCTGGACCCGGCCGCCGCGTACGCCGGTCTGCTGACCCGCCGCGCGGACGTGCACAACGCGGTGGCGCACCCCTGTCACCCGTCGGTGTTCCTGGAGCGCACGACGAAGGAGGAGTGGGCGGACACCTTCGGCGGCATCGCCGCCCCGCAGGAGGTCGTCGCCTCCTTCGAGCCCGGTTCCGAGTCCCCCGACCCGGCGGCCCAGGAGCTGGCCGAGGCCGTCATCTCCACCATGTACGCGCCGGTCGTCGAGGTGCACTGGGTGACCGTCAAGCAGCTCGCGGTCCTGGAGCCGACGCTCGTCGAGACGATCGCCTGCATGGTCGGCGCCCTGCTGACCGAGGCCCTCCACGAGACCGTCCACACGGTGGGCGTCCCGGAGAAGGCGGCCCGCGCCATGCTGCTCGGCCACACGCAGGTCGCGCTGGCCAACACCCTCAAGGGGTCGAACCCGTTCTCCGACGCGTGCCTGATCGCGATGGACTACGGCCGTGAGTCGATCGTCCGCGACGACTGGAAGAACGTCTTCGAGGACGACGAGCTCGACAAGGTCATCACGCGGATGCTCAAGATCAAGGAGATCAAGCGCTGACCCGGTCCTGACCACCGGCGCCACCGCTCAGGTCCCGCGAAAACGGGCCGGGCCCTCCATCAGGGGTGGAGGGCCCGGCCCTTCGCATGCCCACGCCCCTCACGAGCCGAGGATGCGCGAGATCCCGTAGTCGAAGCGCTCGTCGAAGGAGGTGTCCTCGAAGTGCTCGGCGGCCCGGGAGAGTGCCGGGTACTCCCCCGCGCCCAGCCGCCGGGCGAACGCCGGACCCCTCGCGTCCGGCAGTGCCTGCTCCTCCTGGGCCAGCCCGAGGGTGAAGTAGACCAGCGCCCAGCACGTCCAGACCGCCTCGCGCTCCGGCAGCCCGCCGGCCAGCAGCGCCTCGACCAGCAGCTCGGCGAAGCGGAGGGTGGCGGGCTCGGCGGCGTACGTGCCGGCCACGATCCTGGCCCCGTCGCGGTGGGCGAGCAGGGCGCGGCGGTAGCGGTGGAACAGCTCGCGGACGCGCGGCTCCCACGGTTCGGGCAGCCCCTCCACCGGGACCTCGGCCAGGATCGCGTCCGCCATCAGCTCCAGCAGCCGCGCCTTGGTCTTGGCGTGCCAGAGCACGGTGTTCATCCGTACGCCGAGCCGGTCGGCGATGCCCCGGATCGAGAGCCCGTCCGCGCCCTTCTCGTCCAGCAGCTCCAGCCCCGCGCGCACCACGGCGCCGGGGCCGAGCCGCGTCTGCCCCGGTTCGGACGCCTCCGCCCGCACTTGCTTCTTGGTCACCGACCTAGTCTACTGAACCTCATCACCCTTGGTCACTGACCAAGAGATGCCCAGAGATCGAGGAGCAGCGTTCATGGAACACGTCGTCATCGCGGGAGGCGGACCGACCGGCCTGTGGCTGGCCGCCGAGCTGCGTCTGGCCGGGACATCCGTCACCGTCCTGGAGGCGCGCGAGGCGCGCGACCCCCACTCGAAGGCCCTCACCCTGCACCCCCGCACGCTGGAGATCCTGGCCTTCCGGGGCGTGGCGGAGCCCTTCCTCACCGAGGGGAGGCGCATCCCCAGCGGCCACTTCGGCGGGCTGGACGACCGGATGGACTTCGGCGCCCTCGACACCCCGTACCCCTTCACGCTCGCCCTGCCGCAGGCCCGGACCGAGGAGCTGCTGGAGGCGCACGCGGTGGCGTCGGGTGCCGACCTGCGGCGCGGGCACCGGGTCACCGGTCTCACCCAGGACGAGGACGGGGTGACCGTGGAGGCGGCCGGTCCCGACGGCTCGTACACCCTGCGCGCCGCGTACGTCGTCGGCTGCGACGGCACCCGGAGCACCGTGCGCGAGGCCGCCGGCATCACCTTCCCCGGCACCGACGCCACGACCTGGGGCTGGCTCGGCGATGTCGTCCTGGACGCCCCGCCCGAGGGCGCGGTGTACGCCGCGTCGGGCCCGGCGGGCGGCGTCATGGTCGTCCCGATGCCGGGCGGTGTGCACCGGATCGTCGGCGGCGACCCCGGCAGCAACGGCCCCGACCACCCGGGTGAGCTGACCCTCGACGCGCTCCGCGCCAAGGTGACCCGGATCGCCGGCACCGACTTCGGCATGCGCGACCCGAGCTGGCTCTCCCGCTTCGGCAACGCCACCCGCCAGGCCGCCGCGTACCGCAAGGGCCGCGTCCTGCTCGCGGGCGACGCCGCGCACATGCACTACCCGGCCGGAGGCGTCGGCCTCAACGTCGGCTTCCAGGACGCCACCAACCTGGGCTGGAAGCTGGCAGCGGCGGTGGCGGGCACCGCCCCCGAGGGCCTCCTGGACAGCTACCACACCGAACGCCACCCGGTCGGCGCCGACCTGCTGCTCAGCACCCGGGCCCAGACGGCGCTGATGAACGCCCACACGGCGGAGGGCCGGGACCTGCGCACCTTGCTCAGCCAACTCATCGCCACCGTGCCCGAGTTCTCCCGCAGCCTGGCCGAACGCCTCTCCGGGCTGGCCGTCACCTACCCGGCCCCGGCACCCCATCACCCCCTGACCGGCCACCGCGCACCCGACCTCCAACTCGCCGACCGCACAGGCCTCTTCGCCCTGCTCCGTACCGGCCGCCACGTCCTCCTGCACTTCACCGGCACCCCGGCGCCGCCCTCCGCCCCGTACGCCATCACGCACACCGCGCCCGGACCCGACCCACGCCCCGCCTGGTCCGCCGTGCGTGCCGCGCTCATCCGCCCCGACGGGCATGTCGCCTGGGCGAGCGAGCAGCCCGGGGCCGAGGCCCTGCGGGCCGAGACGCACGCGGCGGTGTCCGCCGCCCACCGCTGACCGCGGCTCCGCGCCTTCCCGCCGACCGTGATCTCCATGTGATCGACAGCCCGTAATCTCCCACCGGACAGGGGAATCGCGGGGTGCGATCACATGGGGGCGGGCGGCACATGACATACAGACGCGCGGCGATACCGGCACTGGCCGGAGGACTGCTGCTCACGGCGCTGCTGTGGTGGGCGGGGGCGAGCGTGGACGCGCTGCACCTCCAGGGCGCGACGAACACGCTCGGGGGCCGGATGGTCGCCGATCTCCAGAACTGGCTCTCGCCGTGGTCGTACGATCCCCCGGACTCCGTCCGGTTCGGCACCGGGACCCTGGGAGACATCGGGGACCCGGGCTCGGCGGACCCCGCCCGCTACCTCTCGCTGCACGAGACGGGCATGCAGATCCGGTTCGCCGCGGTCTTCGCCTTCTTCGTACCGGGCGCGCTGCTCCTGGTGCGCAGGCTGCCTCCGGTGAACCGCCGGATGCCGGCCACGCTGGCCGCGGTGTGGGCCTGGGGCATGGTGGCCGGCATGCTGGCGTCGGCGGTCTCCGCGCCGTGGCTGATCGCCTCGACCGGGCGCGGCAGTTACCGCTTCCTGCCCCAGCTGGCGGGCATGGCGTCCTCCGGGCAGCAGATCGTCGCGGTGGCCGCGCTCGTCACGGCGGTGGTCACCGTGCTCACCGCCCGGATCACCACCAAGGGTGCGGGCCCGCTGCCGCCGGCGGCCGTTCCCGTACGGGCCGCCCGTCTGGCGGCGACCGCCGGGACCGCCGTGGTCGCGGTGTCCCTGGTGGTCCTCTCGTACCAGTCCGTGGCCGCGTCCATCCAGACGGTCTCCCTGTCCGGCCGGCTGCTCTCCGAGCCGGGCGACCTGCTGCGCGCATGGCTGCTGCTCGGCGGCTGGAACGCGCCGACGGACGGCTTCCTCGGCCACTGGCTCCTCTACCGCCTCGCCGACGCGCTGCTGCTCGCCGTGGTGTGGTGGGCACTGCGGCTGCTGCCCGTCCTGCTGACCCGGGCCACCGTGCCGGCGATGGCGGTCGGCGGGGTGTGCGCGACCGTCGTCGGACTGCTGGCCTCCCAGCTGTTCCAGTTCGTGGTGACCGGGGCCGACTCGGGCCTGCGGTGGGGCTGGCAGTACCTGACCGGCGCGCTCGGCGGCCACGTCCCGGCCGCCCTGACCTGGGGCCTGCTGGCGGGCCTCACCACCGTCGTGACCCTGCGCCTGGCCGGAGGCCGCGCGGAGACGCCCGAGCCCGTACCGACGGAGATCACCACCCCGGCGTGACGCACCACGGCCCCCGCCCGGTGATTCGCCCCGGGCGGGGGCCGTGGTGCGTCCGGAGCCCGGCCTACTTGCCGAGCACCGCCTTCATGACTTCCCTGGCGATCGGGCCGCCCAGGCCACCGCCGGAGATGTCCGAGCGGGAGATGTCCATGGCCGTCGGGTCGATGAACACCGCGACCGCCACCGACCGGCCGTCGGGCGCCTTGCCGTACGAGACGAACCAGCCGTACGGCACTTCCTTGCTCACGTCGTTGCCGCGCTGAGCCGTACCCGTCTTGCCGCCCACCGTCACGCCGTCGATCAGGGCGCGCTTCGCGCTGCCCTCCTTGGCGGTGAACTCCATCATCTCCTGGACCTTCTTCGCCGTCTCCTCGGAGACAGCCTGGCTCTTGAGCTGCGGCTCGTGCTTCTCGAGGGTCGACACGTCCGGGCCGCGCAGCTCGTCGACGATGTACGGCTGCATCAGCTTGCCGTCGTTGGCGAGGGCGGCGGTGACCATCGCCATCTGCATCGGGGTGCTCGTCAGGCTGCCCTGGCCCATGCCGGTGAGGGCGGTGCCGGGCTTGTCGAGCTCCTGCGGGTAGAGGCTCTTGGTGGCGAGCATGTCGCCGAACGCCTCGGAGTAGACGTCCTCGTTGAAGCCGAACTTCTCGGCCGTCTCACGCATCCCCTTGTCCCCCACCTTGAGGGCCGCGTCCAGGAAGACGTTGTTGCAGGAGTACTGCATGGCCGTCTTCATCGACGCCTTGCTGCAGGTCGCGTCCCCGGCCTCACTGCTGATCGTGCTGGACGACTGCGGCAGCTGGTAGGGGGAGACCGCGTCGGTGTGGGCGTCGACGTCCGTGACGACGCCGTGCTCCAGAGCCGCGGCGGCCGTCAGGATCTTGAAGGTGGAACCGGGCGGGAAGGTCTCGCGCAGCGGGCGGTTGGCCAGCGGCTTGCCCTTGTCGTCGACCAGCGCCTGGAACTTGTCGCCCTCCTTGAAGGAGTTGCCGGCGAAGACCGAGGGGTCGTACGAGGGTGTCGAGACCAGGGCGAGGACCTTGCCGGTCGCCGGGTCGAGGGCGACGACCGCGCCCCGTGCGTCGAGGTCGGTCAGGCCCTTGTAGGCCACCTCCTGCGCCTTCGGGTCGATGGTGGTGACCACATCGCCGCCGCGCCGCTCCTCGCCGGTGAGGATGCCCTTGGCGTTCTGGAAGGCGAAGCGCTCGTCCTGCCCGCTGAGGATGCTGTCGTACGTCTTCTCCAGGAGGGACATGCCCTGCGCCTGGGAGGCGTAGCCGGTGACGGGGGCGTACATCGGGCCCTGCTTGAAGGTGCGCTGGTACTTGAAGTCGGTCCCCTCGACCTCCTTCGACCCCGTGACCGCCTTGGCGCCCACGATGATGTCGCCGCGCGGGGTGGCGAACTGGGTTATCTTCACCCGCCGGTTGTGCTCATGCGTGGCCAGCTCCTGGCTCTTGGCGTACTGGAGCCAGTTGGCCCGTATCAGCAGGGCCAGCATCAGCAGCCCGCAGAATATGGCTATGTGCCGCAACGGCCTGTTCATCGTGCTCCCGCTCCCAGGCAGCCGGGCACACACGCACACGGGCCGCACCATCGATGTCCGGAGGTGATAGATGCGATTTTAGCGTCGATGGTTGCATCGAAAGATCACACCCGGGCAGGCCGCCGGACACAGTTCCCTCACAAATGCGCGGCGTACGCGTCCAGCGCGCGCAGCACCTCGGCCTCCCCGGCCGGGGGCAGTTGGACGACGACCTCGTCGATGCCGAGCTCCGCGAAGTGCGCCAGTTTCCCCGGGGAGGGCTGGACGGCGTACGGCACCACATGGAGCTGCTCCGGGTCGCGGCCCGCCTCCTCCCAGGCGGCACGCAGCTTCGGTACGGACTCCGAGAGGCCTCGCCCGCCGATCGGCAGCCAGCCGTCCGCCTCACGGGCGATCCGCGCGAACAGCTTCGGACCGGCCGCCCCGCCGATCAGGGTGCGCGGGCCGTTCACCGGGCCGCGCGGCCGCTGCACCGGCTTCGGGTAGGCGTGACTCGCCCGGACCGAGCCGAACTCACCCTTGTACGCCGTCGGTTCGTCGGCCCACAGGGCGCGCATCAGCGCCAGCCGCTCACTGCCCAGCGCGCGCCGCGTCGACCACTCCACGCCGTGGTCGGCGGCCTCCTCGACGTTCCAGCCGTAGCCGATGCCGAGCGTGAACCGGCCGCCGGAGAGGTGGTCGAGGGTGGCGGCCTGCTTCGCCAGGTCGATGGGGTCGTGCTGGGCGATCAGCGTGATGCCGGTGCCGAGGGCCAGCCGCTCGGTGACGGCGGCGGCCTGCGCCAGGGCGACGAACGGGTCGAGGGTGCGGCCGTACTCGGCCGGCAGCTCACCGCCCGCCGGGTACGGGGACTCCCGGCTCACGGGGATGTGGGTGTGCTCGGGCAGATAGAGCCCGGCGAACCCCCGCTGCTCCAGCTCCCGGGCCAGCCTGACCGGCGTGATCGTCCCGTCGGTGAGGAAGATCGTTGTGGCGATCCGCATGCGAGGCACCTCCGTCGTCGTCCGTGACGGCTCCACGGTATGCGGTGGACCGCTCCACGGGGCCACTCCGTGGCGACCGGCGCCCCGATTCGGCCGTAACTCCCTTGCCGCACCACCCGAAAGGCAAAAGTTAGGTTAGCCTAAGTTTCATTCTGCTCCGCCGCACACGGGAGGCTTTCATGGGTCACGGCTGGGAGGGCGTCGTCCTCAAGCTCTTCCGGGGGCGGGACTTCACGTTCACCGTCACCGGCGCGGAACAGGTCACCGAGGACTTCCGGCGGGTGACGGTGACCGACGGCGGCCTGCTCGCGGCCACGGGCGGCGCGCATCCGACCATGTGGGTCAGGCTCTGGTTCGAGCGGGACGGCAAGCCGCACCAGCGCGGCTACACCCTCGTCGGCCCGGACCCGGACGCCGGGACGTTCGCCCTGGAATTCGCCCTCCACGACGGGACCGCGAGCGACTGGGCCCGCACCGCGCAGCCGGGCGACACGATCGACGCGACGCTCCAGGGCACCCGCTTCGCCCTGCCCGAACCACGGCCCGCGCGGCTCTTCGTGGTCGGCGACGCGGCGTCGCTGCCCGCCGTCAACTCGCTGCTGGAGGCGCTCCCCGGCACCCCGGCCACGATCTGGTGCGAGACCTCGGACACCGCGCACTCCTCGGACCCGTCGCACGCCTCGGACGAGAAGCTGCCGTTCCGGCTGGAGGCGGACCACCACACCCTGCACACCGTCCCGCGCCGCGACGGGGGCGCCCACCTGGTCTCCGAGGTGAAGGCCGCCCTGCCCGGCCTGCTCGGCGAGGACACCTCGGACGCGTACGTCTGGATCGCCTGCGACACGGCGACGACCCGGACCCTGGCCTCGTACGCCCGTAAGGAGCTGGCCGTACCCAAGGAGCGGGTGAACGCGCTGGGTTACTGGCGCGCCGACTGATCCCCCGGCCGGAACCGGTCAGTCGTCCACCACGAACGCCGGGGTCTCCTTCGTCAGCACCTCACCGCGGAAGAACGCCGGGCTGCGGCGGCGCATGGCCTCCATCAGCACCGCACCGAGCAGCAGCAGCCCGACGCCGATGACGAAGACGGAGCCGACGCCGAGCACGGACGACCCCGAGCCGTAGGCCGGGTCCCACATGTCGTACAGCGTCTTGCCGAAGACCGCCGTGAGCAGGAGGCCGCCCACCACGGGGAAGAGGCCCTTGAAGACGAGGTCGCGGGCGGACCGGGTGAGTTCGGCGCGGAAGTACCAGGCGCAGGCGAAGGCCGTCAGCGCGTAGTAGAAGCAGATCATCAGTCCGAGCGCGTAGATGGTGTCGACCAGGACGTGCTCGCTGACCAGGGTCATCACCGTGTAGAACACGCCGGTCGCGACGCCCGCGACGACCGTGGCCCTCCCGGGCGTACGGAACCGCGGGTGCACCTCGGCGTACTCGGCGGGCAGGGCCTCGTACGCCGCCATCGCCAGGACCGTGCGCGCCACCGGGATGAAGGTGGTCTGGAGGCTCGCGGCGGCCGAGGCCAGCACCGCCACGAAGAGCAGGATGCCGAGGCCGGGGCCCATGACCGGGCCGGCCAGGGCGGCGAAGACGTTGTCGGAGGTGTCCGGGTTGGCGAGGCCAAGACCCGATCCGCCGGTGCCCACGGCCATCTGGGCGGCGATGCCGGTGGCGAGGTAGGAGCCGACGAGGACGACCATGGCGATCAGGGCGGCGCGGCCGGGCGTCTTCTCGGCTCCGGTGGTCTCCTCGTTGGCGGTGAGACAGGTGTCCCAGCCCCAGAACATGAAGATCGAGAGGGACAGTCCGGCCGTGAAGGCGGCGAAGGACCGGACGGCGAACGGGTTGAGCCAGGACCAGGAGAAGTCCGTGGAGGTGGCGGCGAATTCGCCGCTGCCCGCCTTCTGCACGGCCATCGCCACGAACACCGCGAGGACCAGGAGCTGGAGGGCCACGAGGGTGTACTGGAGGCCCTTGGTGGCCGTCATGCCCCGGTAGCTGATCGCCGTCGCGACCGCGATCAGGAGGAGGCACGTGAGGATGTGGACCGGCTTGCTGTCGTCCAGGGCGGCGACCGCGTCGCTGCCGGAGAGCTCACCGGCCAGCAGCCAGAAGTAGGAGGTGGCGACGCCCGCGAGGTTCGACAGGACGATGATCGTGGCGATCACCAGGCCCCAGCCGCACATCCAGCCCAGGCGCGGCCCGAAGGCCTTCACCGTCCAGGTGAACGAGGTGCCGCAGTCCGGCACGGCCTTGTTGAGCTCCCGGTACGCGAAGGCGACCAGCAGCATCGGGAGGAACCCGGCCAGGAACACGGCGGGCATCTGCACCCCGACCTCGCCGGCGGTGGAGCCGAGGGTCGAGGTCAGGCAGTACACCGGGGCGACGGTGGAGATGCCGAGGACGGCGCTGCCCATCAGGCCGACGGAGTTCCCGCCGAGCCCCTTCTCGCGTACGCCGCCGTCGGCCGGGGCGCTTCCCGGTACCGTCTCTCCGGCCCGTGGCCGCGCGTCCAGCTCAGTCATGGAGAGGACGCTATGCGCTGCGGTTTCCATATCCGGAGGGTGAGACTCCAATGTCTCACCCTTGAATCACCACGGTCGTATGGCAGTTGACTCCAGGCATCGAAGGCTGCAAGTGAACGCAACCTTTCAATCAATGCCCCTGAATGCGACCGGGAAGCGTACGGGAATCGCACCCCTGTCCACTTTGTGCGGGTTCAAAAATTTCCCGCCGCCACGGAGCCGACCTGGACGGACCCTGATCACTGCTTGCGGTACAACTCCTCGATCTCCGCGTCGAAGTCCCGTGCGATCGCTTCCCGCTTCAGCTTCAGCGACGGGGTGAGGTGACCGCTCTCCTCGGTGAAGTCCTTGGGCAGGACCGTGAACTTGCGGATGGACTCGGCGCGCGAGACCAGCCGGTTGGCCTCGTCGACCGCGCGCTGGAGCGCGGTGCGCAGCTCCTCGTCGTGGACGAGCTCCCGCAGGGGCACGTCCTCCTTCTTCCGCATCCGGCGCCAGTGGGCGAGGCCGTCCGGCTCCAGGGTGATCAGGGCGCTGATGAACGACCGGTTGTCGCCCACGACCATGCACTGGCTGACCAGCGGGTGGGCGCGCAGCCAGTCCTCCAGCGGGGCCGGGGTGACGTTCTTGCCGCCGGACGTGATGATGATGTCCTTCTTGCGGCCGGTGATCGTGAGGTAGCCGTCCTCGTCCAGGGCCCCCAGGTCGCCCGTCGGGAACCAGCCGTCCTCCAGGTACGGGGCGGCCTCGCCGCGCTCGGTGTCCCAGTAGCCCCCGAAGACCTGGCCGCCGCTGAGCAGCACCTCCCCGTCGTCCGCGATCCGCACGGCGGTGCCCGGCAGCGGCCAGCCCACCGTGCCCAGGCGGGGCTTGAGCGGCGGGGTGACCGTGGCGGCGGCGGTGGTCTCGGTCAGCCCGTAGCCCTCGAAGATCTGGATGCCGGCCCCCGCGTAGAACGCGGCGAGCCTGCGCCCCAGCGGGGAGCCGCCGCAGATCGCGTACCGGACGCGGCCGCCCAGGGCCGCCCGGATGCGGCGGTAGACCAGTGGGTCGTAGAGGGCGCGGGCGGCGCGGAGCCCCAGGCCGGGGCCGGGGCCCGTGCCGTGCTCGGCGGCCTCGGCCGCCTCGCCGTAACGCCGCGCGATGCGGGCCGCACGGTCGAAGGACGAGGCGCGGCCCATCTTCTCCGCGGTGGCCCGGCCGGTGTTGAAGACCTTCTCCAGGACGTACGGGATGGCCAGCAGGAACGTCGGCCTGAAGCCCGCCAGGTCCGCGAGCAGGTCCTCGGTCTGGATGGACGGCGCGTGCCCGAGCCGCACCCGGGCGCGCAGGCATCCGATGGCCACCATCCGGCCGAAGACATGGGAGAGCGGGAGGAACAGGAGGGTGGAGGCGGGGTCCTTCGAGACCGACTTGAAGACCGGGTGGAGCAGCTCTATGGCGTTGTCGACCTCGGCGAAGAAGTTCCCGTGGGTCAGGACGCAGCCCTTGGGCCGGCCCGTGGTGCCGGAGGTGTAGATGAGGGTGGCGGGGCTGTCCGGTTCCAGGGCGCCGCGACGGGCCTCGACGACCGCGTCGGGTATGTCCTTGCCGGCCGCCTTCAGCCGGCCGATCGCCCCGGTGTCGAACTGCCACAGGTGCGCGAGGTCCCCGAGCTGCTGCCGCTCCTGGCTGACCAGCCGGCCCTGCTCCTTCGTCTCCACGGCGCAGCCGACGGCCCCGGAGTCCTGGAGGATCCAGCGCGTCTGGAACGCCGACGAGGTGGGGTAGACGGGCACGGTGACCAGCCCGGCCGCCCAGGACGCGAAGTCCAGGAGCGTCCACTCGTAGGTCGTACGGGCCATGATCGCGACCCGGTCACCGCTCCGCAGGCCCTCCGCTATCAGGCCCTTGGCGACGGCCAGGACCTCGGCGGCGAATTCGGCGGCGGTCACGTCCCGCCAGCTGCCGTCGGCCTGCTTGCGGCTGAGGACCGGCTCGGACGGGGCCTCCCGGGCGTTGTCGAAGGGGATCTCGGCGAGCGAGCCCCGCCGGACGGCCGGCGCGAACGGCGGCACGGAGACTTCCCGTACGGAGCCGTCGGCCGCTCTGACCTTGGTCGGCTCGACCAGGACGGGAACGGTGGGCGCGGTGGATACGGCGGAGGGGGCGGGCGTGGTCACGAGCGGCTCCTCGACATGGGGGCCGGCGCCGGGCCCCGTCCCTGGGGTTCCGGCGCCGAGGCGGCTGCTGGGTGCGCGGGTCGTTCACGTGCTGATGGGCGGGGGTGCGGTACGGGCCGCGGGTGGGGCCCGTACCGGCTGCGGGCGGATTCCGGCTGCGGTCAGGGGCGTTCGAGAATGGCGGTGACCCCCTGGCCGCCCGCGGCGCAGACCGAGATCAGGCCCCGGCCGGGCGCGTCCCGCTCCGCGAGGAGCTTGGCCAGGGTCGCCACGATCCGGGCGCCCGTCGCGGCGAAGGGGTGACCGGTGGCGAGGGATGATCCGACCACATTCAGCCGGTCCCTGTCGACGGGTGCGAGCCCCTGCTTCTCCCAGGACGCCAGGGTGGCGAGCACCTGGGAGGCGAAGGCCTCGTGGATCTCGAAGAGGTCGAAGTCCCCGACGGTCAGCCCGGCGCGCTCCAGCATGCGGGGCACGGCGTACGCGGGCGCCATCAGCAGCCCGTCCTCGCCGTTCACGTAGTCCACGGCGGCCGTCTCGTACAGCGACAGGTAGGCCAGCGGCTCCAGGCCGTGCGCCTCGGCCCACTCCTCGCTCGCCAGCAGCACGGTGGCCGCGCCGTCGGTGAGCGGTGTCGAATTGCCCGCCGTCATCGTCGCGTCGGGGTGGTCCGCGCCGAACACCGGCTTCAGCGTGGCGAGTTTCTCCACCGTGGAGCCGGGGCGCAGGTTCTGGTCCCGGTCCAGGCCGAGGTAGGGGACGACGAGGTCGTCAAGGAAGCCGCGTTCGTACGCCGCTGCCAGCCGCTGGTGGCTGGTGGCGGCCAGCAGGTCCTGGTCCGCGCGGGCCACTCCCCACTTCCGGGCGGTGAGCGCGGCGTGCTCGCCCATCGAGAGGCCGGTGCGGGGCTCGGAGTTGCGCGGGATGTCCGGGACGAGGTGGCCGGGGCGGACGGCGGCCAGCGCCTTCAGCCTGGCCCCCGTCGACCTGGCGCGGCGCGCCTCCAGCAGGATCCTGCGCAGCTTGTCGTTGACGCCGAGGGGCGCGTCGCTCGTGGTGTCCGCGCCGCCCGCGATCGCCGAGTCGACCGCGCCGAGCGCGATCTTGTTGGCCGCGGCGATGACGGCCTGGAGCCCGGTGCCGCACGCCTGCTGGATGTCGTACGCCGGTGTGCGCGGGTCAAGTGCGGAGCCCAGGACGGTCTCGCGGGCCAGATTGAAGTCCCGGCTGTGCTTGAGGACCGCGCCGGCGACGAACTCCCCGACCTGCTGCCCCTGAAGACCGAAGCGCTCGACGAGCCCGTCCAGCGCGGCGGTCAGCATGTCCTGGTTGGACGCCCGTGCGTACGGGCCGTCGGAGCGTGCGAACGGAATACGACTGCCACCGATGACCGCGACCCTGCGCGGCTGCGGAAGTGCGAGGGGAATCAACTCGACCAGCTCATCTCGACAACTCCTGACCCTTGAGTAACCTTACTCAGGAGTAAATCTACGACCGAGCAGGAGTCCAGACAATGGCCGACCGCTATCTGCACTTCACCGGCACGGCATCCGGCCGCTTCCTGACCCGCAGGCTCGGCCTGCCCCAGCCCGCGCCCCTGCGCCGCTGGACCCTGGAAACCCCGTCCCTCGACGGGCCGTTGCTCCACCTCACCGCGGGCAGCTCCGCCCACCAGGCCACGCTCGGCCCGGTGCTCGCCGCGACCGGCCTGAAGGTCACCGACCGGGCCGAGCGCCCGGCCGCCGTCGTCCTGGACGCCACCGGCGTCACCACGGCCGCCGGGCTCGCCGACGTACACGCGGCGCTCCACCCCGTCGTACGGTCGCTGGCCGGCGGCGGCCGCGTCGTCGTCCTCGGCACCACTCCGTCCCCCGACGACCACCACCAGGCGGCCGCCCAGCAGGCCCTCGAAGGGTTCGTACGCTCGCTCGGCAAGGAGATCGGCCGGGGCGCCACCGCGCAGCTGCTGCGGCTCGCCCCCGGGGCGGACGCCGGCTCGGCGGAGTCCACCCTGCGCTTCCTGCTCTCCCCCCGCTCCGCCTACATCAGCGGCCAGGTCGTCGAACTCACCACCGACGCACCCGGCGAGGTCGCCGACTGGGCGGCGCCGCTGACCGGGCGCACCGCCCTGGTCACCGGCTCGGCCCGCGGCATCGGCGCGGCCGTCGCCTCCGTCCTCGCCAGGGACGGCGCCCGGGTCATCTGCCTGGACGTCCCGCAGGCCCAGGAGGAGCTCGTCCGCACCGCGGACCGCCTCGGCGCCACCGCCCTGCCGCTGGACATCACGGCGCCCGACGCCGCCGAGCTGATCGCCGCCGCCGTCCCCGACGGCCTCGACGTCCTCGTCCACAACGCGGGCATCACCCGGGACCGCCGGCTCGCCAACATGCCGGCCGACCGCTGGGCCTCGGTCATCGACGTCAACCTCGACAGCGTCCTGCGCACCACGGACGCCCTCATCGGGTCGGGCACCCTGCGCCGCGGCGGCCGGATCGTCGCCACCGCGTCCATCGCCGGGATCGCGGGCAACAACGGCCAGACCAACTACGCGGCCAGCAAGGCGGGCATCATCGGCCTGGTCCGCTCCCTGGCCCCGCGCGCCGCCGCCGAGCACGGCATCACCGTCAACGCCGTGGCCCCCGGGTTCATCGAGACGAAGATGACCGCCGCCGTGCCGCTCTTCATCCGCGAGGCCGGCCGCCGGATGAACTCCCTTTCCCAGGGCGGCCTTCCGGTCGACGTCGCCGAGACCACCGCCTGGTTCGCCCAGCCCGCGTCCGGCGCCGTCAACGGCCAGGTCGTCCGGGTCTGCGGCCAGAGCCTGCTGGGGGCGTGAGCGATGACCGCCCTGAGCCTGTCCCTCGTCCGCGGAGCCGTCACCTCACCGTTCAAGCGGGCCGGACGCCCCGGCGCCACCCTGCCCGCCACCCGTGAGGTGCTCCCGGCCGGCCGCGCCGCCCCCGGCCCCCTCGCCGCGTACAACAGGATCTGCGGCTTCGCCGGGCCGGACACCCTGCCGCTCACCTACCCGCACGTCCTGGGCTTCCCCCTGGCCATGCGGCTGATGACGGGCCGCGACTTCCCGCTGCCGGTGCTGGGCCTGGTGCACACCTGGATCGAGATCACCGGCCACCGGGCGCTGCACCCGGCGGACGAGCTCGAACTCACCGTGTACGCCGATGGGATGACGGCCCACCGGCGCGGCACCGAGGTCACGATGGTGACCGAGGCGCGGCGCGCGGGCGAGCTCGTATGGGAATCACGCAGCGGGTATCTGTCCCGGCACGCGACCGGAGAGCGGACCGCCTCGGCCCCCTCTCCGACCCCGCCGCCCGAGCTGCCCGCCGTGGCCGAATGGCGGCTGCCCGCCGACCTCGGACGGCGGTACGGGTCCGCTTCGGGCGACCGGAACCCCATCCACCTCCACCCCGTGACGGCACGGCTCTTCGGCTTCCCCCGCCACATCGCGCACGGCATGTGGACCGTCGCCCGCTGTCTGGCGGAGGCCGGCAGCGGGGCCGCCACCGACGGACCCGGCCGGATCCGGTCCGTACGGGCCGACTTCAAGGCGCCCGTCCTGCTGCCCTCCACCGTCACCTACGCCGCGGACGGCGCCGCCTTCCAGGTGCGCGGCGGCAGCCGCGTCCACCTCACCGGCAGCATGACCCGGGAGGGCTGAGCGGCTCCGGCTCAGTCCCCCCGGGCCTGCCAGCCGCGCCCGTGCATCAGGTTCTCCAGGCCCGCCCACGAGAAGTTCATCAGGGTGGAGGCGGCCTCCTTGGCCGAGACGCCGGGGGTGACGTTCGCCCACCCGGCGAGCGCCTCCGCCGCCCCCACCAGCGCCTGCGCGAGCCCCGCCACATCCCGGTCGGGCAGCGCCGGATCGCTGTGCGCCTCACGTGCCGCCGCACCGATCAGACCCGTCACGAACGCAACGATCTCCTTGCGCAGCGCCCCGACCTCGCTGACGAACGGCTCCCCGTGCGAGCTCGCCTGCTGGTGCAGCACCGCCCAGCCGTCCGGGTTCTCCGCGGTGTGCGTGAAGAACGCCCGCAGCCCCGCCCATAGTTGCCGGTCAGCCGGAATCCCCGGCTCCACCGCCGCCTGCACAGCTTCCACCAGCGCTTTTGCCTCGCGGCGAATGCACGCGGTGAAGAGCTCCTCCTTGGAATTCAGATACAGATAGACCAAGGGCTTCGACACACCGGCCAGTTCCGCGATCTCGTCCATCGAGGCGGCCCGGTATCCGCGCTGCCCGAAGGTCCGCACGGCCGCGTCCATCATCTGCTGCTCGCGCACCGCGCGCGGCATCCGTTTGCTCTTCACTGCACTCACGTCAGACATCCCTCCCGCCCCCTCTGCGCTACTCCTCGGTAAGAGTACGGCGCGCCCCTGTCCGCCGTCGTACGGAACGGGAGCGGCCCGGCCACGATGGCCGGTAGTCGTCCACCATCCCTGGGGTGCACCACGTACGACTCAGGTCCCCCCTGGGATCAACCCTCGGGCCGATGCTTCCGTCCGATTCCGCCGCCTACTGTCCCTGGCATGACGATGAGACTCCGCAGACGGACGGCCGTCGCCGCGCTGTCGGCCTTACTCCTGCTGGCCGCGCCCGCCGCCACCGCCCAGGCATTGTCCGGCCCCGCACCCTCGCAGGCCGCACCCGCCGCCACGACCGAACTGCCCCGCCCGACCGGCCCGTACGCCGTCGGCACGGAGGTCCTGCACCTCACCGACCACAGCCGCGCCGACCCCTGGGTGCCGGAGGCCGGGGACCGCGAGCTGATGGTGTCGGTGCACTACCCGGCCCGCGTCGGCAGCGGAAGCGCTCGCGCGCCGTACATGAGCACCGAGGAGGCCCGGCTGATGCTGGTGGGGCGCGGGCTGGACGGCATCGTGCCCGCCTCCGTCGTCAGCGCCACCTCCACCCATGCCCGTACGGGCGCGGTCGCCGCCCGGGGCCGGTTCCCCCTGGTGCTGCTCTCCCCCGGCTTCGGCACGCCCCGCGCCACCTTGACCTCCCTCGCGGAGGACCTGGCGAGCCGCGGCTACGTCGTGGCGAGCGTCGACCACGCCTACGAGTCCACCGGGACCGCCTTCCCCGGCGGCCGGGTCCTCACCTGCGCGGCCTGCGACGTGGCTGACGCCGCACCGGACGAGGAGGCCGAGCGGGCCGTGCTGAGGGCCGTCTCCACCGGCCGGGCCGCCGACCTCTCCTTCGTGCTCGACCGGCTGACCGGCCCCCGCCCCGCCTGGGCGGACTCCCGCATGATCGACCGGCGCCGGGTCGCCGCCGTGGGCCACTCCATCGGCGGCAGCGCCGCTGCCTCCACGATGCTCGCCGACCCACGCGTCGACGCCGGGATCAACATGGACGGCACCTTCTTCGAGCCGCTTCCCCCCTCGGGCATCGGCGGACGCCCGTTCCTGATGCTCGGAACCGATACCGGCCACCACCCCGGCAGCCTCGACACGTCCTGGGCCGAGGGCTGGCAGAACCTGGACGGCTGGAAGCGCTGGCTGACCGTCAAGGGCTCGGGCCACTTCACCTTCACGGACCTCCCGGGACTCGCCGAACAGCTGGGTCTGCCCGTGGACCCCGAGGCCCCGCTCTCCGGCACCCGCTCGATGCAGATCACCCGGGGCTACGTGGCCGCCTTCCTCGACCAGCACCTGCGCGGCCGCCACCAGCACCTGCTGGACGGCCCCGCGCCGGGCAACCCCGAGGTCGTCTTCCAGCACCCCTGACACCCCGCGCACAGGAGCGCCCCCGGACACGGGGTCCGGGGGCGCTCCTGTGCATGCGGGGGTGTCACACCGTGACGGGGACGCCCTTCGGCTCCGCGTCGCGCACCTCGGGCTCCTCGACCGGGGAGGCCGACGCCGAGTTGTACGCGTCGTGGTCGAGGATCTTCTCGCGGGCCGAGACGATCACCGGGACCAGCGCCTGGCCCGCCACGTTCGTGGCGGTGCGCATCATGTCCAGGATCGGGTCGATGGCGAGCAGCAGGCCCACGCCCTCCAGCGGGAGGCCCAGCGTCGACAGGGTGAGGGTCAGCATGACCGTGGCGCCGGTGAGGCCGGCGGTGGCCGCCGAGCCGATGACCGAGACGAACGCGATCAGGATGTAGTCACCGATGCCCAGCTGGACGTCGAAGATCTGCGCGATGAAGATCGCGGCCAGCGCCGGGTAGATCGCAGCGCAGCCGTCCATCTTGGTCGTGGCGCCGAACGGGACGGCGAAGGAGGCGTACTCCTTCGGGACGCCGAGGCGCTCGGTGACCTTCTGGGTGACCGGCATGGTGCCGACCGAGGAGCGGGAGACGAAGGCCAGCTGGATCGCGGGCCAGGCGCCCTTGAAGAACTGGATCGGGCTGACCTTGGCGACCGTGGCGAGCAGCAGCGGGTAGACGCCGAACATCACCAGGGCGCAGCCGATGTAGACGTCGGCGGTGAACGTGGCGTACTTGCCGATCAGGTCCCAGCCGTAGTCGGCGATGGCGTAGCCGATGAGGCCGACGGTGCCGATCGGGGCGAGGCGGATGACCCACCACAGGGCCTTCTGGAGGAGCTCCAGGATCGACTCGCTGAGGGTGAGGATCGGCTTGGCCTTCTCACCGAGCTGGAGCGCGGCGATACCGGCGACGGCGGCCATGAAGACGATCTGCAGGACGTTCAGCTCGGTGAACGGCGCGATGACGTTCTCCGGGATGATGCCGGTGAGGAAGTCGAGCCAGGAGCCGGCGTGCTCCGGCTTGGCGCCGTCCTTCGGGGTGAGGCCGGTGCCGGAGCCCGGGTTGGTGATCAGGCCGATCGCGAGGCCGATGGCGACCGCGATCAGCGAGGTGATCATGAACCAGAGCAGGGTGCGGGTGGCCAGCCTGGCGGCGTTGTTGACCTTCCGCAGGTTGGTGATCGACACCAGGATCGCGAAGAAGACGAGGGGCGCGACGGCCAGCTTCAGCAGCTGGACGAAGATGTGGCCGACCTTGTCGAGCGTGGTGTAGAGCCAGGCGATCTCGTAGCTGCGGGTGATCCAGCCGAGCAGGACACCGAGGACGAGACCGGCGACTATCTGTACCCAGAAGGGGATGCTGGGCAGGCGGAAGCCGGAACCGGACGGCTTACCGGCTTCGGTCTCTGCGGTGGGCGCGGAATTCGCGGACACGGACACACTCCAGATGTGACGCATCGGGACGTACGGGGACAGACGTACGGTCGTGCGGTCGAACAGGGGGACGGGGGTGCGGCGCCCGCGTCAGGGGCGGCGCCGCTGCATGATGCCGGTTCAGACGTTGCGGCAACAGACCGCGGACATACAGCGGCAGAGATCGACATGCAGGCGCACCACGAGCGGGACGCCCAGGGCGTGATGGGTGCGCACTGCAGTAATCATGTCGAATACGTTAACACTGCAACTTTGAGAACCTCAAAGGTACGCTTCTTGATCATTTTTGACGGACCCACTCCGGACCCGATCCAGAGCCACTCCGGACCCGCTCCGGATCCGCCCCGGACACACGGAAACCCCGGCACTGGAGCGACTGCTCCGGTCCGGGGCTTCGTGCGTACGGGGTGCGGGGTGTGAGGAACCTTACGCGGCGCCTACAGGGTGACGCTGTCCTCGCGGGTGCGGTTGGCCTCGAGCCTGGCCTTGGTCCGGTCGACCTTCGTGATGATCTGCTCGGACATCTCGTCGCGCTGCTTCCGCAGCAGTATGAAGCTGAGGGGCGCGGAGAGCAGCAGGCCGAGGAGGATGACCCAGACGACGTTGGACCCGCCGACACCGGAGGGGAGCACGCCGAAGTGGACGGCCACACCGGCGATGAAGAAGCAGCCGACGAAAATCAGCAGGCGCATGGCGGTGTACCGGATCGTTGCGCTCGGCTTGGCAGCGGACACGGCTGGCCTTCTCTCTACGTCCGACGTTCCTGCGGTCGTGCAGTCTGGGTCCTGCCCGACCAGTGAAGCATGCCCCGAATTCGATCAGTTCGCAGGGTTGTCCCAGGCGCGCCCGGCACCCCTCCCCGGCGTCACCGGCGGAAGAGCGGGAGCAGCATGATCACGTCGTCACGGTAGTCGTCCTCGGCGACCCGGATGGCGTTCGGGACCCGGCCCACCTCCTTGTATCCGCAGGAGGAGTAGAAGCGGTCGGCCCCGGTGCCGCCGCGGCAGGTGAGCCGGATGGCGTCGATGCCGTCGAGCTCCAGCGCGGCGTCGGCCGTGGCCTCCATCAGCGCCCGCCCGAAGCCCCTGCCCTGGTGGCGCGGGTGCACCATCACCGTGTAGGCGCCGATCCAGTGCCGCATGAGCCGGTGGGTGTTGTGGGTGAGGAAGGCGGTGGCGGCCACGGCGCCGTCCTCGTCGCGGCCGACGACCAGGTGGGTGCGGCCCTCGGCCATCCCGGCGAGGTGCTTGACCAGCTCGGGCCTGACCTCGTCGCCGGTGACGGGCGGCACGAAGCCGACGGCCCCGCCCGCGTTGCTGACATCGACCCAGAGCGCGGTGATGCCGTCCCGCAGCTCGCGGTCGAATGCGGGATCCACCTCGAATGTAAGTGCCATATCCGCAGATTAGCCATTACGGAATGCGTGCTTCAACTTGCGTCCACCACGCGAGAAAGCCCCGGCCGGGGGACGGCAGGCCGGGGCTTTCGGACAGCGGGGCACCCGGGGCACCCGCGACGGGCGCGGGGCGTCGGGCGGGCGTAAGGCCTCAGACGCGCATCGGCTGCGGCGTCTCGCGGCGGTCGGCGTCCGGGCCCGGGTACTCGCGCAGGATCTCGTACCGGGTGTTGCGCTCCACCGGCCGGAAGCCGGCGTCGCGGATGAGGTCCAGCAGGTCCTCGCGGCCGAGCTTGTTCGGCGTGCCGTAGTCGTCGGCGTCATGCGTGATCTTGTACTCGACGACCGAGCCGTCCATGTCGTCGGCGCCGTGCTGGAGCGCGAGCTGCGCGGTCTGCACGCCGTGCATCACCCAGAAGACCTTGACGTGCGGGACGTTGTCGAAGAGCAGCCGCGAGACGGCGAAGGTCTTGAGCGCCTCGGCACCGGTCGCCATCGACGTACGCGCCTGGAGGGTGTTGCGGACCTTGCCGTCCTTCATGTCCACGAAGTCGTGCTGGTAGCGCAGCGGGATGAAGACCTGGAAGCCGCCGGTCTCGTCCTGCATCTCCCGCAGCCGCAGCACGTGGTCGACGCGGTGACGGGGCTCCTCGATGTGCCCGTACAGCATCGTCGCCGGGGTCTTGAGACCCTTCTCGTGCGCGAGACGGTGGATGCGCGACCAGTCCTCCCAGTGGGTGTTGTGGTCGACGATGTGCTGGCGGACCTCCCAGTCGAAGATCTCCGCGCCGCCGCCGGTCAGCGACTCCAGACCGGCGTCGATCAGCTCGTCGAGGATCTCGGAGGCCGAGAGGCCCGAGATCGTCTCGAAGTGGTGGATCTCCGTCGCCGTGAACGCCTTGAGCGCCACCTCCGGCAGGGCTTCCTTCAGCGCGCTGAGCGAGCGCGGGTAGTAGCGCCACGGCAGGGTGGGGTGCAGCCCGTTGACGATGTGCAGCTCGGTGAGGTTCTCGCCCTGCATCGCCTTCGCGAGCCGGACGGCCTCCTCGATGCGCATCGTGTACGCGTCCTTCTCGCCCGGCTTGCGCTGGAACGAGCAGTACGCGCAGGACGCGGTGCACACGTTGGTCATGTTGAGGTGACGGTTGACGTTGAAGTGGACGACGTCGCCGTTCTTCCTCGTGCGCACCTCGTGGGCCAGCCCGCCGAGCCATGCGAGGTCGTCGGACTCGTAGAGCGCGATCCCGTCCTCGCGGGTCAGCCGCTCGCCGGCCCGGACCTTCTCCTCCAGCTCGCGCTTGAGTCCCGCGTCCACCAGTGCCCCTCCCATGTCTCCGTGCAGTCGTTCCGGCAGCCCACGGTACTCCCCCGCCCTCCGGGCGGAGGCACCCCCACTGCCGCTCGCGTCACTCCTCCTCGGGGAGCTCCCCGACCCTGTTCTCCCACTTGGTGGAGAGGACGACCGTCGTGCGCGTCCGCGAGACCCCCCGGGTGCCGCTGAGCCGCCTGATGGTCTTCTCCAGCCCGTCCACGTCGCCGACCCGGACCTTGAGCATGAACGAGTCGTCGCCCGCGATGAACCAGCAGTCCTCGATCTCGGCGAGGTCCTTCAGCCGGTGCGCGACGTCCTCGTGGTCGGCGGCGTCGGAGAGGGAGATGCCGATCAGCGCGGTGACACCGAGCCCCAGCGACGCCGCGTCGACGGTCGCGCGGTATCCGGTGATGACACCGGCGGTTTCCAGCCGGTTGATGCGGTCGGTGACGCTGGGCCCGCTGAGCCCTACGAGCCGTCCCAGCTCGGCATACGAGGCCCTGCCGTTCTCTCTGAGGGCCTGGATGAGCTGCCTGTCCACCGCGTCCATGTGACTGAAACCTTCCATTGTTCAGCAGTACCGCGAGTTTACGTGTAGAATCTAAGGCACAACAGGGGTCAGGCCCTGTAAATCTTTTCCATCATCCAAGAAACGCTTTCGAATCTTCAGGAGTGAACTTCACCGTGTACTCGATCGAGATGGCCTACGCCCGGATGCGCGAGCTGCAGGACCTGGCCAACCGCTCGCGTGCCCACCAGCCCGCCGCCGCCCACCGCGTCGACCGCGCCCGCGCCCCGCGCATCGGCAGGAAGAAGCGCTGACCCCACCGGTTCAGCCCCGGGAGGCGCCACCGAGCTCCCCCTCCCACCTGCGGTACAGCTGGTGCGGCACCCCCGCCGCGTCCAGCACCCGCCCGGCGACGAAGTCCACCAGGTCCTGGATGTGCGTCGCGCCCGCGTAGAACGCCGGAGAGGCGGGCAGCACCACGGCGCCCGCCTCGTCGAGCGCGACCATCTGCTTCAGCGTCTGACCGCTGAGCGGCGTCTCGCGCACGGCGACCACCAGCTTCCGCCGCTCCTTGAGCGTCACGCTCGCGGCCCGCTGGAGCAGATCCTTCGACAGCCCGAGCGCCACCCCGGCCACGCACGCCGTCGATGCCGGGACGATCAGCATCCCCTTCGCCGGGTACGACCCCGAGGACGGCCCGGCCGCCAGGTCGCCCGCCGCCCAGTGGCGTACGCCGCCGATGTCCGGCCGGAAGGTGTCCGGCTTCCCGTCCGCGCCCCGCGCCAGCCAGCTCGCCAGGTCCTCCTGCCAGTGGGCGTCGCGGAAGGCGATCCCCGTCTCGTCCAGGAGCGTCAGCCGCGAGGCGCGGCTGACCACCAGATCGACGCTCTCCCCGGCGGCCAGCAGTCCGCGCAGCACCGAGGCCGCGAAGGGCGTGCCCGATGCGCCCGACACCCCGACAATCCAAGGCCTGCGTTCCTGCTGAGTCATCGAAGTCCTGGCTGTCACACCGCCGAGCCTATCCGGCACCCCGCTCCAGGAACTGAGCCAGGGGCTCCGGACGTTGCACCGGATGAGGGAACAGCCATGGACAGGGGGTGACCATGACGGGCACACGGACGACCGCCACCGCACGGGCCGTCACGGCCGGCGCGGTCATGCTCGCCTGGATCGCGCTCCTGTGGCTGCTCGAAGGCATCGACATGGCGACGGACAACGCCCTCGACAGCTACGGCGTCAGCCCGCGCGAGCCCGCCGAGCTGGCCGACATCGTGCCGTCGGCGTTCCTGCACAGCGGCTGGGAGCACGTGGCGTCCAACAGCGTCCCGCTGCTGGTCCTCGGCTTCATCGCCGCGCTCGGCGGGATACGCAGGTTCGCCGCCGTGGTCCTCGTCGTGATCGTGACGGCCGGCCTCGGCGTCTGGCTCACCGCACCGCCGAACACGGTGACGCTCGGCGCGTCCGGCGTGGTCTTCGGCCTCTTCGGCTATCTGCTGGTCCGCGGCTTCGTGGACCGGCGCCCGCTGGACATCGTCATAGGCGTGATCATCGCCGCGGTCTACGGCTCCCTGCTCTGGGGCGTGCTGCCGACGGACTCCGGCATCAGCTGGCAGGGCCATCTCTTCGGCCTCATGGGCGGGGTGGCGGCGGCGTTCTTCTTCCGCCGCCCCCGCCGCCCGCAGGGGCAGGGCTACGTCACGGTGTGAGGCCGCGGACCAGCAGGTCGAGCAGTGCGCAGGCGAAGAGCGCGATGCCGATGAAGCCGTTGACCGAGAAGAAGGCCCGGTTCAGCCGGGACAGGTCGTGCGGCCGCACGACCCGGTGCTCGTACACGAAGGCGACGGCGACGATCACCATGCCGATCCAGTAGAAGATCTCCGCGTCGGTCGCCAGGCCGAACCACACCAGCAGCCCGGTCGTCACCACGTGGCAGACCCTGGCCCCCCACAGCGCGGCCGGGATCCCGAAGCGCGCGGGGAAGGAGAGCACACCGTGGGCCCGGTCGGCCCGCACGTCCTGGCAGGCGAAGATCAGGTCGAAGCCGCCGATCCAGATGCCGACGGCCAGCCCCAGGATCACCGCGTCCCACGACCAGCTCCCGGTCACCGCCAGCCAGGCGCCGACCGGCCCGATGGCCTGGGCGAGGCCCAGGATCGCGTGGGGGAAGTTCGTGAACCGCTTGCCGTACGGATAGACGACCATCGGCACGACGGCCACCGGCGCCAGCGCCAGACAGAGGGGGTTCAGCAGCGCCGCGGCGCCCAGGAAGAACACGAGGGCCACGAGCGCACCGGTCCAGGCGGACTTCACCGTGACCGCGCCGGTCACCAGCTCCCGGCCCTCCGTACGCGGATTACGGGCGTCGATCTCCCGGTCGATGATCCGGTTGGCGGCCATCGCGAACGTACGCAGCCCGACCATCGCGATGGTCACGAGCAGCAGCGTGCCCCAGTGGAACGTGCCGTCCAGCTGGAACATCGCGGTCAGCGCGGCGATGTAGGCGAAGGGCAGCGCGAAGACCGAGTGCTCGATCATCACCAGCCGCAGGAACGCGCGGGGCTTGCTGCGCGGCTGGGGCACCGCGGCGGCGGAGGCACTCACAGGCCGTACTCCTTCCAGCGGCGGTCGACCGTCGCCGCCGTATCCGGGTCGGACTCGACCATGGCCGGCCAGCCCCCGTCCCGGGTGTACCCCTCCTCGGGCAGCTTCCGGGTCGCGTCGATCCCGGCCTTGCCGCCCCAGAACTGCTGGTAGGAGGCGTGGTCGAGATGGTCGACCGGGCCCTCGGTGAGCAGCAGGTCACGGGCGTAGTCGGTGTTGCCGAGCGCCCGCCAGGCCACCTCGTGGAGGTCGTGGACATCGCAGTCGGCGTCCACGACGACGATCAGCTTGGTCAGCGACATCATGTGCGCCCCCCAGACGGCACTCATCACCTTCTGGGCGTGCTTGGGGTACTTCTTGTCGATCGACACGATCGCACAGTTGTGGAAACCGCCCGCCTCCGGCAGGTGGTAGTCCACGATGTCCGGAATGATGATCTTGAGCAGGGGCAGGAAGAACCGCTCGGTGGCCCGCCCCAGCGGACCGTCCTCGGTGGGCGGCCGGCCCACGACGATCGACTGGAGCAGCGGACGCTTCCGCATCGTCACGCAGTCGATCTTCAGCGCGGGGAAGGGCTCCTGCGGGGTGTAGAAGCCGGTGTGGTCGCCGAAGGGCCCCTCGGGCAGCATCTCGCCCGGCTCCAGCCACCCCTCGATGACGACCTCGGCCTGCGCCGGGACCTGGAGCGGGACGGTCTTGCAGTCGACCATCTCGATCCGCTTGCCCTGGACGAAGCCGGCGAAGAGGTACTCGTCGATGTCCCCGGGCAGCGGTGCCGTGGAGGCGTACGTGACCGCCGGCGGCGCCCCGAACGCGATGGCGACGGGCAGCTTCTCACCGCGCCTGGCGGCCACCTGGTAGTGGTTGCGGCTGTCCTTGTGGATCTGCCAGTGCATCCCGATGGTGCGCTTGTCGTGGCGCTGCAGCCGGTAGAGCCCGAGGTTGCGGATGCCCGTCTCGGGGTCCTTGGTGTGGGTGAGGCCGAGGTTGAAGAAGGAGCCGCCGTCCTCGGGCCAGGTGAAGAGCGCGGGCAGCTGCTCCAGGTCCACGTCGTCGCCGGTCAGGACGACTTCCTGGACGGGGGCGTTGTCGGGCTTCACCTTCTTCGGCGGCAGGTGGGTCACCGCGCCGAGCTTCCCGAACGCCTCCCGGATCCCGACGAAGCCCTGCGGCAGCTCCGGCTTGAGGAGGCCGCCGATCTTGTCGCTGATCTCGGCGTAGGACTTCAGCCCGAGGGCCTTGAGCAGCCGCCGGTCGGTCCCGAAGACATTCATGGCCAGGGGCATGGACGCCCCCTTGACGTTCTCGAAGAGCAGCGCGGGGCCGCCCGCCTTGTTCACCCGGTCGACGATCTCGCCGACCTCCAGATACGGGTCGACCTCGGCCTTGATGCGCTTGAGATCGCCCTCGCGCTCCAGAGCCCGGAGCAGGGAGCGAAGATCGTCGTAAGCCATAAGGCCCAGTATCGGACACCCGCTACCCTGGGCCCATCACCGGGGGCGGTCCGTGCGCCCCGTCACCTCACCTCGGGGGATCTCCACGATGCTCAGGGCCCTGATCTACATCCTGCCGCTGGCGCTGACGATCTTCGCGTTCATCGACTGCCTGAACACCCCGGAGGACGAGGCGAAGCACCTGCCGAAGATCGCCTGGGTCTTCATCATCCTGCTGTTCTGGATCGTCGGACCGATCGTCTGGCTGGCCGCGGGCAAGGTGCGCCACGCGCCCGCCGGGGGCCTCGCGCCCTCCCGCGGACGCCGCTCGACGTGGGTGGCGCCCGACGACAACCCGGACTTCCTGAAGTCGCTCAAGGACGGCGACAAGAAGGACGGCGACAGGCAGGACAGCGAGGCGCGCCTCGCCGAGCGGGAGGCCGACCTGCGCCGCCGCGAGGAGGAGCTGAAGCGCCGCGAGAGCGGCTCCGGCCCCGAGGACCCGACCCCGCCCACCACCTGACGGGCCATGAGCTCATGAGTTCATGAGTTCAGGGAGTTCATGAGGACAGCAGGCGCCCCAGCCGTTCGAGCAGGGGCAGCAGGGCGGTGCGCTCCTCGGGGGTGAGGGCCTCCAGCGCGCCGTGCACCACGCGCATCTCCGCGCGGATCCGGTGTGCCAGCTCGGTGCCCTCCGCCGTGCGGGCGGCCACCTTGGAGCGGCGGTCGCCGGGCGCCGGGGTGCGCGTCACCAGGCCGCGGGCCTCCATGCGGCCGATGAGTCCGGTCGCGTTGGACGCGTCGCACACCAGATGACTGGCGAGCGCGCTCATGGGCATGGGTTCGTTGAGGGCGATCAGCGCCCGGGCCTGCGAGGTGCTGAGGCCGTGGCGGCCGGCGACGGCGGTGAGGTCGTCGTGGTGGCCACGGACGACGACTGCGAGGGGTTCCAGCAGTTCGTCCGGAGTAGGGACGGCGCGGGGTGCCGGTTCCGTCGTCATGGTCGGCCATCCTTCGATCGGTGCGCGTGGTCCCGAGGCCCGGGCCCTGTCCGCCACGCACCCGCATTCATTTGACATGCTCAACTTTGACCCGTTACATGAAGGGTAATGCTTGAGCATATCAAGCTTCAAGTTCCACGCGTCTCACGCCTCGCGTCTCGTAGGGAGCACCCCCCATGCCCTCCGTACTCTTCGTCCTCACCGGTGCCGACCACTGGACCCTCAACGACGGCACCACCCACCCCACCGGCTTCTGGGCCGAGGAACTCGCGGCCCCGCACCGCGTCTTCAGCCAGGCCGGCTTCGACATCGCCGTCGCCACCCCCGGCGGGGTCGCCCCCACCGTGGACAGCGTCAGCCTCACCGCCGAGAGCAACGGGGGCCAGGAACAGGCCGACGCCGTGGCCTCGTACCTCGCCGCCATCGACGAGACGCTCCGCATCCCCGCCCGGCTGGAGGACGTGGTGCCCACCTCGTACGACGTCGTCTTCTACCCCGGCGGCCACGGCCCCATGGAGGACCTGGCCGTCGACGAGGCGTCCGGCCGGCTGCTCACCACGGCCCTGGACTCCGGCACCCACGTCGCCGTGCTGTGCCACGCCCCCGCTGCCCTGCTGCCCGCCCGCCGCGAGGACGGCAGCTGGCCGTTCGCCGGGTACCGCATGACGGGCTTCAGCAACGCCGAGGAGACCCAGGCCGGCCTGGCCGACAAGGCGCCCTGGCTGCTGGAGAACCGCCTCGTCGAGCTCGGCGCCGACTACACCGCCGCCGACCCGTGGGCGGTGCACACCGTGCACGACCGCACCCTGCACACCGGCCAGAACCCCGCCTCCTCCGAGCAGCTGGCCCGCGAGATCGTGGCGGCCCTGTGAGCGCCGCCGAGTCCGTGCGGGAGACCCCGGCCGAGGTCGTCGCCCGGCTCCGCGCCGCCTTCCGCACCGGCCGCACCAGGGACCTGGCCTGGCGCACGGACCGGCTGACGCGCCTGCGCGCCCTGCTCACCGAGCGCGGCGACGAACTGGCCGAGGCCCTCCACGCCGACCTCGGCAAGAGCCGCAAGGAGGCCTACCGGACCGAGATCGACTTCACGGTCCGCGAGATCGACCACACCCTGGAGCGCCTGGCGGGCTGGCTGGAGCCCGAGCCCGCCCCCGTACCGGCCGTCCTCGCCGGGGCCACCGCCCACACCGTGCAGGACCCGCTCGGCGTCGTCCTGGTCATCGCGCCCTGGAACTACCCGGTGCAGCTCCTGCTCGCGCCGGTCGCCGGGGCGCTGGCCGCGGGCAACACCGTCGTCGCGAAGCCCAGCGAGCTGGCGCCCGCCACCTCCGCCGCCCTGGCCCGGCTGCTGCCGGAGTATCTGGACACCGACACGCTGACCGTGGTGGAGGGCGGGATCCCCGAGACCACAGCGCTGCTCGCCGAGCGCTTCGACCACATCTTCTACACGGGCAACGGCGCCGTCGGCCGCATCGTGATGGCCGCCGCGGCCGAGCACCTCACCCCGGTGACGCTCGAACTGGGCGGCAAGTCGCCCGTGTTCGTCGACCGCGGCACGGACCTGAAGACGGTGGCCGCCCGGCTGGCCTCCGGGAAGTTCCTCAACACCGGCCAGACGTGCGTCGCCCCCGACTACGTCCTGACCGACCCCGAGACCGCGCCGGCCCTGGCGGACGCGCTCGCGGCAGCGGTGGAGGGGCTGTTCGGACCGGACGCCTCCACCAGTCCGGAGTACGGCCGGATCGTCAACGAGCGCCACTTCGACCGGCTGGTCGGCCTCCTGGACTCCGGCCGGACGGTGACGGGCGGCGCCCACGACCGGGACACGAAGTACATCGCCCCGACCGTGCTGGCCGATGTCGCCCCGGACTCCCCCGTGATGCGGGAGGAGATCTTCGGCCCGGTGCTGCCGATCCTCACGGTGGACGGTCTCGACGAGGCCATCGGCTTCATCAACGACCGGGACAAGCCGCTGGCCCTGTACGCGTTCACGGAGTCCCCCGGCGTACGGGAACGGCTGCTGGCCGAGACCTCGTCGGGCGGGGTCGGCATCGGCCTGCCGCTGGCCCATCTGACCGTCTCGGACCTGCCGTTCGGCGGGGTCGGCGAGAGCGGCATGGGCAGCTACCACGGCCGGTACTCCCTGGAGACGTTCAGCCACCGCAAGGCGGTCCTGGACACCCCGCTGGGCTGACCGCACGTACGACGGGAGGGCGCGACCACGGCTGGTCGCGCCCTCCCGTCGTACGCGGGTGTTCCGGTCAGACCCCGGCGTAGGAGTGCTTGCCGGTGACGAAGATGTTCACGCCGTAGTAGTTGAAGAGCCAGCAGCCGAAGGCGACGAGCGCCAGGTAAGCGGCCTTGCGGCCCTTCCAGCCGGCCGTCGCGCGGGCGTGCAGGTAGGCGGCGTACGCGACCCACGTGATGAAGGACCAGACCTCCTTGGGGTCCCAGCCCCAGTAGCGGCCCCAGGCGTCGCCCGCCCAGATCGCGCCCGCGATGATCGTGAACGTCCACAGCGGGAAGACCGCGGCGTTGATGCGGTACGAGAAGGTGTCCAGGCTCTTCGCGGCAGGCAGCCGCTCCAGGACGGACGAGGCGAACTTCCCGGGCGTGCCGCCGTTCGCGATCTTGTTCTCGTAGCTGTCGCGGAACAGGTAGAGCAGCGTGCCGACGGCGCCGAGGTAGAAGACCGCGCCGCAGATGATGGCGGTGGAGACGTGGATCCACAGCCAGTAGGAGTGGAGCGCGGGCACCAGCTGGTCGCTGTCGGTGTACAGCGTGGTCGTGGCGATGCCGAGGTCCAGCAGGACCGTGGTGA
Organism: Streptomyces sp. NPDC102451; assembly: GCF_044765485.1. Lineage (NCBI taxonomy): Bacteria > Bacillati > Actinomycetota > Actinomycetes > Kitasatosporales > Streptomycetaceae > Streptomyces > Streptomyces sp. NPDC102451. Next base: position 52,417 of record NZ_JBIWKD010000023.1, on the reverse strand, counting down.
CCAGCAGCAGACCGATCCAGCGGACGTTCTTCCGCAGCGCCAGCAGGATCAGGTACGCGCCGACGGCCACCGTGGAGAAGGTGATCGAGAACTCGTACATGTTGCCCCAGGGGGCCCGCTGCACCGACAGGGCGCGCGCGACGACGCCGCCCGCCTGGACGGCGAAGGCGACGACGGTCAGGGAGACCGCGATCCGGCCCCACAGGTCACCCTTGAAGGTGCCGCCCGCAGCCCCGGGACCGTCCGGGACGTCACGGGTCCCGGCGGCGGAGCGCGTGACGATCTTGGGGCGGTCCAGCACGGCGGTGGAGCCCTGCTGCGCGACCTGCACCTTCACCGAGGAACCGGCCGGGGCCGTGTCCTGCTTCAGCGCGGCGGCCGTGCGGCCGACCTTGCTGCGGCTGCCGAAGGTCCACTCGGCGATGTGCGCGAAGAAGGCCAGGGTGTAGACGGCCATCGACGAATAGATCAGCACATTGCTGGTATGTGCCAGGTTCTCGTTGGTTGCGGCGGCGAGATTCACTTCTCAGCCCCTTCGGCAGGTTCTTCGGAAGGTTGTTCGGTCTCGGGTTCGGGGTCCGGTGCTTGGGGATCGGACGCGGTGGGGGCCACGGTGTGGAGCGCGACCGCGAGATCGCCCAGCTCCTCGGGCAGCTTCGCGGACTCGCTCCGTCCCAGGCCCGCCATCTCGACGACGGTGACGCCGTCCGTTCCCCGTACGGCCCGCACCCATACCCGGCGGCGCTGGATGAAGAGCGATCCGGCGAGCCCGAAGATGGCGGCGACGGCTCCGGTGAGCGCCCAGCCGCTGGCGGGCTGGCGCGAGATCTGGAAGCTGGCCCACTCCTCGACGCCCTCGAAGGTGATCGAACCCGCGCCGTCGGGGAGCTTCATGGTCTCGCCGGGGCGCAGCCGCTTCTTCAGCTTGTCCCCGTTGCTGTCCTTGAATTCCTTCATCTTGGACGTGTCGAGCTGGTACACGTTCTGCGGCAGTCCGGAGTCGACGCCGAGGCTGCCGTAGTAGCCGTTGAGCGCGAGGACCGGGTAGTCGAGGCCGGGGTACTGCGAGAACATCGTGCCCTGGCCGTCACCGGCGAACGTGGGGACGAAGAAGGCCTGGAAACCCAGCTGGGTCTTCACGCCGTTCTTGTCCTTGTAGCCGTCCATCACCTTGACGGCACCGGTCGAGGTGACGTTGTTGTCGATGGGCAGCAGGGGTACGGCGCTCTTGTAGACCTCCTTGCCCGAGCCGTCCTTGACCGAGAGGACCGGGGCGTAGCCGTGGGCGTTGAGGTAGACCTTCGTGCCGTCGACGACGAGCGGCTTGTTGACCTCGATGACCTTCTTCTTCACCTCCCCGTCCGCACCCTCGGCGTACGTGATCCGGGCCTCGTAGGTCCGGGGCGTGCCGCGCTGGGGGCCGCTGCGCTCGTACGTACCGACGAAGTCCTGGAGGTCGAAGCTGAAGGGGGTGAGGTCGTCGTTGTCGAAGAGCGAGCCGGACTTGAAGTCGTCGTACTGGGTGATCGTGTTGGCGAAGCCGTCGCCCTCGACGATGAGCTTGCCGCCCTCGGACTTGAAGAGCTGCCCGCCGGCGAACGCGACCAGCATGACGATCAGCGCGATGTGGAACAGCAGGTTTCCGGTCTCGCGCAGGTAGCCCTTCTCGGCGGCCACCGCGTCACCGGCCGTGTGCGAGCGGAAGCGCCGCTTGCGCAGGAGGGCGAGCGCGGCCTCACGGACCTGCTCGGGCTCGGCGTCGGTGCGCCAGGTGGTGTACGCGGGCAGCCGGGTCAGCCTCTTCGGGGCGCCGGGCGGGCGGCCGCGCAGCTGGCCGACGAACTGTCCGGTACGCGGGACGATGCAGCCGATCAGCGAGACGAACAGCAGGATGTAGATCGCGGAGAACCACACCGAGCTGTAGACGTCGAAGAACTGCAGCTTCTCGTAGACCGGCGTGACCGTGGTGTGGGCTTCCTTGAAGGTCTGCACCTTCAGTTCGTCCACACTGTTCTGCGGGATCAGCGAACCGGGTACGGCGCCGAGCGACAGCAGGAAGAGCAGGATCAGCGCGACCCGCATCGAGGTGAGCTGCCGCCAGAACCAGCGGGCCCAGGCGATGACGCCCATCGCCGGTACGGAGGAGGCGGACTCCTCGCGCGGGGCGGTGGAGAGCTGCTCCCCGGCCCGGCCGAGGTCGCGCTCGTCCGTGGTGTTCGTGTTGCTCATGGACTCAGATCCCCACAGTGAAGCCGTTGGACCAGACCTGCATCTCCTGGATGAGCGCGTCCCACGCGCCCGTCAGCAGGAGTACTCCGGTCACGATCATCATGCCGCCGCCGATCCGCATGACCCACGCGTAGTGGCGCTTGACCCAGCCGAACGCGCCGAGTGCCCGGCGGAAGGCGACCGCCGCCAGGACGAAGGGGACGCCGAGTCCGAGACAGTACGCGACGGACAGCACCGCTCCCCGGCCGGCCGTGGCCTGCTCGAACGCGAGTGTGTTGACGGAGGCCAGCGTCGGGCCGAGGCACGGCGTCCAGCCGATCCCGAAGAGGGCGCCGAGCAGGGGTGCTCCCGCAAGACCGGTCACCGGCCGCTTGTGGATGCGGAACTCACGCTGCGTCATCCAGGGCATGAGGCCCATGAAGAAAATGCCCATGAGGATCATCAGCACGCCGAGGACCTTGGAGAGCGTCCCGCTGTACTCCTGGAGCGTCGAGCCGAAGAAGCCGAAGAGCGCGCCCCCGGAGACGAACACGGCGGTGAAGCCGAGCACGAAGAGCGAGGCCCCGGCGACGGTCCTGCCGCGCCGGCGCTCGGCCAGATCGGCGCCGCTGACGCCGGTGACGTAGCTGAGGTAGCCGGGCACCAGCGGCAGGACGCACGGCGAGAAGAAGGAGACGAGACCGCCGAGCAGGGCGATGGGCAGCGCCACTATCAGGGCTCCGCTGAAGACCGTCTCGTTTCCGCCGGTGACCGCGGCCAGTTCGAGCACCGGAGTCACTTCTCCGCGACCAGCGGGTCGATCATCTTCCGCAGCTTCTCCGCGTCGAGCGCGGCGAGCGAACGGGCGGCGAGCTTCCCGTCCCGGTCGATGACCACGGTCGACGGGATGGCCTGCGGGTTCAGCGTGCCCTTGGGGAAGCGCAGGAGCAGCTTCCCGGTCGGGTCGTAGATGCTCGGGTAGGTGACTCCGAAGTCCTGCTCGAAGCTGAGCGCGAGGGACTTCTGGGGGTCCCGGGTGTTGACGCCGACGAACTGGACACCCTGGTCCTCGGTCGCCTTCGCCACCTTCTCGAAGTGCTTGGCCTCGGCACGGCAGGGGCCGCACCAGGAGCCCCAGAAGTTCAGGACGACGACCTTGCCCCTGTAGTCGGCGAGGGACAGGTCCTTGCCGTCCAGGGTGGTGCCGTCGAGCTCCGGCGCGTCCGTGCGGTCACCCTTGGCGACGGTGGAGATCCCCCCGCTGCCGGTGACGAAGTTCGTGTTGCCGCCGCCGCCGGCCTTGGTGCCGCCACTGCATGCGGACAGGAGCAGGACACCGGCCATGGCCGTGGCGGCCAGCAGGGCGGAGCGGCGTCGGGGTGCGCGGCCAGAGCTCATGTGAAAAGTTTCGCATGGCAGTTCCGGGGATCTTGGGCACCCCCCTCGGTGCCCGTAAAGCCCCTTGTCAAGCCTGTTTAAAGAAGGTGTTCCAGCCACCCTCGGGAGCCTGTCCCACCTGGAGCGTACGGAGCTTCGCGAGCACCGCCGGGTCCTGTACGTCGAGCCAGTCGACGAACTGCCGGAAGGAGACGAGGCGCACGTCCGGCTTCCCCGCGATGTGTTTGAGCGCTTCCTCCACGGCGTCCATATAGATGCCGCCGTTCCACTCCTCGAAGTGGTTGCCGATGTAGAACGGCGCGCGGTTCGTCCCGTAGGCGCGGTCGAATCCGGCGATATACGCGTCGGTGGCCTGGGTGCGCCACCCCGGATAGCGCGACGGCATGCCGTTGGTCGAATTCTTCGACTGGTTGGCGAGGATGTTGTAGTCCATGGAGAGGACTTCGAAGGTGTGGCCGGGGAACGGAATGCCCTGGAGCGGAAGGTCCCAGACGTCCTGGCGCTTCTCGGGCCACATCTGGGTGCCGCCCGGCGAGCTCGCGTCGTAACGCCAGCCCAGCTGCTTCGCGGTGGGGAGGAGATTGTCCTGGCCGAGCAGACAGGGCGTACGGCCCCCGACCAGTTCCTTCCGGTAGTCGAACGGCAGCGGTTCGACGTCGTCCCATCCGGTGTTGGTCTTCCATTCGGTGACGAACGACACCGCCTGGTCGATCTCGCTCTGCCATTGCTCCGGCGACCAGTTGCCGACCGATCCGGAACCGCCGCAGAAATGGCCGTTGAAATGCGTGCCGATCTCGTGCCCGTCGAGCCAGGCCTGGCGGACGTACTTCAGGGTCTGCTTGACGTGGTCGTCGCTGAGATAGCCGATGTCGGAGGCGCCGCGGGGGTTGTTGGGCGGGCGATAGAGGGACTTCTTCGACTCGGGCAGCACATAGAGCCCGGAGAGGAAGAAGGTCATCGCCGCGTCGTGTTCCCCGGCGAGTTCGAGAAAGCGTGGGAAGAGTCCGTTGCCGACCTCGCCCGCCCCGTCCCAGGAGAAGATCACGAACTGCGGCGGCGTCTGGCCGGGTTCGAGCGGAACGGGGGCGGCGGGCTGATTCGGCTGCTTTCCGGTGTCCGCCGTGGAGCCGTCACCGATCAGCCTGGTCTGTTTCTTGGGAGGCCCTCCGCCATTCCCGTGCGCCCCATTACCGCCCTTGGAACCCTTCTCGGGATCCGGCCTGCCACTGTCCGAAGAGCCGAGGGAGCCGCAGCCGGTCATCGACAGTGCGGCTGCGGCTCCGAGACCGGCCCCGAGCAGGCCCCTTCGGTTGATTTCACGCATAGCGTCCCCATCTGCGGTCGTATTACCTCAAGGCCATACAAACTGGCGATGGCTTAGATGAGGAAACCAACACGACGGTTCCACCGATAATCACAAAAGTTGTTACGTGAACACGCCCTTACAGGGGCTGCACACGGCCCACAGAACGACGGGCGGCCCGGGGCGCGGAGGCCGCTACGCCCCGAACGCCTTGGACTTCCCCTTGACCGGCTTCGCCCCCGCGAGGAGGTGCGCCGGCACCAGGTCCCGGGCGGGCTCGGTGTACCCGACGGACACGATCTCGTCGCCCTGGTAGGTGAAGGTCGTCAGCGAGGCCAGGGTGCACTGCCGCTTGCGCGGGTCGTGCCACAGCCGGCGCCGCTCCACGAAGCTCCGCACGATCCAGATCGGCAGCTGGTGGCTGACGCAGACCGCCTCGTGCCCCCGGGCGGCGTCGCGCGCCGCGTCCAGGGCGCCCATCATCCGTACGACCTGCTCGATGTACGGCTCACCCCAGGACGGCTTGAACGGGTTGGTGAGGTGCTTCCAGTTCTCCGGCTTGCGCAGCGCTCCGTCGCCGACCCCGAAGGTCTTGCCCTCGAAGACGTTGGCGGCCTCGATGAGACGCCCGTCGGTGGCCAGGTCCACGCTGTGCGACTTGGCGATCGGCGTGGCGGTCTCCTGGGCGCGCTCCAGCGGGGAGGCCACGACGTACGTGATGTCGCGCTTCTCCAGGTGCTCGGCGACCCGGTCGGCCATCCGGCGGCCGAGGTCGGACAGGCTGTAGCCGGCGCGGCGCCCGTAGAGCACGCCGTCCGGGTTGTGCACCTCACCGTGGCGCATCAGGTGGACGACGGTGATGTCCTTCGCACTGTTCCCGCTCATGCGGTGGCCTCCGATGCGGCACGGGCGGCGGCGGGCAGCGCGGCGGCGATCCGCTCGATCGCCCGCTCGTCGTGGGAGGTGGAGACGAACCAGGACTCGAAGGCGGACGGCGGCAGGTACACGCCCTGCTCCAGCATCGAGTGGAAGAACGCGGTGAAGCGGAAAGCTTCCTGCTTCTTCGCGTCCTCGTAGTCACGGACGGGCTCGTCGGTGAAGAAGACGGAGAACATGTTGCTCGCCGCCGACACCGTGTGCGCGACGCCCTCCTTGGTGAACGCCTCGCCGACCAGGGAGCGCAGCTCCGCGGAGACCGCGTCGACCTTGGCGTACGCCGCGTCGTCCAGCAGCCGCAGCTGGGCGAGGCCGGCGGCGGTGGCGACCGGGTTCCCGGAGAGGGTGCCCGCCTGGTAGACCGGGCCGGCGGGGGCCAGGTGCGCCATGACGTCGGCGCGGCCACCGAAGGCCGCGGCCGGGAAGCCGCCGCCCATGACCTTGCCGAAGGTCATCAGGTCGGGCCGCACCCCGTCGATGCCGTACCAGCCGGCCTTGGACGTACGGAAGCCGGTCATCACCTCGTCGGAGATGTACAGCGCGCCGTCGGCCGCGCAGATCTCCTTCAGGCCGGCGTTGAAACCGTCCAGCGGCGGCACGACGCCCATGTTGCCCGGCGACGCCTCGGTGATCACGCAGGCGATCTCACCCGGCTGCGCGGCGAACACGGCGCGCACGGCCTCCAGGTCGTTGTACGGCAGCACGATCGTGTCGCCGGCCTGGGCGCCGGTCACGCCGGGCGTGTCGGGCAGACCGAAGGTGGCGACCCCGGAGCCGGCCGCGGCCAGCAGCGCGTCGACGTGCCCGTGGTAGCACCCGGCGAACTTCACGACCTTGGCGCGCCCCGTGAATCCACGGGCGAGCCGGATCGCGGACATGGTCGCCTCGGTGCCGGACGACACGAGCCGCACCTGCTCCACGGGCTCGATCCGGGCCACGATCTCCTCGGCGAGCGCGACCTCACCCTCACCCGGCGTACCGAACGAGGTACCCCGGGCCACCGCGTCCTGGACGGCCGCGATGACCTCGGGGTGCGCGTGGCCGAGGATCATCGGCCCCCACGAACACACGAGGTCGACGTACTCACGGCCGTCGGCGTCGGTGAGGTACGGACCCGTACCGGACACCATGAACCGGGGCGTACCGCCCACGGCCCGGAAGGCACGCACGGGGGAGTTCACGCCGCCGGGCGTCACGAGGGACGCACGGTCGAAAAGCGTCTGCGAAACTGGGGCTTCGTATGAATACGCCACTTTGGTCCTGATCTGCGATTCGGAGTTCGGGGGGGCCGGCCGGAATTCCCGGCCGCCGGTGAGCAGGGAGCGCGCTCTCCCCGTATGAGGCTCGTACAACGAAAGGGCGTCAGTCTCCTCGCGTCTGCGAAACTGGGGCGTCATAGGGAAAGCTCACACATGCCATGGTGTCAGAGGCGTCGACGGTCTTGCGGACAGGTGTTTCACCGCACGCCCGTGGGGGAGGTCACTGACGATGATCGGGTTGCGCGGCGGGGCTGTGTCTCCTAAGAAGTAGTCGGGTGGATGAGATATGCATCGCGGTGGCGGAGTGGGCGAAGGGACCGACGACCTGGGGCCCGAGCCTGCCCGGCGAGGGCGGCACCGGCGCAAGGCCGAGCGCGAGGCCGAGCGCGTGCGGGAGGCCCAGGCGGGCGGCGTCGACGGTTCGGGGAGCAGGAGCAGTGGACGGGTGGGGGTGACCTACAAGTACTTCGGTGCCCCTGACGGGGCCACCGCCGCACGCGTGCCCATCTCCATGCGTCCCGAGGAGCTCGGCGGCGACGAGCTGGGCATGGGCGGCATGTTCAGCAAGATCAAGCCCGAGACGGTGGCGGCCATGGTCCTCACCGGCATACAGGGCATACCCCTGAACAAGGTCCCTCCGCTGGAGCTGGTCGTGCTCCACCCCGACTACGCGGTGGTCAAGCTGCCGATGACGGTGGTCGACCCGCTGCGGGACGTCGGCGAGGAATCGGTCGGCGCGGCGGCCTTCATCTGGTCCACGGTCCCCGACCGCGGTGGCCCGCGCGACGCGTTCAACGTCTACCAGCTGCTCCACGAGTGGCAGGACTTCTCCCACCGGCTGCACGACGCGGGACACCAGGCGTACTGCCTGGTGTGGCCCTGAGAAGCGGCGGCCCGGCAAGACCGCCCGGTCCGCGTCCCACGCCTCTCCTCCGGCCGAGGAGCTTCACAAGAAGCACATGCCCCTCGGGGGCACGCCTACGCGAGGCCTTTCAGCGGCCCGGCAGGGCGCCCTTCGGCCATTCATCGGCCGAAGATCGCTCTCCAGCCGCACCGCGGGGTCTGCCGATGCAAGGAGCACGACTCCCGAGGAGGCCCCGCATGGACGACCTGCTGCTGGCCCTGTCCGTCCCGGCCGTGGTCGTCGCGAGCGGGGTGTACGCCGTCTGCGACTGCCGGCGGCAGCGCCGGCGCCCGCCCTCGCCGTACACACGCAGGGCGGGCCGTCTCGCGTCGCGCGACGCGCTGATCCTGGCCGAGTCCGTCGTCGACAGCGCGTACGCCGCCCTCGGGAGGCTCTACACCGACCCGGCCACCCCGCACCCGGCCGCACACACCCCCACCGTCAGCTGCGGGGCCGACCCCAGCCGGGATCCCGGCCCGTCACGGCCAGCACCCGCTCGAAGGCCGTAGCCCCGGCGGGCACCGGGAACGGCTCGCCGAACACCTTCATCTCGCGCGCCTGCGGGGCCATCGCCGCCAGCCCCGGCTCCAGCTCCGCCACGACGGCCGCGTCCGGCTCGAAGTCCTGATCCGTCGCCCGGGCCAGGTCCCAGGCGTGCACGGTCAGGTCGCCCAGCACCATGAGTCCCACCGTCCTGGCCGGCATCGACATGCCGCCGGCCTCTCCTTCCTCCGCGCCCGGCTCGGCCCAGGCCTTCACCAGCAGCGCCGTCGCGTCCTCGAACCGGCCGCGCCAGTCCCCCGTAACGACGTCGTCGGTCCCGCTGAAGTCGGGGGTTCCCTTGGCCGCCAGGATGCGGAAATTGTCGATCACGAGGAAGAGATGGTTCAGCAGGGCCCGTACGTCGTACTCGCTGCACGGGGTGGTGCCGCCCAGCCGGCCGTCGTCGATGCCCCGCACGACGGGAACCGCCTGCGCGGCCGCCCCTTCGAGGAGTTCACTGATCGTCTTCATGTCTCCGACCATGCACCCGGGCCCGGCACGGCGTCTTGAAGAAACGCGACAGCGCGGCACGCACGCGGCCTAGGATCCCCCCATGGCCGGACCCCGACGGGAGACGCGGGGCATCGTCGACGCCCCCGAGCTGTTCACCCACGTACATCTGCGCCTGCGCGATCCCGCCCCCGCGCTCCGCCCCCATCTGGAGCACTACTGGCTGATCGACTGGGACCTCCCCGAGCCCTACACCTCGCACGTGGTGCCGCACCCGAGCGTCCACCTGGTCTTCCAGCGGACGGAGCCGGGCGGCGGGGCGGAGCCGGAGCGGTCCGCCGAGGTGTACGGCATCGTGCGGGGCCTGTTCAGCCGACGGCTGGAGGGCAGGGGGCGGGTCTGCGGCGTGAAGTTCCGGCCCGGCGCCTTCCGGCCGTTCGCCCCGGACCGGCCCGTGTCGGAGTGGACCGGACACCGGGTACCCGCCGACGAGGCACTGGCCGTCCCCGAGCACCTGCCGCACGCCTCCACCGCGGCGCGGGCGGTGCTGGACCCGGCTGACGAGGACGCCCGGGTCGCCGCACTGGACGCCTTCCTGCTGCCCCTCGTCCCCCCGCCGGACCCGCAGGCGGAACTCGCGACGGAGCTCGCCGAGCTCGTACGCACGGACCGCTCGCTGCTGCGCGTCGACGCCCTCGCCCGCGCCGGAGGTCTCTCCGTCCGCTCGCTGCAGCGGCTGTTCTCCACCTGTGTCGGGGTCGGACCGAAGTGGGTCATCCTCCGCCACCGCATCCACGAGGCGCTGCAGCGCGCCGGGACGGACCCGGAACCCGACTGGGCGGAGCTGGCCGCCGACCTCGGGTACAGCGACCAGGCGCACCTGGTCAGGGACTTCGCGGCCACGGTCGGCGTCCCTCCGGCGGCCTTCGCGCAGCGCTGACGGCGCTCCGGCCGCGCCGCCCGGAAACCTCTCGCCGCCGCGACCCGCGCAGTGGCATCCTGGCCAGGTGAACGGACCTGAGATCACAGTCGAAGTAGCCCCGGAACTGCGGCTCTTCGTCGCCCACGACCGCCGCCGCGGGCGCACGGCCGTCACCACGGACGGCTCGTCGACCCTCGGACATGTCGTGGAATCGCTCGGCGTCCCGCTCACCGAGGCCGGACAACTCCTCGTCGACGGCAGCCCCGTGCCCGTGTCCCACATCCCCGGCGCGGGCGAACTGGTCGAGGTGCGCGCGGTGCGGCGCCCCCAGCAGGTCCCGGGCGCACCGCTGCGCTTCCTGCTCGACGTCCATCTGGGCACACTCGCCCGCCGGTTGCGGCTCCTGGGCGTGGACGCCGCGTACGAGAGCGAGGACATCGGCGACCCGGCGCTCGCCACCCTCTCGGCCGAGCAGCGGCGCGTCATGCTCTCCCGCGACCGGGGGCTGCTCCGGCGCAGGGAGATCTGGGCGGGGGCGTACGTCTACAGCGACCGGCCCGAGGAGCAGCTCCGCGACGTGCTGGGCCGCTTCGCCCCCGTACTCGCGCCGTGGACCCGCTGCACCGCCTGCAACGGGGAGCTCACGGAGGCGGACAAGGACGCGGTGAGCGCCCGGCTGGAACAGGGCACGCAGGCGTCCTACGACGTGTTCGCCCAGTGCACCGCCTGCGGCCGGGTGTACTGGCGGGGCGCGCACCACGCGCATCTGGAAGCCATCGTCGCGGACGCCGTACGCGAGTTCGGCGGGGCGGGGAGCCAGGCGCCGACGGCCTGAGGGCTCGGAGTCTCAGAGCCTCAGAAGGCGTATGCGTCCCCCGTGGAGAGAGCCAGCACCTCATGCGTGTCGTTCCGCCGGTTCCGGTCGCTCGCGCCGCCGTTCCACACGGTGTCCACCCGCACCACGACCTCGGCCGGCCGGCCCATGAGCCGCAGGCCGAGGGCCGTGCGCCTCGCCTCCCCGGCCACGCCGAGCGGACCGGTCCCGCACAGCACCGCCCGGCTGTCGCCGCGCAGACAGCCCCGGGGCAACCGCTGCCCGGCCGCGAGCGGGACGGAGAAGCGCAGCCGCACGGTCACGTCGGCGAGCGGCGACGGGCCCCGGTTCCCGGTCCGCAGCTGGATCTCCAGCCGCTCCTCGTGGAGGGAGACACGTCCGTGGTGGGACACGTCCGCCTCCGGCGCGAACCCCGGCGGCGCCGGCTCGGCCACCGCGGACAGCCCCGGCCCCAGGACCACGGCCGCCGCCATCGCCGCCACGGCGGGCACCCTCAGCACTGCTCCACGCGTCACTCGCATGCCGCGAACCTACCGATGTCCCGCCGGACACCCCTGTATACGGACCGGTCCGCCGTGTCTCCCCCACCCGCACGGCCCACCCCTCGTCCCGCGCTCCCCCGCAGCCGCCGGTACGCGTACGCCCCCGGCCCCCGAACCGGCGCCCTGAGCCCCGTCCTATCCTGGCCCCGTACCGATCAGCTGCCCGAGGAGTTCGCATGGCCGCCACCCCCATCGCCGTCATCACCGGCGCGAGCAGCGGCATCGGCGCCGCGACCGCCAGGCAGCTGGCCGCCGCCGGACACCGCGTGGTGCTCACCGCGCGCCGCAAGGACCGCATCGAGGCGCTGGCCGCCGAGCTCACCGAGGCGGGCCACCAGGCGACGGCCTACGCCCTGGACGTCACCGACCGCGCGGCGGTCGACGAGTTCGCCACCGCGTTCCGCTCCCTGGCCGTCCTGGTCAACAACGCCGGCGGGGCGCTGGGAGCCGACCCCGTGGCCACGGGTGACCCCGACGACTGGCGCCAGATGTACGAGACCAACGTCATCGGCACGCTCAACGTCACCCAGGCCCTGCTCCCCGCCCTCACCGCGAGCGGCGACGGCACCGTCGTGATCCTCTCCTCGACGGCCGGCCTCTCCACGTACGAGGGCGGTGGCGGCTACGTCGCGGCCAAGCACGGCGAGCACGTGCTGGCGGAGACCCTCCGGCTGGAGATCGTCGGCACCCCGGTCCGGGTCATCGAGGTGGCACCCGGCATGGTCAAGACCGAGGAGTTCGCCACCACCCGCTTCCGCGGCGACACCGAGAAGGCCGCCAAGGTCTACGCGGGCGTCGACGCCCCGCTCACCGCCGACGACGTGGCCGACACGATCACCTGGGCCGTGACCCGCCCGAGCCACGTCAACATCGACCTGCTGGTGGTCCGCCCCCGCGCCCAGGCCTCCAACTCCAAGGTGCACCGCACCCAGTGAGCTCCTGCGGCCGGGTGCGGAAAGGGGCCGGCGAGTCGCCCGGCCCCTTTCTCAGCCCTTCACGCAGACGACCTGCTTGAGCTTCGCGACGACCTCGACGAGGTCCCGCTGCTGGTCGATGACCTGCTCGATCGGCTTGTACGCCGCCGGGATCTCGTCCACCACCCCGGAGTCCTTGCGGCACTCCACACCCCGCGTCTGGTCCTCCAGATCCTGCGTGGAGAACTTCCGCTTGGCCGCGTTCCTGCTCATCCGCCGGCCCGCGCCGTGCGAGGCGGAGTTGAACGACTTCGTGTTCCCGAGGCCCTTCACGATGTACGAGCCCGTCCCCATGGAGCCGGGGATGATCCCGAACTCCCCGGAACCCGCACGGATCGCGCCCTTCCGGGTGACCAGCAGGTCCATGCCTTCGTACCGCTCCTCCGCCACGTAGTTGTGGTGACAGGAGATGACCGGCTCGAACGTGACCCTGGCCTTCTTGAATTCCTTCCGGACCACGTCCTGGAAGAGGCCCATCATGATCGAGCGGTTGTACTTTGCGTACTCCTGCGCCCAGAACAGATCGTTGCGGTACGCCGCCATCTGCGGGGTGTCGGCGATGAAGACCGCCAGGTCACGGTCGACGAGACCCTGATTGTGCGGAAGCTTCTGGGCCTGCCCGATATGGAAGTCGGCGAGCTCCTTGCCGATGTTCCGGGAGCCGGAGTGCAGCATCAGCCACACCGCGCCAGCCTCGTCGAGACAGAACTCGATGAAGTGGTTTCCGCTTCCGAGCGTTCCCATCTGCTTTGTGGCGCGCTCCTGACGGAATTTGACCGCCTCGGCGATCCCGTCGAACCGCGACCAGAAGTCGTCCCAGCCGCTGGTCGGGAAGCCGTGGAGCCTGCCCGGGTCGACCGTTTCGTCGTGCATGCCCCGGCCCACCGGGATCGCCTGCTCGATCTTCGACCGCAGCCGCGAGAGGTCCCCCGGCAGGTCGTTGGCCGTCAGCGACGTCTTCACCGCCGACATCCCGCAGCCGATGTCCACGCCCACCGCGGCCGGACAGACCGCGCCGTGCATCGCGATCACCGAGCCGACCGTCGCCCCCTTGCCGAAGTGGACGTCCGGCATGACCGCGAGCCCCTTGATCCAGGGCAGCGTGGACACGTTCCGCAGCTGCTGCATCGCGACGTCCTCGACCGACGCCGGGTCCGCCCACATACGGATGGGGACCTGCGCACCAGGCACCTCTACATACGACATAACTCCTCGATTCCCCCGAAAAAGACTGAAAGCGCAAAACCGGTGCCGAGGTCGGCATACAGGTCGGCCGACCGGCATTCACAGCGGCGCGTGCGATACACATTGTGTCCATCGGCCGTCATCGAGCGGCAACCCGTTTTCGTACCGAAGGGAGCCTGGGACCGTGCGACACATGGCGTACGTACCCGGCGTCGCGCTTCTCGTGGCGCTCGTCGCCGGCTGCAGCGCCGGCTCCGACGCCGACGACCCCGCCGCCGACAGCAAGCCCGGCAGCCCGACGGTCTCGGCCGCGCCTCCCGGGAAGTACCGGACGCTGCCCGAATCGTGCAGCGCCGTACCGCGTGCCACGCTCAAGGACCTGCTGCCGGGCGCCGCCGACCTGCCCGAGGAGCAGCAGGAGAAGGTGTACGAGGGCACGGCCGCCGTCACCTACGACACGGACCGCAAGGTCGGCTGCCGCTGGAAGTCGGACGCTCCGGACGCCTCCCGGAACCTCTCCATCGACTTCGAGCGCGTCGTGTCGTACGACCCCTCGGTGAGCGACGACGACCGTGCCCGGGAGGTGTACGCGAAGAAGGAGGAGGCCGCCGACCTCCCCACCTCGGCCGGTGTCACCCCCAGCGAGACCCCCAGCGGATCGGCCTCACCGTCGGCCGGCGGCACACCGTCCGGGTCCCCGAGCGGCATACCCTCCGGCACGCCCTCCGCCGACCCGTCCGGCAGCACCACGGTCGCCGACCCGGACCAGGACCTCAGGCCGCGTCTGCTCGACGAGCCCGGGGACGCCGCGTTCCTGGACGACGCCCTCACCCGGGCGGGTTCCACCGCGCAGCACCGCACCGTGAGCGTGGTATTCCGCACATCGAACGTCATCGTGACCGTCCAGTACACCGAGCAGCCGGCCGGCGTCACCGAGGTCCCCGACAGCAGGGAACTGCAGGAGAAGGCCCAGGCCCTGGCGCGGAAACTGGACGAGACCCTCAACGGCTGACCCGGCCGCGGGTGCCCCGGGCCGGGGCACCCGGCGTACCCCGGGGCCTCCGGCCGGGGGCGGCATCAGGGCGCCGTCCGTCGTACCGTGGCCCCCGACCGCCGTACCGCCCGACGATTCGCCCGACGTACCGACCGACCACCCGCACGACCGAGACCGCCGTGCCGTCCGAGTGAAGGAACCATGCACCGATCAGCCCCGCGACTGTCCCGCATACTCGCCTGCGCCGCCGTTCCGGTGATGCTCGTCGCCGCCGGCTGCTCGTCGGACTCGGGCGACGCGAAGGGCTCGGGCTCCTCGGCCTCTCCGAGCGCGAAGAAGTCCGAGCCGACCGTCGAGCCCGCGAAGTTCACCGACCTGCCCGACGCCTGCACGTCGATCACCAGGAAGACGATCGAGGACCTGGTTCCGAAGGCCAAGACCAAGGGCGGCACCCCGGGCAAGTCCAGCGACACCGCGAGCCGCGACGGCTGCTCCTGGAACGGCCTGGACGACAACGGCGTCAAGGGCTCGCAGTACCGCTGGCTCGACGTCGGCTTCACCCGCTTCGACTCGGACCAGTCCCTGGGCAGCGGTGCCAAGCGCGCGACGGACGAGTACACGAAGCAGGTCTCCAAGGCGCAGGCGACCGAGGGCGCCGAGAAGCCCGCGGCCAAGCCCGTCGACGGCCTCGGTGAGCAGGCCACGGCAGTCACGTACGGCCTCACCAAGTCGAAGGAGGACTTCGAGTACGCGACGGTCGTGGCGCGTACGGGGAACGTCGTCGTCAACGTCACCTACAACGGGGCCGGGTTCGCCGGCGCCAAGACGCCCTCCGCCGCCGACATCCTCAAGGACGCCCAGAAGGCCGCTAAGGAGGCGGTCGCCGCGGTCGGCGCCGACGCCGACGCCGACGCCGACGGGGAGAAGTCCCCAGCCTCGCCGTCCGCCAAGGCCTCGTCCTCCTCGTCCTCCAAGGCCTCCGCCAAGTCGTCGTCCTCCAAGACGACCGCGAAGACGACCGCGAAGACGACCGCCAAGTCGTCCTCCTCGTCCTCCAAGTCCACCGCGAAGGCCTCCTCCAAGTCGTGACCTGAGCCCGGCAGGAGCGTCAACTCCCCTGCCCGGAGGCGCCTTGACGAAGCCCGGTGCTCCCACGAGTACCGGGCTTCGGCCCCTCCCCACGCAACACGCCCGGCCGGCATGTGCCAGGCTGTGCGCGCGCCGGATGCCGAAGTGGAGCCGGTTCGTCGAATGTCGGGAGGGGATCGCGGGTGGCCGCAATGCAGCTGACACGCACACACCGCGTACTCATCGGGGTCGTCGTCGCCGGCGCCGTGCTCATCGCCGCGATCGGTTTCGCGGGCTCGTACGCCGCCGTCCGTGAACTCGCTGAGGAGAAGGGCTTCGGCGGCTTCTCGGTCGTCTTCCCGATCGGCATCGACGCGGGCATCTGCGTCCTGCTCGCGCTGGACCTCCTGCTGACGTGGATGCGCATACCCTTCCCGCTGCTGCGTCAGACCGCCTGGCTGCTGACCGCCGCGACGATCGCCTTCAACGGCGCCGCCGCCTGGCCCGACCCGCTGGGCACCGGCATGCACGCGGTGATCCCCATCCTGTTCGTCGTCGCCGTCGAGGCGGCACGGCACGCGGTGGGCCGGATCGCGGACATCACCGCCGACAAGCACATGGAGGGCGTCCGCCTCACCCGCTGGCTGCTCTCCCCCGTCCCCACGTTCAAGCTGTGGCGCCGGATGAAGCTGTGGGAGCTGCGCAGTTACGAGCAGGTCATCAAGCTCGAACAGGACCGGTTGATCTACCAGGCCCGTCTCCAGGCCCGCTTCGGCCGCAACTGGCGCCGCAAGGCCCCCGTCGAGTCGATGATGCCGCTGCGCCTCGCGAAGTACGGTGTCCCGCTCGCCGAGACCGCCCCGGCCGGTCTCGCCGCCGCGGGCATCGAGCCGGCGCTGCTGCCGCCGGCCCCGGCCGCCGTGGAGACCGCGCAGCAGCACCCGCAACTGCCGTACGCCCCCGAGACGCAGGGCGGGCCGGAGCACGACCACCGGCAGGACCACCGGTACGAGCAGGACGAGTACGACCAGCAGGACCGGTTCGTCCAGCAGGACGAGTTCGAGCAGCAGTACCCGCCCGAGGGCCCCGGCTCGCACAACAGCCCGTGGTTCGCGGCGCCCAAGGACGAGGTGTACGAAGGCGGGTACGACCCCGCGTACGACGAGGGCGCGGACTCCAGTCCCGTGATGATCCCCTCGGGCCCCGGCCGGACCCGCCCGCTCGGCAACGTGGGCACGATCGGCGCCTTCCCGCACCCGCGCCCGGCCGAACCGGAATCCGGGGAGCAGCAGCAGCCGGACCGGAACGCCGCCCAGGATGCCCAGGACGCGGACCCGGCCGAATGGGCCCAGACCGAGATCGAGTTCGGCGAGATCGCGTACGACGTGTTCACGGCGTACACGCATCAGCACCAGGACTACCCGAGCGCCGAGGTGCTCGACATCCACCTCTCGGACGGCCACAACGTCCGCCACCCGCATAGCGCCGCGCTGCTCCGCAAGCTGCTGCCCGGCTTCAAGCAGCGCTTCGACAACGAGATGGCCGCCGACCACATCGCGTAGGGGCGACGGCGGACATGAGGAACGGGCGGGCCGCTGAGCGGCCCGCCCGTCCTCATGTGTCGCGGTGCTACGCGCCGAGCAGCGTCCGCACCCGGTCCGCCCCGACCGCGAGGAGGAGCGTGGGCAGGCGCGGCCCGGTGTCCCGGCCGACGAGCAGCCGGTACAGCAGCGCGAAGAAGGAGCGCTGGGCGACCTTCAGCTCGGGCGTCGGCTTGGCGTCCGGCGCCAGGCCCTCCAGTACCTTCGGCACGCCGTAGACGAGCGTGGTCAGCCCGTCCAGCGACCAGTGCGAGTCGAGCCCTTCCAGCAGCAGCCGCAGTGACTCACGGCCCTGCTCGTCCAGGGAGCCGAGCAGCTCCTTGTCCGGCTCGTCGCGGACGACGGTGCGGGCCTCGGCCGGCACCTGGGTGGTGATCCAGTTCTCCGCGCGGTCGAGCCGGGGCCGCGCCTCGTCGAGCGAGGTCAGCGGGCTCGAAGGGTCGAGCTCGGTGAGGATGCGCAGCGTCTGGTCCTGTGCACCGGCGGTGATGTCGGCGACCGAGGCGAGCGTGCGGTACGGCAGCGGGCGCGGGGTGCTGGGGAGCTCCCCGGCGGCCGTGCCGACGGCCCGGGCGTACGCGGCGGCGTCGGCGGGCAGCGCCGTGCCGTCGGCCACCTTGCGGGCCAGCGAGTCCCACTCGTCGTACAGCCGCTGGATCTCCTGGTCGAAGGCGATCTTGAAGGACTGGTTCGGCTTGCGGCGCGCGTACAGCCAGCGCAGCAGCGGCGCCTCCATGATCTTCAGCGCGTCGGCCGGGGTCGGCACGCCGCCCTTGCTGGAGGACATCTTCGCCATGCCGGAGATCCCGACGAACGCGTACATCGGGCCGATCGGCTGGACGCCGTCGAAGACCTCGCGCACGATCTGGCCGCCGACGACGAAGGAGGAACCCGGCGAGGAGTGGTCCACGCCGCTGGGCTCGAAGATCACGCCCTCGTAGGCCCAGCGCATCGGCCAGTCGACCTTCCAGACCAGCTTGCCGCGGTTGAACTCGTTGAGCCGGACCGTCTCGGCGAAGCCGCACTCCGAGCAGGTGTAGTTCAGCTCGGTCGTGTCGTCGTCGTACGCCGTGACGACGGTGAGGTCCTTCTCGCAGTTGCCGCAGTAGGGCTTGTACGGGAAGTAGCCGGCGGTGTTCGAGCTGCCGTCGTCCTCGTCCGCCGCGCCGGAGCCCTCGGCGGCCTCCAGCTCGGCCTCGTCGACCTTCTTCTGCTGCGGCTTCTTGCCCTTCGCGCCCGCCGCGCCGTCCTTCTTGGTGCGGTAGCGGTCCAGGACGGCGTCGATGTCCGCGCGGTGCTTCATCGCGTGCAGGACCTGCTCGCGATAGGTGCCCGCGAGGTACTGCTCGGTCTGGCTGATGCCGTCGTACTCGACACCGAGCTCGTCCAGGGCCTGGGTCATGGCGGCCTTGAAGTGCTCGGCCCAGTTCGGGTACGCCGAACCGGCCGGGGCGGGCACCGAGGTCAGCGGCTTGCCGATGTGCGCCTGCCAGGAGTCGTCGACGCCCTCGACGCCGTTCGGCACCTTGCGGTAGCGGTCGTAGTCGTCCCACGAGATCAGGTGGCGCACGGTGTACCCGCGGCGGCGGATCTCGTCGGCGACCAGGTGCGGGGTCATGACCTCGCGGAGGTTGCCCAGGTGGATCGGGCCCGACGGGGAGAGGCCGGAGGCGACGACGACCGGTTTGCCAGGCGCACGTCGCTCCGATTCGGCGATGACATCGTCCGCGAAGCGGGAGACCCAGTCGGTCTCGGTGCTGCTCTGACTCGAAGCCACGGTCGGCACGTCCTTCTCTCGTGTAGGACTCGTAGGGGCGACCCCCATGAGGGGCGCTCCCATTCTCCCAGGTACCACCCGCAGCGCGAAAACGGCTTTACAGCCCGTGGGATACTGGAGTGATCCTTTGTCCTCTACCGAAACGGCAGCCGGCTCATGGCCTCGGTCCCTTCCCTCGCTTCCACGCTCCAGCAGCAGCTGGCGGACGCCCTGACGGCAGCTCTGCCGGAGGCCGGCACCGCGGACCCGCTGCTGCGCCGAAGCGACCGGGCCGACTTCCAGGCCAACGGGATCCTCGCGCTCGCCAAGAAGCTCAAGGGCAACCCGCGCGAGCTGGCGACGAAGGTCACGGACGCCCTTCCGGCGGGTGAGCTGATCAAGGACATCGAGGTCTCGGGCCCCGGCTTCCTCAACATCACGCTGACCGACGGGGCGATCGTCCGGACGCTCGCCGCGCGCGCCGCCGACGGCGACCGGCTCGGTGTCCCGGCGAAGACCGACCCGGGCACCACCGTGATCGACTACGCCCAGCCCAACGTGGCCAAGGAGATGCACGTCGGCCACCTGCGGTCGGCGGTCATCGGCGACGCGATGGTCCAGATCCTGGAGTTCACCGGCGAGAAGGTCGTCCGGCGTCACCACATCGGCGACTGGGGCACCCAGTTCGGCATGCTCATCCAGTATCTGTTCGAGCACCCGGACGAGCTGAAGCACGAGGGCGACCAGGCGGACGGCGAGGCGGCGATGTCGTCGCTGAACCGGGTCTACAAGGCGTCGCGGGTCCTGTTCGACTCCGACGAGGAGTTCAAGGCCCGGTCCCGTGACCGGGTGGTGGCGCTCCAGGCCGGTGACCCGGAGACGCTGGCGCACTGGCAGCGGTTCGTCGACGAGTCGAAGATCTACTTCTACTCCGTCTTCGACAAGCTCGACATGGAGATCTCCGACCCCGACATCGTCGGTGAGTCCGGCTACAACGACATGCTGGAGGAGACCTGCCGGATCCTGGAGGAGACGGGCGTCGCCGTCCGCTCCGAGGGTGCGC
The DNA here is from genome assembly GCF_044765485.1 of Streptomyces sp. NPDC102451. Classification (NCBI taxonomy): domain Bacteria; kingdom Bacillati; phylum Actinomycetota; class Actinomycetes; order Kitasatosporales; family Streptomycetaceae; genus Streptomyces; species Streptomyces sp. NPDC102451. The sequence goes on along the minus strand of NZ_JBIWKD010000023.1, from coordinate 32,476 downwards.
TGTGCGTGTTCTTCGACGATGTGAAGGGCCCGGACGGCAACCCGGTCCCGCTGATCGTCAAGAAGACCAACGGCGGCTACGGCTACGCGGCGACCGACCTCTCCGCGATCCGGGACCGGGTCCAGGGCCTCAAGGCCGACTCCCTGCTGTACGTGGTGGACGCCCGGCAGTCCCTGCACTTCAAGATGGTCTTCGAGACGGCCCGCCGCGCAGGCTGGCTGAACGAGGACGTCAAGGCCCAACAGCTCGCCTTCGGCACGGTCCTCGGCAAGGACGGCAAGCCGTTCAAGACCCGTGAGGGCGTCACGGTCCGTCTTGAGGACCTGCTGGACGAGGCCGTCGAGCGGGCCACGGCGGTGGTCCGGGAGAAGGCCGAGAAGGTGGGCCTGTCCGAGGAGGAAATCGTCGAGAACGGCCGGTACGTCGGCATCGGCGCCGTGAAGTACGCGGACCTGTCGACCTCCGCCGTACGGGACTACAAGTTCGACCTGGACCAGATGGTGTCGCTGAACGGCGACACGTCGGTGTACCTCCAGTACGCCTACGCCCGGATCCGCTCCATCCTGCGCAAGGCGGGCGACGCGAAGCCCGCCGCGCACCCGGAGCTGGAGCTGGCCCCGGCCGAGCGCGCGCTGGGTCTGCACCTGGACCAGTTCGGCGAGGTCCTGGCCGAGGTCGCCGAGGGGTACGAGCCGCACAAGCTGGCCGCGTACCTCTACCAGCTGGCCTCGCACCTCACCACGTTCTACGACCAGTGCCAGGTGCTGAGCGACGAGAACGCCCCGGAGGTCGTCGAGAACCGGCTCTTCCTGGTCGAGCTCACCGCCCGCACCCTGCACCAGGGCATGAAGCTGCTCGGCATCAGGACGCCCGAGCGCCTCTGACCCTCCGGCTGCCGCACGGGCCCGGCGGGGATCATCCGATCCCCGCCGGGCCCGTGCGCGTTCCGCCGGTCGGTCGGCCGGATCCGGTCAGTCCGAGCCGGTCAGTCGAACGCCGCGGCGAACATGCCGGCCTCGTAGGAACCCCCCTTCTGGTGGGTGATCACGGCGAGCCGGTTGGCGGCGTTGATCAGGGCGACCAGGGAGATCAGCGCGGCGAGCCGGTCGTCGTCGTAGTGCTTGCGCACCTGCTCCCAGGTCTCGTCGGAGACGCCCTGGTGGGCGTCGGCGAGCCGCGTCCCCTCCTCGGCGAAGGCCAGCGCGGCCCGCTCCTCCTCGGTGAACACGGTGGACTCCCGCCAGGCGGCGACCAGGTGGAGCCGGACCGCGGTCTCCCCGGCGGCCGCGGCCTCCTTGACGTGCACGTCGATGCAGTGACCGCAGCCGTTGATCTGGCTGGCGCGCAGCGACACCAGCTCCTGTGTGGACTTCGGCAGCGGCGACTGCTGAATGACCAGGCCGGCGCCCGCGAACCGCTTGGCGAACCTGGAGCCGATCCCGTTCTCGAACAAGTTGAACCGTGCGTCCATGACGTCGTCCCCTCTCGTGGTGGTGCACTGGTCTCGTGGTGGTGCACTGGTCTCGTGGTGGTGCACCGGACTCGTGGTGGTGCACCGGACGGACACAAGACCCCGGCGGGCCGCCGCGTGTGACAGGAGGGACTGTGACCTGCGCCACCGTCCAGGGATGTCACAGAACAGGGGCGGCCGGCGTCCTGTGCCCGTGAACCGTCGAGCGCGAACAGGCAGGAGCAGCCGGGTGAACAGCGGACACGAACACACGGAGGACGCGTGGGACACGGCGGGGCGGGCCGGTGCGGACCCCGCCACCGAGGCGTTCGTCGCCCACCGCAATCTGCTGTTCACCGTCGCCTACGAGATGCTCGGCTCGGCCGCCGACGCGGAGGACGTCCTCCAGGAGACCTGGCTGCGCTGGGCGGGCGTCGATCTCGGAACGGTGCGGGACCGGCGCGCGTACCTGGTCCGGATCACCACACGGCAGGCGCTGACCCGGCTGCGGACGCTCGGCCGCCGTAAGGAGTCGTACGTCGGCACCTGGCTGCCCGAGCCGCTGCTCACCTCACCCGATGTGGCCGAGGACGTGGAGCTGGCCGACAGCGTCTCGATGGCCATGCTGCTGGTGATGGAGACCCTGACACCGAGCGAGCGCGCGGTGTTCGTGCTGCGCGAGGTGTTCGCCTTCGGGTACGACGAGATCGCGGACGCCGTGGGCAAGAGCCCGGCCGCGGTCCGCCAGATCGCGCACCGCGCGCGGGACCACGTCGCGGCGCGCCGGCCGCGCGGGACGGTGCCCCCGTCCGAGACCCGGGAGGCGCTCGACGCGTTCCGGCGGGCCGTCGAGACGGGCGATGTACAGGGCCTGGTCGACATCCTCGCGCCGGATGTCGTCCTCCTGGGGGACGGTGGAGGAGTGAAGCAGGCCATTCTCAGGCCGGTCGTGGGCGCGGACAAGGTGGCCCGGCTGCTGGTCGGCGGGCTGGCCAGGGTCACCGAGCTGTCGATGGGCCCGGTTCACGTCAATGCCGCCCCGGCGCTGGCCCTCCGGCTCGACGGGGCGCTCGACAGCGTCATGGCGGTGCGCGTCGACGACGGCCTGATCACCGGGCTCTACGCCGTACGCAACCCCGAGAAGCTGTCCCACATGGAACGCGAGACCGCGCTGCGCCGCTGAGCCGGGATCGCCGTCACTCCTGCTCCTCCTCCGGCACCCACTGGGCGGTGTCGGGGCGGTAGATGAAGCTCGGCCGGGCCCTGAGACTGCTCGTACGGAACGGCTCGCCCCCGTCGTCGATGCGCAGGGTCCCGCTCCGGCCGCCGCTGGTCCACTCGAGCTCCAGGTACCAGGTCACGTCGTGCCCCTCCACATGCGCGTCGATGTGGAACACCTCGACGTCGGTGGAGCTCACCCGGTACGGGAAGTCCTTCGCGGGCACGACCACGCCGGCGTCCTCCCCGGCGACGGGCTTGGAACGCGGCCGGCTGTCGTCCAGGTCGATGTCGAAGGTCTGCGGGGTGATGCCTCCCCCGCAGCCGTTCCCCATCGAGTACGCGTTCCAGGGGAGCGCCGCGTTGCGCCCCAGCACCCGCACGTGCAGCGCGTTCAGCACGACCGCCTCGCCGGACGTCCCCTGAAGCGTGAGTTCGAGCTTCATGTCACCGCCGTCCACACCCCCGAGGGCCCGCGCCCAGCTACGGCGGTCCTGGGGCGGAGGGTTCGGCGGGACGTCATCGGGCTTCTCGTCGAGCAGGTAGTACTGCCCGCAGGGATCCTCCCAGTTGTACGAGCTGATGGTGGCGTGCACGGGTACGCCACCGCTCTGTGGCCCGCGCGAGGACGGCGAAGGTGTGGCGCTGCTCCGGGCGGCCGGCGACGACGCGGTCCGGCTGGGCGTCGGTGACGGGCTGACACTGCTGCTCGGCAGGAGGCTCCCGCTCGCGTTGCCGCTGGGGACGACCGGCGCGTGGCTGAACTCCGTGTCCGCCCGGCCGTCGTCGGTGGCCTCGTCGCTCCCGAGGCCGTGGACGGTGAGGGCCAGGGGGACGGTGAGGGCCACGACCGCCACCGCGGTGAGCAGGACGCGCAGCCTCCTGGAGGTGCGCCGACGCGGAGCGGGAACGGCGCCGGGGCCCGGTGCCGGCGGTGTCACGTCCTCCGACATTGGCGCCGGTGCTTGCACCGATGTCGGTACCGGTTCCGCTTCGGGCCGTGGGCTCTCTTCCGCTTCCGCTTCCGCCTCCGGTCTCTCCGGGGGCGTGTCAGGCTCCGCGGGCCCGTCGGCGGCCCCGCCCACCTCCGGCTTCCGCACACCCCGGCGCTTCGCCTCGTCGGCGAGGATCCACTTCCGGTGCAGCGCCACCAACTCGTCGGCGGAGGCGCGGCAGACCCGTGCGAAGCGTTCGACGGGCGCGTACTCGTGCGGGACCGCGTCACCGTTGCAGTACCGGTGCACAGTCGAGGTGCTCATGTGCAGCTTCTGGGCGAGCGCTCCGTAGCTGAGCCCGGACCGCCCCTTCAGCTCCCTGAGCTGAGCCGCGAACTCCTGGATCTCTGTGCCCACCTGGACCGTTTCCCCTTCTGTCCGTTCCCGGAACGCGTTCCAGGGACGTGATGTTCGCGCAGGTCAGAGTACGTGCGAACGTTCCAGCGTCCCGCATGCCCCGCCAGCCGTTGCGACGGAAATCCGGGCCTGGACAAGATGTGGACACACCGCGGCGTTCCCCACGACCCGCACATCCCACCTCGTCCGTCCCGGGAGCCTCCATGCGTACCCGACCCGCGCTCAGCCTGATCGACGCAGTCGCCGCAGCAGTGCTGATCGGCTGCGTAGCAGTCGTCATCGCGCTCCTGCAGAGCATCTGATTACGCGTCACCGACCAGTACACCCGCCCGCACGTCAGGGTGCCAAACGGCGCCCCGGGCACCAGTCACATCGAACGGGGAGAACTTCTCATGCGTAACCTCCACTTCCGCCGCGCCGCCCGCACCTCCGTCCTCGGCACCGCCGCACTGCTCGCCGCCCTGTCCCTGACGGCCTGCCAGGGAGGCGACACGGCCGCAGTGGACGACTCCACCGGCTCCGCGGCGCAGAAGCCGGCCGGCGGCACCTCTGCGGCCCCCGCCTCGGACAGCACGAAGGCCGAAGCCTCGGGCACTTCCGGTTCCGCTTCCGGTTCAGGTTCCGGTTCGGATGCCGCCAAGGACTCCGGTTCCGCCGCCCCGGCCCCCGCAGCGAAGCAGCCGCAGGACGGTGACACCGGCAGCGGGTCCCTGCCCACGTGCACCGACGCGAACACCAAGTTGACGATCACCAGCGTCCAGCGCCCCGTCAACCACATGCTGCTCACCGTGACCAACACCGGCTCAAAGGCCTGCAACGCCTTCTACTACCCGTTCCTGAAGTTCGGTGAGGCGCAGTCCGTCCCCCCGGTCGTCGAGGACAGCAAGCCGCAGGCCGTCGTGACCATCGCCCCCGGCGAGTCCGCCTACGCCGGTGTGATGACCTCGTCGGCCGACGGCAGCGGCACGGGCGGCTACTCCACCGAGGACCTGTCCGTCGGCTTCCAGGACAAGAACTCCGGGTCCGCGGGCGGGATGGTGGACGTCTCGCTGGGCAAGGACGTGTACGTCGACAGCACGCTGACCGTCACGTACTGGCAGACCGAGATGGACAACGCCCTCATGTACTGACCGTTCACGCACTGAACGTTCATGCACTGACCGTTCATGCACTGACCTTCGCGACGGGCGTGGCACCGCAGGACCGGTGTCACGCCCGTCCGGCCTGTCAGGGGCCTCCCGACCGCTACGGTCCACGGATGCGTATGTATCTTTCGTCCTTCCGGACGGGGAACCACCCGGAGCAGATGCTGGCACTGCTGCCCCAGCCGCACGCCTCCGACGTCCCGGTCGCGGTGATAGCCAACGCGGTCGACGCCCTGCCGGACGGCGAGCGCGAAGCGGCGGTCGAGCGGGAGCTCGGAGCGCTGTCCGGGCTCGGGCTGCGACCGGTCGAGCTCGACCTGCGTACGTTCTTCGAGCGCCCCGCGGCGCAGATCGCGGCCGCTCTCGCCCGGTTCCCCCTGGTCTGGGTCCGCGGCGGCAACGTGTTCGTCCTGCGCCAGGCCATGGCCCGCAGCGGGGCCGACCGGGCGTTGGTGGACCTGCTGCGGCAGGACGCGTTCGTCTACGCGGGCTACAGCGCCGCCGCCTGCGTCCTGCCCCCGATCTGCGGGGCCTGGAGGAGTGCGACGCCCCGGAGGCGGTAGGCACCGCGTACGGCGACGAGGCCCGCTGGGACGGGCTGGCCCTTCTCGACTACGCCGTGGTGCCCCACATCGGCTCGCCCGGGCACCCCGAGACGGAGGTCCTCGGCACCGTGGCCGACCGCTACCGCGCCCGGGGCACCGCCCATCGGACGCTCAGCGACGGCCAGGCCATCGTGATCGACGGGCCCTCCACCTCCGTGTGCTGACCGGGCGGCGGCGCAGCCCGCTCAGTCCCGCGAAGCCTCGGGGGCCGTCCCGGATTTCGTGTGGAGAACGTCGCGGGCCTGGTTCGCGGCGCGGGTGGTGCTCTCGGAGACGAAGTCGAGGAAACGGGCGACGCTCTCCAGGCGTGTGGCGGCCGGGGTGCCGACGCCGAGGACACCGACGCCCCGCTGGGCTGTCTCGATGATCCGGTCGGTGGCGCGTGCGCTGGCGATCATCGACTGGTACCAGATGTCGTCGTCCACGACATAGCGGTCGCGACGGCGTTCGTCCCGTTCCCGGCGGATGAACGACTGGTCCTCGAGGTACGCGATCGCCTTGGAGACGGACGCCGGGCTGACCTGGAGACGCTCGACGAGCTCGGACGCCGTGAGGCTGCCCGAGTCGGTGATGGTGAGACAGGTCAGGACCCGGGACATCATCTTGGGCATGCCCGACTGTATGAGGACGGTGGTGAACACCTCCTCGAACTCGTGCACGGCCTCGGCATCGCGCCCATGGGCCTGCGGAGTCGTCCTCGAATCCCGGGGCCCGGCCTGCTTGCGGCGGTGGGCACGGTGTTCGGTGGCGCGGTGGGCGAGGTCGGCGCGGTAGGCGGTGGGGCCGCCGTTGCGCATCACCTCCCGCGTGACCGTCGAGGTCGGACGGTCGAGGCTTCTCGCGATCTCCGCGTAGGGGAGGCCGTCGGCCAGTCCCAGCGCGATCTGCTGGCGTTCCTGCTGGGTGAGCCTGCCTCCGGGCATCGCGATCTCTCCTTCGTGGTCCGTAATGCCGCCAGCCTAGCGTTCATCACCAATTCATTGCAACGCACCGACGTCAAGCCTGTTGCATTAGGCTCAAAACCATTGCAACGAAATCCCTCATCTCACCTGCAATTACGGGAGTTTGGCGCAACAAGTTCATTGCTAACTTCATGAACGCAACGTAGCGTTTCCCTCATCGGAAACAGCGGGCCGAACGGCCACGCGACAGAGATGAAGGAGCTCACGATGCAGAAGTTCGACACCCCCTCCACGGTCTCCGCGGTCCTGGACATCCCCGCCGGCCGCATCCGGTTCATCGCAGCGGACCGGGCCGACACCACGGTCGAGGTCCTTCCCGCGGACGCCACCAAGAGCCGCGACGCGAAGGCGGCCGAACGCACCACGGTCGAATACGTCGACGGCGTCCTGCGGATCGAGGCCCCGCCGGCGAAGAACTCTGTCCTCGGCAGCTCCGGATCCCTCGAGGTGACCATCCAGCTGCCCGCCGGCTCCCGCATCGAGGCGAAGACGGCCGCCGCCGAGATCCGGGGCGTCGGACGACTCGGCGACGTCGCCTTCGAGGGCGCCCAGGGCACGGTCAAGCTCGACGAGACCGACAGCGCCCGCCTCACCCTCCTCGCCGGCGACATCTCCGTCGGCCGCCTGGGCGGACCCGCGCGGATCAGCACCCTGACGGGCGACATCAACATCGGCGAGGCCGTGCGCGGCACGGTCGAACTGCGCACCCAGCAAGGCGCGGTGTCGATCGGCGCCGCCCGCGGAGTCTCCGCCTCCCTGGACGCCGGCACCACCTACGGCCGTATCCGCAACACGCTCCGGAACACCGAGGGCGGCGCCGCCGGCCTCGACATCCACGCGACCACCGCCCACGGCGACATCACCGCTCGCAGCCTCTGAAAGGGCAACTCCCATGACCAGCTTGGCCATCGCAGCGAACGGGCTGCGCAAGTCCTACGGTGACAAGGTCGTGCTCGACGGCGTCGACCTGTCCGTCCCCGAAGGAACGATCTTCTCCCTGCTCGGCCCGAACGGCGCCGGCAAGACCACCGCCGTGAAGATCCTCTCCACCCTGATCAGCGCCGACCCGGGCTCCGGCGACATCCGCATCGGCGGCCACGACTTGGCGACCGACCCGCAGGCGGTGCGGGCCGCGATCGGTGTCACGGGGCAGTTCTCCGCCGTCGACGGCCTGATCACCGGCGAGGAGAACATGCTCCTCATGGCGGACCTGCACCACCTCTCCCGCAGCGAGGGGCGGCGCACCACCGCTGAACTGCTGGAGCGCTTCGACCTGGTCGAGGCCGCGAGGAAGCCCGCCTCCACCTACTCCGGCGGCATGAAGCGCCGTCTGGACATCGCCATGACGCTGGTAGGCGGCCCGAGGATCATCTTCCTCGACGAGCCGACCACCGGCCTCGACCCCCGCAGCCGCCACACCATGTGGGGCATCATCCGCGAACTCGTCTCCGACGGCGTCACCGTCTTCCTCACCACCCAGTACCTGGAGGAGGCGGACGAACTCGCCGACCGGATCGCGGTGCTCCACGACGGCAAGCTCGCCGCCGAGGGCAGCGCCGACGAACTCAAGCGGATCGTCCCCGGCGGACACATCCGGCTCCGCTTCTCCGACCCCGGCGCCTACCGGTCCGCCGCCTCCTCCCTGGGCGAGGTCACCCGGGACGACGAGGCACTCGCGCTGCAGATCCCCAGCGACGGCAGCCAGCGGGAACTGCGCTCCGTCCTCGACCGGCTGGACTCGGCCGGCATCGAGGCGGACGAACTCACCGTGCACACCCCCGACCTCGACGACGTCTTCTTCGCCCTGACCAGCAGCACCAGCATCCCCGACCAGCCCAAGGAGACCGTCCGATGAGCTCCCTCTCCCTCGCCGTACGCGACTCGGCCACCATGCTGCGGCGGAACCTGCTGCACGCCCGGCGCTACCCGTCCCTCACCCTGAACCTGCTGCTCACCCCGGTCATGCTGCTCCTGCTCTTCGTGTACATCTTCGGCGACACGATGAGCGCGGGCATCGGCGGCGGAGACCGCTCCGACTACATCGCCTACATCGTCCCCGGCATCCTGCTGATGACGATCGGCTCCACCGTGGTCGGCACCGCCGTGTCCGTCTCGGGGGACATGACCGAGGGCATCATCGCCCGCTTCCGCACCATGGCCATCCATCGCGGCTCCGTGCTCTTCGGACACGTCGCCGGCAGCGTCCTGCAGGCGATCACCAGTGTCGTGCTCGTCGGTGCCGTCGGCGTCGCCATGGGCTTCCGCTCCACGGACGCCACCGTCCTGGAATGGCTGGCGGCGTTCGGACTGCTGGCGCTGGTCTCCCTGGCCTTCACCTGGATCGCGGTCGGGATGGGCATGGGCAGCCCCAACGCCGAGGCGGCCAGCAACAACGCCATGCCGCTGATCCTCCTGCCGCTCATCTCGAGCGCCTTCACCCCGGTCGAGTCGATGCCCGGCTGGTTCCAGCCGATCGCCGAGTACCAGCCCTTCACCCCGGCCATCGAGACCCTGCGAGGACTCCTCCTCGGTGCGGAGATCGGCAACAGCGGGTGGATCACCATCGCCTGGTGCCTGGGCCTCACCGTCCTCGGCTACCGCTGGTCGAAGGCCCAGTTCGACCGCGACCCGAGGTGACCCGGCCCGCTCTTCAACTCCTGGAGGAGCTCAGCTGTTCACGCACCCACGCATGACCAGGATTGACGTGAGGCCGGCCGTCCACGAAGACGGTCGGCACCGTCTCGTTCCCGTCGTTGACCTCTCGGACCGCCGCCGCACCGGCCGGGTCACGCCAGATGTCGACCCAGTACAGCCGGCGGGCGCCGCGGCCCAGCCGGATCCGCAGTCGCATGCAGTACTTACACCCCGGCCGCCAGTAGACGACCGGCCGGCCATCGGCCGCGCTGCGGCGCTGTGCCTCCAGCGCACCGATGGACCGCGGAAAGATCAGGGGCGAGTTCACGCCCGCGAGCAGCACGAACACCAGCAGGAACACGACGGCTCGGCCAGGGCTCCCCTGGGAGATCTGCCCGGCCGCGACGAGCGAGCCGCACAGCACCAGCAGTATCGGCAACATCCACGCGCGCATCATGGTGACGCAGGCTATCCCCGCTCAGGAACCGTCCGCTCAGGGGCTCTTGACGATCACGCGCTCCGCGCCGGGTATCCCCTTGTCCCACCAGTGTCCATAGCGCCCGTAGACCGCCGGATCACGACCGGCGAGCAGCGTGGACAGCTTCTCCGCCTCCTCGGTCAGCCCCTGCCACGCCGCCTTGCCGAGCGCGTGGAAGGCGGTCAGTTCGAGCCCGCCCCCGGCCACGCGCCACACCCCGGCGACCTGCCCGTCCACGAGCAGGCAGGGCAGCACATCGCCGTTGCGGCGGACGACCAGCGGCCGGTACTCCTCGGGCACGACCCGGCCGGCACCGGCATGGGACAGCAGCGTGCTGTCCCACATCGGCAGAAGCCGCGGCGGAGCCGGGGTGTCCTCAGGGGGCACGGTGGCGTCCGCCAGGTCGTACAGGACGGCGCGGCCGGGGCCCGCCACCCGCACCACCCGGCCGTCGAGCTCGTTCAGTGCCTGGGTGATCGGCGGGCGGTCCAGCATGGTGAACCGGGCGAAGTCCTGGGCCGACGCCGGCCCGAACGCCCGCAGATGGGCGAGCAGCAGCCGCCGCACCCCGGCAGCCGCTTCCTCCCGCGGAACAGCCGTGGGCGCGGCGAGATAGCTGTTGCGCTGCGCGAAGGACCACGGGCCGCCGGCCGGCGCATGGTGCACGGGCGCGTACGTGCGCAGCGCCCACCACACGCGGTGCGCGTGCTCGCCGAACCGCCCCGCGAACTCGCTCTCGACCTCGGCGCCCGTACGCGGCCGCTCCAGGAACCCCGCGATCTCCGGGAGCAGCGCGTCCGCTTCGGTGTCCGTCAGCCCGGTCGCGGTGAAGCGGCGGTCGTACAGCCGCGACGACCGCAACCGGCCCACCATGGCCGCGTGGTACGGCGCATAGTCCTCGGCGTGGACGGCGTGCAGCGTGATCCGCATGAGGGACGCCTTCACGACCCGGCGCTCCGCGAACGCCGCGTCGAGGTCCTCGGGCGCGAAGTCCCGCACCCGGTTCCACAGCGCCAGGTACGGCGACGCCGGTGACTGCGCCTGGAGCGCGCAGACCCGCCGCACCGCCTCCGCCACGTCGAGGCGCCGGCGTTCGAGCAGGAGCTGACGGTCCAGGGTGGCCAGAACGAGCCGGCGGGCAGTGAGACTCATGGCCCGGGATTATGCCCTCGGACCCGGCGACCCGGCGGCCCGTCGGCCCGTCGGCGCGGCCGCTGGGTAGCGTCGTTCCCATGACCACTTCCGAGACCGGAACACGACACATCGGCATCCACATCGACCGCTCCGCCGACGAGGTCTACGCCTACGCGTCGGACCCGTCCCACCTGCCCGAGTGGGCGGCGGGGCTGAGCTCATCGGTCGAGGAGGGCAGCGACGGGCGGTGGACCGCCGACTCCCCCATGGGGCGGGTCGTGGTCGACTTCGCGCCCAGAAACGACTTCGGCGTGCTCGACCACCACGTCACGCTGCCGACGGGCGAGACCGTCCACAACCCGGTACGGGTGATCGCCGACGGCACCGGCTGCGAGGTCGTGTTCACCCTGCGCCGCAGGCCGGGCATGAGCGCCGAGGAGTTCCGGCGCGACGCGGACGCCGTGTCGGCCGACCTCACCACGCTCAAGCGCCTCACGGAACGGACCTGACACCCCGGTCCTGTCAGTGGCGCGCCCTAGGGTTTCCGCATGGCGACCCTCCCGAACCAGCTGTCCCGGCTCACGATCCCGGCAGGCACACTCGTGGACACCACGGGCGACGGACCGTGGCACGAGCCGCTGCTCTGGTACGCCGACGAACCCGCGCAGCCGGGTGAGTGGGCCCGGCTGCGGACCACCGGCCGCCCGCTCGGCCTGCTCCCGGTCCTGATAGAAGGCGACGGACACGACGAGGGCCCCCAGGACTGGGGTCTCCTGCCGGCCGATACGACCTACCCGGGTGACCACGACGCCGAGGACGTCCTCAGGGAGGCCTGGGAGGCGTACGCCGAGGACGACCCGGAGGAATCCGCCCGGTGGCCCGGACTGGCGCCCGCCCCCGCGGCGAGCACCTCCGGCGCACCGGACGAACTGGCCGCCGATACGGCCGACATACTCGCGGACACGGCACGACCGGCGCTCGTACCCGCCCGGCGCAGCGCCGACATACCGGCGGCGATCGGCTGGGCGGGCCCGCTGAACCACGAGAGCGACGTGGCCCGGCTGTGCGCGGTGCTGCGCTCCTGGGAGGACCGGTTCGACATCAGGGTCGTCGCACTCGGCTTCGCCACCATGAAGGTGTCCGTGGGCCGGCCGCCCACCACCGAGGCGGAGGCGCACGCCCTGGCCGCCGAGCACTTCGCCTTCTGCCCGGACACCGTCGGCGCCCGGCTGCCGCAAGGGCTGCGCGCGTACGCCGGATCGCGCCTGCTGGGACAGGAGGTCTGGACGTTCTGGTGGGACTGAGCCCGCCCTGCCCGGGTCCGGTGACCTCGGACGGGCCGCGGAGGACCGCGCTCCCCTTGGGTCCGTCCCCCACGCGAGCTACACGCAGGTGTCCACCGTGAGGTGACGATTCGCCAACGCCGGATCCGTAGCGTTCGAGGCGCCGCGGCACCCCGGTCGCGGAACCGGCGAAGGAGCACTCATGAGGTTCATCTGGCAGCTGTTGGCCGTCGCGGCGGTCTCCGCGATCGGCGGTCAGGCCGTCGCGGCCGTGGAGGACAACCCCTGGCTCCAGCTCGTCCTGGGGCTGCTGACCGCCGTACTCGCCGTACTCGTCTACGGATGGGTGGTGCGGCGGACCGAGCACCGCCCGTCCACCGAGGTGGCCCGCGAGGGTGCGGCGCCCGCGTTCGGCCGGGGACTGCTCATCGGCTTCGCGATGTTCGGCGCCGTCGTGACCAACATCTTCTTCAACGCCCACTTCGAGATCGACGGGCTGGGCTCACCCGCCGGGGCCGTAGGACTGCTCGGCTTCATGGCGGCCGCCGCCGCGACCGAGGAAGTCCTGTACCGAGGCGTCCTGTTCCGCATCATCGAGGAACGCACCGGCACCTGGATCGCGCTGGTCCTGACCTCAGTGGTGTTCGGCGCCTCCCACCTGCTGAACCCCGACGCCACCCTGTGGGGCGCCCTCGCCATCGCGATCGAGGCCGGCGGCATGCTCGCCGCCGCCTACGCCGCGACCCGCAACCTCTGGGTCCCCATCGGCCTGCACTTCGGCTGGAACTTCGCGGCGGGCGGCATCTTCAGCACCGAGGTCTCCGGCAACGACACCCCGCAGGGGCTCCTGGACACCGCCACATCGGGCCCGACCTGGGTCACCGGCGGCGCCTTCGGCCCCGAAGGGAGCGTCTACACCGTGCTGTTCGGCGTACTGATCACCCTCGGCTTCCTGTGGCTGGCCCACCGGCGCGGCAACCTCGTACCCCGCCGCAGCCGCGCCGACCGGGCCGCGGCCCCCACTACACTTCCCCGGTGACCGGACTTCGGCGGATCCAGGACCTGTGGCGCCGCTCGGGCGCCACGGTCTGGTACGTACCGCTCGCCCTGGGACTGTTCGGCGCCTCGCTGGTCTACCACAGCAACGGGACGGACGTCGGCGGCCTGCCCAACCGCCCCTTCGACGCCCTGGCCGTCGTGGCGATCGCCCTCCAGAGCCTCCCGCTCGCCGGACGCCGCCGGTGGCCGGTCCTCTGCTTCGCCCTGGTCTCGGCCGGCTTCGCGCTCGACCAGCTCCGCGGCTACCACACGCTCGCGGGCATCGCACTGCCCATCGGGCTGATCAGCGTGGCCGCCCAGCTGGAACACCACCGGCGCACCACCGCGATCGTCCTCACCTCCGCGTACGTCCCCCTGGCCCTCGCGCTCGACGCGATCGGCCCGGGCGAACCGCCCAGCGAGTACGTGATGTTCTACCTGGCGGTGGCCCTCGCCTGGGGCGTCGGCATGTGGCTCCGCTCCACCCGGGCCGCGGAGGCCGAGCGCCGCCGCCGCGTGGCCGAGGACACCCGCACCGCCGAGCGGGCCCGCATCGCCCGCGAACTCCACGACGTCGTGACCCACCATGTGACGGCAATGGTCGTCCAGGCCGAGGCGGCACGCTATCTGACCGCCGCGCCCGACCGCCTCGACCAGAGCCTCACCGCCGTCACGGACACCGGCCGGCGGGCCATCACCGACCTGCGGCACCTCCTCAACCTGCTCAACCCCGACCACGGCACCGAGGCCACACCGGCGCCCGTCGGCAGGCTCCTCACGCTCGTCGAACAGACACGCAGGGCCGGGCAGCCGGTGGAGTTCACGGAGGAGGGCACCCCCGCCGAATCGACCGGCAGCGCCGACCTCGTCGCCTACCGGGTGGTACAGGAATCCCTGACGAACGCCCTCAAGTACGCTCATGGCAGCGCCACTTCAGTCCACGTGCGCCACTGCGACAGGGAGATCACCGTGGAGGTGAGCACGGACGGCGCCGGCTCCAAGGCCCCCCTCACCGGCGGAAGCGGACGGGGCCTCGCCGGTCTCCGCGAGCGCGTCGACGTGCTGGGCGGCGACTTCAGCGCGGGCCGGCAACCGGACGGCGGCTTCGCCGTCCGCGTCCGTATACCTGCCGGGAGTCCTTCGTGACCCAGCCGATCCGCGTCGTGATCTGCGACGACCAGGTGCTGATCCGCACCGGACTCTCGACGATCGTCGACGCCCAGCCCGACCTGGAGGTGGCGGGCGAGTGCGGGGACGGACGGTCCGCGGTCGACCTCGCCCGGAAGCTGCGCCCGGACGTCGTGGTGATGGACATCCGCATGCCGGTGCTCGACGGCATAGCGGCCACCCGCCTGCTGGCCGGCGCCGGAGTCGAACACCCCGTCAAGGTGCTCGTGGTGACGACGTTCAACCTGGACGAGTACGTCTACGAGGCGCTGCGCGCCGGCGCCAGCGGATTCCTCCTCAAGGACGCACCGCCGGACCGGCTGCTGCAGGGGATCCGGACGGTGGCGGCCGGAGCGGCCCTGCTGGACCCCGACGTGACACGCCAGCTCGTCGGCAAGTACGCCGCCCGGATCCGCCCCACCGACGACAACGGACCGGACATCCCGCTGACCCCCCGCGAACTGGAAGTCCTGCGCCTCATCGCGGACGGCCTCTCCAACAACGAGATCGCCGCGTCCCTCGTGATCAGCCGGGAGACGGTGAAGACCTTCGTCTCCCGGATCCTCACCAAGCTCGGCCTCCGCGACCGCGTCCAGGCGGTCGTCTACGCCTACCGCCAGGGCCTGGTGTCCTGAGAGCCCAGGTCAGCGCCCCAGCTTCTGCGCGACCTCCGTCGCCCAGTACGTCAGGATCATCCGCGCCCCCGCGCGCCGGATGCCCGTCAGGCTCTCCAGGATCGCCGCGTCCCGGTCGATCCAGCCCTTCTCCGCGGCCGCCTCGATCATCGCGTACTCACCGCTGATCTGGTACGCCGCGACCGGCACGTCCACCGCGTCCGCGACCTTGGCGAGGATGTCCAGGTAGGGGCCGGCCGGCTTGACCATGACCATGTCGGCGCCCTCCTCCAGGTCCAGCGCCAGCTCGCGCAGCGACTCCCGGATGTTCGCCGGGTCCTGCTGATACGTCTTGCGGTCGCCCTTCAGCGAGGAGCCCACCGCCTCACGGAACGGGCCGTAGAAGGCGGAGGAGTACTTCACGGTGTAGGCGAGGATCGACACGTCCTCGTGACCGGTCTGGTCCAGCGCGTCGCGGATCACCCCGACCTGGCCGTCCATCATCCCGCTGGGCCCCACCACATGGGCGCCCGCGTCGGCCTGGACCTGGGCCATCTCCGCGTACCGCTCCAGGGTGGCGTCGTTGTCGACGCGGCCGTCCCCGGTCAGCACGCCGCAGTGGCCGTGGTCGGTGAACTCGTCCAGGCACAGGTCGGACATGACGATCAGGTCGTCGCCCACCTCTTCCCGGACCGCGCGCAGCGCGACCTGGAGGATGCCGTCCGGGTCCGTCCCCGCCGTGCCCCGCGCGTCCTTCTTCTCGTCCAGCGGCACACCGAAGAGCATGATCCCGGAGACCCCGGCCGCGACCGCGTCGACGGCGGCCTTCCGCAGCGTGTCCAGGGTGTGCTGCTGCACGCCCGGCATGGCCGAGATGGCGACCGGGGCGTCGATGCCCTCGCGCACGAACGCGGGCAGGATCAGGTTCGCCGGGTCGAGCCGGGTCTCGGCGACCATGCGCCGCATGACGGGGGTCGTCCGCAGTCGGCGGGGGCGCGAACCGGGGAAGTTTCCGTAATCGGTCATCCTTCGAGACTAGACCCGCACACATCACCGGTTTACCGACACCCGAGCCGGAAAAAGCAGCCCGTGAAACGGCTCGGGCCCGGCCGCCCCGCGAGGGAGCGACCGGGCCCGTACATCCGTCACGACCCTCAGGTCGTCGACCGGCGACGCCGCGCACCAGGGCGCCGTTCGCTCGGCCGGGTCACCGGGTCACCGGCCTCCTTGGCCGCGTCCCGGCGCTGCGCGCCGAAGTCCGCCAGCGCCTGGGCCAGCTTGTGGACCGACGGCTCCGGGGACAGCACGTCGACCCGCAGGCCGTGCTCCTCGGCGGTCTTCGCCGTGGCGGGACCGATGCACGCGATCACCGTCACGTTGTGCGGCTTGCCCGCGATACCGACCAGGTTGCGGACGGTCGAGGACGAGGTGAAGAGCACCGCGTCGAAACCGCCGCCCTTGATCGCCTCCCGGGTGTCGGCCGGCGGCGGCGAGGCGCGGACCGTGCGGTACGCGGTGACGTCGTCGACCTCCCAGCCCAGCTCGATCAGCCCGGCCACCAGGGTCTCCGTGGCGATGTCGGCACGCGGCAGGAACACCCGGTCGATCGGGTCGAAGACCGGGTCGTACGGCGGCCAGTCCTCCAGTAGACCCGCCGCCGACTGCTCGCCGGACGGCATCAGGTCAGGCTTCACACCGAAGTCCACCAGAGCCGCACCGGTCTGCTCACCGACCGCCGCGACCTTGATCCCGGCGAAGGCGCGGGCGTCGAGCCCGTACTCCTCGAACTTCTCCCGCACCGCCTTCACCGCGTTGACCGAGGTGAACGCGATCCACTCGTAGCGGCCCGTGACCAGGCCCTTGACCGCGCGCTCCATCTGCTGGGGCGTACGCGGCGGCTCGACGGCGATCGTGGGGACCTCGTGCGGCACCGCACCGTACGAACGCAGCTGGTCGGAGAGCGACGCCGCCTGCTCCTTCGTACGCGGCACGAGCACCTTCCAGCCGAACAGCGGCTTGGACTCGAACCACGCGAGCTGGTCGCGCTGGGCGGCGGAGCTCCGCTCCCCGACCACGGCTATGACGGGCAGGTGCCCGTCCGGCGACGGGAGGACCTTCGCCTGCTTCAGGACCTGGGCGATCGTCCCGAGGGTCGCCGTCCAGGTCCGCTGGCGCGTCGTCGTCCCGGCGATCGTCACCGTGAGCGGGGTGTCGGGCTTGCGGCCCGCCGAGACCAGCTCACCGGCGGCCGCGGCCACCGAGTCGAGCGACGCGGACACGACGGCCGTCGCATCGCTCGCACCGACCTCGGACCAGCAGCGGTCCGACGCCGTACGCGCGTCGACGAAGCGCACATCGGCGCCCTGCGCGTCACGCAGCGGCACACCGGCGTACGCGGGCACACCGACCGCGTTCGCGATGCCGGGCACGACCTCGAAAGGCACACCCGCGGCAGCGCAGGCGAGCATCTCGGCACCCGTGTTGCCGTCCAGGCCGGGGTCGCCCGTGACGGCGCGCACCACCCGCCTGCCGCCCTTCGCTGCCTCCATGACAAGATTGGCGGCATCCCTGAGAACGGGTACTCCGGCGGGTGTTGACGCCGTGTCAACAACCGTCAGCTCAGGCGTGCTCACCCCTGCCCGCGCATGGCAGCGAACGACGTCGAGAACGTCCGGTTCGGCTACAAGGACGTCCGCGCTCGCGAGCGCCTCGACAGCGCGCAGAGTCAGCAGTCCCGGGTCGCCGGGACCGGCGCCGAGGAAGGTGACATGCCCTGAAGCCAGGACAGGGAAGTCGGATACGACAGGGCCGGTGGGGCTCAAAGTGCTCGCTCCCCCATAAGACCGGCCGCACCCTTGGCAAGCATCTCGGCCGCGAGCTCGCGACCGAGGGCCGCCGCGTCGTCGTGCGACGTGGGGACGGGACCGGTGATGGACAGCTGCACCAGGGAAGTGCCGTCGGTCGAACCGACGACACCGCGCAGGCGCAGTTCGTTGACAACCTGCCCGTCGGCCAGGAGGTCGGCCAGCGCACCCACAGGTGCGGAACAGCCGGCCTCCAGGGCGTTGAGCAGGGCGCGCTCGGCGGTCACGGCGACCCGGGTGTACGGGTCGTCGAGCTCGGCGAGTGCTGCGGCGAGGTCCGCGCTGCTTTCAGCGCATTCGACCGCCAGTGCTCCCTGGCCGGGAGCGGGCAGGACGGTGTCGACCGGCAGGAAGCCGGTGACCTCGTCCGTGCGTCCGAGGCGGCTGAGCCCGGCGGCGGCGAGTACCACCGCGTCCAGCTCCCCGCTCCGTACAAAACCGATGCGCGTATCGACATTGCCGCGGATCGCGACGGTCTCTATCTCGAGGCCGTGCGAGCGGGCGTACGCGTTGAGCTGCGCCATGCGGCGCGGCGAGCCGGTGCCGATGCGGGCACCGGGCGGCAGCTGCTCGAAGGTCAGCCCGTCCCGCGCCACCAGTGCGTCGCGCGGGTCCTCGCGCGTCGGCACCGCGGCCAGGACGAGACCCTCGGGCTGCGTGGTCGGCAGGTCCTTCAGCGAGTGGACGGCGAAGTCCACCTCGCCGCTCAGGAGCGCCTCGCGGAGAGCGGCGACGAACACACCGGTCCCGCCGATCTGCGCCAGGTGCTCCCTGGAGACGTCCCCGTACGTGGTGATCTCGACGAGCTCGACGGCGCGCCCGGTCACCTCGCGGACCGCATCAGCGACCATGCCGGACTGCGCCATGGCGAGCTTGCTGCGCCGGGTGCCTAGCCGGAGCGGTGTCGTGGTCTCCCCGCCCAGGGGTGAGTTGTCGGTCATGACCGCCCTCTATTCGGGTCGTTCAGGTCTGCCCGGGAGACGGCGGCCACCGTCTGCGGGTCGAGGTCGAAGAGTTCCCGCAGCGCATCGGCGTACCCGGCGCCGCCGGGCTCGCTGGCGAGCTGCTTGACCCGCACGGTGGGCGCGTGCAGGAGCTTGTCGACGACGCGGCGCACGGTCTGCGTGATCTCGGCGCGCTGCTTCTCGTCCAGGTCGGGGAGGCGTCCGTCGAGCCGCGCGATCTCGCCGGCCACCACATCGGCGGCCATGGTGCGCAGGGCGACGACGGTCGGGGTGATGTGGGCGGCGCGCTGGGCGGCCCCGAAGGCGGCGACCTCGTCGGCGACGATGGTGCGCACCTGGTCCACATCGGCGGCCATCGGGGCGTCCGCGGACGCCTCGGCGAGCGACTCGATGTCGACGAGGCGCACACCGGCGACGCGGTGGGCCGCTCCGTCGATGTCACGCGGCATCGCGAGGTCCAGCAGGTGCAGCCGGGCGGGCCCGGTGACGGCCGGACGCACGGGCACCCGGCGCACGGCCCGGTCCTGCGCGGCAGCGGTGGCGGAACCGTTCTCCACCCACGCCGCGTGCTGGTCCAGCTCGTCGGACAGGGCGGCGGGGGCCTCGGGCAGCTGCTCCGCGGTGTCGAAATCGACCCCGAGCGCACCGGCGACGGCCTCCGCGGTCAGGACCAGCCCGGTCGCGCCCGTACAGGACACGACGACATCGGCACGTGTCAGTTCGTCCGTGACACCGGCCATGGCCACGGCGCGCGCCGTCGGGACACCGGCCTGGCCGAGGATCTCGACGAGCCGGTCGGCACGCGCCCGGGTCCGGTTGGCGACGACGATCTCGTCGACGCCGGCCCGGGCCAGGGTGGCCGCGGCGAGCGAGGACATCGAGCCCGCGCCGATCACCAGGGCCCGCTTGCCGGCCGCCCACGCGGTGACCTCGGCGCCGTCGGCCAGCTGCTCCAGGCCGAAGGTGACGAGCGACTGCCCGGCCCGGTCGATCCCGGTCTCGCTGTGGGCGCGCTTGCCGACCCGCAGGGCCTGCTGGAAGAGGTCGTTCAGCAGACGGCCGGCGGTGTGGAGCTCCTGCCCCAGCGCCAGCGCGTCCTTGATCTGGCCGAGGATCTGGCCCTCGCCGACGACCATCGAGTCCAGCCCGCACGCCACCGAGAAGAGGTGGTGGACGGCACGGTCCTCGTAGTGCACATAAAGATAGGGAGTGAGCTCGTCCAGCCCGACCCCGCTGTGCTGCGCGAGGAGGGTCGACAGCTCGGCGACACCCGCGTGGAACTTGTCCACGTCCGCGTACAGCTCGATGCGGTTGCAGGTGGCCAGGACCGCGGCCTCGGTCGCGGGCTCCGCGGCGAGGGTGTCCTGAAGCAGCTTCGTCTGGGCCTCGACCGCCAGGGACGCCCGCTCCAGTACGGAGACGGGGGCGCTGCGGTGGCTCAGTCCTACGACCAGGAGACTCATGCCGGCATCACGGCGGGCATGTCCCCGTCAGGTCCCTTCCGGCCGGTGGGGGTGGCGCGCATCGGCGGCGCCTCCTCCTCGTCGGTGTCCACGGCCGCCCTGCCGTCAGCAGCGGCCTCCTCGCCGGCCTTGCGCTGCTCGTGGAAGGCGAGGATCTGCAGCTCGATCGAGAGATCGACCTTGCGCACGTCGACGCCGTCGGGCACGGAGAGCACCGTCGGCGCGAAGTTCAGGATGGAGGTCACACCCGCGGCGACGAGCCGGTCGCAGACCTGCTGGGCCGCGCCCGGCGGGGTGGTGATGACACCGATGGACACACCGTTGTCGCTGATGATCCGGTCCAGGTCATCGGTGTGCTGCACGGCGATCCCGGCCACGGGCGTGCCCGCCATCGCGGGGTCGGCGTCGATCAGCGCGGCGACCCGGAAACCACGGGAGGCGAAACCGCCGTAGTTGGCGAGCGCGGCGCCGAGGTTACCGATACCGACGATCGCGACCGGCCAGTCCTGGGTGAGCCCGAGTTCGCGCGAGATCTGGTAGACGAGATACTCGACGTCGTACCCGACACCGCGCGTGCCGTAGGAGCCCAGATAGCTGAAGTCCTTGCGCAGCTTGGCGGAATTGACTCCCGCCGCCGCGGCGAGTTCCTCGGAGGAAACCGTGGGAACCGAGCGCTCGGAGAGCGCTGTCAGTGCGCGGAGATACAGCGGAAGCCGCGCGACGGTGGCCTCGGGAATTCCTCGGCTACGGGTCGCCGGTCGGTGAGTTCGGCCAGTTGCCACGGTGCTCCTGCGGGATGAGCGGGGCTGCAGGCGGCCGTATGTCCTATGACCGCCCCGTCGACAGCAGGCTATGTCTTTGTGAACGCGTGCACAAAGATAGTGTCCGTTTTGTCTGGTCAAAGTGACCGGGGTCACGCATATTCCCTGCGCGATCCCGGAACCGGGGACACCACCGGCCCGTTGCAGGCCCGAAGGGGGCAAGACGGTACACACTCCTCAAGTCCACGCCCCCGAGACCACTCAAAACGCCCATGATGTTAACCGGGTTTCACCGAAGAAGCCCCCTCACGTACGCAGTGCCGTGCGCAGCCGCGCCGGGTCGACCCGCCAGAAGGTGTGCTGTTCGTCATCGATCAGGACCACCGGGATCTGCTCCCAGTACTCCTTGTACAGCGCCTCGTCCCGCGTGATGTCCTTCTCCACCCAGGACGCGCCGGTCTCCTCGCAGACCGCGCTCACCACCAGCCGCGCGTCGTCGCAGAGATGGCATCCGGGCTTCCCCACGAGGGTCACCACCCGGTCCTCGGACTTCTTCTTCGTACGGCGCAGCAGAGCACTCATACCTTCATTCTGCTCCCCCCGGCGGACCCCCGGCGGCCCTCCGGCGGACCCCCCGGAGGGCTCCTCCGGGCCCGCCGGGTGCGCGGAATCACCCGTTTAACGCGGCCGTCCCGGAGAGTTCACGCCGCCGCATCCCGCCGGGTCGGGAACAGCCGAACGGAATGGCTATGCTCACGACATGGCCGCTCTTGGATGGCTCACCCCCCGCAGGCGCCCCGCCACGGCACGCAGCGTGCTCGCAGGCGAGGCCGCAGCCGAGGCCGCGCAGAAGTCCGCGCTCCCGGCCGGCGCCGAAGAGCTGCCGGCCACCCCCGAAGAGGCCCTGGAGCCCGTCTTCCCGGTGGCCGGCGACACCCGGGCCGCGGCCTTCTTCGACCTCGACAACACCGTGATGCAGGGCGCCGCGATCTTCCACTTCGGCCGCGGCCTGTACAAGCGGAAGTTCTTCCAGCGGCGCGAACTCACCCGGTTCGCCTGGCAGCAGGCCTGGTTCAGGCTGGCCGGCGTCGAGGACCCGGAACACATGCAGGACGCCCGCGACAGCGCCCTGTCCATCGTCAAGGGCCACCGCGTCTCCGAGCTGATGTCCATCGGCGAGGAGATCTACGACGAGTACATGGCCGACCGGATCTGGCCCGGCACCCGCGCCCTCGCCCAGGCCCACCTCGACGCGGGCCAGAAGGTCTGGCTGGTCACCGCCGCCCCGGTGGAGACCGCCACGATCATCGCCCGCCGCCTGGGCCTCACCGGCGCCCTGGGCACCGTCGCCGAGTCGGTCGACGGCGTCTACACCGGCCGGCTGGTCGGCGAACCCCTGCACGGCCCGGCGAAGGCCGAAGCGGTACGCGCGCTGGCCGCGGCCGAGGGCCTGGACCTGGAGCGCTGCGCCGCGTACAGCGACTCGCACAACGACATCCCCATGCTGTCCCTGGTCGGCCACCCGTACGCGATCAACCCGGACTCCAAGCTCCGCAAGCACGCCCGCTCGCTGGACTGGCGGCTGCGCGACTACCGCACCGGCCGCAAGGCGGCCAAGGTCGGCATCCCGGCGGCAGCGGGCGTCGGCGCCCTGGCCGGAGGCACGGCCGCCGCGGTGGCACTCCACCGTCGCCGCCGCTGACCCGTACGGCACCCCTCACGACGCCCCGCGCGGCATCCCCCGTACGGGGACGAAGCGGCACGCCCGGGGACGTACGCCCATTCGGGAGCGGAAAGCGGGCACGGATACCCATCGCTCCGGCCAGTCGCGTTGCGCCCGGCCGACCACAACCCGTCGCCGCCGTAGGCACTTCCTGAAGCTATTCGATCAATAACCGGTCACGATGTGCCACTTGAACCGTCACTTAGAGGTTACGGAAGCGACGTAATCGGTGATTTGAGCAACTGGGTGTAGCACGGCCTGTACGAAGCGTTATTCTCCTCAGACGCACAAGGAGCCCGTCACCCACTACCACGAGTGATGGTTATCCAACTGCACGTGATGGAAGCTCTGCCTCTGGGAGTCCCGTGTACCCACACGTCGGGGTTGACACCTCGGGCCTGGCTACGCTGCGCGCAACGGTCCTCGACCACTTGCGCGGCTTCGTCCCCACCGCGTACGCCGTCCCCCAATTCGCCACCCCTGTACCTGCCGGCCCTTGCTATGCGCTGGCCGAACGCAGCGCGGCCGTCGGAAGACGCAGCACCCGCGGCGCCGCGACCGCCGAGCCCTCCGCGGCTCCCGTACGACGGCCGACGGCCGACAGCGACAGCGCGCGCATGATGGATCTCGTCGAGCGCGCGCAGGCCGGTGAGGCCGAGGCCTTCGGCCGCCTGTACGACCAGTACAGCGACACCGTGTACCGGTACATCTACTACCGCGTGGGAGGCAAGGCGACAGCGGAGGACCTCACCAGTGAGACGTTCCTGCGCGCACTGCGCCGTATCTCCACCTTCACCTGGCAGGGCCGTGACTTCGGCGCCTGGCTGGTCACGATCGCCCGGAACCTGGTCGCCGACCACTTCAAATCCAGTCGTTTCCGGCTGGAAGTGACCACCGGCGAAATGCTCGACGCCAACGAGGTCGCGCGGAGCCCGGAGGACTCCGTCCTTGAATCCCTCTCCAACGCCGCACTGCTGCAAGCCGTACGCCGGCTCAACCCGCAGCAGCAGGAGTGCGTGACCCTGAGATTCCTGCAGGGACTCTCGGTCGCCGAGACCGCCCGGGTCATGGGAAAGAACGAGGGCGCGATCAAAACCTTGCAGTACCGGGCCGTGCGCACGCTCGCGCGACTCCTGCCGGACGACGCCCGCTGACGTCACCATCCGTGACGTGTTCGTGACACACCGATCGGATCATCTCCCGTCCGTAACCCAACTGCCGCGCCACTCGTTGTGCCGGATGAAGGCCCCCTGTCGCCACGCCTGACCGTTTCCACTCGCTCGATCGTGTGGAAACGTCTCCGGTGGGCAACCTTTCGGACCCTCAGGGGAGTCGACCGTCATGACGAGAGGAGGTGCCGCCAGTGATCGCAAACGTTTCGGCACACCGGCGGGCGAACGCCTTCGCCCAGGCCCTGGAGGAACAGTCCCCCCAGGGTGCGGCGGCCGTACAGCCCGAGGACCCGGCCCAACCGGCCGACCACGGAACGCTGTTGGCCCTGGCGAACGGCCTCGGTGAGCTACCGGAGCCGCAATTCGATCCCGAGGTCAAAGTGGTGCAGCGAGCCCAGCTCGTCGCGGCCATGGAGACCATGTTCGCCGAAGGCGGTGCGTCAACGGGCCCTACCGTGCCCGAACAGCGGAGCAAGGGAGCCCACCGGGCCTCCCCGATCCGGAGGCTGCGTCCCCGCTCCCGCTGGGCGAAGGGCCTCACCGCCGGCGGGCTCACGGTGGGTGTGGCCGCGGGAGCATTCGGCGGAGTGGCCGCTGCCAGTTCCGACGCCCTGCCGGGTGATTCCCTCTACCCGCTCAAGCGCGGCATGGAGGACATCAGCCTGGGCATGGCCAACGGCGACGCCGACCGCGGCGAGGTCTACCTCGACCAGGCGTCGACCCGCCTCAGCGAAGCCCGCCGGCTGATGGAGCGGGGCCGCTCGGGCGAGATGGACCACGAATCGATCAGCGAGGTCAGGCGCGCACTCGACGGCATGACGCACGACGCCACCGAGGGCCACCGCCTGCTCCGCAGCGCCTACCAGCGCGACGGTGCCATCGGCCCCATCCAGACGCTGGACTCCTTCTCCTCCTCGCACCGCGCGAGCTGGAGCAGTCTCCGCGACCGGCTGCCCGTCCAGCTGACCGACATCAGCGACAAGGTCAGCTCCGTCTTCGAGGCCATGGACCAGGAAGTCGCACCGCTGAAGTCCCTGCTGCCCCGCACACCGGGCACCGAGGGGGACGCACACCCGGCCGGTTCCGCACAGGAGGACCGGGGCTCCGCGGCCCCGGACCACGAGGCACCTTCCTCCTCCGGGGCGCCGGACGACAGCGCGTCCACCAGCAGCACCACACCGAAGCCCTCCGGCTCCGACAGCAGTCCCCCCGACGGCCTCCTCGGCGGCTCCACGGACGGCCTGCTGGACGACCTCCCGACGGACGGCACCACCCCGTCGTCCCCGGGCGGTACATCCGGCGCGTCCCCCGCGCCGGACGTCACCCTGCCGCCGCTGCTCCCGGGCCTGCTGCCCGGCCTCGGCATCCACGGCGAGGACGTCGAACCCTAGGGGCAACCGCACGGGGAGAGGGGGCCGTCCGGTTCGGACGGCCCCCTCTCCCCGTGCTCCCGGTGCTCTTCGTGATCGTCGGTCAGGAGAGTCGATCAGGAGAGGAGTCAGAAGAAGACCGACCGGCGCTGCACCAGCAGCTTGTACAGCGTGTGCTGGATCTGCTCCCGCACCTGGTCCGTCAGGTTGAACATCAGCATCGGGTCCTCGGCCGCCTCCGGCGGATACCCGTCCGTGGGGATCGGCTCCCCGAACTGGATCGTCCACTTCGTCGGCAGCGGCACCGCACCCAGCGGTCCCAGCCACGGGAAGGTCGGCGTGATCGGGAAGTACGGGACCCCGAGGACCCGCGCCAGTGTCTTCGAGTTGCCGATCATGGGGTAGATCTCCTCCGCGCCCACGATCGAGCACGGCACGATCGGCACCCCGGCCCGCAGCGCCGTCGACACGAAACCGCCGCGCCCGAAGCGCTGCAGCTTGTACCGCTCGCCGAACGGCTTCCCGATGCCCTTGAAGCCCTCCGGCATCACCCCGACGACCTCGCCGCCCTGCAGCAGCCGCTCCGCGTCCTCGGCGCACGCGAGGGTGTGCCCGGCCTTCCGCGCGAGCTCGTTGACCACCGGGAGCATGAAGACGAGATCGGCCGCGAGCAGCCGCAGGTGACGCTCCGCCGGGTGGTTGTCGTGCACGGCGACCTGGAGCATCAGCCCGTCCAGCGGCAGCGTCCCGGAGTGGTTGGCCACGATGAGCGCCCCGCCGTCCGACGGGATGTTCTCGATGCCCTTCACCTCGACGCGGAAGTACTTGTCCGCGAGCGGCCTCAGCATCGACATGAGGACCTGGTCGGTCAGCTCCTTGTCGTAGCCGAACTCGTCGACCTCGTAATCACCCGTGAGCCGGCGCCGCAGAAACGCGAGCCCGCCCGCGATCCGCCGGTCCCAGCCGCTCACCGGACCCTCCCCGCCGCCCTGGGAGGGCCCACCGGCGGCCTCGGTGGCCCCTTCCGGCACCTGGCCGCCCGGCAGGGCGCTCACGGGCGCGGGACCGCCCTGCACGGGCGTCCGCTCCCGGCCGCCGCCCGGCAGCGCACCTCTGCGCCGCCCCGCGCCGGAGCGCGAACGGTCGTCGTCGAACGGAATGACCTTGGCGTCCGCCATCGTCGGTCGCGCTCCTCTACCTGGCGCCGTGCGTCGAATGTGTCGTGCCGGCCTGTCCCCCGCCGCCGATCGGCAGCTCCGCCAGCCTCCCGACCGCCCTGCCCACCCGCTCGGGAGGCAGCAGTCCCGGTCCCCGGCTCCGCGCGAACTCAGCGAACGTCTCGGCCGTGGTGAACTTCGGCCGGAATCCCAGCGTCTCGCGCATCTGCACGGTCGAGACCACCCGGCCGTGGGTGAGCAGCCGGATCTGCTCGGGCGAGAAGTCCGTCATGCCGATCGTACGGAGCGCCGACCCCACCCAGGTGACGGCCGGCAGCAGCACCGGCACGGTCGGCCGCCCCAGTCGGCGCGAACACTGCGAGAGCAGCAGCACACCGTCGCCCGCGATGTTGAACGTGCCGCTGTTCAGCGTGCCGCGCCGGGGTTCACGGGCGGCGATCTCCAGTACGTCGACGACGTCGTCCTCGTGGACGAACTGCAGCCGGGGGTCGTACCCGAGGACCGTCGGCAGGACCGGCAGCGCCAGATAGTCGGCGAGCGGCGAGTCCGGCTCCGGGCCCAGGATGTTCGCGAACCTCAGCACGCACACGGCCACGTCCGGCCGGCGCCGCGCGAAGCCGCGGACGTAGCCCTCGACCTCCACCGCGTCCTTGGCGAAGCCGCCGCTGGGCAGGGACTTGGGGGGCGTCGTCTCGGTGAAGACCGCGGGGTCCCGGGGGGCGGAGCCGTACACGTTCGTACTGGACTTGACCACGAGCCGCTGGACGGTCGGGGACTTCTGACAGGCACCGAGCAGCTGCATCGTGCCGATGACGTTGGTCTCCTTGACCGTCGTCCGGCCGCCCGCGCCGAGCACCTTCGCGGACACGTCCAGATGGACGACCGTGTCGACGGAATGCTCGGCGAGGACCCTGGCGATTGCGGACTGCCGGATGTCCGCCAGGACGAATTCGGCGTCCCCCAGCTGATGGCCGGGCGTGACCGCGTCCACCGCGATCACCCGGTCCACGCCGGGGTCCCGCTGGATACGCCGCACGAAACGGCCTCCCAGCTGCCGGGCCGCGCCTGTGACGAGCACGATCTTCCCCAAGATCAGCGCCTTCCGTCGATCCTTCACCGAGCGGGGTCTTCCCCTGGCCGTCACCGTAGTCGGTGGATGTTGCCCTGTGATGACCCCGGGCGGGCTTTGCCGAAGGGATGGCGGGAATACCACCGGATCCGCCGCACGCACGAAGTCCCGGAACGCACCGAGGCCCTCCCGCCATGACGGCGGAAGGGCCTCGGACTCACGAACTGCGTTCGCTTACTTCTTGTTGCGACGCTGAACGCGCGTGCGCTTGAGCAGCTTGCGGTGCTTCTTCTTGGCCATCCGCTTGCGCCGCTTCTTGATAACAGAGCCCACGACTACCCTCGCTCACTTCTTCTTCACTGGTGCGGGGCGTCTGGGCCCACACGACCTACGTCGGCCTAGCCTACCCGCCACCGCGTGAGGGGCGTAATCCGAGGGCGACGTCAGGCCGACTCCACCCCCACGAAGGACTCTCGGAGATACTCGTGAACCGCTTGCTCCGGGACCCGGAAGGACCTTCCCACCCTGATCGCCGGCAGATGACCGCTGTGCACCAAGCGGTACACGGTCATCTTCGACACCCTCATGACCGAGGCGACTTCCGCCACGGTCAGAAACTTGACCTCGTTGAGAGGCCTCTCGCTGCCAGCAGCCATGACCCACCTGTACCTTCCGCACGAGACGCGCACCGGCTTCCCCTCCGGTGACTCTTCGTCGTTGTGCGCTCACTCCCCAGATTAGGGGCGGGTGATGCGAGTGGGGAAGAGGTGAGACGATCGGCGGCCTACTGTGACAGACACGCCCGATTGAGTACATACCGAGTAAGAGGCCGGTAGTAGTCCGCCCTCACCCCGTCATCAAGCGGAACGGCGACGGACACCCGCCCCTCCGCCTCACCCACGAACAGCGCGGGGTCATCCGTATCCGCCAGCCCGATGGCCTCGATGCCCAGCTGACCTGCCCCGCAGACCCACCCGTGGTCCCCGACCACCAGCTCGGGCAGCACCCCACGGGCGTTCACCGCCTCCTCCAGCACGGCCCGAACCGGCAGCGGCGAGTGGGTGTGTGCGCCGGTGGCACTCCCGGGGGCCCGCACGCCCGGTTCGCGCACCAGCGCGACACCTCGTACGTAGTCGAGGTTGTACGTGCGTACGCCGAACCGGGTCGTTATGTCGACACAGCGGCCCTGCGCGGGGGTGAGCACCGCGCACCCCGCCGCCGACATCGCGTCTGCCAGCCCGGCGTAGAACCCCAGCAGCCGGTGCGGATGCCCCGTACCGAACAGCACCGGAGCCCGCCTCTCCGCGGCCCCGGCCAGCCGCTCCGCGAACGCGTCCAGCGCGGCCAGGGTCCGCTCCGGATCGATCACATCCGGACCTGACACATGATCAGGATCGTTCGACACGCCGCACTTGTCCGCCATCAGCCGCAGCAGGTCACGCTCCCCCCAGGCCCGGTCCGGATCCAGCCCGAGCAGCACACGGGGATCTCTCGCGGCGAAAAGCCGGTAACTCCGCAGACTGGTCTCCCGCGGCGTGGCCACGGGCCCGGCGAGCCGGGCCGCCAGCAGATGAGCGCGCAGCGCTCCGGTGCTCAACACCCTCCCGATGCTGCCGCACCGGACCCGCCCCCGGGCCGGAACCCGGATACCGCCCCACCGTTGGCGTAACCCTCCCTCAGGCCAGCAGCCCCCGCAGCGGGAACGCCGACCGCCGCGTCGCCAGCACCGCCTGGTCCAGCCGGTCCGCCGGGTCGTAGCCGTCCTCCCACGGCTTCCATGAAGGCGTACGGCCGTCCGTCATCCGAGCCGGCCCCAACTGCCGCGTACGGGCGTAGACCTCGTCCCGCCACGACGACGGGACGACCGACTCCGGGTCCACCGGCGCATGAGCGGCGATCCCCACGAGATGGGTCCAGGACCGCGGCACCACGTCCACCACCGCGTAACCGCCCCCGCCCAACGCCACCCAGCGCCCGCCCTCCGCGTAGCTGTGGGCGAGGTCGTGGCAGGCCTCCATCACGGCCCGCTGGGCGTCCAGCGACACCGCGAGATGGGCCAGCGGGTCCTCGAAGTGCGTATCCGCACCGTGCTGGGTCACCAGCACCTGCGGCCGGAACTCCTCCAGCAGCTCGGGCACCACCGCGTGGAACGCCCGCAGCCACCCGGCGTCGCCCGTCCCCGCCGGCAGCGCCACGTTCACCGCACCGCCCTCACCCGCCCCGGCCGCACCGGTCTCCTCCGGCCAGCCGGTCTGCGGGAACAGCGTGCGCGGGTGCTCGTGCAGCGACACGGTCAGCACCCGGGGGTCCTCCCAGAACGCCGCCTGCACCCCGTCCCCGTGGTGGACGTCCACATCGACGTACGCCACCCGCTCCGCACCCAGCTCCAGCAGCCGGGCGATGGCGAGCGCCGGATCGTTGTACACACAGAAGCCCGAGGCCGCCCCGGGCATCGCATGGTGCAGCCCCCCGGTGAAATTCACGGCGTGCGAGGTCTCCCCGCGCCACACCGCCTCAGCGGCCCCCACCGAGAGCCCGGCGATGAGCGCGGACGCCTCGTGCATCCCCTCGAAGGCCGGATCGTCGACGGTCCCCAGCCCGTACGCCTGGTCGGCGGCCCCCGGAGCCGCGGACGCGGCACGCACCGCCGCCACGTAGTCCTCACGGTGCACCAGCCGCAGCGTGGAGTCCCCGGCGGACTTGGCCGACCGGACATCCACCGAACCGTCAAGACCGAACGCCCGCACCAGCCCCATCGTCAGGGCGAGTCTCACCGGGTCCATGGGGTGACTGGACCCGAAGTCGTATCCCGTTACTGCCTCATCCCACATCAGCCGCGCGCGCCCGCTCATGCCCGCCACCGTATCGGGCGGGCTCGGCACCGAACGACCGGGCGTACACGAGCGTCGCGAGGACCAGCACCATGGGTACGAGCATCGCCCCCCGGTAGCTCCACGCGTCCCCCAGCGCCCCCACGAGCGGCGAGCCGACGAGGAAGCCCACGTAGTTGAAGACGTTCAGCCGGGCCACGGCCACATCGCTCGCCCCGGGGAACATCCGCCCCGCGGCGGCGAACGTCTGCGGCACGATCACACAGAGCCCAAGGCCCAGCAGCGTGAAGCCGAGCATCCCCCACCAGGCACCGGGCGCCACCGCCACCACCGCGAACCCGACGGCCGCCAGCACACTGCCGCCCCGCACCACGGCCACCGCCCCGAACCGCCGCACCCCGAGGTCACCGACGGCCCGCCCCAGCAGCGTCGTCACCATGTAGACGTTGTACGGAACCGTCGCCAGCTGCTCCGAACTGCCCAGCACGTCCTGCAGGTACTTCGCGCTCCAGTTGGAGACCGTCGAGTCCCCGATGTACGCGAACGCCATCACCAGGCAGAGCGGCAGCAGCAGCCTGAACGGCACGGACGCACCTCGCGCGGGCTCCGCCCCCACCGGCTCACCACCGGCCGCCTTCCCCTCCGCGTACCACCGGCTCCCGATCAGCGCCGCGGGCAGCAGGACGACCACCGCCGGCAGGTAGGACACCAGCAGCGACAGGTCCCAGTGCGCCCCGGCCCAGGCCATCGACGCCCCGGCGATGCCACCCAGGCTGTACGCGGCGTGGAACCCGAGCATGATGCTGCGCCCGTACGCCCGCTGAAGGCTGACGCCCATCATGTTCATCGACGCGTCCAGGGCCCCGACCGCCAGACCGAAGACCCCGAGCGCGAGCGCAGCCTGCCAGACCTCGCTGCCCGCACCCACACCGAGCAGCGCCAGCATCACGACGGGCTGCGCCCACCTGAGTACGACCCCGGGCCGCACCCGTGCGACCACCTTCTCCGTGGCCACGCTGGCGACCCCCGCCAGGACAGGCACCGCGGCCAGGAAGGCGGGCAGCAGCCCGTCGGATATCCCGTACCGGTCCTGGATGGCGGGGATGCGCGTCACGAGCAGGGCGAACGTCACCCCTTGCACCAGGAAGCTGAGCGCCAGGGAGGCTCTGCCGTACCGCAACCGCGCATCCGTCATGGCCGCGAGCGTAGAGCCCCGGTCTACCGCTGGGTAGATCGATCAGGCGAGCAGTTTGGGAAGCTGCGACATGTCGGAGAAGTGCCCGGTGACCCCGGCGAGCCGGTCCGCCGGCATCATCGAGGTGAATCCGTACACATCCATCCCGGCCGCACGGGCCGCCTCGACGCCGAGCGGGCTGTCCTCGATCACGACACACCGCTCGGGGGCGATACCCATCCGTTCGGCGGCGTGGAGGAACAGGTCCGGGTCCGGCTTCCCTCTCCCCACGTCCTCCGAGCTGAAGACCCACTCCTCCTCGAACCACTGGTCGAGCCCGGTCTTCCGGTGCCCGGCCGCGATCTTCGGGTGGCTTCCGGACGAGGCGACGCAGTACGCCACCCCGTCGGCGACGAGCTCGCCCAGCAGCTCCTCCACCCCGTCGACCGCGGCCAGCTGTTCCTCCTGGAACGCGGCGAGGGTGCGGCGGTGCAGCTCCTCGTCGAAGTCCGCGGGGAGCTTCTGGCTGGTCCGCTCGTCCACCAGGTCGTGGATCCGGTGGACGGCGGCCCCCATGTAGTCGCGGAGGGACTCCTCGTACGAGGTGGGGTGACCGAGCTCGGTGAGGTAGCCGGCCAGGACGGTGTTGGAGATCGGCTCACTGTCGACGAGCACGCCGTCGTTGTCGAAGATGACCAGTTCGTAGCGCATGGTTCGACCCTAGACGCTCAGAACGCAGAAAAGCCCCGTGCCACAAGGGCACGGGGCTTTCCCGGAATAATTGTTCGGCGGCGTCCTACTCTCCCACAGGGTCCCCCCTGCAGTA
>NZ_JBIWKD010000022.1:82185-118953 GCF_044765485.1 Streptomyces sp. NPDC102451 | reverse complement strand
TTTCCCTTTCCGGCGAGTCCGACTCTATCAGATCCTTTCGGGCCTGATTCCCAGTCAGCGGGGTTTGCCATCCCGGCCCTTGGGCCGTTCCGACGCTCAAACTCTAGCGGATTTTCCCGGTGACTCATAATCGAGCCTTCGAATTGAATTTCGGCATGCCGAAATTCTCCCCGGTGGGAGATCGTGCTGAGTTTGGTTGCCGCGTTCGCGGCGGGATCGGCTGCCGCAGAACCGTACCGGCTCCGTGACAACTCGAAGAACCTTACGGATGCGAGGGAGGCGTGTCAAGCCCTCCCCGCGCCCCCTCGTCCGGCCCTGTCCGACCGTCAGTCCAGGTCGGTGAGCCGGCCGCCCGCGTCGGGCTGTTCGTGTTCCACACGGCGCAGGAGCCGGATCAGGATCTCGCCCAGCGCTCCGCGCTCGTCGCCCGAGAGGTCCTGAAGAAGGTCCTCCTCGAAGGTGGTGGCCATCCGCATCGCCTCCAGCCACTTCGTACGACCCTCGTCGGTCAGCTCGACGATGACACGCACCCGGTTGTTCTCGTCCCTGTCCCGCGTGACCAGGCCCTCGCCCGCCATGCGGTCGATGCGGTGGGTCATCGCGGCGGGGGTGAGGCCGAGGCGCTTGGCGAGCTCGCCCGGGCCGAGCCTGTACGGGGTGCCGGAGAGGACCAGGGTCTTGAGGACCTCCCACTCGGCGTTGCTGATGCCCAGGGCTGCGACCTGTCTGCCGTAGGCGACGTTCATCCGGCGGTTCAGCCGGCCCAGCGCGGAGACGATCTGCTCGACCTGCGGGTCGAGGTCGCGGAACTCGCGCTGGTAGGCGGCGATCTGCTCGTCGAGGCTCGGCTCCTGGAGCTCGGGCTGCTCGGTGGTGTCAGACATGGCGGGCAGTATCGCACGCGCTCCGGAGCCTTCGAAGTCCTTCAAGGTGAAGAGTTCAGCATCTAACTTTAGTGCTAAAGTCTACGGGTCTGTGTTCTTGAAGGTTCTTCGTGTCTTGAGGTAGGTGAGTGTGACCAGGGAGATGGGTGCAGCGCTGCGGCGGATCCAGCTGGGCAGTGCGCTGAGCGCGTTCGGCCTCGGATTCACCGTCCCGTATCTGTACGTCTACGTGGCGCAGGTGCGGGATCTCGGTGCCGGTACGGCAGGTGTCGTGCTGGCTGTCTTCGCCATGGCGGCGCTGGCCGTGCTGCCGTTCACGGGCAGGGCCATCGACCGGCGCGGGCCCCTGCCGGTGCTGGTCGTCGCCGCCGTCGCCGCGGCCGTGGGCGCCGGCGCCCTGGGCGTTTCGAACGGCGTGACCTCCGCTGTGCTCTCCGCCGCGGTCCTCGGGGCGGGCACCGCCGTCATGCAGCCTGCCCTCGCCACGATGCTGGTGTGGTGTTCGAGCGCGGCCACCCGTACGCGCGCCTTCGCCATGCAGTTCTTCCTGCAGAACCTCGGGCTCGGCATCGGTGGTCTGGTCGGCGGGCAGCTGGTGGACGTCGACCGTCCGTCGAGCTTCACCCTGCTGTTCCTCATCGAGGCGGCCATGTTCCTGGTCCTCGGGATGGTCGCGGTCACGGTGCGCATGCCGCGTGCCCCCTCCCTGGCGGACGCGGTACCGGCCGACGGCTCGGCGCCCAAGGCCGGACTGAGGGTGCTGCTCTCACACCGGGCCATGGTGCAGCTGTGCGTGCTGGGCTTCGTGATCTTCTTCGCCTGCTACGGGCAGTTCGAGTCCGGGCTCGCCGCCTACGGCACCGAGGCCGCCGGGATCGAGCCGTCCACCCTGGGCATCGCGCTGGCCGCCAACACGGCGGTCATCGTCGCCGCGCAGTTCGTGGTGCTCCGCCTCGTGGAGCGGCGGCGCCGCAGCCGGGTCATCGCCTGGGTCGGCCTGATCTGGGCCTTCGCCTGGATCGTGGCGGGCTACGCGGGCCTCGGGCACGGCAGCCAGACCATGGCGACGGCCGCGATGATCTCGACGTACGCCCTGTTCGGTCTGGGTGAGGCGATGCTGTCGCCGACGGTGGCTCCGCTCGTCGCCGACCTGGCGCCGGAGTCCATGGTCGGTCAGTACAACTCGGCGTTCGCCCTGGTGAAGCAGCTGGCCCTGGCCGTCGGTCCTGCCGTGGGCGGGCCCATGGGAGCGGCGCTGCACGGGCCGTACATCGTGACCTTCGTGCTGTTCTCGCTGGGCATCACCGTGCTGGCGCTCAAGCTGGGCCGTCAGCTCACGCCCGTACAGGACAAGCCGTCGCTCGCGGCGGTGCCGTCCCGGGTGGTCGCCGTGTCGCTGCCGGAGAGCGGGCCGGTCACCGCGCCCACCACCGTGCACTGAGAGCCGGGGTCAGGCGGGGAGTGCGAACTCGCACCAGACCGCCTTGCCGCCGCCGGGGGTGCGGCGGCTGCCCCACGACGAGGCGATGGTCGCGACGATGGAGATGCCGCGTCCCGCCTCGTCGGCGGGTTCGGCGCGGCGCCGGCGCGGCAGGTGGTCGTCCCCGTCCGTCACCTCGATGATCAGGCGGCGGTCGGTCCTGCGCAGCCCGAGGCGCATGGGCGGGGTGCCGTGCTGGAGGGAGTTCGCCACGAGCTCGCTCGCGGCGAGGACCCCCAGGTCGCACAGCTCGACGGGGAAGCGCCAGGACGCCAGGACACCCGTGGCGAAGGCGCGGGCCCTGGGGGCGGCCTCGATGCCGCCGAGCAGTTCGAGCGACGCGTTGTGGAAGAGCTCCGCGCTCGTCCCCGTGCGGGCGGGGTGCTGGACCACGAGGACCGCGACGTCGTCGTCGTGCTCCGCGGTGACGCCCAGGGAACGGATCAGCCGGTCGCAGACCACCTGGGGCGATCCCTTGGCACCCGACAGGGCGCGCTCCAGAGCGGCGACACCCTCGTCGATGTCCTCGCTGCGGCGTTCGACCAGGCCGTCCGTGTAGAGGACGGCCGTGGAGCCGGGCGGCAGGGGGATCGTCCCCGAGGTATGCACCCAGCCTCCCGTGCCGAGCGGCGGTCCCGTCGGGTCCTCGGCTCGGTGGACCGTGCCGTCCTCGTCGCACACGAGGATCGGGAGGTGCCCGGCCGAGGCGTAGACGAGGTGGCCCTCGTTGGGGTCGTGGACGGCGTAGGCGCAGGTGGCGATCTGGCTGGCGTCGATCTCGGCGGCGAGAACGTCGAGGAGCTGGAGCACCTCGTGCGGCGGGAGGTCGAGTCGGGCGTAGGCGCGGACGGCGGTGCGCAGCTGGCCCATGACGGCGGCGGCGCGCACCCCACGTCCCATCACGTCGCCGATGACGAGCGCGGTCCGGCCGGCGCCCAGGGTGATGACGTCGTACCAGTCGCCGCCGACCGCGGCGTCCGTGCCGCCCGGCTGATAGGTGGCGGCGATGCGCAGGTCGTCGGGCTGTTCGAGGTCCTGCGGGAGCAGGGAGCGCTGGAGGGTGACGGCCGTCTCGCGGTGGCGGCGCTCGCTGGCCCGGAGCCGCTCCGCCGCCTCGGCGTGGTCGGTGACATCGGTGGCGTAGACGAGGACGCCCGCCTCACCGTCGGGGTCGTCCGGGTCGCCGGTGGCCACGGGGGTGCAGGTCACGGTGTACGAGCTGCCGGCCAGGACCTTGCGGGACTTGACCGTACGGGGAGTGCCGCTGCGCAGGACCTGGTCCATGAGGGGCAGCAGGCTGAGCTCGGCGAGCTCGGGCATGGCCTCGGCCGCGGGTACGCCGCTGGGGCGTGGGCCGAAGGCCGACGTGTAGGCCGCGTTGACGTAGGTGATGCGGTGGTCGGGGCCGTGGAGCAGCGCGACGGGGGCGGGGAGCCGGCCGAGGAGCTCGCGGGCCGGCAGGGCTTCCATCGAGGGCCCGGTGGTGGGGGCGGGCGTTTCCGAGGTGTCGTCCGGAGGCGTGGCTGCAGCCTTCGGCCGTACGGACTCGGCGCGGGCGGCGGGGACGGAACTGTGGTCGTCCCGCGCGGCGGCTCGACGCTGCGTTCCGGGAAGGCGGGCGCTCCAGCGCGTGAAGTTCACGGAATTTCTGGCCTCGTGTGTCGGTCGGATCCGCTCGGGCGAGCTGCTGCTTCTGCTGATTCTGTGGCCGTCCCCTGGTGGTCCCTTGCCGGGCGGGGGCGCGGAGGCCTGGCTTCCGGGAACGCGCGGCCGGGCCTCTTCGTGCTGGTGGTCGTCGCTGCCGGTCACTGTAGGTGACTGCCTGCCGGGTGACTCTGTGCAGGTGTGAGCCCACCTATGGTCACACGCCCAGTGTGACCGGCCGTACTGACAGTTGTCGTACGGCAGCCGGTCCATCCGCTGAACTACGGACGTTCCCGGGGCGTGCCGGCCCGCGCGGAGCCGCGGTTCAGCCGGACGTGTCCGGTGGCCTGCCGTTCTTCGGCGGAGTGCCGTCGGGAGGTCCCGGGTGTACGTGTCCTCTGGCGGCCAGGGCGAACTCGGCGCGCGGGTGTTCGAGCGAGCCGAGGGAGACGATCTCCCGTTTGAAGAGCCCGGCCAGGGTCCACTCGGCAAGGACACGCGCCTTCCGGTTGAACGTGGGTACGCGGCTGAGGTGGTAGACGCGGTGCATCAGCCAGGCCGGATAGCCCTTGAGCTTGCGCCCGTAGACATGGGCGACGCCCTTGTGCAGGCCGAGCGAGGCGACGGATCCGGCGTAGGAGTGCCGGTAGTCCTCCGCGGGCCGGCCGGCGAGCGTGGCCACGATGTTGTCCGCGAGGACCTTGGCCTGGCGCACCGCGTGCTGGGCGTTGGGCGCGGTGTCCGTGCCCGGTTCCGACGAGGTGAGGTCCGGTACGGCCGCGGCGTCACCGGCGGCCCAGGCGTGCTCGGCGCCCTCGACGGAGAGCGTGGCGGTGCAGCGGATCCGGCCGCGCTCACTGAGCGGGAGGTCGGTGGCGGCGAGGATCGGCGCGGGTTTGACGCCCGCCGTCCACACCAGGGTGCGGGTCGGGAAGCGTGAGCCGTCGCTGAGCACGGCGACACGGCCCTCGCAGCTGTCCAGCCGGGTGTCGAGCCGTACGTCGATGTTGCGGCCCCGCAGTTCCCTGACGGCGTACCTGCCCATCGCCTCGCCGACCTCGGGCAGGATGCGTCCGGTCGCCTCGACCAGGATCCATCTCAGGTCCGAGGGCTTGATGTTGTGGTAGTACCGCGCGGTGTAGCGGGCCATGTCCTCGAGCTCCGCGAGCGCCTCCACGCCGGCGTATCCGCCGCCGACGAAGACGAAGGTGAGGGCCGCGTCGCGGATGGCGGGGTCGCGGGTCGCGGAGGCGATGTCCATCTGCTCGATGACGTGGTTGCGGAGTCCGATGGCTTCCTCGACGGTCTTGAAGCCGATGCCGAAGTCCGCGAGGCCCGGGACCGGCAGGGTGCGCGAGACGGATCCGGGGGCGAGGACGATCTCGTCGTACGGGATCTCCAGGGCGCCGGTGCCGTCCTCGCCGGTGGCGAGCGTCGTGACGGTGGCGGTGCGCTTGGCGTGGTCGACGCGCTCCGCCTCACCGATGACGATCGTGCAGTTCTTCAGCACCCGGCGCAGGGGCACGACGACGTGGCGCGGCGAGATCGAACCGGCGGCGGCCTCGGGCAGGAACGGCTGGTACGTCATGTAGGGCTCGGGCGTGACCACCACGATCTCGGCCTCGCCGCTTTTCAGTCTCTGCCGCAGCTTCCGCTGGAGACGCAGCGCCGTGTACATCCCGACGTAGCCGCCGCCGACGACGAGAATGCGCACACTTGGCCGGGTGCCGGGGGGTGCCCCTCGGGAATCTGGTGCCATCACCTTCCCATGACGCAACGGAGTCCGGTGTTTGTCCACAGGCCCGGCAAATTGTGTGACCGGAGCTCTTCGATCACCGGGTGCTCCAGGGCCCCCGGCTGTTCGCGGAGCTGTGCAGGTCAGGTGCGGCGGAAGGGTGGGGCCGCAGGGGTCGAATCAGGGTCCAACCGGTCCTTGCTCCGATCGGGGGGCGCTCCGTGCGGAACTACCCCCTTCTGAATTGACCCGGGCTCAACTATGTTCGTACCCCGTCGGGGTGTCGGATTCGGATGAAGGTCCACACGCCGGCTGACACGGCGGGAAAGTCTCCGGGGGGAGACGCCATAACCGGGGGAAGTTATGCACATTCAGGATTTGCATGGGCCGAGCGCTGTCACCTCATCCGCCGAGGACCACGGGCGGCTGAGCTCCGTGGGAGCGGTCGGTACGGTCGCGGCGGCAGGAGCGACGGGCAGCGCGTCCCGCTCCGCACCGCTCCGCGTGGACGCACAGCGCAATCTCGAACACGTCCTGCGCGCCGCGCGTGAGGTGTTCGGAGAGTTGGGTTACGGGGCGCCGATGGAGGACGTGGCGCGCCGTGCACGGGTCGGCGTCGGTACGGTCTACCGGCGTTTCCCGAGCAAGGACGTGCTGGTGCGCCGGATAGCCGAGGAGGAGACCGCGCGGCTGACCGACCAGGCGCGCTCCGCCCTCGGTCACGAGGACGAGCCGTGGTCGGCGCTCTCCCGCTTCCTGCGGACCTCGGTGGCATCGGGCGCGGGCCGGCTGCTGCCGCCGCAGGTGCTGCGTGTCGGGGCCGATCAGGACGAGCAGGCCGCGGCGGCGGGCGCGGCCGACAGCGAGACGCGCGTCCCGCATCAGCGGCAGGGAGTGGGGGAACAGCCCGGCCTCCGGGTGGCCGGGCACTCCGCCGAGGGGGAGGGGCTCGACGACGATCCGGGAGCGGCCGAGCTGCTGGAGGTCGTGGGTCGGTTGGTGGACCGGGCCCGTGAGTCGGGTGAGCTGCGGGGCGATGTGACGGTGGGCGATGTGCTGCTGGTCATCGCCACGGCGGCACCGGCTCTGCCGGACCCCGCTCACCAGGCGGCCGCTTCGGCCCGGCTGCTCGACATCCTGCTGGAGGGCCTCCGCTCCCGTCCGGCGTAGCCGCGGAGGCGCGGGCGCGTGTGCCCTGGGGCGCACCGCCACCGCGTAGGCGCGTCGGCCCGGCGTGAGTGCGTCTTCGCCGGGCCGACACCGGTGCGGTCGGGGGCCGTTGCTCCTTCCCCGTGGGGGTGAGATCACCCCCCGGGGCCGGGGAAGACACCCCGGACGAGTGGTTGCTCCCGCTCCGGGGTTCGCCGCGGCGTGGCTGTGTGGCACTGTGGCCCCGGTATTTCGGGTCCGAGGGTGTATACGGGGGCTTCCGCGATGAGCGGTGAAGCGCAGCAGGAAGAACCGTCCGACGGTATCGCCGGTGCGGACAAGGACGGCACCGTGCTGCCCGGCCCCTGGCCGCCCGCGCCCGCCGAAGGCCAGGCGCCGTCGGAGACCGGTGCGGAGCCCGGCGTGGAGAGCGGTGCCGGGTACGCGGTGCCCCTGCAGCGCGAGGGGCGCGTCGGATCGGCCGATCTAGGCCCCTCCGACGCCCAGTTGATCCAGGGGATGCGCGC
Source organism: Streptomyces sp. NPDC102451 (assembly GCF_044765485.1). NCBI lineage: Bacteria > Bacillati > Actinomycetota > Actinomycetes > Kitasatosporales > Streptomycetaceae > Streptomyces > Streptomyces sp. NPDC102451. The sequence continues at coordinate 111,534 of NZ_JBIWKD010000022.1, read as the reverse complement.
CGGCGACGACCAGGCGTACGAGGAGCTGTTCCGGCGCCACTCCGGTGCGGTGCGCCGTTATGCCCGTACCTGCTGCCGGGACGCGCACACCGCCGACGACCTGACGGCCGAGGTGTTCGCCCGGACACTGCAGGCGGTGCGCGGCGGGAAGGGGCCGGAGGAAGCCGTCCGGGCCTACCTCATGACGGCTGTCCGGCATGTCGCCGCCGCGTGGACCAGGAGCGCGAAGCGCGAGCATCTCGTCGACGACTTCGCGGTGTTCGCCGCCCAGGCCACCCGCTCCGCCGAGCTGTCGGAGGCCGACACCCTCGACCTCGGCGCCGATGTGCTGGCCATGCACGAGGCGGACCGGTCGATGGCCATGCAGGCGTTCCGCAGCCTGCCCGAGCGCTGGCAGGCCGTGCTGTGGCACACCACCGTGGAGGAGGAGTCGCCGAGCCAGGTCGCTCCCCTCTTCGGCCTGACCGCCAACGCCACAGCGGTGCTGGCCGTCCGCGCCCGGGAAGGGCTCAAGCAGGCCTATCTGCAGGCCCATGTGAGCCAGTCGCTCACCGCCGGCGGCGACTGCGCGCAGTACGCCGACCGGCTGGGCGCCCATGCCCGGGGCGGCCTGCGGACCCGGGCGGAGCGCGGGCTGCGCAAGCATCTGGACGAGTGCGCGAAGTGCCGGATCGCCGCCGGTGAGCTGGACCGGGTGAACGCCGGGATTCCGGCGCTCCTTCCGGTGGCCGTCATCGGCTGGTTCGCCGCGGGCTACTCGCTCAAGGCGGCGGGCATCGTGGCGGGCGGCGCGGCAGGGGCGGCCGGTGCCGGAGCGGCAGCGGCGGCCACGGGAAGCGCGTCCTCCGGGGGCGGCACGGCAGGCGGAGCCGCCGCGTCGGAAGGGCTCGGCGCTCCGCTGAAGGCCGGGATCGCCGCCGCGGTGGCGGTGGCGGCCGCCGCCGGCCTGGTGTGGGCCCTGGTCGGCGACGACCGGCCGGCGCCGGAGGAGAAGCCGGTGGCCAAGCCGCCGGTCGCGGCACCCGCGGCCCCCACTCCCCCGCCGGAGGCGACGCCGAGCCCACAGCCGCCGGCCCCGCCCGCGTCGCCCGCTCCCGAACCACCGCCCGCCCCCGAGCCGACACCGACGCCCACTCCCACGCCGACACCGAAGCCGACGCCGCCCACTCCGGAGGAGCCCGCGCCGACGCCCACCCCGACCCCGACACCGCCCGCCCCGGAGGAGCCGCCGCCCGCGCCGGAGGTCTACCAGGTGAACGAGCTGGCGTACTCCCTCACCGGTGATCACACGGGCCCCGAGATCATGCTCGGCCGGAGCCAGGGGGTGTTCTGGCAGCGCCAGGGGCTGTCGATCGCCTCCACGACGTACGCCCACGGGGTGACCGCACCCTCCCGCTCGTCGGTGACCATCCAGCTCAACCGGGAGTGCACCAGCTACGAGGCGATGGCCGGGGTCGACGATCTGACCCTGGGGCTCGGCGCGGTGCGCTTCTCCGTGTACGACGGTGAGGACGGAGGGGCGCCGCTGTGGCAGTCCCCCGTGGTCCGGGGCGGTGAGCCCGCCGTACCGGTGAGCGTCGGCATCGAGGGCCGGGAGACGATCCGGCTGGTCGTGGAGCCGTCCGGGCCGCTCGGCGGGGCCGCACTGGCCGACTGGGCGGCGTCACGCATCAGCTGCCGCTGAGACCCTCGGCGGCCTCGCGCATCAGCTGCCGCTGAGCTCCTCGGCGGCAGCGGTCAGGAGGGCCAGGACCTCGTCCGGTGTCAGGTTGAGTCCCAGGGCGCTCTCCTCCTCGTACCGCCGGGGCCCCAGAGCCGCGTGCAGCCGCTCCGTCGCCCCGGTCACCTGGGACTCCTCCGCCGCGGAGCGGGGGCTGTCCACCCGCCAGGCACCGGCGGCCCCGAGGACCCGGGCCGCCGCCGTGCACAGGTCCAGCTCCACCAGGACGGCCCCGGCCGTCTCCGCCAGGTGCGCGGTGAAGTTCTCCGCGCATCCGGTCGTCACGGCCAGGCGCAGCGCCCCGGTCACCCCGCGCAGCCCCTCGACGGGACCGCCGGACGGTTCGCGCACGGTGATGCCCGCCGAGAGCGCCATGAGCGCTGCCTCGAACTGCGCCGGCCGGCTGCCGTACGCATCGGCCCCGCACGCCAGGTCGGCGTACCGGCGCGCTTGGGGGATCTCGCCCGCCGCCAGGGCGACCGTGGCGCGCAGGAAGTGCACATACGCGCGGGCGTCCAGCACATGCTGGCGCCCGGCCTCCGCCTCCGCCTCGTCCAGCCCCTTCCTCGCCGCGTCCAGATCCCCGGAGTGGTAGGAGAGTTCGGCGAGACGGGCGATCAGGAAGGGAGCCTCGGCGTGGGCGCCCACCTCCCGGGCGAGCTCCAGCGCGTCCTCGTACGCCGTACGCGCCTCCTCGTACCTCCCGTGCATCATCCCGGCCTCGGCCGCGGCGCTCGCGACCTGGGCGCGCAGATAGCGGTCGCCGACCCGGCGGCTGAGTACGCGCAGCTCGGCGAGGTTCTCGTGGATGCCGGTCATGCCGACGGGGGTGTCCACCAGCATGTGGGTGCGGAACATCAGGGTGACGGCGTACTCCCAGACACCGCCGTGCGCACGGGTGTTGGCGACCGCCTCGTCGAAGCGCGAGTGCGTGCGGGGCGTGTACGTACGTCTCATGTACGCGGTCATCGGCCAGAGCAGCCCCGGGAAGCGCGCGGCTTCCGGGCCGCCCGCGCCGAAGGCCTCGGTCACCCGGCCGATGAGGGCCTGGAAGCCCTCGTCGTCGTTGATGGTGTCGATCGGCCGGCTCTCCACCGCGAGGAAGAACCGCAGCATGTGCAGGTGCATGCGGGGCCAGAAGCGGGGGTCCGTCCGGTCCTCGGGGTCCTCGCCGAGTGCGGCGGTGCGGTCGGCCCAGGCCAGGCCCTCGATGCGGTAGTTGCGCATCCACCAGAACCACCCCATGGCGAGGACGAGGCGCAGCGCATCCTCCTCGGAGGGCCGGGCGACGACGGTGCGGTGCAGGGCGGCGCGGATGTTGTCGAGGTCCGTCTCCAGGCGCCGGATCCACGGGAGCTGGCCGGCGGAGCGCAGCTGCGGATCGGCTTCCTCGATGAGCGCGGTGAAGTGGGCGGTGTGGGCCGAGACGGCGGCCGCCCGGAGTTCGGGCGTCCCTGCGGCCCGCTCCGCGGCGTATTCGTGGATGGTCTCCAGGAGGCGGTAGCGCATCTCCGTGCCGTCCGTGGGGGCGGCCGCGACGACGAGTGACTTGTCGACGAGCGCGCCGAGCAGGTCGGCGGCGTCCGGGCCGGTCACCGCTTCGGCGGCGGCCAGGTCCCAGCCGCCCGCGAAGACGGAGACCTGGCGCAGCACGGTCCGTTCGTCCGGGGAGAGCAGGTCCCAGGACCAGTCCACGACCGCCCGGAGCGTCTGCTGGCGGGGCAGGACGGTGCGGCTGCCGCTGGTGAGCAGCCGGAAGCGGTCGTCGAGGCGGTCCGCGATCTGGCGCGGGGTGAGCAGCCGGAGCCGGGCGGCGGCCAGCTCGATGGCGAGCGGGAGGCCGTCGAGTCTCCGGCAGATCTCGGCGACGGCCCGTGGGTTGTCGGCCGTGTCCGCGTCCGGTTCGAAGTCCGGCCGCACGGCGCGGGCGCGCTCGGCGAACAGCCGGTGCGCGGGTTCCGGTGGCAGCGGGTCGACGGGGCGGACGGTCTCGCCGGGTACGCCGAGGGGCTCGCGGCTGGTGGCGAGGATCCGGAGCCTCGGGCAGTGGGTCAGCAGGGTCTCCGCGAGGGTGGCCGCCGCGTCGATGACGTGCTCGCAGTTGTCGAGCACGAGGAGGAACGGGGTGTGGCGTGACCGGTGCGAGAGGTGTTCGACGAGGCGCGCGGTGGGGTCCGCGGAGGCCCCGTGCCCCTCGCGGGAGCGGCCGGGCAGGAGGGCGGTCTCGCGCAGTCCGAGGGCGGAGAGTACGGCTCCGGGTACGGCGGAGGGGTCGTCGAGCGGGGCCAGTTCGGCGATCCAGGCGCCCTGCCCCGCCGCGGACTCCTCGGCCAGCCTGGTCTTGCCGGAGCCGCCGGGACCCGTGAGGGTGACGAGGCGGGCCCCGGCCAGGTCGGAGCGGATGACGCGGAGTTCGGGCTCGCGGCCGACGAACGAGGTGAGCCGGGGGCGGATGTTGCCCTCGGCCGGCCATGGGTCGTCCGGGGGCGGTGCGGGTGGCCCGCCGGTGTCGAGGAGTTCCCGGTGGAGCGCGGCCAGCTCCGGTCCCGGATCGGTGCCGAGGCCGTCGGCGAGGGCCCGGCGGGCCTCCTCGTACGCGACGAGCGCGTCGGCCTGCCGGCCCTCGGCACGCAGGCCGCGGAGCAGTTGGGCGTGCAGCGGCTCGTGGTACGGGTGGGTGGCGGTGAGTTCCCTGAGTTCGGGTACGAGGCCGGCGGTGGCCCCGCGCCGGAGGTCTGCCTCGATGCGCTGCTGGAGCGCGGTGAGCCGGCGGGCCTCGGCCCGCAGCCCGTGCTCGTGCCCGGGGAGGTCGGCGAGGGCGGGGCCGCGCCACAGGGCGAGGGCGGCGCGCAGGGTGCGGGCGGCGGCCTCGGGGGTGCCCCCGTCGAGCTCGGCGGCGCCCTGGCGGGCGAGGCGCTCGAAGACGTACAGGTCGATGTCGTCGGGGCCGGCGGTGAGCCGGTAGCCGCCCGGGGTGCCGGCCACCGCCTCCCGGCCGAGGGCGCGCCGCAGCCGTCCGACGAGGGCCTGGAGGGCGGCGGGGGCGTCCTGCGGGGGATCGTCGCTCCATACGTCGTCGATGAGCCCGGCGACGCTCGCGGGGCGGCCCGCGCGGAGGGCGAGGGCGGCGAGCAGGGTGCGCAGCCGGGCGCCGCCGACGGGCAGCGGGCCGCCGTGCTCGTCTCGCGCCTCGGTGACGCCCAGGATCAGATACCGCACCGGGCCATTGTGTCCCGGCGGGTGCGGTGCCCTGCGGGGATTACGGCTGGAGCGTGCGGCGGGCCGGGACGACGCCGCCCGCCACCGCCCGCTGCCGCGGGGCCGCCGTGCCGGTCCAGCAGGTGCCCCGGCGGGTGACCAGGCGGCGGAGCCAGAGTTCCGTGGACGCCAGCTCGGCCAGGCCGTCCAGGGGAAGGGGCTCGCCCTCGGAGGCCGCGCGCAGCGCCTTGCGTACGACGCGGGCCTCGATCAGGCCCGCGTCGGCGAGCAGCGGGGCGTCGAAGAGGGCGATCAGGTCGGGAAGGGCGGTACGCAGGCCGATGCGTCCTGCGGCCGTCGAGGTGGCCTGGGACGGAGTGCCCCAGCCGGGCGGCAGGTCGTGGATGCCGGCGCCCGCGAGGACCCGGCGCAGGATCGCGGCGCGGGCGCCGGGCTGGACCCGCAGCGACTCCGGGAGGGCGCGGGCGGCCCGTACGACCTGGTTGTCGAGGAAGGGGGCGTGCAGCCGCTGGCTGCGGATCTCCGCGGCCTGTTCCAGGATCCGCTGGTCCGCCGCGTGCCGGGCGAGCGCCGCGCGGGCCCTGGCCTCCCCCGGGCGCTGCACCGAGGCGGGCCGGATGGCCGCCTCCTGAAGGCGAACCGATACTTCCGCGAGTGCCTCCCCGGTGAGCCAGCGCGCCGCCGGGCCCGGCCGGGACCAGGTGAGCGAGGCGAGCGAGGCGTCGGCCGGAGTGTCGAGGTCGGGGGCGTCGCGGTTGGCCTCGGGCAGCAGGGACGCCGCGGTCTCCAGCCCCGTGCGGTACGACGTACGGGCCAGCCGGCGGGCCGCCCGGTAGACGGCCAGCGGGACGAACAGGGAGTGCGTGGAAGGTCCTTCGGCCCTGGCGAGCGCGGCGACGGGCCGCAGGATGTGGCGTCTGCGCCGGTCCATGAGGAGGTCGGCCAGCCGAGCCGGGTGCGCGTCCAGGACCTGACGGGCGCCGTGGCCGACGAAGTGGTCGGCGCTGCCCGCGGCCAGCCGGCGGCGGTGGCGTTCGGCGACGACGAGGGAGGGGGCGGGTTCGTCGGTGAGCGGGCCGCTCTCCAGCGACGCGTAGGGCAGGGCCTCCTCGCCCGCCGCCACGACCACATGGTGCAGGCGGGGGTTGGACGCGATGGCCCGGGCGCGCTCCAGCTCGTCCTCGCGGCCCTGCGCGGACAGGTCGTTGAAGGTGACGGCGAGGAGCCGTTCGCCCGCGCCCGTGCCATGGCCCAGCACGGTGCCGGGCAGCCCGGGCAGCCCCGCGGCCAGCAGGGCGAGCGTGGCGGAGGCGCTGCCGCCGGAGAGGTCCGAGCCGATGCCGGGTACGGGCGCCCCACGGGCCGCGCGGCGCTCGGCCGGGCCCATGCCAGGGACGGGGCCGGGATCGGGCGGCATGGTCTCCGGGGCGTGCCGGGGTGCCGTGAGCCGTGCGCGTACGGCGTCGACGAGCGCGTCCCGTACGCCTTCGACCGCGCTCACCGGGTCGGTCTGGGGCGCCGCCACAGCGAGCGAGGCCACCGCCTCGTACCCGGTGATCTCGCGCGAGCCCTCCCGGAGGATCAGCGCGTGCCCGGGCGGGATCCGCTTCACCCCCGCGTACGGAGTGCCGTCGCCCAGCGCCTCCGGGGTCTCGGGGCAGGCCAGCAGCGCGGCGAGGTGGCCGATGTCCAGCTGCGCCTCGATGAGGTCGGCGAGCGGGAGGGCGGCGGTGGCGTACGCGGTGCCGTTGGCCCAGGGGGTGTGGAAGACGGGGCGGGCCCCGGCGAGGTCCCCGGCGACGGTGATGCGGCGGCCGATCTGCACGACGGCCGTGTAGCTGCCGGACCAGGCGGTGAGATGGCGCAGCGCCCCTCCGCGGGCGGCGAGCAGTCCGACGCGGAGCTGTTCGTCAGTGGCCCCGCAGCAGCCGAGGACGGCGAGACGGGTGGTGGGCGCCCCCTCGGGGGTCGCGACCGTGATGATGCGGATCTCGTCGGGGCGCCAGTCACCCACGGCCCAGAGCGGATCCGGGTCCCCCCAGAGGAGTTGGGACCCCACCGGATGGACGGTGCGCCCCTCCCCGTGGTGGCCGACCGCGCCCACGGTGCCGAAGCTCGCGGCGATACTGCTCCACCCCACCAACCAACGCATCGCCGCCTCCACAGGCTGTGGACGAACCGGCGTACCAGGACACGGGAACGCCGTTGCGGGACATGCTGCCACGACAACGGCGCCCGGGAGGGGGTACGGGCGGCGCACACCGGATGCGCATGCGCCCCTGGCAAGAGCCTGGCCATGGCTCCGCCGTTCCCTCCACAACGGAATTGGATCTTCCGGGAGTTGTGGCGGAGGGGCCGGACGCGGGCCCCGCCTCGGCCCGGCCGGGCAACAGACACAATCCGGCCATAGTCGGACGGCTTCGCACCGCCCTGCCCGACCGGCGTTATCCGGCCATTCTCCGGTCGCGGCGGAACCGGGTGTTTCGCCCACGGCGGCACACCGGGGGCCCGTCCCGCCCGGCCTCCCCCGCGCATCGCGGGCAGGTCTCCCGCGGCTCCACGGGGCACCCCCGGGACCCCCGGCGAGGTGCGAGGACGTGCGGGCCGGCACATCCCCCCGGTGTGCCGGTCCGCACGTCCTCTTCTCACAACCCCGCCCGTGCGGCGCACAGTCCGGGAGGTGTCATCACCTCCCGGACCGGTTCGCCGCCCGCGGGGATTGGGGCGGCGGTCTCCCCCAGCCCGCCGAGTCCAGTTCGGCGGGCCGACCCACGCAGGACCATCGAAGCGCTTGCCGCACCGGCCGGACCAGAGCGCACGGCCGGGCGCACGGCCACACATCAGGAGCACGGCGCTCACGCCCCGCACCGCACGGACAACATTCCCGCCATACGGAGGTCTGCCCCTTAACGGTGGGGATGCGGCGAACTACGCTGGGTTTACCGATGTTCTCAGCAGGGCGGCATATTCCACGGGGCTCGGCCAAATGCGTGTGCGGCCGGAGTGCCCGGGACCGTACCTGGGGAGAACACGGTACGAATGCCGCGCGCCTGACGGTGACGCGGCGGCCGTCTGTGTGTCGAGGGGTGGCGCATGTCCAGGGAGCAACGCGGGCCGAACGAGAAGCTCGGCACGGTTCTCGCCCTCGCGGGAATCAGCAACGCCGGGCTCGCCCGGCGGGTCAACGACCTCGGAGCACAGCGCGGTCTGACACTTCGTTACGACAAGACGTCGGTGGCCCGGTGGGTCGCCAAGGGCATGGTGCCGCAGGGCGCGGCGCCCCATCTCATCGCGGCGGCGATAGGGGCCAAACTCGGCCGTCCTGTCCCGCTGCACGAGATCGGGCTCGCCGACGCCGATCCGGCGCCGGAGGTCGGTCTGGCCTTCCCTCGCGACGTGAACGAGGCGGTGCGGTCGGCGACGGATCTGTACCGGCTGGATCTGGCGGGCCGGCGGGGCGGCGGGGGGATCTGGCAGTCACTGGCCGGTTCCTTCGCGGTGAGCGCCTATGCGACCCCCGCGTCCCGCTGGCTCATAACCCCCGCCGATCCGTCGGTCGCGCGGGACCCGACCGCCGCCCAGGCCACCATCCTGGGCTCCGAGGGCGCACCCGGGGCGCAGGGCGGGGTGCCCGTACAGCCGGGCCCCAACAGCTCCGACCCCACGGGCGCCGCGGACGGGCCGCTGCTGCGCGTCGGCCACAGCGATGTGACCAAGCTGCGCGAGGCCGCCCAGGACGCGCGCCGCTGGGACTCCAAGTACGGCGGCGGCGACTGGCGTTCCTCCATGGTCCCGGAGTGCTTACGGGTCGACGCCGCTCCGCTCCTGCTGGGCTCGTACAGCGACGAGGTGGGCCGTGCGCTCTTCGGCGCCTCCGCCGAGCTGACCAGGCTCGCCGGCTGGATGGCCTTCGACACCGGCCAGCAGGAGGCCGCCCAGCGCTACTACATCCAGGCCCTGCGCCTGGCCCGCGCCGCCGCCGACGTACCGCTGGGTGGTTACGTCCTGGCGTCGATGTCGCTCCAGGCGACCTACCGGGGCTTCGCCGACGAGGGCGTGGACCTCGCGCAGGCCGCCGTCGAACGCAATCGCGGGCTCGCCACCGCCAGGACCATGAGCTTCTTCCGGCTCGTGGAGGCGCGCGCCCATGCCAAGGCGGGCGACGCACCGGCCGCGGGGGCCGCACTCCGGGCCGCCGAGAGCTGGCTGGAGCGCTCCCGGGCCGGCGACTCCGACCCGACGTGGCTCGGCTTCTACTCGTACGACCGGTTCGCCGCCGACGCCGCCGAGTGCTACCGCGACCTGAAGGCGCCCCGCCAGGTGCGGCGCTTCACCGAGCAGGCGCTGTCGAAACCCACCGACGAGTTCGTCCGCTCCCACGGGCTGCGGCTCGTCGTCTCCGCGGTCGCCGAGCTGGAGTCGGGCAACCTCGACGCGGCCTGCGCGGCGGGGACGCGGGCGGTGGAGGTGGCGGGACGCATCTCCTCGGCGCGCACCACCGAGTACGTGCGCGACCTGCTGCACCGCCTGGAGCCGTACGGGGACGAGCCCCGCGTGGCCGAACTACGGGAACGGGCTCGTCCGCTTCTCGTCGCCCCGGCATAGGCCCTCCCGGACGGGAGCCCCCAGGGATCACCGGTACGCCCGGGTTTCGCCGGATCCGGGCGCGAAACGTTCCGCCACGCACACCCGACCCCTGGTTTGAGCCCGTTGTCAGTGGGCCAGTGCACTATCGGGGTGGGAGGTGGCGTGATGATGACGCACGCGGCGTACGACTGCGATGTGCTGGTGATCGGTGGCGGAATCGTCGGTCTGTCGACCGCGTACGCGATCACGCGCACCGCGCCCGGCACCCGGGTCACGGTGCTGGAGAAGGAGTGGGGCCCGGCCCGGCATCAGACCGGGCGCAACAGCGGGGTGATCCACAGCGGCATCTACTACCCGCCGGGCTCGCTCAAGGCGCGCTACGCGGTGCGCGGCGCCGCCGAGCTGGTGGACTTCTGCGCGGAACACGGCATCGCCCACGCGGTCACGGGCAAGCTGATCGTCGCGACGGACCGGGGCGAGCTTCCCCGGCTGCACGCCCTGGTGCAGCGCGGCCGGGCGCACGGCCTGCCGGTCCGTGAGCTCGGCCCCGCCCAGATCGCGGAGTACGAACCGCGGGTGCGCGGCCTCGCGGCGATCCGGGTCGGGACGACGGGGGTGTGCGACTTCACGGCGGTGGCCGTCCGGTTCGCCTCGGAGGTGAGCGCCTCGGGCGGACAGATCCGTTACGGCGCGGAGGTCGTCGCCGTCGACCGGCGCCCCTGGGGCGTCGCGGTGCGCACGGCCGACAGCCAGGTGGTCAGGGCCCGTGTGCTGGTCAACTGCGCGGGACTGCACAGCGACCGGGTGGCGCTGCTCGCGGGCGACGACCCGGGGGCGCGCATCGTGCCGTTCCGCGGGGAGTACTACGAGCTGGCCAGGCCGGAGCTGGTGCGCGGGCTCGTCTATCCGGTGCCGGACCCGGCGTTCCCCTTCCTCGGGGTGCATCTGACCCGGGGCATCGACGACACGGTCCACGTCGGGCCGAACGCGGTGCCGGCCCTGGCGCGCGAGGGGTACGGCAGGGCGGTCGTCCACCCGCGCGAGCTGGCCGCCACCCTGGCCTGGCCCGGCTCCTGGCGGATCGCCCGGCGCCACTGGCAGTACGGGGCGGGCGAGGTCCACCGGTCACTGTCGAAGAGCGCGTTCACCCGGGCCGTCCAGCGGCTGCTGCCCGAGGTGACGGAGGCCGATCTGCGGCCCTCCCCCGCCGGGGTCAGGGCCCAGGCGGTCCTGCGCGACGGCACGCTGGTGGACGACTTCCTGATCAGGGACGCCCCGCACACCGTGCACGTGCTGAACGCACCGTCCCCCGCGGCCACCGCGTCCCTGCCCATCGGGAGGGAGGTGGCACGACGGGCGCTGCTGCGCGCTCGCGCGACGGGGTGGGCGCCTCCCACCGTAGAATCGGGTCATTGTGTCTGAGCCCCTGAACCCCACCCCAGAGACTCCCGGCCCCGCCGCGGAAGCGGCCGGCCCCGCGCCGGAGACCGCGCCCCCCGCCACGGACGAGGCCGACGCGGCGGCGCGCCGCGCCGCCTCCTTCGAGCGCCAGCGCAGGCTGCGCCAGGAGCCCCGCTTCCCCGGCGGCCCGGCCGCCGACCCGGCGGGCTCGCACCACGAGCGCCGGATCCGCAGCTTCCAGCCCCGCCGCAGCCGGGTGACCACCGGCCAGGAGGACGCCCTCCAGCGGCTGTGGCCCACGTGGGGCCTGGACATCGACGGCCGGAGCGTCCTCGATCTCCCCGCCCTGTTCGACGGCCTCCCGGTGGTCCTGGAGATCGGCTTCGGCATGGGCGAGGCGACGGCGCAGATGGCGGCCGACGACCCGGGCACCGGGATCCTGGCCGTCGATGTGCACACCCCCGGACAGGGCAATCTGCTGGGTCTGGCGGAGCGGGCGGGCGTGTCCAACGTCCGGGTCGCCAACGGTGACGCGATCATCCTGCTCCGCGAGATGCTGGAGCCGGCCGCCCTGGACGGACTCCGGGTGTATTTCCCCGACCCGTGGCCCAAGAAGCGGCACCACAAGCGGCGCCTGATCCAGCCGGAGTTCCTCGACCTGGTGGCGCAGCGGCTGAAGCCGGGCGCGGTCGTCCACTGCGCGACGGACTGGGAGCCGTACGCGGAACAGATGCTGGACGTCCTGACGGCTCACCCCCTGTTCGAGAACACCCAGGCCGACGGCGGCTATGCGCCCCGGCCGGCGTTCCGGCCGCTGACCCGCTTCGAGGGCCAGGGTCTGGACAAGGGACACGTCGTGCACGACGTGCTGTTCACCCGTCGCTGATCGGCCACGGACCGGCCACCCCGCCCCCCGCGGCATGGCCAGGTGTCAGTGGCCCTCGTTAGGGTCGTCGGGTGTACCAGGGGTCCGTGCAGCACCAGCAGCCGGCCGTCCCGGTTCTCGAGGAGCAGCAGCTCGACGAGTTCCTGGGAGCGGTCCCGGAGCGAGGCCAGTGGCGTTACCGGCCCCGCCGCGTCGGCATGGTCTGGCGCAGCAAGGCGTTCCGTGCCGGTGCGGTGATCACGGTGCTCGCGCTCTGCGGTCTGGTGATCCTGGCCCTGGTGCGTCAGCAGACGGGCACCGAGGGCTTCCTGGTGGGGCTGGGGCTGGCGGTGCTGCCCGTACCACTGCTGATGGCGGCGTTCCGCTGGCTCGACCGGGTCGAGCCGGGCCCCTGGCGGAATCTGCTGTTCGCCTTCGCCTGGGGAGCGTGCGCCGCCGCGCTCGTGGCGATCCTCGCCAACTCCTTCGCGACGCGGTGGATAGCGACGGCCACCGCGGACCCGGCGAGCGCCGACACCCTCGGGGCCACGGTCGTCGCCCCCGTCGTCGAGGAGAGCGCGAAGGCCGCCGCACTCCTGCTGGTCTTCCTCTTCCGCAGGCGGCAGTTCAGCGGGATCGTCGACGGCATCGTGGTCGCCGGCTTCACCGCGACCGGCTTCGCCTTCACCGAGAACATCCTCTACCTGGGCAACGCCTTCGGCGAGGACCAGCAGCTCGGGACCACTGGCTTCGCCTCCGTGACGGTGGGGACGTTCTTCGTCCGCGTGGTCATGTCGCCGTTCGCCCACCCGTTGTTCACCGTGCTCTCCGGCATCGGCTTCGGCATCGCGGCGCTCGGCGGTTCGCGCCACCGCGTGCGCCGGGTCCTGCTGCCCCTGCTCGGACTCACCCTCGCCATGGGCATGCACGCCCTGTGGAACGGCTCGTCGGCCCTCGGACCGTACGGCTTCTACGCGGTGTACGGCGCGTTCATGGTGCCGTGCTTCGGGCTCGTGACCTGGCTGGCGATCTGGGCGCGCCAGCGGGAGCTGCGCACGCTCTCCACCGAACTGCCGGTGTACGCGGCGGCCGGCTGGCTGACCCCTGCCGAGCCGCTCGCGCTGGCCTCGATGCGGGCGCGGGGCATGGCCCGCGACATGGCCAGGCACTGGAACAGCCACCCGGACCCCGCCCGGGGCAGGGCCGCGGCCCGCGCCGTCGCGGAGTACGAGTCGTTCGCGACCTCCCTGGCCATGCTGCGCCGGAGGGCCCGCCACGACGGCGCCGGCCCGGACTTCGCCCTGCGCGAGCAGGAGTTGCTGCACCACCTGTGGCACCGCCGGGAGGTCGCGGCGCCCGCCCTGACGTACGCGGCCCACGCGACGGGCCGCATACGCACCCGCCTGCCGGTGCCGCCCCCGATCCCCCGTCAGCTCCCTTACGGCGGCCTGCCCCCGCAGCACCTCCCCGCACCGCACCGGCACTACGGCGGCCACAACCCGTACCGGGATGACGGCGGGCCCCTCTAGGACGTCAGGCGGACGCCTCGGTCAGTTCCGCCAGTTCCTGCTCGGTCAGCCGCAGTCCGGCCACCGCCATCAGCGCGGGCAGCTGCTCGACCGTACGCGCGGAGGCGATCGGTGCCGTCACGGTCGGCCGCGAGGCCAGCCAGGCGAGGGCGACCGTGGCGATCTCCGCGTCGTGCTCCTGGGCGATCCTGTCGAGCGCCGTGAGCACCCTGCGCCCGCGCTCGGTCTCCAGGTGCTTGCCCGCGCCCTCGGCCCGTGCGCTCTCGACCGACGCCCCCGGCCGGTACTTGCCGGTGAGGAAGCCCGAGGCGAGTGCGAAGTACGGGACGGCCGCGAGACCGGCACCGGCCGCCGTGTCCTGGAGCGCGCCCTCGTAGGTGTCGCGCGAGACGAGGTTGTAGTGCGGCTGCAGTGCGACGTAACGGGCCAGGCCCTCGCGCTCGGAGAAGTCCAGGGAGGCCCGGAGCCGCTCGGGGCTGATGTTGGAGGCGGCGATCTCCCGCACCGTACCGGCCTTGACCAGCTGGTCGAGCGCGGTGACGATCTCCTCGACCGGGACGCTCTCGTCGTCGAAGTGTGTGTAGTAGAGGTCGATGTGGTCGGTGCCGAGCCGGCGCAGCGACGCCTCCGCCGCCCCCTTGATGGTGGCCGGCGAGAGCCCCTTGTACGCGGGATGGGATCCGACCTTGGTGGCGATGACGACATCGTCGCGGCGGGAACGGGCCGCCAGCCACTTGCCGATGATGGTCTCCGACTCGCCGCCCTCGTTGCCCGGGACCCAGGCGGAGTAGGCGTCGGCGGTGTCGACGAAGTTGCCGCCGGCCGCCACGTACGCGTCGAGGACGGCGAAGGAGCGGTCCTCGTCGGCCGTCCAGCCGAAGACGTTGCCGCCGAGGGCGAGGGGGAAGACCTGGAGGCTCGATGAACCGAGCGGGCGCAGAGATGTCATACCCGGGGACAACCAGCCGGCTGAACCGACTATTCCGGTACGCGGGCCACGCCGGGCCCTGGCGCCGAGGTCCTGGCGCCGAGTTCCAGGGGCCGAGTTCCAGGGGCCGCCCGGTTGCGGACAGACCGGCGGCCCTGACGTCGGGGGGTCGTGCGTCAGGGCCGCCGGGGTTCCGGTGCGCCGGGGTCCGAGGGGGGCAGCCCTCAGATGGTGAGGCCCTTGCCGCGCAGCCAGCTCATCGGGTCGACGCCCGAGCCGTCCGCGGTGTGGACCTCCAGGTGGAGATGCGGGCCCGTCACGTTGCCGGTGGCGCCGACACGGCCGATGGTGTCGCCCGTGGTGACCTTCTGTCCGGCGGTGACGTCCATCGAGGACTGGTGGCAGTACCAGATCTCCGTGCCGTCATCGAGCTCCAGGACCGTGCGGTAGCCGTACGAGCCGGACCAGCCGGCCGACTTCACGGTGCCGCTGTGCACGGCCTTGACCGGGGTGCCGGTCGGGGCCGCGAAGTCCAGCCCGGTGTGGTAGCCGGACGACCACATCGAACCGGCCTGACCGAAGGTCGAGGTGATGGTGTACGAGGAGGTCGGGACGGCGTAGCTGGCGGCGAGCTTGGCGAGGCGCTCGGCCTCGGCCTTCTTCTTCGCCGCCTCTTCGGCCGCCTTCTTCTTCGCGGCGGCCTTCGCCTCGGCGTCGCTCTGCTGCTTCGCCGCCTCGGCCGCGGCGGCCTCGGCCGCCGCCTGCTCCTCCGCGGCCTTGGCCTCGGCGTCGGCTCCGGCCTGCTGCTGCTCGGCCTGCTGGAGGATGCGGGCGCGGAGCGCCTCGCCGGCGTCCGTGGTGCCCTGCTCGGCCTCGGCGGCGGTGATGCCGGCGCTGGTCAGCGGGGAGGACGCGGCGACCGTCTCGTGGTCCGAGTCGGAATCGCCGGACATGAACGCGCCCACGCCGGGAAGGGACTTGGCGTCGGGGAGATTGTCCGCGATGGAATCGGGAAGAGAAATGGAGACCGGCGGCTTGCTCTGGGCGGTGGCCATGCCACCCGCTCCGACGGCCGCGATGACGCCGACGCCGAGGACGGTGGAGCTACGGGCGAGACCCCGCTGCTTCGCAACGCGGTGCCGGCCGCGTACGGGACGGATGGACTCCTCGGTGGGGTTCCATTCCTCCCAGGTCCTGTCCTCATCACCGAGACTGTCGGTCCTGAAGGATGACGGGGCCTCGGGGGCAGGCTGATTGGACGCCACGTGGGCGCACTCCTTTCCTTCCTTCTCGCCTACCGGGTTAGCTGACGGGTTCGGAGCAGGAAGGTCTCCTACGGGCGCCTCTGCCTCTCACGAGACACAGGTGTCCGATTCACCCCATGTAGGTGGTTCCCCGGTTCCCTTGCGGAATTCGGCGCTGCGCACGGTGCCGTCTCTTGCGACGGCGGGTACAACCGCGCTGCGTTATCGAACGTTAATAGACACCCGGGTCCGATTCCAAGCTGTTCCCATAGATCAGTCATGGCCCTGGCCTGGACTTTCAGGGGTCAAACGGGCGCAAACGGGCGAGTTGAGTGCCACTTATCCGGCCAGCAGTTTCTGACGTTGCGTCAAATGTTATGCGGAGCGAGGTCTTTCGACTACCGAAAGTCGCGACCGGTCATCCACGGTCCCGCCCCACGATCTTCACCGTCGTCCGCCGCTCCTGCTGACCCCGCGCCGGACGGCCCACCGCGAGGAGCGCCAGGTCGTCCGTCGACCGGCCTCCGGTGTGCAGCCGTACGTCGTCGGTGAGCGCGGACAGCAGTTCTTCGGGCCCCGGGAAGATCCGGCCGCGCAGCCGGGCCGCCGGGTCGTAGAAGGCGCCCTTCGCGTCCCGCGCCTCGGACAGCCCGTCGGTGAACGCCAGGAACATCGACCCGGCCGGCAGCGCCCACTCGTCCGCCCGGTCCGGCCACACCCCCAGCCCCATCCCGAGCGGCAGGGCGGGCACCGTCGGCGCCAGCACGTCCAGCGCCCCGTCCTGGTGCAGCACGAGCGGCTCGGGGTGCCCGCGGTTGACGATCCGCAGGGTGTCCGAGCCGGACGGGATCTCCGCGAGGACGGCGGTGACGAACCCCTCCATGGAGTCGAGCCCGCCCCGCCGCGATCCCTCACGGGCCAGCGCCCGCTCCAGCCGCTGGACCACCCCCTCCAGCGACAGCTCCTGCTCGGCGGCCTCCCGGAACGCGCCGATCACGACGGCCACCGCCGCCACGGCGTCCAGCCCCTTGCCCCGTACGTCCCCGAGGACCAGGCGCACCCCGAACGGCGTGTCCGCGACGGCGTACAGGTCTCCGCCGACGAACTCGTCCGCCTGGGCCGCCTCGTACCGCGCCGCGACCAGCAGCCCGCCGATCCGGTCCTCGGGCGTCGGGAGCACCGCGCGCATCGCGGTCTCCGCGACGAACCTGGCCGAGGCCAGCTGCTCGTTCCTGCGGCGCACGACCCGGTTGATGACGAGGGAGAGCGCGGCAACGGTGACCAGCGTGAACAGGTCGGTGATCGGCACGATCCGGCCCAGCGCGCCGTCGGAGATCCGGATGGCGAGCACCACGAGGATCGCGGTCACCCCGATGCGGACGGTGCTGGCCAGCGAGAAGAACGGGGCGGCGATCAGCGGAGCGGCGGCGAAGAGCGGCACGGCGGTGACCTCGGTCGGCGTCACGAGGTCGAAGATCACACCGACGCAGATCATCAGGGCGGGCAGCACGCGCACGAACCACCGGGAACGGTCGCTCCCGTCAGCGCTCCCCCGGCGTCCGTCCCGCATCCCCACGTGTGCACTCCTGCCCGCTCCACCCACGGGTGCGGACGGTACCGCGCCCCGCCCAGGCCGGCCGGAGCCGCGCCGAACGGCGAATCCCCATCGGCCGAAGGGAGGAGCGCGCCGCAGGTCCCGCCGTCCGGTGGTCAGTCGGAGAGCCGGTGCCGCGCGTAGATCGTCAGTGCGTCCCGTACGAAGACGGCGGTTCCGTCCCCGCAGCGATCGTAGTTCCTCCCGAGGCGCGGATCCGCGACGTACCGCCGCCGCAGCCGGGCCGGCGCATACGACAGAGGCCCGGATCCTCGAAAGGATCCGGGCCTCAGTCTTTAGTAGCGGGGACAGGATTTGAACCTGCGACCTCTGGGTTATGAGCCCAGCGAGCTACCGAGCTGCTCCACCCCGCGCCGTTGTGATTGCAACTCTACGCCATCCGGGAGGGCGCTCCGACCACTCCTGGTCCCGCTCCCCTCGCACGCCGCCGGCAAGGAAACCTCTCGGCCTCGACCGGCTGCGCCAACTCAGGCTGCGTACCGCGACGTTGTCAGGCCCGGCCGGTTGCCCAAGGGTGTTGCCGCACCCCCCGATCTCGCGCACCGCCTGTCTGGAGGGCCTCCCACCATGTCCGCATCACACAGACCCGCCCCGGTCTCCCCGTCCGCGCCGTCACCCCTGCGTACGTCCCTCGTCAGCGGGCTGATCGGCGCCGCCTTCGGCTCGGTGTTCAGCGCCGCCATCAACTACCTGCTCGTCGGCGTGCCCGGCAGCGCCCCGGCCAACGCGCTCAACCACGGGGTGTCCGGCTTGTTCAGCGGATTCGCGGCCGGGTTCATCGGGCTCATGGTGCATCTGCGCCGGGACAGGGGCGGGCCCGCGCCGAGCAGCACCCCGGCCGCACCGCAGGAGTGAGTTCCGGCGCCGTGCCCCTCCCGTGGGTGCACGGCGCCCAGCGATTGCACGACCTCCGGGGCGGCGGGACGCTGGACGTGCACGCTTTTCGGTGTTCGGTCCCGTCCGCGCGGCATCACAGGTGCCGGCGTCGGCCCACCAGTCCCACCCCGATGCGGTGCCGCAGGGAAGGCCGGGCGCACACGCGCTAGGAGACGATCATGGACGGCACCCTGCTGGAGACGATGCGGACCGCGCTGCGCGGCCCGGTCATCGGCCCGGACGACCAGGCGTACGGGCAGGCCCGTACGGTCTACAACGCCATGATCGACAAGAAGCCGGCGGCCGTGGTCGAGTGCCGCGACACGGCGGACGTGATGGCCGCCGTCGACTTCGTCCGCGAGCACGGACTGGACATGGCGGTCCGGGGCGGCGGGCACAGCGGTCCCGGCCTCGGCCTCCGCGACGGCGCCGTCACGCTCGACCTCTCGCCCCTGCGCGGCGTACGGGTCGACCCGGCCACCCAGACCGCGCAGGCCGACGGCGGTGCGACGCTGGGCGATCTCGACCACGCCACCCACGCCTTCGGTCTCGCCACCCCGGCGGGCATCATGTCGACCACCGGCGTCGGCGGACTGACCCTCGGTGGCGGGCACGGCTACCTCACCCGTAAGTACGGCCTCTCGGTGGACAATCTGGTCTCCGCGGACGTGGTCCTGGCCGACGGCAGCTTCGTCGCCGCGAACCCGAGCGAACACGCCGACCTGTTCTGGGCGCTGCGCGGCGGCGGCGGGAACTTCGGCATCGTCACGTCGTTCGACTTCGAGCTGCACCCCGTGGACACGGTGGGGGTCGCCATCACCGTGTGGCCCCAGGAACTCTTCCAGGACGTCATGCGCTGGTACCGGGACTTCCTGCCGCAGGCACCGGACGACCTGTACGGCTTCTTCGCCTCGCTGACCGTCCCGCCGGGCCCGCCCTTCCCCGAGGAGATCCACGGGCAGAAGATGTGCGGCGTCGTCTGGTCCTCGACGGCGGACCCCGAATCCCTGGGCGAGACCCTCGCCGTGGTGAACGAACCGGGTCCACCCGCCTTCCACTTCACCTCGCCGATGCCCTACCCGGCCCTGCAGTCGATGTTCGACGCGCTGATGCCGGCCGGTCTCCAGTGGTACTGGCGCGGCGACTTCTTCGACCGGATCACGGACGAAGCCGTCGATGTGCACGCGTCCTTCGCCGAGAAGCTCCCCACCGGCCTGTCGACCATGCACCTGTACCCGGTCGACGGCGCCGCCGGCCGGGTGGGCCCCGACGACACCGCCTGGGCCTACCGTGACGCGCTCTGGTCGGGCGTCATCGCCGGCATCGATCCCGACCCGGCCAACGCTCCGGCGCTGCGGGACTGGGCCGTGGGCTACTGGGAGGCGCTGCACCCGTACTCCATGGGCGGCGGCTACGTGAACTTCCTCGGCACCGGCGAGTCCGAGGACCGGGTCCGGGCCACCTACCGCGGCCACCACGACCGGCTCGCGGAGATCAAGCGGTCCTACGACCCGCACAACCTCTTCCACGCAAACCAGAACATCCGGCCCGCCGAGCCCGCACCGCCGCACTGAACCGTCACGTCGGGCTCGCAATACCGGGGGAAAGCCGTGCCGGGAGGGTTACAGTCTGCATGCACCGCACGATGATCCGGACGCCCCCGGAGCGGCGCGGCACCGGTAGCGGCACCTCATCGCCGTACCGGTCGGGACCGGTCCGGCATTTCACCGCAGTGATTCGGTCATGGGCTCTCACCGCACACCTACGTACAGGACACCTGAGATGACCGACACCTCTGCCCGCACGACCCAGCGGCACTCCGACGGCGCGTCCGCGGCCGCGAACGCCGACACGGGCGCTCCGTCGCCGCTGCCGACGCCGCAGTACGCGGGCCTGTTCATCGAGCCCGACCTGCCGCCGGTCACCGACGAACCCGAATGACCGGGCGGCCGTGACCCGTCCCGGGTGACCGGCCCCGGGTGACGGCCCCTCGGCGCTCCACCCCGGGTGACCTGCCCTGAGTGACCGGTCCGGCCGCGCCGTCGTTGGAAGACCATGCGCATCCGTATCGGCGTGGTCGTCCTCGCAGTGGTCCTGCTCATCGCCGCGTTCATCTCGAACATCCCGTCCGAGGCCGAGACCGAGGCGGCCTGCCGGCGGGCCCTCGACAACACGTCGACGTGGACCAACCGGCCGGACGTGTGCTTGGA
This sequence comes from Streptomyces sp. NPDC102451, assembly GCF_044765485.1. Taxonomy (NCBI): domain Bacteria; kingdom Bacillati; phylum Actinomycetota; class Actinomycetes; order Kitasatosporales; family Streptomycetaceae; genus Streptomyces; species Streptomyces sp. NPDC102451. Next base: position 91,340 of record NZ_JBIWKD010000022.1, on the reverse strand, counting down.
GGTGTCCGCGGAGACCTACCGGACGTTCCTCCTGATGTACGAGCTGCGGGAGGAAGGCCTGGACTGAGGGACCGAGGGGGCGCGCTCCGGTCCGTCAGCCCTGCTGTTCCTTCCACTCCGCCTGGGCCTCGTCGAGGTCCTCGGCGAACGTGTCCAGGAAGTCCTGGGCGCTCGTCTTCCCGAGCAGCACCTTCTGGAAGCCCGATTCGCTGTCGGCCTTGGACAGGGTGTTCCAGTCCGGCAGGTAGTAGGGGAGCTGGACGATCTTGGTGTTGCCCGAGAACAGCGCCTCGGCCCCGAGCTTGGTGGTCTCGGCCTTGTCGAGCCAGGGGTCCTCGGCGGCTTCCTTGTTGGCCGGGATCAGGCCGGCCGACTCGCTGAACTTCGAGTTCGAGGCGTGCGAGGCGGCGAACTCGATGAACTTCCAGGCCGCCGCCTTGTTCTCGGACGACTTCAGCAGACCGAGCCCGGAGACCGGGTTGGAGACCATCACCCGGGTGCCGTCGGCCAGTTCGGGCTGCGGGATGCCACGGAACTTGTCGCTGCCCAGCGAGGTCACATGGTCCTGGTACGACCCCAGGTTGTGGTTGAGCATGGCGATGCTGCCGGAGTCGAACTGGGCGACCATCTTCGTGAAGTCGTTGTTGAGATCGGCCTCCGGGGTGGTCTTCCTGTACAGACCGGCGTACTTCTCCAGCGCCGCGACGTTCTTGGGGTCGTTGACCGTCGTCCTCGTCCCCGACTCGTCCCAGAAGGAGTCGATGCCCGACTGCCCGTACATCGCGTCCAGCGCCTGGGCGATCGAGCCCGGGCCGCCGCGGATGGTGTAGCCGAACCGGTTCTTCTGCCGGTCGGTCAGTTTCGACGCGGCCTCGTAGAAGTCGTCCCAGGTGTCCGGCTCGCCCAGCCCGGCCTTCTCGAACAGGTCCGTGCGGTAGTAGAGGACGCCGTTGGTGGCGGAGATCGGCACCGTGTACAGCTCGTCCCGGCCGGCGGCGCTCCGCACGTTCTCGGTCATCGCCTCGTTGAGCTTGCCCTTGAGGGAGCTCGCCTCGATCCGGTCGTCCAGCGGCTCCAGCGCGTCCTGGGCGGTGATCCCGGCGACCATCGCGGCCCCCACCCCACCGACGTCCGGCAGGCCACCGCCCTGGATGGCGGTGTCGTACTTGGACTGGGCCTCGGTGGAGGCGATGCCCACGTACTGCACGTCGATGTCCGGGTTGGCCTTCTCGAAGTCGGCGATGATCTCCTTCCAGACCGCCGTACGGACGCCGCCGTTCTCGTCCCAGAACACGATCTTCCCGGTGCCCGGGCCTTCGGCGCCCTTCGCGCCGGTGATGCCGCTGCCGTCGTCACCGCAGGCGGTCGCGGTGAGGGCCAGGGCGCTGACCAGGGATATCGCGGCGGCGAGACGGCTGGTACGGGGGTTGATCACGGTCGGCTCTCTTCTCTGAGTGCTCACCTGCGGGGCGCTCGGCACCGTGCCGCCGCAACGTGTAGCCGTGGGGGGAGGATGCTCGGCTCTCATATCGCGTCTCATATATGACATACGAAGACAACGCGAAGAACGTAAAGTCGGCCCGCTCCCAGGGTCAATGCCCGTGCAGCAGAAAGTCCCTGGTCGCCGTACGCCGAGGGGAGACGCCCCGGCCGGCCACGGCGGCGCTCCGGCTTCCGATTTGCATTACGCACATGATGTGGCCTATGCACTTTGCCATGACCATACGATGAAGTCGGCACGCACGACCGCACGACGAGACACCGGCCTCGCCCGGCAGGAAGCAGGAGGTGCCCACGCATGAAGAGGGCGACACGAGAGGTCGAGTACGAGCAGATGCTGCTCAGCCGTCACGGCCTGCTCACCCACAGAAAGGGACGCCGCAAGGACGGCCTCCTGGAGCGGAGCGCGTACGTCCTGCTCAGCCGCATCCGCGTCCAGGGCCCGATGTCCGTCGGCGAGCTCAGCGAGGCCTTCGACCTCGACGTCTCCACGCTCAACCGGCAGACCGCAGCGGTCATGCGCGCCGGCTTCGTGGAGCGCATCCCCGATCCGGACGGGGGCATGGCCCGCAAGTTCCGCATCACCGAGGAGGGGGCGAAGACCCTCGACGCGGAACGCGAGGGCATGGTCAACTCCCTGCAGCGGGTCATGGCCGACTGGCCCGACGAGGACATCTCCGCCTTCGCCGGCTATCTGCGGCGCTTCAACACCGACCTGGAACGCATCGGCGGCCGCCCCTGGCCACGCCCCTGACCCCGCCGCGGCCCGTACGCGCCATCCGGCGGCGACCGGGCTAGGGTTTTACCAAGGGCACCGGATTGTTCAGGAATGTCATGTACGGACACCGAAAAGCACCGGACAGCACCCAGGAGCTCCTCTCCACCCTTGGGCGCCTTGTCGACCAGGCACTGGAGAACATCAGACTCCAGCAGGCCCGGGCGGAGCTCGGCATGGCACTCCAGCGGCACATGCTCCCGTCCGAACTGCCCGAGTTCCCGGGCATCCGGCTGGCAGCCCGGTACGCGCCCGCGCAGGACGGCCTGGCTGTCGGCGGCGACTTCTACGACGCCTTCCCGATGAGGGACGGGGTGGCGGGGATGGTCATCGGTGATGTGCAGGGCCACGGAGTGGAGGCCGCCGCCTTCATGGGAGAGGCCCGTGCCAGCCTGCGGGCTCTCGCCAGCGTCACGAGCGACCCCGGGGAGGTGCTGGCCTGCGCCAACGACCTGCTGATCTCGCTCGGCTGCGACCTCTTCACCACCTGCTGCCTGCTGAGCTTCCTCCCGCGGACCGGTGATCTCGGTATCGCCCGGGCCGGTCATGTCCCGGTGGTGTGGGGCACCGATGCGGGCGATTCGGGTGTGTCCGTGGACGATGGCGGGGTTCCTCTGGGAATTCTTCCCGACCAGAACTACGCGGTGGTCCATCGGACCCTGACGCAGCCCGGTTACCTCGTCCTGCTGACCGACGGCGTGGTGGAAGGGCCGTCCTACCCGATCGAGGAGGGTCTGGCCGAGGTGGCCCGGCTGGTGGGCGCCGGGCGTGGTGTCGGCCCCGACGTCATGGCGTCGCGGGTGATCCGGGTCGCGGACCGCACCGGCCACGACGACGATGCCGCCGTTCTCGTCGTCCGCCACGAAACACGGCAGGCCCCCCGGTAGCCGGAGAGCAACCGCGTCGGCAGTGGCGTGGCGTCGGCGCGTCCGACCACCCCGGGCCGCTCCGTGTGGTGTCTGATGCTGATGTGGTGGTCAGCTCACAACTCAGGCGGCACAAGGGCACCGCCTTGACGATTCTGGCGGTCGCCGCCCTTTACTACGCGACCGCCCGCCTGGGGCTGCTCCAGCAGTTGGTGCGCGGGCAGGTCACGCCCCTGTGGCCGCCGACCGGGATCGCGGTCGCCGCACTGCTCCTGTTAGGCGCGCGGGTCTGGCCCGGCATCGCCGTCGGCGCCCTCGCGGTCAACATCTCCATCGGCCCCACGGTCGCATCCGTGCTGGCGATCGTCGCCGGCAACACCCTCGCCCCGATCTGCTCCTACCTGCTGCTGAGGCGTGCCGGTTTCCACAACGGCCTCGACCGCTTGCAGGATGCGCTGGCCCTGGTCTTCCTCGGCGCTCTGGGGCCCATGCTGATCAGTGCGACCATCGGCAGCAGCACACTCGTCCTGTCAGGGGCGCTACAGGCCGGCGGCTTCTGGCCGACCTGGTCGGTGTGGTGGACGGGCGACGCCATGGGCGTACTGGTCGTCACCCCGTTCCTGCTCGTCGTCCGATGGGCCCGCTGGCCACCCGCGGTCGGCCTCCTGGTCTGGGCCGAGGCGGCGGCACTGGCGACGTGCGCCGTGGGCGTGACCCTCCTGGCGACCAACGCCAGCAGCTCTTCTCTGCTCTTCCTCGTTTTCCCCGTCCTGATCTGGGCCTCGTTCCGCTTCGAACGTGCGGGCGCCGCACCGTGCGCTCTGGTCGTCTCCACGCTCGCGATCCTCGCCTCGGGCCGGATGGCGGGCCCCTTCGCCCACCACGACCTGCTCACCAACATGGTCACCCTGCAGGCCTTCAACGGCTCCGTCTCCCTCACCGCCCTGCTCCTCACGGCAGTCGTGGCCGAACGGAACCGCACCCACGAAGAGATCCAGCGCCTGTGCGCGCAGCTCACCGACGCGGTCACGCGCCAGGACAAAGGGTCTCGCCGTGCTCCCCCCGACGACTGAGGGATCCACGGGGGGGGGAAGACGGGACGCCCCGATCGGAAGAAAACCGATCGGGGCGCCGACAGCAGGTCAAAGGGGGGCCTGGTCAGAGACTCGCTATCTGCTGGTAGCCCGCGTTGAGGGCTTGCCGAAGTTGTTTCCCGATGGCAGTGAGCTCGACCTGGCGGCTGTTCCGGGCGAAGAGGCGTGCGCCAATTTCGCGTTCCTGTTTGGCGATCGACTGGCTCACTCGCGCCTGTGACACGTGCAGGCGGTCCGCGGTCCGGCCGAAGTGCAGTTCCTCGGCCAGCGCCAGGAAGATCTCGATGTCCCGTAGTTCCATTGCCCCCGCCTTCAGCGATAACTCCTGGGTTATCAGACCATGTGAAGCCGGACATTGTTCGCGCGTTTCGCGCGCTGCATCCTGGATCACGACCTCTCCGAGGACATCCACTGGTACTCAGCGCAGGCGCAGGGAGATGACGTGCTCACACCGCTCGCGTACGGCTTGGCCGTGGTGCTTGATCTCCTGGTGGGGCGACCTCGTTGTCGTCCCGCCGAACGTGCCGCACGCCTTCGCGGCCGCCCCTGGTGAGAGCGCGGACATCCTCATCGTGATCACCCCGGGGGTGGAGCGGTTCGAGTACTTCCGTCACCTCGAGCGCATCGCGTACGGAAAGGTCCCGCCGGAGACCCTGCTGGACGTCCAAGAGCTGTACGACACGTACTTCCAGCAGAGCGAGGCGTGGAACTCCGCTCGCGCGTGACCCTGCGGGGCCGGGACCGGAGAGCACATCATCCGATGCATAGCAGCAGGGAGAAAGGAGTATGCGGTGGCGGAGCATGGTGGCGGTCGGTGCGGAGCCCTGGCGTTGACGGCGGCCAGTGGCTGCGCCACAAGACACCAGTCTGGCCGCCGGGACTACGGGGGCGGGCCCCCAACGGCGGATGCCATTCTCGAAACGCGAGGAAGATCATTCATGGCTCGATGCAAGGCATGTCCCGAAAGGAAGGGCCAGTGCCGCACGTGCAAGGGCACCGGCAAGGTCTACGCATGGTCCGGCCCGCGCAAATGTGACAAGTGCGGAGGCGACGGCGTCTGCTGCGGATGTAACGGGTCGGGCTCCATTCCCGACTGGTAGTCCAAGGGCACGGTCTTGAAGCAACGCACTGCGAGGTCAACGCCATTAGGTTGTTGCGGTGTTGTCCACACGGAGGAGATTAATTTGCGAGCGACGCACCGGCACGTCGTGCATCTGGCTCTTGTGGCTGTGCTGACCGGTTTGGCGGGCTGTTCCGACGGCGCGTCGGGGACGGATACGGACGCCGGGTCCCCGGATGCGGCTTCCGGCGCCAAGCCTCCGGCCGCGGCGAAGGCGAAGGCGAAGGCGAAGGCGTTCGATCCTCCGACAAAATTCGGCAAGGAGATCGCCCTGCCCGTGGACGAGGACATCAAGGACTGGGGCTTCGCCCTACTCGGTCCTACGCTGTACCACCGGACCTCCGCGGCCCTTGACGCCTACGACACCCACTCCGGGCGGAAGCTCTGGTCCTCTTCCCTGGGCCGCAAGGACTGGTACACCGGCAAGGAGCGCGAGCCGAGCGACGATCAGACCATCCCCCCGGTCTTCGCCCAGCAGGACGGTCGCACGGGCGTCCTCTTCGCGTACGCCGACTACACGAAGGGCGCGGGCACCGAGCCCGACCGGACCGACGTCTACCTGCGTTCCGTCGACGCGGACAGCGGCAAGGTGTCCTGGACGGTCCGCCTGCCCGCGCCGAAGGGCGCAACCGTCAGCTATCTGGAGCCTGGGGTGATCGGAGCCGAGGACGGAACCGCAGCCGTCAGGGTCCACACCGACAGGGACGATGCCGGCAGTGACGGCGGCCACAGCGCCACCACCTACGCCGTCGACCTGAAGAGCCACCAAGTGATCTGGCAGAAGGACGGCTTTGCGGGCGGCACGCTGGACAGCGGCGTCGTCATCGGTGCCCAGCTCGGCGACGAGGCAACTTTCCAGGCAATCGACGGCTGGCACTCCCAGTACGAGGACCTCGCCCTCGCGGGCCTGGCCCTCACTGACGGCGCCCCGCGCTGGAAGCAAGAAGGCAGCACTGGCGTGGAGGTCGAGGAGGTGGGCGGCGGCTTCTTCGTCGCGGGCTCGCTGCGCGACAGCCGTACGGGCGAGCTCGTCCCCGCCGCACCGGACGGTAGCTTCATCCACTGCTTCAATGACCAGCGGTCCGTGGTCGTCTGCAACACCAAGGAGACCGCACGGGGCATCGACGCCCAGAGCCGCAAGGTGCTCTGGACCATTTCCCAGGACGACCCCTCACGGAAAAAGCCCGACGTCGGGAACGCCTTCCATGGCGCCGTCTACGCCGCCACCGACACCGACGGCGTCATCCTCGACGCCCGCACGGGCAAGGACCGCAGCATCTCCAACAGCGGAAGCAACTACATGATCAACGCGTACGCCGCAGTGGACATCTACATGAACGTGTACCCCGCGACCGGGTGAGCTGGGGCTTCAATCGATTGCCGTCGCCGCGCGACCACATGACGACCGGCGTGCTCCAGCACCTGTGCCGCGACATCCTCATCCATAATCTGGGCGGGCCGACCAACGACCCGTCGCCAATCCTCCAAGGGCTCGATGGCATACGCGAGGGATGGATGAGCATCGGCCCGCCACTCCCCGTGTAACTCAGCGGCAAGACATCCCCTCCGCAGGAGGACCGGTGACGATCCGCTCACGCATCGCTCACGCACGCACCCTTGAACAGCAGAGCGCCCCGATCAGCCGAAGCCGATCGGGGCGCTCCACTACAGGTCAGAGGGTTGCCCCTCCCCTGCTGTCAGTAGGCCGTGTGGGACTCGAACCCACAACCAACGGATTAAAAGTCCGCTGCTCTGACCAATTGAGCTAACGGCCCCTGATGGATCACCCCACGAGCATAGCTTCCCCGGACCCGGCAACCGATCGGGTATCGGGTGCCGGGCCCTGTCGTGGCCGGGGCCGGGCGGGTCAGTCCGTGGTTTCGTCCGTGATCGTGCGCTTGTGATCCGGGGCCGGAGGTACGAGGAACCAGTGGCGGGCCGAGACGAACCACCAGACCGCCGCGAAGCCGAGCACCACCAGGACGGCCAGCGGCGCGTAGTTGAAGCTCTCCCAGGTGACGGGCGAGACCTGGGGCAGCATGAAGAGCACCGTGATCACCCCGACCCAGGTCACCGCGATGACGCCGACCGGCCGGGACCACCGGCCCAGGTGCCACGGCCCCCGGACGAAGTCGTCGCCCCGCAACAGCCGCAGCAGCGTGGGGATGACGTAGGCGATGTAGAGGCCGATGACCGCGATGGACGTCACGGCGGCGTACGCGGTGACGTTGATCAGGTACGGCAGGCCGAGCGCCAGGGCGCCCAGGGCGGCCAGCCAGACCGCCGCGACGGGCGTACGCGTGCGAGGGCTGACCGTGTGCCACACCCGGGAGAACGGCAGCGCCCCGTCGCGCGAGAAGGCGTAGATCATGCGGCTGTTGGCGGTCACCGAGGCCATCCCGCAGAAGAGCTGGGCCCCGATCACGACGAGCAGCAGGAGCTTGCCCGTGGTGGCGCCGAGCGCGTCCAGCAGGATCTGGGCGGGCGGGGCGCCGGTCGGGGAGTTCAGGGCGCCGTCGTACGACTGGATGGCGAAGGTGAAGCCCAGCAGCAGCACGAAGCCGGCGATCCAGGACGTCCAGATGGACTGCACGATGCCGCGCGGCCCCGCCACGGCCGCGTCATGGGTCTCCTCCGTCATATGGGCGGAGGCGTCGTACCCCGTGAACGTGTACTGCGCCATCAGCAGGCCGATCATCACGACGTAGAAGCCGCTGCCCCAGCCGGTGTTGTTGACGAACTCGGTGAAGACGTACGACGCCGACTGGTGCGAGTCCGGCACGAAGGTGAGCGCGCCCACGATCACGGCGACACCGACGACGTGCCACCACACGCTGACGTTGTTGAGTACGGCGACGATGCCGACCCCGAAGGTGTTCAACAGGCCGTGCAGGACCAGGATCGCCGCGAAGAGCAGGATCGTACGGCCGGGCGTGACCTCGAAGCCGAACTGGAGGTTCAGGTACGCCCCGAGGAAGGACGCCGCCCCGAAGTCGATGCCCGCGGTGACGGCGACCTGGCCGAGCACGTTGAACCAGCCGGCGAACCACGCCCACGCGGCCGCCGAACGCGGCGGGGCGAGACGGTGGGCCCAGAAGTACAGGCCCGCGGACGTCGGGTACGCCGAACAGATCTCGGCCATCGCCAGGCCGACGAACAGGGTCATCAGCCCGACACCGACCCAGCCCCAGGTGATGACGGCGGGCCCGCCGGTGTTCATGCCGAACAGATACAGCGTCAGACAGCCGGAGAGCACCGAGATGATCGTGAACGAGACGGCGTAGTTGGAGAACGCGGACATCCGGCGCGCGAGCACCTGGGTGTAGCCGAGTTCGGCCAGCCGTTCCTCGTCGGAGGTGGGCGCGGGTGCGGCGGCGGGCTGGAGGGCATCGGGCGGTGGCTCTGCCGCCACGGCTTCGTCGTTTGTCATGCCCCCAGCGATGCCCGGGCAGGGGCTCCGGAAACGCCAGGAGCCCCGGGCTCGGGAAACGCCGGGCCCCGGGCTCCGGAAACACCGCGGGGCCCGTACGCCACCGAAGTGTCGTACGGGCCCCGCGGGTCGATCAGCTGTCAGCAGGCTCAGCCGTTGCGCTTCCAGCGCGGCTTGTCGTCACGGCGGCCGAAGGTGCCGGTGCCGGTACCCGTGCCGGTGCCACCGCGGTGGTCGTCACGACGGCCGGTCGGCCGGTCGCCGCCACCGGAGCGGAAGCCGCCCGAGGGACGGTCGTCACGACGGTCGCGGTTGAACGGACGGTCGCTGCCGCCGGAGCGGAAACCACCGGACGGGCGCTCGTCACGAC
>NZ_JBIWKD010000022.1:0-82087 GCF_044765485.1 Streptomyces sp. NPDC102451 | reverse complement strand
CCGGTCGCGGTTGAACGCCGGACGGTCGTTGTCACGACGCTCGAAGGAACGGCCACCACGGTCGTCCCGACGGTCACCGCCACCGGAGCGGAAACCGCCCGACGGGCGCTCGTCACGACGGTCGCGGTTGAACGCCGGACGGTCGTTGTCACGACGCTCGAAGGAACGGCCACCACGGTCGTCCCGACGGTCACCGCCACCGGAGCGGAAACCACCGGACGGGCGGTCGCTGCTGCCGCGGAAGGACGGGCGGTCGTTGCTGCCCCGGTAGCCGGAGCCACCGGAGGGACGGCCACTGCGCTCGCCGACACGGTCGTTGCCACCGCGGTAACCCCCGCGGTCGCCACCACGGTCACCGCCGCGGTCGTCACGGCGGCTGAAGTTGCCCCGGTCGTCACGACGGTCGTCGCGCGCGGCCGGCTGCTCCGGGACGGACACCGCTGCGATGAGCGCGGCCTCGGCCTCGGCGGCGACCTCGGCCACCGCGGCCTCGGGGTCGTCGCCCCGCTCGCGGGCGGCACGGGCGACCAGGCGGTCGGCCTCCTCGCGCAGCTCGACGGCACGGCGCTGGACGCGCTCCAGCTGCTTGGTGAGGTCGGCGGCCTCGCGCTCGGCCTGCTTGGCCGCGTTGTTCGCGGAGTCGGCCTGGACCTCGGTCAGCGAACGGGCACCGGTGATCTCGGCGACCTCGGGCTCGAAGACGCCCGCACCCTGCACGATGTGGCGCGAGGCGTCGACGCCCGCGTCCTCCATCAGGCGGAAGATCTGGCGGCGCTGGTGCGGAAGCGCCAGCGAGACGACGACACCGGACTTGCCGGCACGGGCGGTACGGCCCGAGCGGTGCAGGTAGTCCTTGTGGTCGCCGGCCGGGTCCACGTTGAGGACGAGGTCGATGCCGTCGACGTGGATGCCGCGGGCGGCGACGTCGGTGGCGACGAGGGCGTTGACATAGCCCTTCTTGAAGTCCTCCAGGACCCGCGTACGGGCGCCCTGGGTCATGCCGCCGTGCAGCGCGTCGGCCTTCACACCGGACTCGATGAGCTGCTCGGCGATGCGGTCGGCGCCCAGCTGGGTGCGGACGAAGATGATCGTGCGGCCCTTACGGGCGGCGATCGCGGCCGTGACGGGCGCCTTGTCCTTCGGCTTCACGACGAGGACGTGGTGCGACATGGTCGAGACGTTGCCCTGGGCGGAGTCGACCTCGTGGGTGACCGGGTTGCTCAGGTAGCGCTTGACCAGCGTGCCGATCTCGTTCTCCATGGTGGCGGAGAAGAGCATGCGCTGGCCGCCGCCGGGGATCTGGTCGAGCAGCTCGGTGACCTCGGGCAGGAAGCCCAGGTCCGACATCTGGTCGGCCTCATCGAGGACGGCGACCTGGACGTTCTCCAGGGAGCAGGCGCCGCGGTTGATGATGTCGCGCAGCCGGCCCGGGGTGGCGACGAGGACGTCGACACCGCGCTCCAAGGCGTAGATCTGGTTGCCCATCGACGTACCGCCGCAGACGACCTTCATCTTCAGGCCGAGCACGTCGCCGTAGGGCTGCAGCGCGTCCGCGACCTGCATCGCGAGCTCACGGGTAGGCGTGAGGATGATCGCGCGGGGCTTCTTCTTCTCGGTGTGCCCGCCGGCCAGGGCGGCCAGAGTGGGCAGACCGAAGGAGAGGGTCTTGCCGGAGCCGGTACGGCCACGGCCCAGGATGTCCTTGCCGGCCAGGGCGTCCGGGATGGTCGCGGCCTGGATCGGGAAGGGCGCCGTCACGCCGTTCTGCGCGAGCTTACGGACGATGCCCTCGGGCAGTCCGAGCGAGCCGAAGGTGATGCCCGGCTCGGCGTCCTCGTCGGACGCGGCGGTGGCCTCGTCGGAGGAGTCCACGGCGGAGGAGTCCGCGGCGGGGGTCTCGTCGGCGGCCTCGGGGGCCTGGGCGACGACGGCCTCGGCGGCCTCCACGACCTCGATGCTCTCGACGTCGTTCTCGGACATGACGGTGTTGTCAGAACTGGAAATTGACATGCGAAATGCGAAACCTTCCGGAGTCTCGGCACGCGCCCGTAACTCCGTGTTTTCGCAATTTCGACCGCCTCAATGCGGTCCAGCCACGGCAAGGGAGAGTACGCGCCACACGGCGCTCTTCTGTGTCGGCGCCGGGCATAGGATCAAACGATCTACTACCATACGCACCCTCCCCCCCATCATGCAAACCGGGTCGGTCACCGACCCCGCTCACACCGGCGTGACCTGCGGTGACACCCCCGGAGCGGACCACACCTCGAACCTCCCGGGAGCCCCCATCGCATCCGTGCGGGACTGCGCGGCCGGCGAGGGAGCGGGCGGCTCCGGCGGCACCGAGGGCTCCGGCTCGGGCGAGGGCGGAGGCTCCTCGGGGGTGACCGGAGGCGGCGGCGGCTCCCCCGGGCCGGGATCGCTGGGCCCTGGGGTGGGCAGAGGACCGCCCAGGGTCGGTTCCGGGGTGCCGGGGACGCCCGGCGCCGGGCGTGGATCCCCCGGACCGGCCGACGGGGGACGGCCCGGCGCCTCGGCGTCCGGCTCACGGGCGGTGCCCCGGTCGGACTGCGCCTCGGCACGGCCGCCGCCGGAGCCCGACCGGCCGCTCCCGGACACGGTGGTGCCGTCCGGCCGGGCCGGCGCACCCTTCTCGCCGGCGGAACGCGAAGGAGCCGGCTTCCCGGCGTCGTCGCCGACGCTCACACAGCCTGTGGACGCGGCGATCGTCAGCGCGGTGACGGCTGCCCAGCGGACGCGGGCGGACAAGTGGCGCACGGGGTGGCACCTCCGGGGAGGAGAGGGACGGCGGGAGGGAGCGATGTGTCCAACTCCCCTGCCCCTGCCGGGGACACGCCCGGACACAACACCCGCACACACACCGGCCGGCCGGCTCACACGCCGGGACCCCCGAAGCCCCCCGCCAGCTCCGCCCCCAGGAACACCGCCCCGAGCCCCACCAGCAGGGAAGCCAGCAGATTGGCCCCGGCCAGGAAGCCGCGGCCCGTCTCGGCCAGCCGCAGGGTCTCGTAGGAGAACGTCGAATACGTCGTCAGCGCCCCGCACAGGCCCGTGCCCAGCAGTGCGTACACGGGCGTGGACACCGCGGCTCCCGTGAGCACCCCGAGCAGCAGGCTGCCCGCCGCGTTCACCGTGAAGGTCCCCCACGGGAAGACGTACGGCGTCCCCGCGCCGTGCCGCTCCTGCACCGCACGGTCCGTCAGATAGCGCAGCGGCGCCCCGACGGCGCCGCCGAGGACGACCAGCAGCCAGTTCACGCCCGCCACCCCCGCCGGTCCGCCAGCCTCCGGGTGAGCACGGCCGCCCCCCACACCGCGCCGAGCGCCGTCACGGCGGTGGCCGCCGCGTACGCCATCGCCGTCGCCACCTCCTGACGGACCAGCAGCCCGGACACGTCGGCGGCGTACGTCGAGAACGTGGTGAACCCGCCGAGCACCCCGACCCCCAGGAACGGCCGCACCAGCGGATGCGTGATCCTCCCCCGCTCGACGGTCAGCACCATCAGCACGCCGATCAGGGCGCAGCCCGTGACGTTGACGACGAAGACCGCCCAGGGGAAGCCGTCGGCGGCGGCGGGCCGGGCGAGGGACGCCGCGTAGCGCGCCGTGGCCCCGGCCGCGCCGCCCACCGCGATCACCGCCAGGACCCGCCACTTCTCCGGGCCCTCCGTCTCGGCTCGCTGTGCGGGTACGGAGAGGTCGACGTCCGGGTCGACGACCGGCCGGCCGGGCGGAGGGCTCTGGGTGCTCACCCGTACCCCAGCTCGTGCAGCCGCTCGTCGTCGATGCCGAAGTGGTGGGCGATCTCGTGGACCACGGTGATCTCGGTCTCGGCGACCACGTCCTCGCGGGTCTCGCACATCCGCAGCGTCGGTCCCCGGTAGATGGTGATCCGGTCCGGCAGCACGCCCGCGTACCACTCACCGCGCTCGGTGAGCGGGGTGCCCTCGTAGAGGCCGAGCAGCTCACGGTCCTCCGCGTCCTCCGGCTCCTCCTCCACGAACACCGCGACGTTGTCCATCAGCCGCATCAGCTCCGGCGGAACCCGGTCAAGAGCCAGGCTCACCAGCTCTTCGAACTCCTCGCGCGTCATCTCCAGCACCCCGCCATTGTCACGTACACCGGACCGGAACGGGCGGGCCGCACCCGCCCCGCGGCCACCCGCCCGGCCCACGCGTCCCGGTCCGTCCGCATGTCCGCCGCCCGATCGGGGCATACGCGCCCAATGGCACGCCCGTTCCACGCCGCAGCCGTCCGTGTCCGCCGCCTCCACCGCTCCCGCCCGCGCGCCACCGCCCCCGCCGACGGGCTCGTCACCGCCGCGCACCCCTGGAAACGCGCGTTCGGCCTGTTGGCCGTGGTGGTGCTGGGCGCCTGGCTCGGGCTCCTGGTCGTCGGCAGTGTGCGTACGCCGGTGGGGCCCATGGACACCACCATGACCCTGCGGCCCTCGCTGAGCGGCGGCACCAAGATCAACGTGTCACCGCTCGGCGCCCTGGAACTGGACTCCCACCACGCCCCGGTCCGCCTCGACGTGGACGTCGACCAGCTCGACCCGGAGCGCTCCCAGGCCCTGGTCAAGCACCCCGAACGCCTCTCGGGCCTCCAGGACGAGGTCACCGACGACGTCGCCTCCGGCACCCGGGAGCTGGCCGTCCGCTCCTGCGTGGCCGTGGTCTCCGGCGCCACCGCCCTCGGCCTGGTCGTCTACCGGCGCCCGCGCCGCGCCCTGGCCGCCGGGGGCCTCGCCCTGGCGTTGCTGGCCGCCTCGGGCGTCAGCGCGTACGCCACCTGGAACCCGAAGTCCGTCCTGGAGCCGAAGTTCTCCGGGCTGCTCTCCAGCGCCCCCTCGGTCGTCGGCGACGCCCGCTCGATCGTCACCGAATTCGACGTCTACCAGCAGGAACTGGCCCGGCTCGTCACCAACGTCACCAAGCTGTACGACGCCACGTCGACGCTCCCCGTCTACCAGCCGGACCCGGGGACCATCCGGGTCCTGCACGTCTCCGACATCCACCTCAACCCCGCCGCCTGGCACATCATCGCCTCGCTCGTCGAGCAGTACGAGATCGACGTGATCATCGACTCCGGCGACACGATGGACCACGGCACCACCGCGGAGAACGGCTTCCTGGACCCCATCAGCAACCTCGGCGCGCCCTATGTGTGGGTACGGGGCAACCACGACTCCAAGGAGACCCAGGCCCATCTGGAGAAGACCAGGAACGCGCACGTCCTGGACGAGGGCGACGCGGTGAGCGTGGCGGGGCTGCGGATCGCCGGCACCGGGGACCCGCAGTTCACCCCGGACCGCACCCGTCCCACCGGCGGCAAGGCCTCCGAGCAGCTGGCGGGCATGCGGCTCGCCTCGGCGCTGCGCGACCAGAAGCGGGCGGGCACCCCGGTGGACATCGCGGTGGCGCACGACCCGAACGCGGCGCGGGAGACGGACGGAACGGTTCCGCTGGTCCTGGCCGGCCATGTGCACCACCGGGTCAACGAACTGCTGCCCCTGGGTACGCGGCTGAAGGTCGAGGGCTCCACGGGCGGTGGCGGACTGCGTGCCGTGCAGAACGAGAAGCCCGAGAAGGTGCGCGCCTCGGTGCTCTATCTGGACCGGCCCACCCGGCACCTCCAGGCCTGGGACGAGATCACCCTCGGGGGCCTCGGCCTGACGACGGCCGAGGTCAGCCGCCATCTACCGGAGGAGAACCTGAAGAGCCCGGCCCCTTCCCCGAGCGTCTCGACGCCCCTTCCATAAACCGTTTTGGCGATACCTCCCCGCATCCCATATGCTTCTGACGTCCCCGACGCGCTGGAAAGCGCGCAGGTGGGCCCTTAGCCCTCATCGTCTAGTGGCCCAGGACGCCGCCCTTTCAAGGCGGTAGCACGGGTTCGAATCCCGTTGGGGGCACGCTTTACGGTGTGCGAGACTTGTCTCGCACATTAGCTTGGTCCTGTGGAGCAGTTTGGAGTGCTCGCCACCCTGTCAAGGTGGAGGCCGCGGGTTCAAATCCCGTCAGGACCGCTGCAGCCCGTATGAGCTGCGTGGCTGGGTAGCTCAGTTGGTACGAGCGATCGCCTGAAAAGCGATAGGTCGCCGGTTCGATCCCGGCCCCAGCCACCACCCGAAGGCCCCGTCCACCGGACGGGGCCTTCGTCGTGCCCGCCTTCAGTCGTCCCGCCGCCGCCGTACGGCCTGCACGGTCACCCCGAGCGCCACCACGGCCACCACGGCGGTCAGCGCCACCGCGTCCGGCACCCGCCCGCCGAGGCGCTGGGCCCACTGCTCGACGGCGAACGACTCGTCCACGTCCAGGGGTCCGGGCAGCGCGGTCGTCCCGTCGTACACGAGGAAGAGCGCGCCGAGCCCGATGAAGAGGAGGCCGGAGAGCAGCGAGGTGCTGTGCAGCTCGAAGCGGCCGGCCCGCAGCGTCCTGCCGCGCAGCCAGGCCCGGCGGCCGAGGTCGAAGCGTTCCCAGAGCAGGGCGAGCACGAACAGCGGAACGGCCATGCCCAGCGCGTACACGGCGAGCAGCAGTCCGCCGTAGAGGGGGCTGCCGCTGACGGCCGCCACCGTGAGGACGCCGCCCAGGACGGGGCCCGCGCAGAAGCCCGCCAGCCCGTAGACCGTGCCCAGGGCGTAGACGGAGAGGGCGGTCGTGGGCCGGATCCGGCCACTGAGCGCGGCGACCCGCCGGGAGGCGAAGCCGAGCCCGAGGATCTGGGCGAGGCCGAGCCCGATGATCAGCCAGCCCGCGCCCAGGACGAGGGCGTCACGGTGCCCGTGGAAGAGCCGTCCGGCGTACGAGCCCGCGGCGCCGAGCGGCACGAGCGTGGTGGCGAGTCCGGCGTAGAAGATGCCCGTACGCGCCAGGAGCCGTGAGGCGGAGTCGACGGAGTACGCGAAGAAGGCCGGGAGCAGCAGCGCGCTGCAGGGGCTGACGAGGGCCAGCAGTCCTCCGAGCAGCGCCGCGAAGTAACCGACATCCGGGCTCACTTGGCGGGGTCCCCGGCGCTTCCGACGTTCGCTTCCTCCGCCGCGGCGTCCTCGATGGCCTGGGTGAAGACGGCCGTGGGCTGGGCTCCGGCCACAGGGAGGCCGTTGATGAGGAAGGAGGGGGTGGACGTGGCGCCGATCCCGTAGGCCTGTTCCCGGTCCTCGCGGACCGCTGCGGTGGCCGCCGCGCTGTCGGTGTCGCGGGCGAACCGGTCGAGGTCCTTCACGTCGGCCTGCTGGGCGAGGGCCCTGAGGTGGGCCTTGCCGAAGCCCTTCTCCTTGGCGCCCTCGGCGTAGGCGGCCCGGTGGAAGGCCCAGAAGCGGTCCTGCCGGCCGGCCGCCCAGGAGGCGCGGGCAGCCGCCTCGGAGGCCTCGCCGAAGATCGGGAAGTTGCGCCACTCGATGCGCAGGGTGCCGTCCTCGACGTACCTCTTGATCAGTTCGGGCTCGGTGTCCCGGGCGAACTTCCCGCAGTAGCCGCACTGGAAGTCGGCGTACTCGATGAGGACGACGGGGGCGTCGGTGCGGCCCTGTGCCAGCTTGTCGCCGGCGTCGCGCCGGGCGAGCTCCGCCAGCTCCCGCCGGACATCCGGGTCAGGACCACCGGTGGTGGCGGCGGCCGGGGTGTCGGAGGCGGGTTCGTCCGGGGCGGTCGCCCGGTAGGAGACGAGGCCGAGCAGCCCGGCGGCAAGCGCGACGACGAGGCCGAAGAGCAAAGGCTTCCGCGCGGAGGACCGCTTCTTCGTGGGGGACGGGTTCTGCGCGGGGGACGAGGGGCGGCGGTCGGGTGTGGGCATGGGTGGGCCGCCTTGCACGGGGAACAGGTGATCAGTTGCCCGAAATGGTACGTCCTGTGACGCTTCCCTTCCGCTCGGTCACCGATGCCGTCGCGGAGCCGCCCCGGGAGCGGTGTGACGCGGCCCGGACGAAATAGGTTCGCCAGTCCTCGTTCCCGGGTGAGATCCTGGGGTCCGTATGTCTACTTCCTTCGCCGATCTCCAGTCCCAGCTCGGACAGCTCTCGCTCCGCGACGCGCACAGGCTCGGCCGCCGCCTCGAGGGTGCCCGCCGCATCCACAAGCCCGAGGCCCGCCAGTCCGTGCTGGACGAGATCTCCGCCGAGGCCGGAAAGGCAGCCGAGCGGCTCGCAGGGCGCGCCGCGCGAATGCCCGCTCTGTCGTACCCGGAGCAGCTCCCGGTCAGTCAGAAGAAGGACGAGATCCTGGAGGCGATACGCGACCACCAGGTCGTGATCGTCGCCGGTGAGACCGGGTCGGGCAAGACCACGCAGATCCCCAAGATCTGCATGGAGCTGGGGCGCGGCGTCCGGGGCATGATCGGGCATACCCAGCCCCGCAGGATCGCGGCGCGTACGGTCGCCGAGCGCGTCGCGGACGAGCTGAAGACTCCGCTCGGCGAGGCGGTCGGCTGGAAGGTGCGCTTCACCGACCAGGTGAACCCGGACGCGACGTTCGTGAAGCTGATGACGGACGGCATCCTGCTGGCCGAGATCCAGACGGACCGTGAGCTCCTGGCCTACGACACGATCATCATCGACGAGGCCCACGAGCGGTCGCTGAACATCGACTTCCTGCTGGGCTATCTGGCCCGGCTGCTGCCCAAGCGCCCCGATCTGAAGGTCGTCATCACCTCGGCGACCATCGACCCGGAGCGCTTCGCCAAGCACTTCGGCGAGGCGCCGATCGTGGAGGTCAGCGGGCGGACGTATCCGGTGGAGGTGCGCTACCGTCCCCTCCTCGAAGACGATTCCGACGACTCCGACCGCGATCAGATCACCGCGATCTGCGACGCCGTCGACGAGCTGGACCACGAGGCCCCCGGCGACGTCCTGGTCTTCCTCTCCGGGGAGCGGGAGATCCGCGACACCGCGGACGCCCTGAACAAACGCAACCTCAGACACACCGAGGTGCTCCCCCTCTACGCCCGCCTCTCGCATGCCGAGCAGCACCGGGTGTTCCAGCGTCATACGGGGCGCAGGATCGTTCTGGCGACGAACGTCGCCGAGACCTCGCTGACCGTCCCCGGCATCAAGTACGTGATCGACCCGGGCAACGCCCGCATCTCCCGCTACAGCCACCGCACCAAGGTCCAGCGCCTCCCGATCGAGCGGATCTCGCAGGCCAGCGCCAACCAGCGCAAGGGCCGCTGCGGCCGTACGTCGGACGGCATCTGCATCCGGCTGTACTCCGAGGACGACTTCGTCACGCGCCCGGAGTTCACCGACCCCGAGATCCTGCGGACCAACCTCGCCTCCGTCATCCTGCAGATGACCGCGGCCGGCCTCGGCGACATCGAGAAGTTCCCCTTCATCGACCCGCCGGACCACCGCAACATCCGTGACGGCGTCCAGCTGCTCCAGGAGCTCGGCGCGCTGGACCCCGCGGAGAAGGATCCGAAGAAGCGCCTCACCCCGCTGGGCCGGAAGCTCTCCCAGCTGCCGGTGGACCCGCGCCTGGCCCGCATGGTCCTGGAGGCCGACAAGAACGGCTGCGCCCGCGAGGTCATGGTCATCGCGGCGGCGCTCTCCATCCAGGACCCGCGCGAGCGGCCCTCGGAGAAGCAGACCCAGGCCGACCAGAACCACGCCCGCTTCAAGGACGAGACGTCCGACTTCCTGGCGTTCCTGAATCTGTGGCGCTACATCCGGGAGCAGCAGAAGGAGCGCGGCTCCTCCAGCTTCCGCCGGATGTGCAAGCAGGAGTATCTGAACTTCCTGCGGATCCGCGAGTGGCAGGACATCTACGCGCAGCTGCGCACGGTGGCCAAGCAGATGGGCATCACCGTCGAGGAGCCCAAGGGCGACGAGGGCATCCCGGAACAGGCGGTCCACACCTCGCTGCTGGCCGGCCTGCTGTCGCACATCGGGCTGAAGGACACGGAGAAGAACGAGTACGTGGGCGCCCGCAGCGCCAAGTTCGCGATCTTCCCGGGTTCCGCGCTCTTCAAGAAGCAGCCGCGCTTCGTGATGTCGGCGGAGCTGGTCGAGACGTCCCGGCTGTGGGCGCGGGTCAACGCGAAGGTCGAGCCGGAGTGGATCGAGCCGCTCGCCCAGCACCTGCTGAAGCGCACCTACAGCGAGCCGCACTGGGAGAAGGACCAGGCGGCGGTGATGGCGTACGAGCGGGTCACGCTCTACGGAGTACCGATCGTCGCCCAGCGCAAGATCAATTTCGGCCGTATCGACCAGGAGGCGTCGCGCGATCTGTTCATCCGCAACGCCCTGGTCGAGGGGGACTGGCGCACCCATCACCAGTTCTTCCATGACAATCGCAAACTCCTCGGCGAGGTCGAGGAGTTGGAGCACCGCGCCCGGCGCCGCGACATCCTCGTGGACGACGAGACGCTCTTCGACTTCTACGATCAGCGGATCCCGGAGCACATCGTCTCCGGCGCGCACTTCGACTCCTGGTGGAAGCACAAGCGGCGTGACGAGCCCGACGCGCTCGACTTCGAGCGCTCGATGCTCATCAACGAGAAGGCCGGGGCCGTCACCAAGGACGACTACCCGGACTCCTGGCGGCAGGGGAAGCTCAAATTCCGGGTGACCTACCAGTTCGAGCCGGGCGCGGACGCCGACGGTGTGACCGTCCACATCCCGCTCCAGGTGCTCAACCAGGTCACCTCCGAGGGCTTCGACTGGCAGATCCCCGGCCTGCGCGAGGAAGTGGTGACGGAGCTGATCCGCTCACTGCCCAAGCCGATCCGCCGGCACTACGTCCCCGCCCCGAACTACGCGACGAAGTTCCTGGACCGCGCGGTGCCGCTCCAGGAGCCGCTGCCGCTCACGCTCGCCCGTGAGCTCCAGCGGATGGTCGGCGTCCCGGTCACCGCGGACGACTTCGACCTGTCCCGGATCCCGGACCACCTGAAGATCACCTTCCGGATCACCGACGAGCGGCGCCGCAAGGTCGCCGAGGACAAGGACCTGGAGGCGCTGAAGATCCAGCTGCGCCCCAAGGCCCGCCAGGCGCTCTCCAAGGCCGCCGCGGCCACCGCGGGACCCTCGGGCGAGTCCATCGAGCGCTCGGGCCTCACGGACTGGACGATCGGCACCCTGGACAAGATCTTCGAGACGCGTCGGGCCGGCCAGCCGGTGAAGGCGTACCCGGCGCTGGTCGACCAGGGCGCGACCGTCGCCGTACGGCTCTTCGACACGGAGGCCGAGCAACAGCAGGCGATGTGGCGCGGCACCCGGAAGCTGATCCTGCTGAACATCCCGGTGAACCCGGCGAAGTTCGCCTCGGACAAGCTCACCAACCAGCAGAAGCTGGCGCTGTCGCGCAATCCGCACGGCTCCATCCAGGCGCTCTTCGACGACTGCGCGACGGCGGCGGCCGACCGGCTGATCGCCGCGCACGGCGGCCCCGCCTGGGACGAGGCGTCGTTCCGGAGGCTGTACGACAAGGTGCGCGCCGACCTCGTGGACCTCACCGTCCGCACGATCGGCCAGGTGCAGCAGATCCTGGCCGCCTGGCAGGCCTGCGAGCGCCGGCTGAAGTCGACGAACAGCCTGGTCCTGATCAACAACGTCACGGACGTACGGGACCACCTGGCGCGCCTGATGCCGCCCGGCTTCGTCACCGCGACCGGGCTGCGCAGGCTGCCCGACCTGATGCGCTACCTGGTCGCCGAGGACCGCCGGCTGCAGCAGATGCCGACGAACGTCCAGCGCGACACCACGCGCATGGAGAAGGTCCACGAGATGCAGGACGAGTACGCCTGGCTGCTCGAACAGCTGCCGCAGGGACGGCCCGTGCCGCAGGAGGTCCTGGACATCCGCTGGATGATCGAGGAGCTGCGGGTGAGCTACTTCGCGCACGCTCTGGGCACCGCACAGCCCGTCTCCGACAAGCGGATCGTGAAGGCGATCGACGCCGCCGCACCGTGAACGGGCCCCCTCGGAGCCGTAGCGGCGTCCGTACGGTGAGTGAGTTCGACCTGGCCCTCTGACCTCCTGTACAGTCTGTCTTCGCAGCAGGCCGCAAGGCCGGAAGCGAAAACCTGGTCCTGTGGAGCAGTTTGGAGTGCTCGCCACCCTGTCAAGGTGGAGGCCGCGGGTTCAAATCCCGTCAGGACCGCAGTAGACGGAAGCCCGGATCCTCTGGATCCGGGCTTCCGTGCGTCTTGACGCCGATGCCCGCCGCGGGTAACTCCGTAGGACGGAGTCCGCCCCTCTCTCCCTCGACGTGGGGCGGCCGGGTCCACCGGGAGGCCGCACGCATGTCTGCGCCCACGGAAAGGCACGAGACCCGCGCGCTGCTGCGCGCCCATCTGGCGGCCGCCTCCGGCTACCGCCACCTCACCCGGCACTGTCCGATCTGCCACCGCCTCCTACGGCTGGCCATGGAGCCCCTGACGGCCCCACAGGGGCCGCACAGGACCGAGCGGGCAGCAGACCGCGCGGCCGAGCCGCCGCCGCCTCCTGAAGCCGCCTCCGGGGCCTCCGGGAGGTCCGACGCCCCCGAGGCGCCGGCGGCCGAGGGCGACACGGCCGGGACGGACCGCCGCACACACGACCGCGAGCCCCTCCCCGGTGACGGAAGTCCTTCCGCGACATGACCAACTACCGCAGCAGGACGCCCTCACACAGTGGCAAGCTCGTAGTTGGCAAGACCACGCCGGTGTGACGGGAGTCACCGAATCAGTTTTTCGCAGGGGGTACTTTACGCACTTCCTACAACTGGCGAATTTAATATGTGCAATTGCACTCCCCCTGGAAGTACATCCCGGACCGTTCCGCCCGAGCCGGCCCACGACGCCCGGGACCCGGGCGAACAGTCCCGAACAGGCCCGCCCACAGTCGCACGGGGCCGCCCGCAAACCGACCCGTCGGCAGGTTCGGGCGGAGGCCGGGACCGTTCGGGCACAAAAAAGATCGCGCTGGACCCGGCGGAGTCCAGCGCGATCTGACGACGTACCCAGATGTGACAGGCATGGCACCCGTTGGGGCGGGCACCCGTCGTATGGAGCTATGAGTGCGGACACCTAGGGTTGGGGGACCCTTGAGCGTCCTGTTGTGGCTGCGGCGACAGGGGTGTGTCAGGCCTCGCTGCGCTGCTGCGGAATACCCGCAAGCAGTGCGCGGACCTCTGCCTCGCGGTACCGGCGATGCCCACCGAGCGTGCGGATGGACGTGAGCTTGCCAGCCTTTGCCCAACGGGTGACCGTCTTCGGGTCCACGCGGAACATCGTGGCAACCTCAGCCGGGGTCAGCAGCGGCTCGGCATCAGGGGTGCGAGCGGTCATGAGCGGCCTCCTCGGGAGAACCGAACCATCTCGGTTCTTTCCTCTAAATTCTGCACCTTGACCCGCGTTGCCCGAAATGGCGGACGCGGGCCGAGTCGGTTATAGGACGAACGGCTTGTCTTCGGCACTACAACTACACCATCCGTCCAGCCACGTCGGCCAAACCGATGGAATTGCCCTCCCAGGTGTTCATCAGCGACGGAAGCCGATGGACCATGCCATAGCGGACAGTCACGCCCCAGTAACGATCAGTCACAGGACAATCAGGAGTCGTCAGAAGTCGTCAGACCCCCCATAGCGTGCAATGCTGAGCATTCCACCCATAGTTGGGCGGACAGAGTCCTCCCCGGACTCCTTGTCCTATTTTGGCATGAGGAGTAGGGAAGGGCGCAAGGGCCCCGTTAGTGCTATCCGTCACGCTTGAGGCAAAGGCCCGGTTCGGGACGTAGGTCCCGGGCCCTGGTAGGCGGTCTCCCGCCCCACCTGTCGCACGCGTCACACCAGGCGCCGGTTCACAGCCCGTCAGTTCCCCTCAGGACATCCCCGTTCACCTCCGCCGGGCTCCCTCGGTGCCCACGGATGTCGGACACCTCACAGGATGTCTCTTCCCTGCGGATAGCGCCTCTATGCGGCGGTGCGTTCCCATTCACACCGCTTCGGGCTAGTTGGAGGATTGTAGGTCACGCACCGTACGCCAGCGGTCGGCCAGACGTCCGTACGCGACACCCGCCGCGTCGCTGTCCCCGGCGCGCAGAGCCGCGATGCCCTCGGCCACGTCCGCGGCCGACCGGTCCGCGGCGAGCTGCTCGCCGCTCAGGGCGTGGACGAGGCCGCCGTAGTCCAGCTCGACCATCGCGCGCGGGTGGAACTCCTCCAGCCAGCGCCCCACCTCCACGAGGCCCTCGGTCAGCGGGCCTTCGTCGACGGTCTCGCGCAGCGTCCGCAGCGCCCTCGCCAGCCGGCGGCGCGCCTGCACCATCGGGGTCCGGTAGCGCAGCAGCCGGTCCCCGGCGGTGCCGGCGGTCACGTACTCCCGCTCCTCGTCGTCGAAGAGCACGAACCAGCGCACCGGCACGTGCCACACCGTGGTCCGGATCCAGGGACGGGCGTCCGGGTTCCGCTCCGCCCACCGCTCGTAGTCCGCCGCCGCCTGACCCCGCACCACCGGGGGCAGCACCGCGTCCAGCACCGTGGCCGGAAACAGACCCCCCAGTTCGCTCATCGCCATCCAGCCCCGCATCCGGGTCCGCCACGGGCAGACGCAGACCACCCCGTCGACCAGGGCGACGAAGGCGTCCCCGCTCTCGTGCACCGGGACCGCCACCGGAGGGGTGGGGACCAGGTCCGCCAGCGAGCGCCGGAGTTCGTCCTGCGCCGTGGGCAGCACCGAGCGCTGCGCATAGCGCGTCCAGTGGCCCCGCTCGGGCTCACGGAAGGCGGCGAGCGGCTCGTACACCCGCAGGTAGGACGCGTAAGGGATGAGCACCGAAGACACCACCGACATGCGGTAAATCGTGTCACGCCGGTACTCCACCGGGGGGTGATCCCGGGCAGGGGAACAGATCTACGCGTCGCGAGGACTTACGCTCTTGCCCAGTCGGACCGGCCGGTCGCGGTCGGTCCGGGGCCCTCCCCACCTTCAGGAGGGTCTTCCGCCGCTTCGTACTTGGGAGTCACCACAGTGACCGATGTGACCGGCGTGCCTGTAGATGTGCTGCGTACCCTGTTCCACTCGGATCAGGGAGGCCACGAGCAAGTCGTGATCTGCCAGGACCGTGCCACCGGCCTCAAGGCCGTCATCGCCCTCCACTCCACCGCCCTGGGCCCGGCCCTCGGCGGGACCCGCTTCTATCCGTACGCCTCCGAGGAGGAGGCCGTCGCGGACGCGCTGAACCTGTCGCGCGGCATGTCGTACAAGAACGCCATGGCCGGTCTCGACCACGGTGGCGGCAAGGCCGTCATCATCGGCGATCCCGCCCTGGTCAAGTCCGAGGAACTCCTCCTGGCCTACGGCCGGTTCGTCGCCTCGCTCGGCGGGCGTTATGTGACCGCCTGTGATGTCGGCACGTACGTCGCCGACATGGACGTCGTCGCCCGGGAGTGCCGCTGGACCACCGGCCGCTCCCCCGAGAACGGCGGCGCGGGCGACTCCTCCGTGCTCACCGCGTTCGGCGTCTTCCAGGGCATGCGGGCCTCCGCCCAGCACCTGTGGGGCGACCCCACGCTGCGCGGCCGCAAGGTCGGCGTCGCGGGCGTCGGCAAGGTCGGCCACCACCTGGTCGAGCACCTGTTGAGCGACGGCGCCGAGGTCGTCGTGACGGATGTGCGCGAGGAGTCCGTACGCCGGATCACCGATCTGCACCCGGAGGTCTCCGTCGCCGTGGACACGGCCGCGCTGATCCGCACGGAGGGGCTCGACATCTACGCCCCGTGCGCGCTCGGCGGCGCGCTGAACGACGAGAGCGTTCCCGTGCTCACCGCCAAGGTGGTGTGCGGCGCGGCCAACAACCAGCTCGCGCACCCGGGCATCGAGAAGGACCTTGCCGACCGATCGGTTCTGTACGCACCGGACTACGTGGTGAACGCCGGTGGCGTGATCCAGGTCGCCGACGAGCTCCACGGTTTCGACTTCGACCGGTGCAAGGCGAAGGCCACGAAGATCTTCGACACCACGCTGGCCATATTCGCACGTGCGAAGGCCGACGGGATCCCGCCGGCCGCGGCGGCCGACCGGATCGCCGAGCAGCGGATGGCGGACGCCCGCCGTCCCTGAGGCGTAACCCCAGCGCCTTGCCCCCGTCACCGGACCGTGAGGAAGGGTCCGGTGACGAGGGCCCGCGCACGGGCGGGGGACTGCGGTCGGGCCGCAGGGAGACAAGACTCACTCCGGTCGGCGGGTCGGCCGTCCACAAGAGGTTAAAATCGGGGTTGACCAGCGAGGACGGGCTCCTCTGCGGTCCTCTGACGAGGCGCGTGATGCGGGCGGCGTACCGTATGGCCGAGGAAGCAGGTACCGTTAAAGCCACGGGCGCGGTCTCTCTGCCGAGAGTCCGTCCTGAAACATGAACGCGTGTCAAGACTCTGGGGCCGTCGAGCCCCGTCACCGAGGGGGTCGAGCCATGGGGCGCGGCCGGGCAAAGGCCAAGCAGACAAAGGTCGCCCGCCAGCTGAAGTACAGCAGCGGCGGGACGGACCTGTCGCGTCTGGCCAATGAGCTGGGCGCATCGCCTTCGAGTCAGCCACCGAACGCCGAGCCGTTCGAGGACGACGACGAGGAAGATGACCCGTACGCACAGTACGCGGATCTGTACAACGACGACGAGGACGCGGACGAGGACGACCAGTCCGGTCCGTCGTCACAGCGCCGCGGCGCTTGACCTCGCGCTGACACATCAACCCGGTCCGGGCCTGCCCGGACCGGGTTCTGTGCTGTCCCGGTACGGACAGGTGAGGCGTCCGGGCGATCGGCGCCGCCCGCTGCCGGTCCGGTGGTGTGCCGGACCGGCGGTCATGACGTCCTACCGTGCGTAGCTGCCGGTCAGCTCGGCGCCCGTGGTGCGGTCGCCGCGCTCGGTGATCTCGCCGGCGACCCAGGAGTCGACGCCCCGGTCGGCGAGCGTGGTCAGCGCCGCGTCCACCGAGTCGGCGGGCACGATCGCGATCATGCCGACACCCATGTTGAGCGTCTTCTCCAGCTCCAGCTGCTCGACCTGTCCGGCCTTGCCGACCAGGTCGAAGACGGCGCCCGGCGTCCAGGTGCCGCGGTCGACCGTGGCGTGCAGCCCGTCCGGGATGACCCGGGCCAGGTTGTTGGCCAGGCCGCCGCCGGTGACGTGGCTGAAGCCGTGCACCTCGGTCGTACGGGTCAGGGCCAGGCAGTCCAGGGAGTAGATCCTGGTGGGCTCCAGGAGCTCCTCGCCCAGCGTCCTGCCGAACTCCTCGACCTGACGGTCCAGGGTCCAGCCGGCCCGGTCGAAGACCACGTGGCGCACGAGCGAGTACCCGTTCGAGTGAAGACCGGACGACGCCATCGCGATCACGGCGTCACCCTTACGGATACGGTCCGGGCCCAGCAGCCGGTCGGCCTCGACCACGCCCGTCCCGGCACCCGCCACGTCGAAGTCGTCCGGACCCAGCAGGCCCGGGTGCTCGGCCGTCTCGCCGCCGACCAGGGCGCAGCCCGCCAGGACACAGCCTTCGGCGATGCCCTTCACGATGGCCGCGACACGCTCGGGATGCACCTTGCCGACGCAGATGTAGTCGGTCATGAAGAGCGGCTCGGCGCCGCAGACGACCAGGTCGTCGACGACCATGCCGACGAGGTCGTGGCCGATGGTGTCGTACACGCCCATCTGCCGGGCCAGATCGACCTTCGTGCCGACGCCGTCGGTGGCGGAGGCGAGCAGGGGGCGCTCGTAACGCTTGAGTGCCGAGGCGTCGAAGAGCCCGGCGAATCCGCCGAGGCCGCCGAGGCCCGCGACCTCGGGGCGCTGCGTCTTCTTCACCCACTCCTTCATCAGCTCGACGGCGCGGTCACCGGCTTCGATGTCGACGCCCGCCGCAGCGTAGGAAGCACCTGTTGTCTCAGACATTGCCTGGGATCTTTCGTGTGGGAATACGGGGCTGGTGGGGAAGCAGCCGGTCGGTCCGGGTCACGGACGACGCAGCGCGTCGGCCGCCGCGGTCGCGGCGGGGCCGGCCGCCAGCTCGGTCTCCAGCAGCTGCTTGCCGAGCAGCTCCGGGTCCGGGAGCTCCATCGGGTATTCGCCGTCGAAGCAGGCGCGGCAGAGATTCGGCTTGGCGATCGTCGTCGCCTCGACCATCGCGTCGAGCGAGATGTACGCGAGGGAGTCGGCACCCATGGAGGTGGCGATCTCGTCCACGGACATGCCGTTGGCGATGAGCTCGGCGCGCGTCGCGAAGTCGATGCCGAAGAAGCAGGGCCATTTCACGGGCGGGGAGGAGATCCGGATGTGGATCTCGGCGGCGCCCGCCTCACGGAGCATCCTCACCAGGGCGCGCTGGGTGTTGCCGCGGACGATCGAGTCGTCGACGACCACCAGGCGCTTGCCCTTGATGACTTCTTTGAGGGGGTTGAGCTTCAGCCGGATGCCCAGCTGGCGGATGGTCTGTGAAGGCTGGATGAAGGTCCGGCCGACGTAGGCGTTCTTGACCAGTCCGGCGCCGAACGGAATTCCGCTCGCCTCGGCGTAGCCGATGGCCGCGGGCGTTCCCGATTCCGGCGTCGCTATGACCAGATCCGCCTCGACGGGGGCCTCGGCAGCCAGCTTCCGGCCCATCTCCACCCGGGAGAGGTAGACGTTCCGCCCGGCGATGTCGGTGTCGGGGCGGGCCAGATAGACGTACTCGAAGACACAGCCCTTGGGCTTCGCTTCTGCGAAGCGAGAGGTGCGCAGACCGTTCTCGTCGATGGCGACGAGCTCACCCGGCTCGATCTCGCGGACGAAGCTGGCACCGCAGATGTCGAGGGCGGCGGACTCGGAGGCCACCACCCAGCCACGCTCCAGGCGGCCGAGGACCAGCGGGCGGATGCCCTGCGGGTCACGGGCGGCGTAGAGGGTGTGCTCGTCCATGAAGACGAGCGAGAAGGCGCCCTTGACCTCGGGGAGCACCTTTGCGGCGGCCTCCTCGATGGTGAGCGGCTTGTCGTCGTCATCTCTCTGGCCGGCGAGCAGCGCGGTCACGAGATCGGTGTCGTTGGTCGCCGCGACCTGCGTCGCACGGCCGTCCTTGCGCGGGAGGTCGGCGACCATCTCCGCGAGCTGGGCCGTGTTGACCAGGTTGCCGTTGTGACCGAGGGCGATCGAGCCGTGCGCGGTGGCACGGAACGTCGGCTGCGCGTTCTCCCACACCGAGGCACCGGTGGTGGAGTAGCGGGCATGACCGACCGCGATATGGCCCTGGAGCGATCCCAGAGACGTTTCGTCGAAGACCTGCGAGACCAGTCCCATGTCCTTGAAGACCAGGATCTGGGACCCGTTGCTCACTGCGATGCCCGCGGACTCCTGTCCACGGTGCTGCAGGGCATACAGTCCGAAATAGGTGAGCTTGGCGACCTCTTCGCCCGGAGCCCAGACACCGAAGACGCCGCAAGCGTCCTGGGGGCCTTTCTCTCCGGGGAGCAGGTCGTGGTTGAGTCGTCCATCACCACGAGGCACGCCACCGAGTGTAGGCGAGATCGACCACCGGTCCGAATTGGGTGACCACCCCGCCCGCGCTGCGGGCAGGGCCGAGGAGGGCCTCCCGCGGGGGCCGGCGCCGACGCCGAACGATCACTCCGAGTGATCACGCCCGTTTCCCGGCTCCGCACCCGGAGGGCCCCGGGGGCGGCTGGCGCCCGGGATGGAGGGTGGTTACCGGCCGGTCGGGCACCGCGGCCGTTCCGCCCCCGGGCCGCCCGCGTCGTGGCGCTCGGTGAACCGGGGTGCCCGGCGGAGCGGGGGGTGGCCGAACGCTCGTTTCGTGGCGAGCCTCACACCGCGGGGCTCCGGCCGAGGGCCTCCGAGCCCCTTCGGAGCCCTTCACCGCGGCCGGTCGGCCACGAGGCGACGGGCGGGTTGCCGGAATGTGGGACAGCTGTCCGCAGTACGAGACCACCGTTGACAGGCTCATGGCCCGTTGGGCAGGCTCCTTCCCCATGCAGCCCCTCGGTGATCACTCGGTCACGCTCGTGGAGCGCCGCCACGTCGATCTGGGACGCGTCGCGAGCGCCATCTGTCGCCACGTCTGAGCCTGCCGCACCTCCCGGACCTCCCGTCGGGCTTCCGCCCCGGCCTCCGGCACGTGTGCCCGCCGTATCCCTCTTCTCCCTCACTGCCCCGTCATGTCCGGGTGCGCCCGACCGCGCCCCCTCCTCCGCTGACGGGGCCCCGCCGCGCCCGCCCCCTCGTGCCCCGCCCCTCCCCCACCGGCGCCCGAGGCCCGCCCTGGAGACCTCATGACTTCCCGTGATTCGAATCCACATTCGAATGATCGTTCGGGCTCACCGCTGAGCCGACGCGCCTTCACCACCGCCGTGGGCGCGACCGCCGCCGCCGTCGGAATACAGACCGCCGTCCCGGCAACCGCCGCTGCCGGAACGGCTTCCGTCGACAAGCCGCAGGAGCGGCCGTTCCGCGCCGCCCGCGGCAAGCACGCACGCCGCCCCAACATCCTGTTCATCCTGGGCGACGACCTCGGCTGGGCGGACCTCTCCTCGTACGGGGCTCCGCACATCCACACCCCCAACCTGGACAGGCTCGGGCGCGAGGGCGTGCGGTTCACGGACGCCTACTCCGGTTCCGCCACCTGCTCACCCACCCGGTTCAGCCTGTACACGGGCCGCTACCCGGGACGTACGAAGGGCGGGCTCGCGGAGCCCATCGCCGACCGGTCCGTCGGGCTGGAGCCCACCCACCCGACGCTGGCGTCCCTGCTGCGCGGCGCCGGCTACGCGACCGCGCTGATCGGCAAGTGGCACTGCGGCTACCTGCCGGACTACAGCCCCACCAAGTCGGGCTGGGACGAGTTCTTCGGCAACTTCGGCGGAGCCCTGGAGTACTACTCCAAGCTCGGCCTGGCCGGCGAGTACGACCTGTACGAGGGCGACGCCGAGTACAAGGACCTGCGCTACTACACCAAGGTCCTGACGGAGCGCGCGAGCGAGTACGTGCAGCGTGACCACGACAAGCCGTGGCTGCTCAACCTGAACTTCACCACCCCGCACTGGCCGTGGATCGCCGACGGCGACACCGAGGCCTCCGCCGAGATCGTCCGCCGGATCAAGGCCGGCGACCGGACCGCACTCTGGAACGCCGACGGCGGCTCGGTCGAGAAGTACACGCAGATGGTCGAGGACCTGGACCGCTCGGTCGGCGAGGTGCTCAAGGCACTGAAGCGGTCGGGCCAGGAGGAGGACACCCTGGTCTTCTTCGGCAGCGACAACGGCGGCGAGCGGTTCTCCTACAACTGGCCGCTGTCCGGCAACAAGAGCTCGCTCCAGGAGGGCGGCATCCGCGTCCCCTCGGTGCTGCGCTGGCCCGCCCGGATCAATGCCCACCAGGTCAGCGATCTCCCGGTGTTCTCGCCCGACTGGACGGCGACCCTGCTGGAGCTCGGCGGGGCGCGGCCCGACCCCGCCCACCCGCTGGACGGCGTCAGCCTCGCGGGCTATCTGCTGCGCGACGAGGTGCCGAAGGAGCGCGACCTGTTCTGGCGGGTGCGCGGCGAGCGGGCGCTGCGGCGCGGCGACTGGAAGTACTACCGGGGGAAGGGCGGGGCCGACCAGCTGTTCAACCTGGCCGACGACCAGCGCGAGCAGGCCGACCGTGCGGCGGCCGAACCGGCGCGCCTGGCCGCGCTCCGCGCCTCCTGGGAGAAGACGGACGCCGGGCTGCTCCCGTATCCGAACGCCTCCTGAGGCATCCGGACGCCCCGAGCGGGATCCGGGGGCCGCGCGCCCTCACGGGCCGCCCCGGCCGGTCAGCCCTTGGCCGCCGGGGCGGTCGCGTTCAGGCCCTTGCCGCTCTTCGCCTCGATCGACAGCGAGCGGTGCTCGATCCCGTACGTCGCCGTCCCGTCCAGTACGGCGAGCAGCGCGCGCTCCAGCTCCATCTCGGGGCCCGCGCACATCTTCCTGGTGGAGGCGAGCGGACCGAAGGTGAGGGTGGAGCCGGAGACCGTCGCCTTGCCGTGGAAGGAGTTGCAGCCGAGGTTCCCCCCCACCGAGCCGTCCTTGCCGAAGGTGAGATGCGCCTTCTTCTCCGTACCGGCGGGCAGCGAGGCGGTGACGTCTCCGGACACGAGTCCGGTGACCGTCCAGGCGGTGCCGGTGAGCGGGGCGGAGGGCTCGGAGGTGAGGGCGATGGAGTCGCCCCGCGCGGTGGTCAGGGTCAGTTCCTTCGCGTCGCCGCGGCCGGCCACGGCGGCCTTGAGCTCGCCGCTGAAGGCACGGCCCATCGCCTTCTCGAACTGCTGGACATCCTTCTCGCACCCCATTTCGGTGGTCGTGCCCGGCCCGACGGTGACCTTGTCGCCCTCGACCCGGACGTCGGCGGTGAAGCGGTTGCAGCCCAGACTGCCGGTGGCCTTCCCCTCGGGGCCGATCTCGACGTGGGCGCCGGCGGGGGCGGTGGTCCTCTTCCCGTCGACGGTCAGGGCGGACACGTTCCAGTGGACACCGGTCACGGATGGTCCCGTCCGTACGGTGCCGCTGCCGTCCCCGGACTTCCCGGATCCCGTCTCCGTGCCACAGGCGGCAAGGGTGAGGGTGGCCAGGGCGGCGAGGACGCTGACAGCCATACGTTGTGTGTGCATGGCGATGGGACGGACC
The DNA here is from genome assembly GCF_044765485.1 of Streptomyces sp. NPDC102451. Lineage (NCBI taxonomy): Bacteria > Bacillati > Actinomycetota > Actinomycetes > Kitasatosporales > Streptomycetaceae > Streptomyces > Streptomyces sp. NPDC102451. Next base: position 59,470 of record NZ_JBIWKD010000022.1, on the reverse strand, counting down.
GAGTGGCCGATCCGGTTCCCCCTCAGCCCATCAGCGGAAGCAGCGGAGCGAGGTCCGCCCGCTCACCACTCGCGCTGACCTGCGCCGCTTCGAGTGCCTCCGCCCACCGCGTACGCCCGGTGGCCAGCCGGATCCAGGTGAGCGGGTCCGTCTCCACGACGTTGGGCGGGGTGCCCCGGGTGTGCTTGGGGCCGCCGATGCACTGGACGACGGCGAAGGGCGGGACCCGCACCTCGACGGAACCGCCGGGCGCCCGGTCCGCGAGCGCGTCGGCGAGCAGCCGGGTGCAGGCGGCGAGCGCCTGACGGTCGTACGGGATGTCGAGGCCGGCCGCCCGGTTCAGATCGTCGGTGTGGGCGACCAGTTCGACGGTCCGGGTCACCAGGAAGTCACCCAGCCGCATCGTGCCCGCCCGGGTCGCCACCAGCCGGTCGCCCGCGTCGGCGGGCACCAGCTCGGTGAACCGGGCGGCCGTCTCCCCGTACAGCGCGTCGAGGTCGGGCCTGGCGGACGCCAGCTCCCGGGTGTGGTCGGCGATCCCCGGGGCGTTCCCCACCGTGGAGAACGGCCACTCCAGCAGGGAGAGCTCCGGCTTCGGCCCGCCGGGCGGCGCCGGGAGCTCCATGGCCCCGGCGGCGCGCTCCAGGGCCGTCGTCAGATGCGCCGCGAGCTCCCGCACGCTCCACTCGCCCAACCCGGGCAGGGCGAGCTGCTCGGGCGTCAGGGTGCGGACGGCGGCGTGTACGTGGGCGAACTGCGCCAGGACCGCGGTCCTGGTCCGGGAGACGTCGTAGGCACGGGGACGCTTCTTGGCCGGTGGCATGGAGCCGAGACTAACCGGCGGGTCCGACAGTCCCCCTCAGCCGCTGTTGACGGCCCCCTCGGCCGTGAACGCCTCGTCACCGGCCGGTACGCCGATGCCCCGCCAGGTGAACGGGATCCCGCGGGCCCTGTCGAGGTCCGGGTGGTCCATCAGCTGGAAGTGCACATGCGGCTCGGTGGAGTTGCCGGAGTTTCCGCAGCGGGCGATCCGCTGCCCCGCGCGGACGGTGTCGCCGGCCCGCACCTGGAGGGAGCCGCTCCGGACGTGGGCGTACGCCGCGTACGTACCGTCGCCGAGGTCGAGCACGATGCGGTTGCCGAAGACCCGGTGCGCGCCCGCCAGTCCGCGCAGCTCACCCTCGGCGAGCAGGAGATACGCGAACCCCAGCAGCGAGTTCCTGCTCAGGTGGTCTCGCTGGGTGTCGTCGGCCGTGACGACCTTCGCGTCCGCGACCGCGAACAGGGGCGCACCGAAGGCGGGGAAGGCCTGGGGGCGACGGGCCAGGGGCCACAGCCAGGCGAAGGCGGGCCGCCCGGCCGCCGCACCGGTCGCTTCCGGCCCCTCAGGCCCCTGCGAGCCCTCCGACCCCTCCGGCCCCTCCGCCCCCTCCGCCCCCTCCGCCACGATGTCGATGGCGTACGTCTGCCCGTAGGTGTGGACGCCGTGGCTCGGCACCCGGTCGGCCGGGCTGTTGATCGCGGACCACCGGCCCGTCACCGGCGGCAGCACCTCGACGGCTTCCCGTCGCGCGGTCTTGACGTCCCGGCTCGCCAGCCTGCCTCCCGCGATGCCCGCCACCCAGGCGAGCACGAGCGGGAGGAAGACCAGCCACGACGGGAACGGGTACTCGACGAAGAGACCGGTGATGACGAGCGCGAAGAAGGCCAGAGCGAACACTCGCGTGAGCAGTCCGGGCAACCTGCGTGCGGACATGTGGTCTCCCCTGTCGTCCTGTTCCTCTCAGGGCCGGGCGGCCGTGAGCACCACCAGCAGCGGCACCACCCGGGCGCCGGGCACCTCGTAGCGCCCGCGTCCCGTCGTGTGCAGCCAGCCCGCGCCGGTCAGGAGGCGCAGATGGTGGTAGATCTGGCCGGTCGTGCCGGTGTCGTCCAGCTCGGCCAGTTCGGCGGCCGTACGGCGGCCGGCGAGGATCTCGCGGAGCAGCCGCAGCCGGACCGGATGGCCCAGCGCTGCCAGCGGTTCGGCGGCTTCCGCCCAGTCGGGGCGGTCCTCCTCCGTGCTCCCCAGGAGCCCCACGGTGAGCGCGCCGTACTGCCACTCGTACCGCTCACCGGCCGGCAGCGTCACCGCGCCCGTGAACAGCACCCCGCCGTCGGCGGCGGCCTCCCCGACCTGGCCGAGCTGTTCCTTCAGCCCGTCCAGCGCCCAGAAGTCCCCGACACCCAGCTCCGGCTTCGCGCTCTCGGCGGCCGACTCCAGCACGGCGAGGCGCCGCTCCAGTTCGGCGACGCGCTCCTCGAGCTCCATGACATCCACCTTACGTAATTACGTAATATCAATCAACAGGTCGTGCGGGAACGACGGAGCCCCCGTCCGGTCGACCCGGACGGGGGCTTCGGTACAGGCAGAACCTAAGCGAACAGACCCTCCAGGGTCCCCTCGTGCGCCGTGCGCAGCTCGCTCAGCGGAATGCTGAACTCGCCCTGGATCTCGATCTCTTCGCCGTCCACGACACCGATACGGGCGACAGGCAGCCCCCGCGCACCGCACATGTCGTTGAAGCGGAGCTCCTCGCTGCGCGGAATCGAGACGACCGCGCGGCCCGCCGACTCCGAGAACAGGAAGGTGAACGCGTCCAGACCCTCGGGGACGACCAGCCGGGCACCCTTCCCACCGCGCAGGCAGGACTCGGTGACCGCCTGGATCAGACCGCCGTCGGAGAGGTCGTGCGCCGCGTCGATCATGCCGTCGCGGGAGGCCGAGATCAGGATCTCGCCGAGCAGCTTCTCGCGGCCCAGGTCGACCTTCGGCGGCATGCCGCCGAGGTGCTGGTGGACGACCTCGGACCAGGCCGAGCCGCCGAACTCCTCACGGGTGTCACCGAGGAGGTAGAGCAGCTGGCCGTCCTCGGCGAAGGCGACCGGCGTGCGCCGGGTGACGTCGTCGATCACACCGAGCACGGCCACGACCGGCGTCGGGTGGATCGCCGTCTCACCGGTCTGGTTGTACAGCGACACGTTGCCGCCGGTGACCGGGGTGCCCAGTTCCAGGCAGCCGTCCGCGAGACCACGGGTGGCCTCGGCGAACTGCCACATGACGTCCGGGTCCTCGGGCGAACCGAAGTTCAGGCAGTCCGAGATGGCGAGCGGCTTGGCGCCGGACGCGGCGACGTTGCGGTACGACTCGGCCAGTGCGAGCTGCGCGCCCGTGTACGGGTCGAGCTTGGCGTAGCGGCCGTTGCCGTCGGTCGCCATGGCCACGCCGAGGTTGGACTCCTCGTCGATGCGGACCATGCCGGCGTCCTCGGGCATCGCCAGCACGGTGTTGCCCTGCACGAAGCGGTCGTACTGGTCGGTGATCCAGGACTTGGAGGCCTGGTTCGGGGAGCCGACCAGCTTGAGCACCTGCTCGCGCAGCTCCGCGCCGTCTCCCGGGCGGGCCAGCTTGCCGGCGTCGTCGGCCTGCAGCGCGTCCTGCCAGGACGGCCGCGCGAACGGCCGGTGGTACGTCGGGCCCTCGTGCGCGACGGACCGCGGCGGTACGTCCACGATCTGCTCGCCGTGCCAGAAGATCTCCAGCTGCGAGCCCTCGGTCACCTCACCGATGACGGTGGCGATGACGTCCCACTTCTCGCAGATCTCCATGAAGCGGTCCACGTGCTGCGGCTCGACGATCGCGCACATGCGCTCCTGCGACTCGCTCATGAGGATTTCCTCGGGCGAGAGGGAGGAGTCGCGCAGCGGCACGGTGTCCAGCTCGACGCGCATCCCGCCGGAGCCCGCGGAGGCCAGCTCGCTCGTGGCGCAGGAGAGCCCGGCGCCGCCGAGGTCCTGGATGCCCGCGACGAGCTTCTCCTTGAAGATCTCCAGGGTGCACTCGATGAGGAGCTTCTCCTGGAACGGATCGCCGACCTGGACGGCGGGCCGCTTGGTGGGCTTGGTGTCGTCGAAGGTCTCCGAGGCCAGCACGGAGACGCCGCCGATGCCGTCGCCGCCGGTGCGGGCGCCGTAGAGGATCACCTTGTTGCCGGGGCCGGAGGCCTGGGCGAGGTGGATGTCCTCGTGCTTCATCACGCCGATGCAGCCGGCGTTGACGAGCGGGTTGCCCTGGTAGCAGGCGTCGAAGACGACCTCGCCGCCGATGTTCGGCAGGCCGAGACAGTTCCCGTAGCCGCCGATGCCCGCGACGATGCCCGGCAGGACCCGGCGGGTGTCGGGGTGGTCGGCCGCACCGAAGCGCAGCGGGTCGACGACCGCGATCGGGCGGGCGCCCATGGCGAGGATGTCGCGGACGATGCCGCCGACGCCGGTGGCCGCGCCCTGGTAGGGCTCGATGTACGAGGGGTGGTTGTGCGACTCGACCTTGAAGGTGACCGCGTAACCCTGGCCGACGTCGACCACACCGGCGTTCTCGCCGATGCCGACGAGCATCGCGTCGTTCGAAGGGACCTTCTCGCCGAACTGCTTGAGGTGGACCTTGCTGCTCTTGTACGAGCAGTGCTCGGACCACATCACGGAGTACATGGCGAGCTCGGCGCCGGTGGGACGGCGGCCCAGGATCTCGCGGATCCGGGCGTACTCGTCCTCCTTGAGGCCGAGCTCCTTCCAGGGCTGTCCGGCGTCCGGGGTTTCGGCCGCGTGCTTGACCGTGTCGAGGCTCATGCGGTGACCAGCTTCTTGATGATCGAGGTGAAGAAACCCAGGCCGTCGGTGCGACCGGTGCCGATCAGCGGCTCGACGGCGTGCTCCGGGTGCGGCATCAGACCGACGACGTTGCCCGCGGCGTTGGTGATGCCGGCGATGTCGCGCAGCGAGCCGTTCGGGTTGACGTCGGCGTAACGGAACGCGACGCGGCCCTCGGCCTCCAGCTCGTCGAGCGTGCGCTCGTCGGCTGTGTACCGGCCGTCCACGTTCTTCAGCGGTACGGAGATCTCCTGGCCCGCCGTGTAGTCCGAGGTCCAGGCGGTCTCCGCGTTCTCCACCCGCAGCTTCTGGTCGCGGCAGATGAAGTGGAGGTGGTTGTTGCGCAGCATCGCACCGGGCAGCAGGTGTGCCTCGGTCAGGATCTGGAAGCCGTTGCAGATGCCGAGGACCGGCAGGCCGGCCTTCGCCTGCTCGATGACGGTCTCCATCACCGGCGAGAAACGCGAGATGGCGCCGGCGCGCAGATAGTCGCCGTAACTGAATCCGCCCGCCAGGATGACCGCGTCGACCTGGTGGAGGTCCTTGTCGCGGTGCCAGAGGGATACGGGCTCCGCGCCCGCGATCCGCACGGCCCGCAGGCTGTCCTGGTCGTCGAGCGTGCCGGGAAAAGTGACGACGCCGATACGGGTGGTCACTTCTCCTCCTCCACCTTGACGGTGAAGTCCTCGATGACGGTGTTGGCGAGGAAGGTCTCGGCGATCTCGTTAATGCGGGCGAGGGCGGCATCGTCGACCGGCCCCTCGACCTCGAGCTCGAAACGCTTTCCCTGACGAACGTCCGCGATTCCGTCGAAGCCGAGACGGGGCAGTGCGCGCTGCACAGCCTGTCCCTGCGGGTCGAGGATCTCCGGCTTGAGCATGACGTCGACTACGACGCGTGCCACTGGCACTCCCGGTGGTGTGGTGCGGCTGTGTATCCGAGGGGTTCCCCAGATCCCCGCGGGTCCACTCAGCGTACCTGGCCAGAAATTCTACGCGGGTAGATATCGAGCGGACCTGATCACGGCGAGATATCGGAGGCGACAACGCCCGAGGAAAATCCTGGGAAAAAATCTTCACCCGGATTGCACGCGGGTACACGGAGGCAACACGCGGATGCAATTGGCCGGGCTTCACAATGCGGCTCCCACCGCTGTACAAATGAATACCGGGGAAAGCACGATTGACCCGGAACAGTCGACAGCCGTCGATCCGTATCCGCCCAGCCGCCGGAAGGCCGGCATCAGCGCATGTCAGGCGCGACGATGCCGCAGGAAAGGACCGATATCCGTGGCTCAGCGCGTCGTGGTTACGCTCTCGGACGACATCGACGGGGGAGAAGCGGCGGAAACGGTCACCTTCGCCCTGGACGGGAAGTCGTACGAGATCGACCTCAATCCCGCCAATGCAGAGAAACTGCGTGAGTCGCTGGCCCCGTACGTGGCGGCCGGCCGAAAGCAGACAAATACCGGCAAGCGCGGCAAGACCCCCGTGGCGTACCACCACACGTCGCTCGCACCCGACCCCGCGGCCGTGCGCGCCTGGGCCCGCTCGCACCGGATGGAGGTGCCGGCCCGCGGCCGGATCCCCAAGAAGGTCTACGAGGCGTTCGACGCTGCCAGTTGAGGGCGCCGCCCGGAATGTTCCCTTCCGGTTCAACGTCCCCCAACCCCCGGAGCGACACCTCGGGGAGCCGACTTGCACAACACCCCTGCAGGTCGGCTAGAGTCTGGAGCACGCCGAAGGGCAAGGCCGAAAAGCCGGGTCCGACGCAGCGTGCGGGTGTAGTTCAGTAGTAGAACATCCCCCTTCCAGGGGGAAGGCGCAGTGTGCAATTCCTGTCACCCGCTCTGCATCGCCTTACCGGATCACTCAGTGGATCAGGTAGAGTGGTGAGCGCTCCACCGGTGAAAGCCGAGTGGCAGCAATGCGGACGTAGCTCAGTTGGTAGAGCGCAACCTTGCCAAGGTTGAGGTCGCCAGTTCGAACCTGGTCGTCCGCTCTTGTTTCAAAGGCCCTGGTCGATTTCGACCGGGGCCTTTGGCGTTTCCGGTTATCTCCGCATGACGTTTGTCATGAGGCAGTGATGACAAGGTGCACTGCCCGGGGCCGTGTTCCGGGGGAAGCCTTGAGTCATCAGGGGGGAGAGAACCGTGTGGGTGCGGACGCAGGTGCACAGGTGGCAGAGGCGCGAGGGATTCGACAAGATCGATCTCTACACGCGCGGGACCCTGCACTCCATGGCCTGGGGAATGGTCCTGTGCGTGACGCTCCTCTCGGTGACCCGCCCCGTGCGGCACTCGGACGCGCCCGCCGCCCTGATCGCCGGCACGGTCCTCGCCACGATCGCGCAGGGCGTCTGCTCGGCCCCACTGGTCGGCCGGGCACTCGACGGTTACCTCGGCCGCGGGGCCGTCGCACGGTGGCCGATGGCTCTCGCGGCCGCCCTGTTCCTCGCGAACGCGGCGGGCCTGCTGGCGCTCGGCGGGTACGCGGGCACCGAGACCTTCCCCGAGCTGCAACTGGCCCTGGGGGCCGTGGTGTGGCCGTTCCTGACGCCGGTCGTCCTCGCCGTACCGGTGTGGGCGTCCAGTGCGTGCGTCGCGGCGATCGCGGCCGGTATGAGCGGCGGCGTCCTGCTCGCCGGGGGCACCGGGCCGTTCGCCCTCACCACCCTGGTGGGGGTGGGCTTCGGCGGTGCGCTGCTCTCCTCCACCGTGCGTCTCTCCGCCTGGACGCTCGGGATCATGCAGAAGCTCCGCGACGCCCAGGACGTGGAGACCCGGCTGGCGGTCGCCGAGGAGCGGCTGCGGTTCGGGCGGGACATGCACGACGTGCTGGGCCGGAACCTCGCGGTGATCGCGCTGAAGAGCGAGCTCGCGGTCGAGCTGGCGCAGCGCGGGAAGCCCGCGGCGACGGACCAGATGGTCGAGGTGCAGCGCATCGCACGCGCCTCCCAGCAGGAGGTCCGGGACGTCGTACGCGGATACCGGGAGGCCGATCTCCGTACGGAACTGCTGGGCGCCCAGGGGGTCTTGCGGGCGGCGGGGATCGAGTGCGCCGTCCACGGCGACGGCGGGCAGCTTCCCCCTCCCGTGCAGTCGGCGCTCGGCTGGGCCGTGCGCGAGGCGGCCACCAACGTGCTGCGGCACGGCGATCCGCAGCGGTGCGACATCCGGCTGGAGGCCGCCCGGGACGGGGTCCGGCTGGTGGTGGAGAACGACGGGGTGACGCCGGACGCGGCCGTCGTCACCGGCGGTGGCTCGGGTCTCCACGGGCTCCGGGAACGGCTGGCCTCGGTCGGTGGTTCGCTGGAGGCGGGGCCGGCGGGCGGCGGACTGTTCCGGCTGACCGCGGCCGTCCCGCTGCCCTCGCCGCCGGACACGGCGCCCGGACCGGAGACGGCACCCGGCAACACGGCGCCCGGACCGGAGACGGCACCCAGGAGCACGGCACCCCGGAAGTCCGCACCCTCCCCGCTGGAGAAGAGATGACACCCGCACCGGACGCACCGGACGCACCGGCCCCGGTCCGCGTCCTGCTCGCCGACGACGAGCACCTGATCCGGGGCGCACTGGCCGCGCTCCTCGCACTGGAGGACGACATCGTCCTGGTCGCCGAGGCGGCGACCGGGCCGGAGGCGCTCGCCATGGCCATGGCCCACCGGCCCGATGTCGCCGTCCTGGACCTGGAGATGCCGGGCGCCGACGGTGTGAAGGTCGCCACATCGCTGCGGACCGGGCTGCCCGAATGCCGGACCATGATCGTGACGAGCCACGGCCGGCCGGGGAACCTGAAGCGGGCGCTGGAAGCGGGGGTCCGCGCCTTCGTCCCGAAGACGGTCAGCGCCCGGCGGCTGGCCGAGATCATCCGTACCGTCCACGCGGGAAACCGCTATGTGGACCCGGAGTTGGCGGCCGATGCGATCTCCGCCGGGGACTCCCCGCTGACCGCGCGGGAGGCGGAGGTGCTGGAGCTGGCGGCGGACGGGGCACCGGTCGCGGAGATCGCGGAGCGGGCCTCGCTGTCGCAGGGCACCGTGCGCAACTACCTGTCGGCGGCCGTCTCCAAACTCGGGGCGGAGAACCGTCATGCGGCAGTGCGTCTCGCACGGCGAAGAGGTTGGGTATAGTAAGCATCGCGCTTCGGCGCACGCGGACGTAGCTCAGTTGGTAGAGCGCAACCTTGCCAAGGTTGAGGTCGCCAGTTCGAACCTGGTCGTCCGCTCCGCACAAGAAGGCCCCGGTCCTGGTGACCGGGGCCTTCTGCTGTCACATCCCCTGAGGCGGCCAGCTCGTGCCGGTCAGGAGCTCGTACGCGTCGAGGTACTTGGCCCGGGTCGCGTCGACGATCTCCTGCGGCAGCGGCGGGGGCGGCTGCTCGCCGTGCCGGTCCCAGCCGGAGGCCGGCGAGGTCAGCCAGTCGCGCACGAACTGCTTGTCGTACGACGGCTGCGCCTTGCCGGGCTCCCAGCTCTCGGCCGGCCAGAAACGCGAGGAGTCGGGCGTCAGCACCTCGTCCGCGAGGATCAGCTCCTCGCCGCCGTCCTCGGTGGGCGCGAAACCGAACTCGAACTTCGTGTCGGCGAGGATGATCCCGCGCTCACGGGCGATGTCCCGGGCGCGGCCGTAGACGTCCAGGGTCGTCCGGCGCAGCAGGGCCGCCGTCTCGGCGCCGACCTCGTGGGCGACCTCCTCGTACGACACGTTCTCGTCGTGATCGCCGACCGCGGCCTTGGTCGCGGGGGTGAAGATCGGCCCCGGGAGCTCGGAGCCGTCGACGAGGCCCTCGGGCAGACCGAGACCGCAGACCGTCCGGGTCGCGTCGTACTCGGTCAGGCCGGAGCCCGTCAGATAACCGCGCGCCACGCACTCGACCTGGACCATCCGCAGCGAACGGCAGATCAGGGTCCGGCCGGCCCAGTCGGCGGGTGCCCCGGCGGGGAGCTCCGCCGACAGCACATGGTTGGGGACGAGATCGGCGAGCTGGTCGAACCACCACAGCGAGAGCTGGGTGAGCACACGGCCCTTGTCCGGGATCTCGGTGGGAAGGACCCAGTCGTACGCGGAGATACGGTCGCTGGCGACCATCACGAGGTCACCCGCCTCGTTCCGGTACAGGTCGCGCACCTTGCCGGTGTGCAGGTGGGTGAGCCCCGGCACCTGCACGGGCTCGGGCTTTTCTACGAAACCGGACACGCTGCCTCCGCGTAGGTTGATCCAGGAGTCGGTCCGATTGTCCCGCATGCGGAGGAGCCGCGCCGCCAGGGGTCGCCCCGTGAACGCGGCTGTGCTCACGGGTGAGGCCGGTTCCTCAGTCCCGCTTGCAGATCCGGTCGAGCAGATTGGCCGTGGCCCGCTGGACACGGGGGTCGATATGGCCCGGACGGTCCAGGGCCGGGGACCAGGCGAAGGTGCCCGAGGCGAAGACGAGCGCGCCCGACGGGGCGCGGTACAGCGAGGTCTCCTGGTGCCGGGTCGCCCCGTCGCCGTCCGTGTACGGGGAATGCGCGAGCAGCATGCGGCTCTCGTGCTCGGGCAGCGCCGTACGCGGGAAGTAGCGGTCGGCCTCGCCGGCCACCAGCCCGTCGATCTCGTCGCCCTCGGCCGCTCCGGTGGCCTCCCAGAGCCAGTGGCTCGCGTTGCGCACGACCAGCGGGTGCGGATCGGGGACCCGGCCGGCGTACTGGATGCCGAGCAGCTGCTGCTCGGGGCGGTCGATCTCCCGCCACAGCGCGGGCTTCCCCGGGCCTCGGCGCTTGCGGCAGGTGAGCAGGCGGTCGGGGACACCGGAGGGGGACGGACCGAGGCCGACCTGCCAGTACATGGTGTTGGCCGAGAGGAACACGAGCGACGTGCCGATGTCCCGCGCCTGCTCGGCCGTACGGCGCATCGGCACCGACCAGTACTCGTCGTGGCCCGGGAAGACCAGGCCCCGGTAGCGGCTGGGGTCGACGCGGCCGGCGTGCAGGTCGCGGGCGTCGGCGTACGCGAGGTCGTAGCCGTAGCGCTCGGCCCAGCGGATGAAGTCGTAGGCGTGGCCGACGTGCAGGGGCAGACCGGCGCCCGCGTAGGGGCGGTCGAAGGAGATGGTGACCGCGGCGTCCTCCTCGCCCAGCAGCCGGCCCTGCTCGTCCCAGGCGTGGTAGAGGCTCGCGCCGGTGCGGCCGTCCTCCGGATAGAGGTTGTAGGCCTGCCAGGTGACGTCGGGGAGCAGGAGCAGCAGGTCCGCCGGGTGGTCGTCGCGGACCGTGAAGGGGACGTGCGAGCGGTGGCCGTCGGCGGTGGTCAGCACGGCGACGTACGCGCCGACCGACCAGTAGCTGGGGATCTGCAGCCGCCAGGAGAGCCACCAGTGGTGGCAGGAGACCGTCCGCTCGGCGGCCATCGGGGCCGGCTGGACGATGCCGGAGAGGCGCGGGCTGGTGGTGATCTTGGCGGCGCCGTCGCCCGCGTAGTGCCCGATGCGGTAGATGTCGACGGAGAACTGCTGGGGCGGGTCCACGGTGATGTGGAAGTCGATCGCCTCGCCCGGTGCGGCGGCGCCGGGGGACACGAACCCCTTGATCTGCTGGTGCACGTCGTCGGCCGTACGCGTGCCGCCGCCCGTCCCGCCGCGGCCGAGGGCCGGGTCCGCGTACCAGGGGACGACCTGGCCGGTGTCGTCGAAGTAGTTCTCGCTGCCGCGCAGCCAGGGCAGCGGGCCCTGCCCGAAGGGGTCGCTCACGGCATGCGCGAGGGCACCCGATTCCCATCGCCGGATCTGCTCCGCCCCCATCCGCGCCCCTCCCTCGTCCCCCGACGTGTCTGCCGCGCCGGTGCCGACGCCACCCCAAGCACATCACATTACGCACGCACCCGGTTACCGTTCGTCGCGATTCGATACGGCGGCAATCCAGCCTTCCAGGTACGGGGAGGATATCCGGGGCATTTCGCCACCTAAGTGGACGGACGGCCGTTCAACTCGCGGCTCCGCCGACCCGGACGCACCTCTCAGCCCAGGCGTACGGGTTTGTCGGTGCGCACGCCCACCGCCGTGAGCCAGGAGCGCAGCGGCTCGGCGTCCCCGTCCTCGACGAGGCTGAGCACGGGCGCGCCGAGGTCCGACCTGCGGCCGCCGTCGACCAGCAGCGCGGGGCCGTCGAGCCAGTCGAGCCCGGGTGCGGCTCCCGCCGTGTCCACGGCCGCGCAGCAGACCATCGCGACGACATGGTCGGCGAGCAGCTCCGTGCCCGTGCGCGGCGGCTGGAGGGGGAAGAGCGGGAGCGGGACGGGGCCCCAGAGGTCGAGCGGGTCGGCGCCCGCGCCGGCCGGCGTGCCGCCGCCGGTACGGGGGTCCGGGGCCGCCTTCTCCTCGTCGCGGGCGACGGCGGCACCGATCCCCGCCGCGAGGGTCTCGCTGTCGGCGCCCGGTGCGGCGAGGTGGTCGATCACCCGGGCCAGCGTGGGCACCGGGGACCCGTCGGCCGGCGTCGAGCCCGGGGCTCCCACGGAGACGCTGCCGGCCACACCCATGGCGTCGAGCACCCGGTGCAGCCGGGCGGCCTCCGTACGCCATTTACGGTCCACGACCTCGTCCGGATACTGCTGCCAGTCGACCGGCGACCAGCCCGGCCCGGGCTCCGCCGGCCCGCCGTGGAAGAGCCGGGCGGCGAGCAGCGAGGCCGCCTCGTCGGCCACTCCGGGCTCCTCGATGAGGTCGCAGGCGGGGCGCTCCCCCAGCCGCGAGGTGAAGCCCTCGGCCAGCCGGTCGCGCCGGGAGAGCTCCGTGAGCGCGGAGACGACACCGGCGTCGAGCCGGGAGGGCCAGCGACCCATCCGCCAGGCGGGCAGCGCCACCCGGGTCAGCAGCCGGTCCCAGCCCGCGTACGCCAGGCCGACCTGCTCCTGGGCGACGATCCGCAGGCTGTAGTCCACCTCCTGGGCCCGCCCCGACGCGGCGGCGGCGACGCAGCGCTCCATCTCCGCCGCGTGACCGCGACAGCCGCGCAGCAGCACCTTGGCGATCCATCCCACGAAGGCCGCGGGGATCCTGCGTACGCGCCCCTGCCCCGGCACGGCGGCGTCCGCGACCGCCGCGTCCAGGCCGCGGACGAAACGGCGGGCGGCGGCTATGTCGGGGTGCGCGGACGGCCCGGTGCCCGCGACGACCGGGGCGAGCACCGCACGCAGCTCGGCGACCCTCATCCACCACAGGAAGGGCGACCCGATCACCAGGACGGGCGCCGCGGGGCTCCGGCGGCGCCCCCTGAGGTCCTTGGCACCCGGCTGGGCGGCGGGGTGCGTACGGTCCTCCAGCCAGCTGTCGCAGTCCGGGGTCAGCGCTATGGCCGACGGCTCCGGGACGTCGAGCCGGTCGGCGAGGTCCCTGACCAGCCGGTAGAGATCGGGGGCCGCGGCCTCGGTGAGAGGCACGGTCGGGCTGACCGCGGGCCTGGCACGCGCCACCGCGACGGCGACCGCCGCGGCGAGCAGCAGGATCACGACGGCGCAGGCCGCCACCGCCCAGCTGACCGTGGACCACACGCCCGGGCCGATGCGCCCCTGGGCGACCGCGACGAGCAGCACGACGGCCGCCGCGGCCGGCAGGATCGCCAGGGCTGTGGCTCTGCTCCGGATGCGCAGCAGGGCCATTGCCCTGGCCCGCGCTGCGTGCGCACCCAGCTCCTCAACCGAACCGGTACCGGACACGGCTGGACGTCACCCCCTCTGCCCCCGCGACGGTGTTGGTCACTCCCCCACTGTGGCACCCGTCACTGACATCGCAATGCCGGTGGGCCAAGTGCCGGAACGCTTGCGCCGCACCCTAGTTGGGGCCTCGGCGGGCGTCATCCGGATGGCCGAGCCGTCACCCGATGGAATGGCTTTGGGCAAAGCTGCTGACGGGCCGGTGCTCACCCGTTCGGTGATACCGGGCCCCTCCACGCCCCGCCTGGAAGGCCCCCGGACATGCCTGCGCCCGACGCCTCCACGGAGGGCCGGGCACAGGGCACGAGCAGGGTGTCAGGCGTGCCTCAGGCCTCTTCGGCGGCCTTGCGGGCGATGTCCGTACGGTGCTGGGAACCGTCGAGGCGGATCCGGCCCACCGCGGCGTAGGCACGCTCACGGGCCTGCGTGAGGTCCTTGCCGGTCGCCGTCACGGAGAGCACGCGCCCTCCGGCGCTGACGACCGTGCCGCCTTCCTGCCGGGTACCGGCGTGCAGGACGAACGCGTGCGGCGCATCCTTGGCCACCACATCGGCGAGGCCCTCGATCGGGTCTCCCGTGCGGGGCGTTCCCGGGTAGTTGTGCGAGGCGATGACCACGGTGACGGCGGCGTCGTCGTGCCACTTCAGCGCGGGTACGGCGTCCAGGGTGCCGTTGGCCGAACCGAGCAGGAGCCCGGCGAGCGGCGTCTTCAGCCGGGCCAGGACCACCTGGGTCTCGGGGTCGCCGAAGCGGGCGTTGAACTCGATGACCCGTACGCCGCGCGAGGTGATCGCGAGGCCCGCGTACAGCAGCCCGGAGAACGGGGTGCCGCGGCGGCGGAGCTCGTCGACGGTCGGCTGCAGGACGGTCTGCATGACCTCGTCGACCAGCTTCGGGTCGGCCCACGGGAGCGGGGAGTACGCGCCCATGCCGCCGGTGTTCGGGCCCTCGTCGCCGTCCAGGGCGCGCTTGAAGTCCTGGGCCGGCTGGAGGGGCAGCACCGTGGTGCCGTCGGTGATGGCGAAGAGGCTGACCTCGGGGCCGTCGAGGAACTCCTCGATGACCACGCGGTCACAGGCCAGGGCGTGGGCACGCGCGGCCTCGACGTCGTCGGTGACGACGACGCCCTTGCCGGCCGCGAGACCGTCGTCCTTCACGACGTACGGGGCGCCGAAGGCGTCCAGCGCCTCGTCGATCTCGGCGGGCGTGGTGCAGACGTAACTGCGGGCGGTCGGGACGTTGGCTCCGGCCATGACGTCCTTGGCGAACGCCTTGGAGCCTTCCAGCCGGGCGGCTTCGCCCGAGGGGCCGAAGCAGGGGATACCGGCCGCGCGCACGGCGTCGGCGACACCGGCGACAAGCGGTGCCTCCGGGCCGACGACCACCAGCTCGGCGCCCAGCTCGGTCGCGAGGCGCGCGACGGCGTCACCGTCGAGCGCGTCGACCGGGTGCAGTTCGGCCACCTCTGCGATTCCGGCGTTGCCGGGGGCGCAGTACAGAGCGGTGACATCGGGGTCGAGGGAGAGAGAGCGGCACAGGGCGTGTTCGCGGGCGCCGCCGCCGATGACGAGGACCTTCACGGGGTGCAGCCTAGCCGCCGGGGGCCGGACGCCTCGACGGGCGCCGCTCCGTGGACAGCCGTGGACAGCCGGGGACGGCCGGGCGCCGCTCCGTGGACAGCGCCGGGGGCGACGGAGGGGCGGCTGTGCGCGTGGTCCGCGGTGGGGCCCGCTCCCGCTCTACTCGTTGGTGAATTCCTCGACGACGGTGGCGCCCAGCTCGCGGACGATCAGGTCGTGCCCGGAGAGCGCGGAGTCGACCAGGTCGGGGTCGTCCGCCTCGGCGGTGTCGTCCTCGGGCGCGACCGACCGCGGCGGCTCGGGGGCCGCACGGTCGTACGAGGACTGGTCGTACGAGGACTGCTCGGGCCGCCCGGACTGCTGCGCCGGAGGCTGCTGAGCGGGCGGTGGGGGCTGCTGCGCGGGTGCGGGGGGCCGGGACTCGTACGACGGAGCCGGCGGCGCGGGCTGCGGCTGGTACGGGGCGGCCGGAGGCCTGCCGCCCCCGCCGCCACCGGTGGGCGCGGGCTGACCGCCGCCGCCCGACGGGTCGACGACCGCGTCGACCCGCCACTTGGCGTTGAACTGCTCGGCAAGCGCCTGCTTGAGCACCTCTTCGCTGCCGCTGCTGGAGAAGGTGTCGCGGGCGCCGGCGTTGAGGAAGCCGAGCTGCAGGGTGCTGCCGTCGAAGCCGGTGACCTGGGCGTTCTGGCTGAGCAGGATCCACGTGAAGCGACGGCGGTTCTTCACCGCCTCGAGGATGTCCGGCCACATGTTCCGCACCTGGGCGGCACCCTGCGCCATGTCCTGCCCCCCGGGGGCGGGCGCCTGCGGGGCCTGCGCGGGAGCGGCCGGGGCCGGTGCCGCCGGAGCGGGCGCCTGGGGTACGCCGCCACCGGGCGCGGAGGCGGTCGGCCAGCCGCCGGGCCGGCGCGCCGGTTCCGCACCGCCGCTGCCGGCTCCGGCCGCCGCGGGCCAGGCGCCGGGGCGCTGACCGGCGGGGGCGGCGGCGGGCTGCTGCGCGGGCGGCTGCTGGGCTGCGGGTGCTTCCTGCGGCGCCGCTGCCGGCTGGGGCTGCTGGACGGCCGGAGGGGCTGCGGCCTCCGCGGCCGCGGGCGCGGCGCGGGGGGCCTCGGCGGGGGCGACGCCCGGAGCGTCGCCCCGGACAGCCGCGCGAGCCGCGGCGGGGCCTCCGCCGCCTGCCGCGGGCATACCGACACCGGGCCCATGGGCCTCAGGCCCCGGTACGTAACCCATGGCGGGCCCGGGACCGGCGGTGGCGAAGGACCCGCCGCGCTCCAGCCGGTCCAGCCGTGCCTGGAACGAACGCTCGTCGTCGAAGGCGGCGGGCAGCAGCACCCGGGCGCAGATCAGCTCCACCTGGAGCCGGGGCGACGTCGCCCCGCGCATCTCGGTGAGCCCTTCGTTGACCAGGTCGGCGGCCCGGCTCAGCTCCGCGGCGCCGAAGACGGACGCCTGCGCCTGCATCCGCTCCACCACATCGGCGGGCGCGTCGATGAGCCCCTTGTCCCCGGCGTCCGGCACGGCGGCCAGGATCACCAGGTCGCGCAGCCGCTCCAGGAGGTCCGCGACGAAGCGCCGGGGGTCGTTCCCGCCCTCGATGACCTGGTCCACGACCTCGAAGGCCGCCGCCCCGTCGCCCGCCGCGAAGGCGTCCACGATGGAGTCCAGCAGGGACCCGTCCGTATAGCCGAGGAGCGAGGTCGCCATGGCGTATGTCACACCGTCGTCGGCAGCGGAGGCCAGCAGCTGGTCCATGACGGACATCGAGTCACGCACGGATCCCGCACCGGCCCGCACCACGAGCGGCAGCACGCCGTCCTCGACCGCGCTGTTCTCCTTGCCGCACACCTCCGCGAGGTAACTGCGCAGCGTCCCGGGCGGCACCAGCCGGAAGGGGTAGTGGTGCGTACGCGACCTGATCGTGCCGATGACCTTCTCGGGCTCGGTGGTCGCGAAGATGAACTTGAGATGCTCCGGCGGCTCCTCGACCACCTTCAGCAGGGCGTTGAACCCGGCCGGGGTGACCATGTGGGCCTCGTCGATGATGTAGATCTTGTACCGGCTCGACGCGGGCCCGAAGAACGCCTTCTCCCGCAGGTCACGGGCGTCGTCCACGCCACCGTGCGACGCGGCGTCGATCTCGATGACGTCGATCGAACCGGGCCCGTTGCGCGCGAGGTCCCGGCAGGACTGGCACTCCCCGCAGGGAGTCGGGGTGGGCCCCTGTTCGCAGTTCAGACAGCGGGCCAGGATGCGCGCACTGGTCGTCTTTCCACAGCCACGCGGCCCGCTGAACAGATACGCGTGATTGACCCGGTTGTTCCTCAGGGCCTGCTGCAACGGGTCAGTGACATGCTCCTGACCGATGACCTCGGCGAAGGACTCGGGGCGATAGCGGCGGTACAGCGCAAGGGACGACACACATACGAGGTTATCGGGGCGGACCGACAACCGGCCCCGCCCCGGACCGGGCGCCCGGCGGGACACCACACCCCGGACACGCAAGGGCCCCCCACGCACCCGCCAGAGCCAACCTACCCTTGCTGCCTTCCGGCCCTGGGGGAGTTCAGTCAGATAGCGCCACGTGAGGGGCTGACGCCCACCTTAACCGATCCCAGCCCCCTGCCGTCCACCCGCTCCCCGCCCACACCCCTCCCGGAGGACGGTCCGGAACGATCTCCGGGGAACGTGTTCGCGAGCACCCTCCAACGTCTTGTATTGTTTGCCGCGGAGGATTCGCCTAGTGGCCTAGGGCGCACGCTTGGAAAGCGTGTTGGGGGCAACCCCTCACGAGTTCGAATCTCGTATCCTCCGCCATTGCTCTCACCGGGCAATACGTCGAAGGCCCCCGCAGCTTGCTGCGGGGGCCTTCGACGTTGATGGTCTCAGTTCTGGTCTCATTCATTTCCGTCATAAGAGACATTTCATTCCGCCGCCTTGCCGTCGCCGGGTCGAGTCACAGGACATCGCCTTCACTCAGAAGCGGGTTTCTGCCGACTCAGGACGCAAGCGTCCCCCGCGATCCGCCATTCTGGGTCTCGCCCATGCCATCGACGCCGGCACAGCCATCACGGTCGAGTACGTCGCCGCCTCGGGCAACCGGACCGTACGTACCCTCAGCGAGCTCGTGCTCGACCCGCCCTACTTGTATGCGTGGTGCCACCTGCGCGACGACGAACGGGTCTTCACCCTCTCCCGCATCCACGGCGTCATGCCCGGGTAGCCGGGATCCGCGTCGTGGCTCGGTGTTCGGCCGGCCACTGCGGCGATGCCCCACGACCAAGCGCTGCGACGAGCCGCCACTACGATCACCGACCATGGACTGGGTCGAGCGCACCGCACAGTTGAGGCAGTGGACGAGGAGCGGGACGCGGGCTCCGCACAAGCCGTTGCTGTTCCTGTACGCGCTCAGCCGGTTCCAGCAGGACGCCGATGACGAGCTGCGGTACAGCGCCGTGGAGGAGGACCTGCGGGGGCTGCTCGCCGAATACGGTCCTGGTAACCGGACGACGCCCGCCTATCCCTTCCATCACTTGGTGAGTGACGGCCTGTGGGAGGTGCGCACCGAGCGCGGGCCGGGCAGCCCCGGGACCGGGGTCAGGGAACTGCGCGCAACCGGCGCCGCTGGGCGGCTGACGCCGGAGCTAAGGGCGGCGCTGCGGCGGGAGCCGTCTCTTCTCGGCCGGATGACACGGGTGCTGCTCGATCTGAACTTCCCGCCCTCCCTCCACGGCGAGCTGTGCGAAGCCGTCGGCCTGGAGCTGGAGGAGGCCGAGACCGCACTGCTCTCGGCCGCGCGCAGGCAGCGGGACCGGCGGATGCGGGAGATGGTCCTTACGGCGTACGAGTACCAGTGCGCCTTCTGCGGGTACGACGGCAGGATCGGCGCGGTGCCGGTCGGGCTTGAGGCCGCCCATGTGCGCTGGTGGGCGTTCGACGGACCGGACGACGTCGAGAACGGGGTGTGCCTGTGCTCGCTGCACCACAAGCTGTTCGACAAAGGCGTACTCGGTCTCGGCGAAGGCCATGGCAAGGGCCACCGCATCCTGGTCTCGCAGAGCTTCGTCGGCCACAGCACCGCCGCCCGCGAGCACGTCATCGCGCTCGCCGGCCGTTCGCTCATCGGCCCCCAGCCGGGCGTCCGCCCCATCGCCGCCGCCCACCGTTCCTGGCACACCAGCCAGGTCTTCTACGGCAGCCCACGTCCCGCCACGACCGCCTGACCGCCGACCTGGCGGTCACGAGAATTGCACTGGTAAGGAGCGCGATACCAAGAGTATGGTCGCTTATATGGCGACGAAGAAGGTAACGGTGACGATTCCCGAGGATCTCCTGGACGAGATCCGTGCGGAGGCGGCAGAACGGGGGATGTCGGCGTACGTCGCCGAGGCGCTGCGCTTCAAGCGCGACCGGGACCGGCTGCGGGAGCTGTCGAACTGGCTGCAGGAGGAACACGGTCCTCTCACCGAGGAAGAGCGCACCACAGCGTTCGAGGAGTTGGAGGGCCTCGACGCCGAGCATGAGCGCCGGCGCGCCACCGGAACGCACGGCGCCGGAGAAGCCGCGTGAGGAAGCGGTCCGGCGAACCCGGGCAGCGGCCGCTACGCGTCTTCGTACTCGACTGCGAAGCCCTGTCCCTGGCCGTACGCGGCGACCGGAAGATGATCGCGTGGCTCGACCTCGCAGCCCGGGGTGAAGCCGAGGTGGTCACGTCTCCGATGACGCTGGTCGAGGCGTACGACGGCAGAACCACCGAGCAGCGCTGGGACTGGGTACTCTCCCGGCTCGAAGTCGCTGACATCGGGAAGGACGAGGCCCGCCAGGCCCGCCGCCTGCTGGCGGATGCCAATCTGCACGGCCACAAGTACGCGATCGACGCGATACTCGCCGTCATCGCGCGCCAGCAGAAGGGGCAGGTCACCGTCTTCACCTCGGATGTGGACGACCTGGAGAGGTTGGTTCCGGAGTCGATCGTCGTCAAGAAGGTATGACCGACCTCCGGTCTCAGTTCTGTATTGCCATCAAGGCCCGCGAAGGCGCGGGTGCGCGCTGGGCACGAGAGGGCAGGCGACGCACGCGCGGACTGTCTCCTCCTGGCGGGCCGAGGCCCGGTGGTGCATGGTCCACAGCCGGGCCTGAGTGGTACAGCTGATCGCAGCAGGTGTCCGACGGCCCATCCGTGGTCTCAGTTCTGGTCTCGTTCGCCTACGTACGGGGCCGTCCAACAGCCCATCCGTGGACCGCTCCGCCACAGGTCAGGACGCACATGACCCCCGCCGGACCCTCAAGCGAACATTTGGAAAGCGTGTTGGGGGCAACCCCTCACGAGTTCGAATCTCGTATCCTCCGCCATTGCTCTCACCGGGCAATACGTCGAAGGCCCCCGCAGCTCGCTGCGGGGGCCTTCGGCGCTCCTGTGACCTCATCTGCACCTTCGGAGCCCTCCCGCCTGCCTGCCTCGGTGTCCCGCGCCGGATCCGGCGAGGCGGCTTCAACCTGGAGCTCTTCGAGAACAAGAGGAACTACCGGCTGCGAGCGCGGCACAGTTCCTGATCGACGCCAGTTCGCTCGCCCGGTTCCTCCACAGCGACGCCGAACGGCTGCCCCGCGCACGGAGCACGTCGCTGAGTCCGGCGAGCAGCAGCCGGTCCTGGGCATCGTCGACGATGGCGCACAGCGCCGTGAGCGGCGCCCGGGAATGCGCCGTTCTTGGTATCAGTGGAGATAGTATCGCCACCGATACCATTGCCTACGGGAGGTCCGTCATGCTCCGCTTCATCGGACGGGACCACGAGCTGAACGTGCTCGGCGGCGCCCTGAAGGCGGTTGAGGATGCGGTCGGGTCGGCGAAGCCCGGGCAGTGCATCCTCATGCGCGGGCGCAGGCGGGTCGGCAAGTCCAGCCTGGTCGAGGAATTTCTCCGGCGCACCGAGGCTCCGAACCTCTTCTTCACCGCTGCGGGCGGCACCGAGGAGAGCGAGCTGGACGAGTTGCTCGACGCCGTCGCCCGATCCACGCTTCCTGAGCGGAAGCTGTTCTCGGAGGAGACCCCGGAGCAGTGGAACGCGGCATTCAGGCTGCTCGCGGAGCTCCTTCCCGATGACAGGCCGAGCGTGGTCGTCATCGATGAGGTGCCGTATCTCATGGATCGCATCGACGCCTTCGAAGGCATGCTCCAGCGGGCGTGGGACCGCCTGCTCAGCCGTAAACCCGTGCTCCTCCTCCTGGTCGGGTCCGACCTGTCGATGATGGAGGCGCTGAACAGCTACGACCGCCCGTTCCACCAGCGTGGCCGGGAGATGGTCGTGGGGCCGCTGAACCCGGCCGACATCGGCGAGATGCTCGGCCTTCCGCCTGCGGCCGCCTTCGACGCCTCCTTGATCACGGGCGGTCTCCCGTTGATCTGTGCGGAGTGGCGCCCCGGAGCGGACATCTGGGAATTCCTCCGTGACTCGCTGGACAACCCGGTCTCGGCGCTGCTGGTCTCCGCCGAGCGCTCACTGGCCTCGGAGTTCCCACCGCGGGCGATGAGCAGGGAGGTCCTGCGGGCCATCGGAAGCGGGGAGCGGACCTTCACCAACATCGCGCGTGCAGCCGGCGGCATCGCCCACACCACTCTCACCCGGGCCACGGACGTTCTGACCGAGAAGCGGGTGGTGGCAGCCGAACTGCCCCTCTCGCTGCGGCCGTCGAAAGAACGCCGCTACCGGGTCGCCGATCCCTACCTGCGGTTCTGGCTCGCGTTCCTGGATCCGCACATGGCGGAGATCGAGCGGATGCGAGGAGATCTCACGCTGAGCCGGATCAAGGAGCGGTGGACGAGCTGGCGGGGCCGTGCGATCGAGCCCTTGGTACGGGAATCCCTCGCCCGCCTCCTGCCGGACGGGCTTCTGCCCGCCGCTCCGGCGATCGGCGGCCACTGGACCCGCAGCAACGACATCGAGATCGACCTGGTGGGCGCCGACCGGCAGCCGGTGGCGCGGCAGCTGCTCTTCCTGGGCTCGGTCAAGTGGCTGGAGAATTCCGCGTTCGACGACCACGACCTCGCCGCACTGCAGAAGCACCGTGCGGCGATCACCGATGAGCCGGTCCCGCTCGTGGCGGTCTCGCGCAACGGAACCAGCTGCAAGGGGCTTCATGCGGCGTACGGACCCGACGTACTGCTCGGAGCATGGCGCAGGGCGTAAGAGGCCACGACACACCGGTGGCCTCCGCGATGAGTTTTCGCTGCCCGTGCAGTCTCATTGCTGACATCCGGATCAGGAGGAGAACACGTGGAACAGCTGCTGAAAGTCCAGAACTTCACCGTGTCCAGCGACGGGTTCGGCACCGGTGAGCACCAGAGTCTGGAGAGGCCGTTCGGGGACGCCGATCCCGGGGCCCTGATGTCCTGGGCCGGTGCCACGGCGAGCTGGCCCAATCGCACCGATCCCGGGGGGAGCCGTGGTCTCGACGACTACTTCACACGGGACTTCACACACAACATCGGCGCGGAGATCATGGGCCGCAACAAGTTCGGGCCCTACCGCGGGCCCTGGGAGAACGAGGAGTGGCGTGGCTGGTGGGGCGACGAACCCCCCTTCCACACCCCGGTGTTCGTCCTGACCCACCATGAGCGCCCCTCGTTCACCCTCTCCGACACCACGTTCCACTTCGTCGGCGGCGACCCCGCCCACGTCCTCGAAAAGGCGCGGGAGGCGGCGCAGGGCAAGGACGTACGGCTCGGGGGCGGGCCCTCCACCGTCCGGCAGTTCCTCGACGCCGGCCTCGTCGACACCCTGCACATCGTGGTCGCGCCGGTGAAGATCGGAGCCGGGGTACGGCTCTGGGAGTCGCCCGACGAGTTGCTCGACCGGTACCACCTGGAGGTCGTGCCCAGCCCCAGCGGCGTGACGCACCACCTCTTCTGGCGCAGGTGACACGAGGGCGTCCCCCGGGGCGGCGATGCTGTTCGGCAACTGCCTTGCGGTAGGCGGGAGTCCGGTCCGCCGGTGCTTCGCTCACCCGGAGCGCCGACCGGTGACTGGCACCTACAACCATCGGTCCCGGCCGTGAGTCTGGCCCCGTAGCGGGCCGGTCGTACGCCTCGTACGACCCCCGGGATGCCTTCTCACCGCAAAGGAACGCTCACTGATGCTTGCACGGCACCTCATGCGCACGGCGGCCGTCTCATTGGCTCTGGCCTCCACCCTGCTCACCGCCGGCGGGGCGGGAGCGGCCGAGGTCTCCGGCTGGGAGGTGTCCCTCTCCGGGGACAGCCCCGCCGGTTCCCTGATGTCCGTGTCCTCCGTCGACGACGATCTCGCGTGGGCCGTCGGCCGCAAGGCCAGCCAGGGCGTCATCATGCGCTGGGACGGCGAGCAGTGGAGCGAGGACACCGCTCCGGGGCTACCCGACGTCTGGCAGTGGTCGGCGGTCAGCGCCGTGGCCGCCGACGACGTCTGGGCCTACGGGACACTGGTCAGGGACCAGGTGCTCGCCCACTACGACGGCGAACGCTGGAGCCGCGTCGCCACCACCGGTCCCTCCGACGACTCCTGGCCCGAGGTGCCGATCGACGCCGTCCCCGGACGGCTCTTCAAGGGCGGCAACGCGCTCTACACCTACTCCGGCGGTACGTGGAAGACCTTCGCGCTGCCCCGGCTCGTCGACATCAGGGACATCGACGCGATCTCGGCGGACGACGCCTACGCCACGGGCATGAAGTACCCGGTGAACGGCGGCCACCCGGTGACGTACCACTGGGACGGCAACACCTGGACGCTGATGGATGAGCCGCCCGTGCCCGCTGGTACGGACACCGCCAAGATCGCGGCCGTGGCGCCGGACAGCGTCTACGTCGCCGGATGGGCCACCGGACCCGATGCCGACCCGCCCGTGCCGAGCGTCACGCACTGGGACGGCACGGCCTGGGAGGACATCACGGGGGAGCTCTCCGACCTGTACCTCCACGCGATCGCTCCCGACGGACGGGGCGGGCTCTGGGTGACAGGCAACGACCAGGCCGAACCCGCCCACTCCGAGGCGGTCCTCTGGCACTTCGACGGCACCACCTGGACCAAGGAGGCAGGGGCACCGGCTCCCGACGGCGACACCCGGTGGCCCTCGTACACCTTCTACGACCTGGCACCGGCCGGCGGATCCGGCGCATTCTGGGCCGTCGGTGACTACTCCACACCCATGGACGCGCAGGGCGACCAGACGGTCAACGGCCTGATCGAGCGGTCCACGGCGTCCACCGTCACGGCACCCACCGGGACCGTCGCCGGCCACTGAGCACACGGACCACCGCGCCCTGCGCCCCGGCGGTCACCGCCGGGGCGCAGGGCTCAGCGCACTTCCTGGATGCGGATCTGGTTGCCCGCCGGGTCGCGGAAGGCGCAGTCGCGGACGCCGTACGGCTGCTCGGTCGGCTCCTGGATGACATCGGCGTCGCCGGCCTGCAGCTTCTCGAAGGTGGCGTCCAGGTCCCCGGTGGCCAGGAGGATCCAGCCGTACGTTCCCTTCGCCATCATCTCGACGACGGTACGGCGCTCCTCCTCGGTGATGCCCGGGTCGGCGGCCGGGGGTGCCAGCAGGATGGAGGTGCCGGGTTGGCCGACGGGGCCGACCGTGATCCAGCGCATCGTGCCGCTTCCGACGTCGCTGCGGACCTCGAAGCCGAGGGTGTCGCGGTAGAAGGCGAGGGACGCGTCCGGGTCGTCGTGCGGGAGGACGCTCGTGTGAATGGTGATGTCCATGGCGCTCACGCTAGCGGCGGCTCGGGGGTGCGGGCTTCTCTGTTCCTGATCGGTCGGGTCACCTGTTTCGCCACGCACGGCGGCACCCCCGCCGCGCCGCCCGCCGCCCGGCGTCGGTAGGTGCTGGGCGGCATGCCGACCAGCTCGGTGAACCGGGTGCTGAAGGTGCCCAGCGAGGAGCAGCCGACCTCGAAGCAGACCTCCGTGACACTGAGGTCCCCCCGGCGCAGCAGCGCCATCGCGCGTTCGATGCGCCGGGTCATCAGATAGCCGTACAGGGATTCGCCGTAGGCGAGCCGGAACTGGCGGCTGAGGTGTCCGGCCGACATGTTCACGCCCCGGGCGAGCGCCTCGACGTCCAGCGGTCGCGCGTACTCCCGGTCCATCCGGTCACGGACGCGGCGCAGCAGGGCCAGGTCGCGCAGGCGCTGGGCCTCGGTGGGTCTGCTCGTCACGTGCCCGATCGTGCCACGCCGGGGTGGAGCGGCTCAGCGGTTCGGATCGACGGGGCGTGTGCCGCGCCGGGCGCGCCTCAGTGCGTGGCCTTCTCCCACTCGAAACCGTCCGGGTCGGTGAAGGGCCCGATGTCGCTGCCGAGCGCGATCCGGTGCGACCCGGTGCCGTCCGGCGGCACCCCGGCGTCCTTGGCCAGGGCGCGACGGCCGTAGAGCGCCAGGGTGACGGGGCTCGACGCCGTGTCGAACTCGACGTACTTGCGGCCGAAGCTCTTTGCGACGGTGAGCCCCTGGCCGACGTAGAACCGTTTGCTCGCGAGTACGTCCTCTGCTCCCAGCAGGAGCACGAAGCGGTCGATCTGCCGGGTGGCGGGGCCCTTGTCCTTCTTCGCCGAGGTGGCAATCTTCCAGAGCGTCCCGTCGGGGGCCCGTACGACGCCGCCGTACCCCCAGAGCGACTTCGTGGCCGCCTTCACCGTCGAGGCGCCGGCGTCCAGGGCGGCGTCGATGAGGCCGTCGACGGTGGACGGCTGGGAGACCGTGAGCGACAGCGTGAAACCGCGGAAGCCGGTGGTCGGCGCCTGAGAATCCCGTACGCGCAGCTCGGGGCCCAGGCCGAAGGCGGTGGCGTAGAAGTGTTCGGCGGCGGTGGGGTCGGCCACCTCGAGGGTGACGGATGCGATGGAAGCCATGGAACGAAGCTATGGCGGCTCCGCGCCGCGCGCTTCTCGAATCCTGACCGCTTCGGGTCCGGTCGGCTGCCGGCCCGGACGCATGAGAAATTCCCGGATCGTCACCATCGATGGCAGCTACTGACATCGACAGTAACAGCCGACGACAGTCACTGCCATCGCGTAGGATCGCCCCATGGGTAGATGGGAGCCGAACGCACGGGGGCGCCTGGCGGAAGCGGCGTTGGAGCTCTACAGCGAGCGTGGCTTCGAGCAGACCACCGTGGCGGAGATCGCCAAGCGGGCCGGGCTCACGGAGCGGACCTACTTCAGGCACTACGCCGACAAGCGCGAGGTGCTGTTCGGGGGCTCCGAACTGCAGGACCTGCTGGTCGGGGTCGTCGCCGGCGTACCGGAGTCCACGGCGCCGATCGACGCGCTGGCGGTGGGCCTGGACGCGCTCTCCGAGATGTTCGACGACCGCCGTGAGTACGCGCGCAAGCGGCAGGCCGTGATCGCGGCGAACCCGGAGCTCCAGGAGCGCGAGCTGATCAAGCTCGCCTCGCTGTCGGCCGCGCTGGCCGGCACCCTGCGCCTGCGGGGTGTCCCGGAGCCGGCCGCGAGTCTGACCGCCGAGGCGGGGATCGCCGTCTTCAAGGTCGGATTCGAGCGGTGGATCGCGGAGTCCGAGGACCGCGCGATGGCGCCGGTCATGCGGGAACTGCTGGATGAGCTCAAGGCCGTGACGGCGGGCGGGCACGGCTCGTAGGAAGCCCGGCGGATCTCAGCTGCCGAAGGAGAGGTCCCTCGTCACACGGTCCGCCGACGCCAGCAGGTTCGCGCGGACCTGGCTGGTGCGGTACATCCGGTCCGCCCGGAAGGAGACGCCGAGCGACCCCAGCGTGCCGCCCCGGTACACGGGCACCGCGATGCACACCGTGCCGAGGTCGTACTCCTCCCGGTCCATCATCACCGGTGCCGGGAGAGATTCGAGCTGCTGGATCAGCTCCTCGCGGTGCGTGATCGTACGGGGGGTGAGGTCGGCGAGGGTGTGCCGCGAGAGGTACTCGCCACGCGCCTCCTCGTCCATCTCCCGCAGGACGCACTTGCCGAGCGCCGTGGCGTGCCCGGCGTCCTGGAATCCCACCCAGAGGTCGACCCGGGGCGTCTGCGGGCTGTCGACGATCTCGGCGATCCTGATCTCGCCCTCCTCGTAGAAGGTGAGGTAGGCGGCGGCCGACAGATCGTCCCGCAGTGCGGCGAGGGCCGGGCGGGCCAGCCCGGCCAGTCCCTGGGCGGCGTGGTTGCCGTGCGGCACGTCGCCCAGGACGAAGCCGCCGTCGTCGAGCCTGCGGAGATAGCCGTCCCTCGTGAGGGCCCGCAGCACCTCCAGGGCGGTGTCCTGAGGCAGCCCCGCCCGGCGCGCCAGCTCGTTCGCGGGCGCGCCGCTCGCATGCGCGGCCACAGCCTCCATCAGGCGGAACGCGTGCTGGACAGCATCGATCGGAGTGTGGCCCGCTCGGTCACCCATGCCACAAGCTTGGACCCGCGGCCGGGAGGCAGCAAGGCAGGGACCGTGGCGACCACGGCCGGGACCCCTGCCCGGCCGTCGTCCCGCTCAGTCCTCGCCCTCCAGATCGCCCTCGGTCTCCAGGAACACCTGGCGCAGCGCTTCGAGCACCGCCGGGTCGGGCTTCGCCCACATCCCCCGGGACTCCGCCTCCAGGAGGCGCTCCGCGATGCCGTGGAGGGCCCACGGGTTGGCCTGCTGGAGGAACTCGCGGTTCGCCGGGTCCAGGACGTACGTCTCGGTCAGCTTGTCGTACATCCAGTCCGCGACCACGCCCGTCGTGGCGTCGTACCCGAAGAGGTAGTCGACCGTCGCGGCGAGCTCGAAGGCGCCCTTGTAGCCGTGGCGGCGCATCGCCTCGATCCACTTCGGGTTGACCACCCGGGCGCGGAACACCCGGGACGTCTCCTCGACCAGGGTGCGGGTGCGGACCGTCTCGGGGCGGGTCGAGTCGCCGATGTACGCCTCGGGGGCGGTGCCCTTCAGCGCGCGTACGGTCGCGACCATGCCGCCGTGGTACTGGAAGTAGTCGTCGGAGTCCGCGATGTCGTGCTCACGGGTGTCGGTGTTCTTCGCGGCCACCGCGATCCGCTTGTACGCGGTCTCCATCTCGTCCCGGGCGGGACGTCCGTCCAGCTCACGGCCGTAGGCGTAGCCGCCCCACACCGTGTACACCTCGGCGAGGTCGGCGTCCGTACGCCAGTCGCGTGAATCGATGAGCTGGAGCAGCCCCGCCCCGTACGTCCCCGGGCGCGAGCCGAAGATGCGGGTGGTGGCCCGCCGCTCGTCCCCGTGCTCGGCCAGGTCGGCCTGGGTGTGGGCGCGTACGAAGTTCTGCTCGGCGGGCTCGTCGAGGGAGGCCGCCAGGCGTACGGCGTCGTCGAGCAGGCCGATGGTGTGCGGGAACGCGTCGCGGAAGAAACCGGAGATGCGCAGCGTGACGTCGATACGGGGACGCCCCAGCTCCTCGTACGGGATCGGCTCCAGGCCGGTGACACGGCGCGAGGCGTCGTCCCAGACGGGGCGGACGCCGAGCAGGGCGAAAGCCTCGGCGATGTCGTCGCCTGCGGTGCGCATCGCGCTGGTGCCCCACAGGGACAGGCCGACGGAGGTGGGCCAGTCGCCGTTGTCCGCACGGTAGCGCTCCAGGAGCGAGTCGGCGAGCGCCTGACCGGTCTCCCAGGCGAGGCGGGAGGGGACGGCCTTCGGGTCGACGGAGTAGAAGTTACGGCCGGTCGGCAGGACGTTGACCAGGCCGCGCAGCGGGGAGCCGGACGGGCCGGCCGGGACGAAGCCGCCGTTCAGGGCGTGGACGCAGTGGTCCAGTTCGTCTGTGGTCCTGGCCAGGCGGGGGGCGACCTCCTGGGCCGCGAAGTTGAGGATCGCCGCCACGTCGGGGGTCAGGTCGTGGAGCGGTGTGCGGGTCGTCTGCTCGGGGCTCTGCCCCGGACCCCGCTGCTCAATCGCCGCAGGGGCTTGATCTGGCTGCTCGGTTGCCGAAACGATCTGATCCAGCGGGGCCCAGCCCGCGTCGTCCATCGCTTGCACCAAGGCGCGGGCCTGTTCCTCCACCGCGTCCGCGTCCGCGCGGGTCGCTGCCGACTCGTCCAGTCCCAACGCCTCGCGCAGGCCCGGCAGGGACGTGGTACCGCCCCAGATCTGCCGGGCCCGCAGGATCGCGAGGATCAGGTTGACGCGGGCCGTTCCGGTGGGCGCGGCGCCCAGGACGTGCAGGCCGTCGCGGATCTGGACGTCCTTGATCTCACAGAGCCAGCCGTCGAGGTGCATGATGAACTCGTCGAAGCCCTCGTCTTCGGGCCGGTCCTCCAGGCCCAGGTCGTGGTCGAGCTTCGCGGCCTGGATGAGGGTCCAGATCTGGGCGCGGACGGCCGGCAGCTTGGCCGGGTCCATCGCGGCGATCTGGGCGTGCTCGTCCAGGAGTTGTTCGAGGCGGGCGATGTCGCCGTAGCTGTCGGCGCGCGCCATCGGCGGCACCAGGTGGTCGACCAGGGTGGCGTGCACACGGCGCTTGGCCTGGGTGCCCTCGCCGGGGTCGTTGACCAGGAACGGGTAGACCAGCGGCAGATCACCCAGCGCGGCGTCGGGGCCGCAGGCGGCGGAGAGGCCCGCGTTCTTGCCGGGCAGCCACTCCAGGTTGCCGTGCTTGCCGAGGTGGATCATCGCGTCGGCGCCGAAGCCGTTGTCGTCGGCGGACGCGGCGATCCAGCGGTAGGCGGCCAGATAGTGGTGCGAGGGCGGCAGATCGGGGTCGTGGTAGATCGCGATCGGGTTCTCGCCGAAGCCGCGCGGCGGCTGGATGAGGATCAGCAATTTGCCGCGGCGCAGCGCGGCGAGCACGATGTCGCCCTCGGGGTTGCGGGACCGGTCGACGAACATCTCGCCGGGCGCCGGGCCCCAGTGCTCCTCCACGGCCTCGCGCAGCTCGGCAGGCAGCGTGGCGAACCAGCGGCGGTAGTCGGCGGCCGGGATCCGGACCGGGTTGCGGGCCAGCTGCTCCTCGGTGAGCCACTCCTGGTCGTGGCCGCCGGCCTCGATCAGCGCGTAGATCAGCTCGTCGCCGTCGCCGGAGACCAGGCCCGGGATCTCCTCCTCGGGCCCGAAGTCGTAGCCCTCGGCGCGCAGTCGGCGCAGCAGGGCGACGGCGCTGGCGGGGGTGTCGAGGCCGACCGCGTTGCCGATGCGGGAGTGCTTGGTGGGGTACGCGGACAGGACGAGCGCGATCCGCTTCTCGGCGGCCGGGATGTGCCGGAGCCTGGCGTGCCGTACGGCGATCCCGGCGACCCGGGCGGCCCGCTCGGGGTCGGCGACGTACGCGGGCAGGCCGTCCTCGTCGATCTCCTTGAAGGAGAAGGGGACAGTGATCAGGCGGCCGTCGAACTCGGGCACGGCGATCTGGGTGGCGGCGTCCAGCGGGGAGACGCCCTCGTCGTTCTCTTCCCACGCGGCGCGCGGGCTGGTCAGGCAGAGCGCCTGGAGGACGGGCACGTCGAGGCCGGTGAGGGCGCCCGCGTCCCAGGACTCGTCGTCGCCGCCGGCCGACGCGGTGGCCGGCTTGGTGCCGCCCGCCGCGAGGACGGTGGTCACGATGGCGTCGGCGGCCCGGAGTTCATCGATGAGCTCGGGCTCGGGGGTGCGCAGCGAGGCGACGTACAGCGGGAGGGGGCGGGCGCCCGCGTCCTCCACGGCGGTGCAGAGCGCCTCGACGAAGTCGGTGTTCCCGCTCATGTGGTGGGCGCGGTAGTAGAGCACCGCGACGGTCGGGCCTGTGACGTCCCGGGCGGTCCGCTCCAGCGGGCCCCACGCGGGGGCCGGGGCGGGCGGCTCGAAGCCGTGGCCGGTGAGCAGCACCGTGTCGGAGAGGAACCGGGCCAGCTGCTCCAGGTTGGCGGGGCCGCCGTGCGCGAGATAGGCGTGCGCCTCTGCGGCGATGCCGATCGGCACGGTGGAGGCGGCCATCAGCTGGGCGTCGGGGGCCTGTTCACCGGTGAGTACGACGACGGGGCGGCCGGTGGCGAGCACCTGGTCGAGCCCCTCCTGCCAGGCACGGACACCACCGAGGAGGCGTACGACGACGAGGTCCGTGCCGTCCAGGAGCTGCGGCAGGTCGTCCAGGGAGAGCCGGGAAGGGTTGGCGTAGCGGTAGCTGACCGGGCCCTGGGAAGCGCGGGCGCTCAGCAGGTCGGTGTCGGACGTCGACAGGAGCAGGATCATGCGGCGTCAGCCCTTCCTCGGGGTATCCACGCCCCGGGCAGTTGTCGGACGGCTGGAGTTCCTGACTCGCACGGCCTCAGGGGGCCGGGCTCACAGTGGCGGGACCGCGCCGGAATCTCACCGGGCTTCCTCCGTGTCGCCGTCTGGCGATGGCGGGCCGAACGGACCGCCGCTAGGCATAGTAGGCGGCGGGTGGGGGGTCCTGACCAGACGGCCCCCGCCCTGACCGGCGGCGGAGCGGTGTCCCGTACGTCACAGTGACCGTAGGGGCCCGCCACGGTCACGGTCGGTATGCTCGCCGCCATGTCCGCCTCCCCCCTGACGCCCTCGTCTCCGGGCGATGCGTGTGCCCGGAGCAGCGGTGACGCCTGCCCCGGAGCGCTGCGTCTGCACCGGGCGGACGACGGTGCGCTGGCGCGGATCCGCATACCCGGCGGGGTGCTGACACCCCGCCAGGCAGGGGCGCTGGGGCAGGCCGCCGAGCGCTTCGGTGACGGTGAGTTGCATCTCACCTCCCGGGGCAATGTGCAGCTGCGCGGGCTTTCCCCGGGCTGCGGTGGCGAGCTGGCCGGGCTGCTGGACGAGGCCGGGCTGCTGCCCTCCGCACGGCACGAACGTGTACGCAACGTGGTCGCGTCCCCGCTCTCCGGGCTCGACGGCCTCGGGTCCGTCGACATCCGCCCCTGGCTGACCGGACTCGACCGCCTTCTCTGCGGAAGCGACGGCGCGACGGCGCTCTCCGGACGTTTCCTGTTCGCCCTCGACGACGGCCGCGGCGACGTGGACGCGCTCGGCGCCGACCTCACCCTCCTCGGCCACGACGACGACGCCCTGCTGCGCGTCGGGGACGGTGACGCCGTCCTCCGCGTCCCCTCCGCCGACGCCCCCCGCGCCGCCCTGACCGCCGCCGAGGCCTTCCTCGACTCCGCCCGGGACAGCGGCGCCTGGCGGGTGAAGGACCTGCCGGACGCCACGGCGGCCGCGCTTCCCGCCGAGGTCGTACGACGGTTGCGGGAGGCCGGCATCCTCGCGGTCCCGGGCCGCCGTCCCCGCCCTTCCGAAGCCCTGCCCCCGGCCCCCGGTCCCGTCCCGGTCGGCCGTGGAGAGGCCGCGCTGTCCGTCGGCGTACCGCTGGGGCGGCTGGACCTGACGCAGTGGCGGCTGCTGTCGAGCGCCGGGGAACTGCGTCTCACCCCGTGGCGCGGGGCCGTCGTCACCGGGATCCCGACCGACCGCGCGGACGGCCTGCTCGACGGCCTCTCCGGGGCCGGTCTGATCACCGGGCCCGGTTCGCCGTGGGCCGGTGTGGGCGCCTGCATCGGGCGGCCCGGCTGCGCGAAGTCGCTGGCCGACGTACGGGCCGAGGCGGGGGCCGCCGTCGGACCCGTCGGACGGCTCCCTGTGTACTGGTCCGGCTGCGAACGCCGCTGCGGCCATCCGCACGGGGAGTGGATCGACGTCGTCGCCACCCCCGGCGGACACCGGATCTCGCACGTACGAGGGGACCGGGCCACCGAGGCGGCCACGGTCCGGGACGACCCGGCCGCGCTCGCCGCCGCCGTGGCGGCGGCACGGGGCACGCGCACCTGACCACCACGCACCACCACCCCCTGTTCGACCTGTTCGATCTGCTCGATCTGCTCGATGAAGAAAGCGACAGCACTGTGCACCAGTACGAGAAGGACGGACCGGCGATCTACCGCCAGTCCTTCGCCACCATCCGCGCGGAGGCGGATCTGGCAGAGCTGCCCGCCGACGTGAGCCAGGTCGCCGTCCGCATGATCCACGCCTGCGGCATGGTCGACCTCGTACGCGATCTCGCCTTCTCGCCGAACGCGGTGGCCGACGCCCGTGCGGCGCTGCGCTCCGGCGCACCGATCCTGTGCGACGTCGCCATGGTCGCCAGCGGTGTCACGCGCAGGCGGCTGCCCGCGGACAACGAGGTGATCTGCACCCTGTCCGACCCCGGCGTCCCCGAGCTGGCCGCGAAGCTCGGCACCACGCGCAGCGCCGCCGCCCTGGAGCTGTGGCGGGACCGGATGGAGGGCGCGGTCGTCGCCGTCGGCAACGCGCCCACCGCGCTCTTCCGGCTGCTGGAGATGATCGAGGAGGGCGCCCCGCGCCCCGCCGCCGTCATCGGTGTGCCCGTCGGTTTCATCGGGGCCGCCGAGTCCAAGGAGGCCTTGGCCGCCCACCCTTCGGGTCTTGAGCACCTCGTCGTGCGGGGCAGGCGGGGTGGCAGCGCCATCGCCGCCGCCGCCCTCAACGCGATCGCCAGCGAGGAGGAGTGAGCATGCCCGAGCAGCAGCACACCGGCGGCACGGGACGGCTGTACGGGGTCGGGCTCGGCCCGGGCGATCCGGCGCTGATGACCGTACGGGCCGTGCAGATCATCGGTGAGGCCGATGTCATCGCCTACCACTCCGCCCGGCACGGACGCTCCATCGCCCGCTCGATCGCGGCGCAGTACATCCGCGCCGACCACATCGAGGAGGCGCTGGTCTACCCCGTCACGACGGAGACCACGGACCACCCGGGCGGTTACCGGGGCGCGCTGGACGAGTTCTACGCCGAGGCCGCGGCCCGCCTCGCGGTGCACCTCGACGCCGGGCGCACCGTCGCCGTGCTCGCCGAGGGCGACCCGCTCTTCTACGGCTCGTACCAGCACATGCACAAGCGGCTCGCGGACCGGTACGACACCGAGGTCATCCCCGGTGTCACCTCGGTCAGCGCCGCCGCCGCCCGTCTCGGCACCCCGCTCGTCGAGGCCGAGGAGGTGCTGACGATCCTGCCCGGCACCCTGCCGGAGGAGGAGCTGACGGCACGTCTGGCGGCCACGGACTCCGCCGTGGTGATGAAGCTGGGACGGACGTTCCCCGCCGTGCGCCGCGCGTTCGAGGCGTCCGGCCGGCTGCCCGAGGCGCGGTACGTCGAGCGCGCCACCATGGCAGGGGAGCGGACCGGCGACCTGGCGGACACCGACCCGGACTCCGTGCCGTACTTCGCGGTCGCCGTGCTGCCCAGCCGGATCGACGCCCCCCGGCCCTCCCCCGCCGCCGGCCCGGGGACCGGCGAGGTCGTCGTGGTCGGCACCGGACCGGCCGGACCGCTCTGGCTGACGCCCGAGACGCGCGGGGCGCTGGCCGCCGCCGACGACCTGGTCGGCTACACGACGTATCTGGACCGGGTGCCGGTGCGGCCGGGCCAGCAGCGGCACGGATCCGACAACAAGGTCGAGTCCGAACGGGCCGAATTCGCCCTGGACCTGGCCCGCCGGGGGCGCCGCGTGGCCGTGGTGTCCGGGGGCGACCCGGGGGTCTTCGCGATGGCGACCGCCGTCCTGGAGGTGGCCTCGCAGGACGCGTACGCGGACATCGCGGTGCGGGTGCTGCCCGGGGTGACCGCGGCCAACGCCGCCGCTGCCAGGGCCGGTGCGCCGCTGGGCCACGACTACGCCACCATCTCGCTCTCGGACCGGCTCAAGCCGTGGGAGGTCATCGCCGGACGGCTCCGCGCGGCGGCCACCGCCGACCTCGTGATGGCGCTGTACAACCCCGGCTCCCGCAGCCGGACCTGGCAGGTCGGCAAGGCCCGTGACCTGCTGCTGGAGCACCGCTCCCCGGACACCCCGGTGGTGCTCGGCCGCGATGTCGGAGGGCCGGCGGAGAGCGTACGGACCGTGCGGCTGGCCGATCTGGACCCGGACGAGGTGGACATGCGGACGATCCTCATCGTCGGGTCCTCGCAGACGCGGTGGGTGCGGCGGGGCGACGGGCGGCAGATCGTCTGGACACCGCGCCGCTACCCGGAGGAGTGACCGGGGGGGCGTCGCCCGGGACCGTGTCCGGCGGCGGCCCGGCCCGTTGTCGGACCCCCGTGCCACGATGGCGATCATGAGCGATCCCGTACGCCACATGCCTCCCCTGGACGCCGACGAGCGGACCTCCCTGGAGAGCTGGCTCGACTTCTACCGCGTCACGCTCGCCCAGAAGTGCGAGGGCCTGACGGAGGACCAGCTCCGCGAACCGGCCGCCACCCCGTCGCAGCTCACCCTGCTGGGGCTCGTCCAGCACGCGGCGGAGGTCGAGCGGAACTGGTTCCGCCGGGTCCTCGCCCAGGAGGACGCGCCGCCGATCCACGACCCCGGGGCCGACCCGGAGGGCAGGGACGGCGGGTTCGACCTGGCGGAGGACGCGACGTACGAGCAGGCCCGCGCCGTGTGGCAGGCGGAGATGGACCGGGCCAGGGAGAACTGCGCGGCCCGCGCGCTCGACGACACCGTGCCGTTCGGCGGCGGCGGCCGGGTCACCCTGCGCTGGATCTACACGCACATGATCGGCGAGTACGCACGCCACTGCGGCCACGCCGACCTCGTACGGGAAAGGATCGACGGCCGTACGGGCGTCTGACCCCGCCGGCCCTACGGGATCACGCGCCCGTGAGCTGGTGCAGCAGGGCGCGTGCCTCCTCCGGCGTCCCCGCGACCGGCACCCCCGGGGGGACCGGCGGCCGTCCGACCACCACCACCGGGATGCCGGCCTCGCGGGCGGCGGCGAGCTTGGGGGCGGTCGCGTCACCGCCGCTGTCCTTCGTGACGAGGACGTCGATGCGATGGCGCCGGATCAGCTCCCGCTCGCCCTCCAGGGAGAACGGCCCCCGGTCCAGCAGCACCTCCATCCGCGCCGGGTACGGGACGTCGGGGGCGTCCACCGAGCGCATCAGGAACCAGAGCGCGTCCAGACCGGCGAACGCCGCGAGGCCCATGCGCCCCGTGGTGAGGAAGACGCGCGACCCGAGCTCCGGCAGCAGATCCGCGGCGCCCGCGAGGGAGTCGGTGAGGTGCCACCGGTCGCCCTCGACCGGCACCCAGCCGGGCCGACGGAGGGCCAGCAGGGGAACATGGACAGCGGCGGCGGCCGAGGCCGCGTGGAAACTGATCGTTCCGGCGAAGGGATGGGTGGCGTCGATGACCGCATCCACATGGTGTGCGCGGATCCACTCCGCCATGCCCTCGGCTCCGCCGAAGCCGCCGACGCGCACCTCGCCGGGCGGCAGCTTCGGGTGTGCGACGCGCCCCGCGAGTGAGCTGGTCACCCGGATCCCGTCCGCTGCCACCAGGGACTCCGCGAGCCGACGGGCCTCCGTCGTGCCGCCGAGGACGAGTACGTGCAAGGGCATCGGATCGGTCCGTCCATGAGCAGTGAGGCGCACGCCATTCATGAGCAGTGAGGCGCAGGGCGGGCGCACCGCCCAACTCAAGCACACCGGTCTCCGGCCGGGATGGACCACCGGGGCCTGCGCGACGGCGGCGACCACGGCCGCGTACACCGCCCTGCTGACCGGCGAGTTCCCCGACCCGGTGACCATCACCCTGCCCAGGGGCCAGACCCCCGCCTTCGCGCTCGCGGTGGAGGAGCTCGCCGAAGGGCGGGCCACCGCGGGCGTGGTCAAGGACGCGGGCGACGACCCCGACGTCACGCACGGAGCGCTGGTGCGGTCCACCGTGCGGCTGCTGCCGGCGGGGTCCGGAGTGGTGTTCCGGGCCGGACCCGGCGTGGGGACGGTGACCCTCCCCGGGCTGCCGCTCGATGTTGGGGAGCCCGCGATCAACCCCGTGCCCCGTCAGATGATGCGGGACCACATCGCGCGGGTGGCGGCGGAGCACGGCGGCACCGGCGACGTCGAGATCACGGTCTCGGTGGACGACGGCGAGGAGATCGCACGTTTCACGTGGAACATTCGCCTGGGCATCCTGGGCGGGATCTCGATCCTGGGCACGACCGGCATCGTGGTGCCGTACTCCTGCTCGGC
This sequence comes from Streptomyces sp. NPDC102451, assembly GCF_044765485.1. Classification (NCBI taxonomy): domain Bacteria; kingdom Bacillati; phylum Actinomycetota; class Actinomycetes; order Kitasatosporales; family Streptomycetaceae; genus Streptomyces; species Streptomyces sp. NPDC102451. The sequence goes on along the minus strand of NZ_JBIWKD010000022.1, from coordinate 22,536 downwards.
CTGGATCGACTCGATCCGCCGGGGGGTGGACGTGGCGCTCGCGGCCGGGCACCGGCATGTCGCGGGGTGCACGGGGTCGACCTCGGAGAAGACGGTGGTCGCCGAGTACGGACTGCCGGAGATCGCCCTGCTGGACATGGGGGACTTCGCCGGCGCGGTACTGAAGTACGTACGCCGGCATCCCGTGGAGCGGCTGACCATCTGCGGCGGGTTCGCCAAGCTGTCCAAGCTGGCCGCCGGGCACCTGGACCTGCACTCGGGCCGCTCCCAGGTCGACAAGCCGTTCCTGGCGCGGCTGGCGCGGCAGGGCGGCGCGAGCGAGGCGCTGGCGGCGGAGATCGAGGTCGCCAACACCGGGCTCGCGGCGCTCCAGCTGTGCACGGCGGCCGGGGTGCCGCTGGGCGACCTGGTCGCGGTGGCCGCCCGCGACGAGGCACTGTCGGTGCTGCGGGGCGCGCCGGTGGCGGTCGATGTGATCTGCATCGACCGGGCGGGCGCCGTCGTGGGGCGCAGCGAGACGCGGTGAGCGAAGGCGGGACGGCGTCGCTTCAGCAGGTGTGACGGTCCCGCGCCGGGGAGTACAGATGGCTGTCGCGGAACTGCTCGGCGCCCAGCGTCCGGCCGACCATGATCACGGCGGTACGGACCACTCCGGCCTCCTTCACCTGCTCCGCGATGGAGCCCAGCGTGGCGCGCAGGACGATCTCGTCCGGACGCGACGCCATGGCGACCACGGCGGCGGGGCAGTCCGCGCCGTAGTGCGGCAGCAGCTCGTCGACCACCCGGTCCACGTACCGCGCGGCCAGGTGCAGCACGATCAGCGCGCCGCTGCGGCCCAGCGTGGCCAGGTCCTCGCCCTCGGGCATGGCGGTGGCCTGCTGGGCGATCCGCGTCAGGATCACGGTCTGGCCGACCGTGGGCACGGTCAGTTCCCGCTTGAGCGCCGCCGCGGCCGCGGCGAACGCGGGCACCCCGGGCACCACCTCGTACGGCACGCCCGCCTCGTCGAGCCGCCGCATCTGTTCGTTGACGGCGCTGAAGACCGACGGGTCGCCCGAGTGCAGCCGGGCCACGTCGTGGCCGTCCTGGTGGGCCCGCACCAGCTCGGCGGCGATCTGGTCGATGTCGAGCAGGGCGGTGTCCACGAGCCGGGCGTCCGGCGGGCATTCGGCGAGCAGTTCGCGCGGCACGAGGCTGCCCGCGTACAGGCAGACCGGACTGGCGGCGAGCACACGGGCGCCGCGCACCGTGATCAGGTCGGCGGCGCCGGGGCCCGCGCCGATGAAGTACACGGTCATCTGTCGTCTCCTGGAGCGTGCGGGGTCTTCTGTACGGACCACTGGGTGACGGGCATGGCCTGACGCCAGCCGGTGAACCCGCCGACGGGTACGGCATGGGCCACCGCGAGCCGGACCAGGTCGCCGCCGAGCCGTCGGTACCACTCGGCGAGCAGCGCCTCCGACTCCATCGTCACCGTGTTGGCGACCAGCCGGCCGCCCGGGGGCAGCGCGTCCCAGCAGGCGTCGAGCAGCCCCGGAGCGGTCAGCCCGCCGCCGATGAACACGGCGTCGGGTACGGGCAGTCCGGCCAGGGCGTCCGGTGCGCGGCCGGTGACCACGCGCAGCGAGGGGACGCCGAGCCGGTCGGCGTTACGGGCGATGCGTGCCGCCCGTACCGGGTCGCGTTCCACGGTGACGGCGCGGCAGGACGGATGGGTCCGCATCCACTCCGCCGCGATCGATCCGGAGCCGCCGCCGATGTCCCACAGGAGCTCACCGGGGGCGGGCGCGAGCACGCCGAGCGTGGCGGCCCGGACATGGCGCTTGGTGAGCTGGCCGTCGTGCTCGTACGCCTCGTCGGGAAGCCCGGGAACGGCTCCGAGACGCAGGGCGTCCGGGGTGCTCCGGCAGTCCACCGCGATGACGTTGAGCGGGTCCCCGGGCGGGTGCTCCCAGGAGTCGGGGGTGCCGTCCAGGCAGTCCTCGGCCGGGGAGCCGAGCTGTTCGAGCACCCGCATCCGGCTGGGCCCGAAGCCGTGCTCCCGCAGCAGGGCGGCCACCGCGGCGGGTGTGCCGGCGTCGGCGGAGAGCACCAGCAGCCGCCGCCCGTCGTGGAGCGCGCCGGCCAGCCGGGCCGGTGGACGGCCGACGAGCGTGACCGTCTCGGTGTCCTCAACCGGCCAGCCGAGCCGGGCGCAGGCGTACGACACGGAGGACGGGTGCGGCAGCACACGGAGCGCCCCGGCGCCCAGCTCCTCGGTGAGGGCCCGGCCGATGCCGTAGAACATGGGGTCGCCGCTGGCGAGCACGGCGGTCCTGCTCCCCGCGTGCGCGGCGAGCAGTCCGCGCACGGCGGGCCGCAGAGGTGAGGGCCAGAGCACCCGCAGGCCCCCGCACCCCGGCGGGAGCAGCCCCAGCTGGCGCTCACCGCCGATCAGGACCTCCGCGTCCAGGAGCACCGCGCGGGCGCTCTCCGGCAGGCCCGCCCAGCCGTCGGCACCGATGCCCACGACGCTCACGGCGGAAGCGGGCGCCGGGACGGCGGGCGGGGGTGACACGGGTGACACAGCCGGTACCTCGGGGTTGGCGGGACGACGCAGCCGAACTCTACGGGGGCGGCTTCCGGACCCGTGCGGCGGAGTGATTCCGGAAAACCTCCCGCGTGGTGTCGAGAACCGGTCACCGGCTTCGACGTCCCCTGTGGGAGTCGCCCACGAGGGGCGGCCACCGAGAACCGAGGAGCGACACCATGAAGTACCTCGTGATGGTTCTGGCCTCGCAGGCCGACTACGACGCCATGAACGGCAAGCCCTCGCCCGGGAGCCCCGCCTGGAACGAGAAGGACATGCGGGCGATGTTCACCTTCATGGAAGGGATCAACAACGATCTGGCCGAGTCCGGCGAGATGATCGACGCGCAGGGCCTGGCCGATCCCGCCAGGACACGCGCGGTACTGCCGGGTGCGGACGGCAGGCCGGTCGTGACGGACGGCCCGTACGGGGAGACCAAGGAGCAGCTCGCCGGGTTCTGGGTGCTCGACTGCGAGAGCCTGGAGAGGGTCACCGAGATCGCCGCACGCATCGGACTGTGCCCGCAGCCCGAGGGCGCGCCCGTCTACCCGGTGCTGATCCGGCCGATGGACGCGGTGAGCGACCCGCAGGGGGGCACCTGCTGAGAGGAGCCGTGTGAACGCCGGACCGACCGGGATCGAGAACCTGCTGCGCCACCACGCGCCGCAGGTCCTCGGCGCGCTCGTCCGCCGCTACGGCCACTTCGACACGGCGGAGGACGCCGTGCAGGAGGCAATGCTCGCCGCGTACCGGCAGTGGCCGGCCGAGGGGCTGCCCGGGAATCCGCGCGGCTGGCTCATCAGGACCGCGTCCAGGCGGCTGACGGACCAGCTGCGCCACGACTCCGCGCGGCGGCGGCGCGAGGAGAAGGCCGCCGCGCTCACGCCCCGCGACGCGTTCACGGCCCCGCCGCCCGGGGAGAGCCGGGCGCCCTCCGCCGACGACACCCTCACCCTGCTCTTCCTCTGCTGCCACCCCGAGCTGACCCCCGCCGGCCGGATCGCGCTGACCCTGCGCGCGGTCGGCGGCCTGACGACGGCCGAGATCGCCCGGGCCCACCTGGTGCCCGAGGCGACGATGGCGCAGAAGATCAGCCGGGCCAAACGGAAGGTGCGGGGTGTGCCGTTCCGGCAGCCGGGGCCCGACGACCGCGACGTACGGCTCGCGGCGGTGCTCCAGGTGCTCTACCTGATCTTCAACGAGGGGTACACGGCGTCGTCCGGCAGCGATCTGCACCGCGCCGACCTGGCCCGGGAGGCGATCCGGCTGACCCGCGCCGTGCGCGGGCTGCTGCCCCGGGACGGGCGGGTGACCGGACTGCTGGCCCTCATGCTCCTCACCGAGGCCCGCAGCGCCGCCCGCACCGGACCGCACGGCGAGCTGGTCCCGCTCGACGAGCAGGACCGCACCCTCTGGGACGGGGCCGCCATCGGCGAGGGCACCGCCCTGGTGGAGGAGGCACTCTCCGAGGGCCCGGCCGGGGCGTACCAGCTCCAGGCGGCGATCGCGGCGCTGCACGACGAGGCGGATCGTGCCGAGGACACCGACTGGCCGCAGATCCTCGCCCTGTACGACCTCCTCGTGCACCGCACCCCCGAGCCGATGGCGGAGCTGAGCCGGGCGGTGGCGCTCGCCATGGTCCAGGGGCCCCGGGCAGGACTGGCGGCCGTGGCGGCGCTGGAGGACCGGCTGGCGGGCCACCACCGGCTCGACGCCGTACGGGCCCATCTGCTGGAGAAGGCCGGGGACCGCGAGGCGGCACGCGACGCCTACCGGCGGGCGGCCGGCCACACGCTCAGCACACCCGAGGCGCGCTATCTGGGGCTGCGGGCGTCCCGGCTGCTGCCGCCCGACGGCGGCGACACGGCCTGACGAGGCCCCACCGCGGCCACGCACCGAGTCGCCGATCCCGCTCTCCCTCGCGATCATCGAATACATGACCAAGAGCGACAACGGCAAGGCCCGCACCGTGCGGATCGCCCAGGAGCCCGAGGCGGACGAACTGCTGGGCCGCAGTCCGCTGGCCGCCCTCGTCGGCATGCTGCTGGACCAGCAGGTACCGATGGAATGGGCGTTCACCGGCCCGTTCACGCTCGCCCGGCGCATGGGGTCGGACGATCTGGACGCCCGGGAGATCGCCGCGTACGACCCGGACGCCTTCACCGAACTGTTCACCACGAAACCGGCCCTGCACCGGTATCCGGGTTCCATGGCCAAGCGGGTGCAGCAGCTCTGCCAGTACCTGGTGGCCGAGTACGACGGGAAGGCCGAAGCGGTCTGGGCGGACGCCGCCACCGGGGCCGAGCTGCTGAAACGGCTCAACGCGCTGCCCGGGTTCGGCACCCAGAAGGCCCAGATCTTCCTGGCGCTGCTGGGCAAGCAGTTCGACGTACGTCCGACGGGCTGGCGGGAGGCCGCCGGGGCGTACGGCGACGAGGGCTCGCACCGCTCGGTGGCCGACATCACCGGGCCCGAATCGCTCGCCGAGGTGCGGGCGTACAAGCAGCAGGCGAAGGCGGCGGCCAGGGCGGGCCGGTCCGTGTGACCCCGGACGGCTCCGCGCCCCGCGGGAACGAACCACAGAGCCACTCCAGGGCGGCCGCCTCAGCCGCCCTCCCCACGACCGTTCACACCGGAAGGACTCCCGTGCACGCAACACGTCGCAGAGCCGGGGCGGTTGTCGCCGCCGCCGCCCTGGCCACCCCGCTCCTCCTCGCCGCGTCACCGGGCCACGGAAACGCGTCACCGGGCCACGGGATCGCGTCACCGCACCACGCCTCCGCGTCCCCCGATCCCGCCGGCGACGCCGCCGAGCTCTCACGGCAGCTGGTCGGACGCGCGTCCGCCGAGGGCGCGTACCGGCACCTGGAACGGTTCCAGGACATCGCCGGATCGGCGGACGGCCACCGCGCGGCCGGCTCGGCCGGGTACGACGCCTCCGCCGCCTACGTCCACCAGCTGCTCCGGAAGGCCGGTTACCGGGTCGGCTACCAGGCGTTCGACTTCGTCTACACGGAGACGCTCGCCGAGAAGCTCTCCGTCGTCTCCCCCACGCCCCGTGACCTCTCGGTCAGGGCGATGACGTACACCGCATCCACCGAGGAGGGCGGCATCACGGCGGACCTCGCCGCCGTCCCCGCCGACGACACCACCGGCTGCGAGGCGTCCGACTACGCGTCGGCCGGATTCACCGGCAGGATCGCGCTCATCAAGCGGGGCGGCTGCACCTTCGCGGAGAAGCAGGCGGCAGCCGCGAAGGCGGGCGCGGCCGGTGCGGTGATCTACAACAACACCGAGGGGGCCCTCTCCGGCACCCTGGGCGACGCGGAGTCGGGGAAGATCCCCACCGGCGGGCTCACCCAGGACGAGGGGGAGAAGCTCGTCGCGGACCTTGCGAAGGGCGCGGTGAAGGTCTCCTTCGAGATCCGTGAGTTCCGCGAGGACCGCGTCACCCGCAACGTCGTCGCCGAAACCCCCGGCGGGAACGCCGCGAAGACGGTCATGCTCGGCGCGCACCTCGACTCGGTCACCGACGGCCCCGGCATCAACGACAACGCGTCCGGCTCGGCGGGCCTCCTCGAAGTCGCCCTGGAACTGGCCCGGTCGCACCGGGCGCCCGCCAACAAGGTGCGGTTCGCCTGGTGGTCGGCGGAGGAGAGCGGGCTGCTGGGCTCGGAGGCGTACGTCGCGAAGCTCTCCGATGCGCAGCGCGAACAGATCGCGCTCTACCTCAACTTCGACATGATCGCCTCCCCGAACGGCGCACAGTTCGTCTTCGACGGCGACGACTCCGACGGCGTGGGCGCCGGCCCCGGCCCTGAGGGGTCCGCCCAACTGGAGCGTGACATCACCGCGTTCCTGGACCGTGAGGGCGAACCGCACACGGGGACGGACTTCAGCGGGCGCTCCGACTACGGGCCGTTCGTCGAGGTCGGCATCCCGTCCGGCGGTACGGACACGGGCGCCGAGGGCATCAAGACGGCCGCCCAGGCCAAGACGTACGGCGGGACGGCGGGCGTCGCGTACGACCCCTGCTACCACGCGGCCTGCGACGACCTGGACAACATCGACATGGACCGCTTCGAGACCAACATCGATGTGATCGCCCACGCCGTGGGCACCTACGCCCATGATCTGGGATCCCTCGCCCGCCCGGTGCCCGCCGCGTCCGCCACCGGAGAAGCACGCGTCGGCGGGGGCCTGCGCGCCGGTCACACCCACGGCGTCACCGAGTAGCACCCCGCGCCCCCGCGGGCGCCGGGGCCACGCTCCCGCCCGCGGGTGGCCCACCGGGGGTCACCCGGCCGTCACCGCACGGTCGCCGTGCGATCACCGGAGCACGCGCACGAACAGCCCTCACAAACATCACAGACAGTGCGCCGATTTCGCCCGTCCCGTCCCGATTCGACCGGCATTGCAGTCGTGTTCCCTGGCTGCGCCCGGAGGCCCTCGCCCGGTAGGCTTTCCGTGTGATCTTCAAGCGCATCGGAAATGGGCGGCCATATCCCGACCACGGCCGGGAAACTACCCGACAGTGGGCGGATGTAGCGCCGCGTCCGGTCCGCCTGGACCAGTTGGTGACCACCAAGGGCCAGCTGGACCTCGAGACCCTGCTCGCCGAGGACTCCACGTTCTACGGCGACCTGTTCGCCCACGTCGTGAAGTGGCAGGGCGACCTCTACCTCGAGGACGGGCTGCACCGTGCCGTACGCGCCGCTCTGCAGCAGCGCCAGGTGCTGCACGCACGCGTGCTCGAAATGGGCTGAACGCGCCACTCCCACCCATGGAGCATTTCGGGCCTTTCGGGTGCTTTTATGCTCGTACGGGTGCCATAGGTTGATCGTTTAGTAGGCATCATCACCAGGTCGCACTACGCTGCGGCCATGAGCATGCTGACCCCTCCCGGCATGGGCGGAAAGTACCGCATCACGGGTAACACCTACCCCCGCATGCGCCGCCCCCGTCATCGCCGCAAACTGGTCCTTTCGGTGGCCGCCGCCGTGGTGGCCCTCGGCCTGGCCGGTTGGGGCACGCTCCAGATCGTCGACGTCTTCACCGGCGGCGACGAACAGGCCAGCGCCGCCGACCGCCCGAAGGCCTGCCCCTCGCCGAGCGCCTCGGCGCCCGCGAAGGTGCTCCCGAAGCCGGCCGCCATCAAGGTCAACATCTACAACGCGACGCCCCGCAGCGGGCTGGCCAAGGCCGCGGCGGACGAGCTCAAGAAGCGCGGCTTCGCCATCGGCAAGGTGGACAACGCCCCGGCCGCCTACGACAAGAAGGTGCCCGGCACCGGAATGCTGCTCGGCGGCCCGACGGCCATGAACGGCTCGTTCCCCGTGCTCGCCACACAGCTGCCGGGGGCCGCGCAGAAGACCGACACCCGCAGGACGGCGGACGTCGATCTGATCATCGGTACGAAGTTCAAGGCGTTCAGCACACCCGCGGCGGCGGCGACGGCCCTCACGGCGCTGACCGAGCCGTCCCCGGCGCCGTCCTCCTGCTGAGGCCCGAGGCGGCCGGGCCGGACCGGCCCGGCCGTGCGGCTCAGTCGACGGTGCCGTACATCCGGTCACCCGCGTCGCCGAGCCCCGGCACGATGTAGCCGTTCTCGTTGAGCCGCTCGTCGACCGAGGCGGTGACCACGGTGACCGGCGTGCCGGCCAGCTCGCGCTCCATCACCTCGACGCCCTCGGGCGCCGCGAGCAGCACGACCGCGGTGACATCGTCCGCACCGCGCTTGATCAGCTCCCGGATGGCCGCGACGAGCGTGCCGCCGGTGGCCAGCATCGGGTCCAGGACGTAGACCTGACGGCCGGAGAGGTCCTCGGGCATCCGCGTGGCGTACGTCTCCGCCTGGAGCGTCTCCTCGTTGCGGATCATGCCCAGGAAGCCGACCTCGGCGGTCGGGAGCAGCCGCACCATGCCGTCCAGCATGCCGAGGCCGGCCCGCAGGATCGGGACGACCAGGGGGCGCGGGTACGACAGCTTCACACCCGTCGTGGGCGTCACCGGGGTCTCGATGTCGACCTGCTCGGTCCGCACATCCCTGGTGGCCTCGTAGGCGAGGAGGGTGACCAGCTCGTCGGCGAGCCGCCGGAAGGTCGGGGAGTCGGTGCGCTTGTCGCGCAGCGTGGTGAGTTTGTGCGCCACCAGCGGGTGGTCGACGACGTGGATCCGCATGCCGTCAACAGTAACCGGGCCCCGGACGAGCCTCTCGCCGGTCTGCACTGGCATCAAGCACCTGTTCGGAGGGAAGGTGGTGGGCATACGGACCCAGGCTTGGGGTGGTGTGTCGATTGCCCGACGGGGAGCAGCGGGATCAGCGGCAGGCAGGACGCGACGCGCGCGACCTGCCCGACGCGCCGGAGAACGTGCCGGACGCGCAGGAGAGTGACGCGGCACGCCGGAGGCGCAGGGCGCAGTTCCTCCGCGAGCTCCACGAGGCGAAGCAGCTGCGCGACCGGGTCCAGCCGCGCCGCGCCCGCGCGGCCCGTATGCGCCAACAGATGCGGATGCGTACGTTCCGCTGGTGAGAGCGTTCTCCGGGGCGGCCGGACCGCCCCGGAGGAGTCGCCGGATCACCGCCGGCGGATGCGCACTCCGCATAACTGATGGCCGACGCAACGGTCGAAGAGGTCTCGCATCGCGCTCGTTTCTGCCACGATGCCGATTGGGCGGGGCCCAGAGCAGCCGGATGACCGTCTGCCCTCCCGTCGGACCGATTCGCCTATGACCAGTGGGAGAGTCACGGTGTACTTCGCCGCACTGCTCGCGCGCACCGAAGACGGGTGGGAAGCGAGCGATACAGAGCTCGACGATGTGGAAACCCTGTCCGATCTGACGGATCTGGCCCGTGAGGCCTCGGTGGACGAGGACACGGTCCTGGTCTACATCGAGCAGGAGGACGCCTGGTTCGGCGTCGTCCGGGTGGACGGTGAGGAGGACCCCCGTATCTACATCTCGGACGCGTCGTCCGCCGCCCGCTCCTCGTACGGGGAGATCCTGCTCACCGATGAACTGCTCGGCCGCGAACCAGGGGCCGAGGACGAGATCGCCGCACTCGAGGAGCTCGTGGACCTCGACGGTACGGAGGACGGCGACCCGGAGGAACCCCGGTCCGGTGACGGCGATGCCGGCACCGCCGTCACCGAACCCGACCTGGATCACGACCCCGACGCCGTACCGGCGGGGCCGCTGGGCGATCTCGGGATCCTGGCCGACCTCGGTCTGTCCGAGAAGGATCTGCTGACCCTGCGCACCGACGCACTGGTGGAGATCGCGGACGCGCTGGGAGCGGCCGAGGTCCTGGAGGCCGTCCGTTAGGGTCCGCGGGTGAACGCACCACCACCCACACCCTCCTCACCGCCTCCCCCCGATCCCGTACGGGACCCGTGGCAGGCACCCATGCGCCAGGCCCTGGACGAGGCCGCGCAGGCGGCGTCGGCCGGCGATGTGCCGGTCGGCGCCGTTGTCCTGGGACCGGACGGCGCCCTGCTCGCCACCGGCCACAACGAACGCGAGGCGGCCGGCGACCCGACGGCGCACGCCGAGGTGCTCGCACTGCGCCGCGCCGCCGCCGCACTCGGCTCCTGGCGGCTGACCGGCTGCACGCTGGTCGTCACCCTGGAGCCCTGCACGATGTGCGCGGGCGCACTCGTGCAGTCCCGGGTCGCCCGGGTGGTCTACGGGGCTCGGGACGAGAAGGCCGGAGCCGCGGGCTCGCTCTGGGACGTCGTACGCGACCGCCGGCTCAACCATCGCCCCGAGGTGATCCACGGCGTCCTGGAGAACCGCTGCGCGGGCCTGCTGACGGCGTTCTTCCGGGAGCGCTGAGCCCACGCGCCGCGCACCCGGGCCCTTCCGCGGGAATCGGATTTCTGACCAGGGCCCGGCATGGTCTAAGCTCTCTCTCGGTAGCGTGTCCGAGCGGCCGAAGGAGCTCGCCTCGAAAGCGAGTGTGGGGAAACTCACCGTGGGTTCAAATCCCACCGCTACCGCAGATGGATGAAGGGGCTGACCCGTTGGGGTCAGCCCCTTCTCTGCGTTCTGCTCCCCGCGTCCCGCGGACGGCACGAAGGGCCCGGCGCGGTGCGCCGGGCCCTTCGGAGATCAGGTCGGGGGAAGCGGCATCGGGGGGACAAGCCACTTCCCCCGATGAGAACGGGGACCGTAGGCCCTCGCCGCGGTCGGGGGGGAAGTCACGCGGTGGGGACCTCGTGGAGGTCCCGTTCCTCGGCCCGCGCATTCCTGCCTGTGCTGCGGACCCGCTGACCATCCTCCTCCCTGCCGTAAGCCGCGCCCGCCGACAAAGGGCCCGAATCGACGGGTCCTTCGACCCTAAAAGCCGCATCGGTGATCGGAAACGGCCCTCGGATACGGCCATACGTGCGGCTAGAATCACCCGACTGCACAGGTGATCGAAGGGGAGGGACGGGGCTGTGGTGCAAGCGAGGAAGATCGCGCTCTACATGATTGTGGTCTTCGTGCTGTACACGATCATCACCTCTCCCGAGCGGAGCGCCGACCTCGTTCAAATAGGGTTCGAGGGTGTTTCGAGCGCCGCGCAGGGCGTCGGAGACTTCATGTCCGAGCTCGTGAAGTAGGAGACCCCCATGATCCGCCACTTGGTCCTGTTCAAGCTGAACGACGGCGTCGAGCGGGACGATCCGCGGGTCGTCGCGGGCGCCGAGGCCTTCCGGGAGCTCGGCGGGAAGCTCCCCGAGCTGCAGTTCTGGGAGTGCGCCTGGAACATCACCGACCGGCCGATCGCGTACGACTTCGCCATCAACTCGGCGGTCGCCGACGAGGACGCGCTCAAGCGGTACGTCGAGCACCCCGAGCACCAGGCCGCGGCCGGCCAGTGGCGCGAATTCGCCACTTGGGTGATCGCCGACTACCCCTTCTGACCCTTTCGGATCTCCCGTCCCGCAGGCCCCTCCCCTACAGGAGAGGGGCTTTTCGGCATGTTTAAACCAAAACGCCCTCAACACGACTCTATGCGGTGCTTGCACACAGTGGACATGTCTTGTGATGCTATGACCGCTTTTGACGGATGAGTTGACCGTAGTTGACCGCAAAGGGGTGGCGACACCGTGCCGGCCAGTACAGCGCCTCAAGTCCCGCCCCAGAACGTCCAGACGGACGACATCCAGACCGAGACGCCCGACCCCACCACACCCGGCAGGGCCCGGGGCGCGGACACCAGGGCGCTGACCCAGGTGCTGTTCGCGCGGCTCAAGGACCTCGAAGCGGGCACCCCGGAGCACCACAGGGTGCGCACCGCGCTGATCGAGGCGAACCTGCCGCTGGTGCGGTACGCGGCGGCGCGCTTCCGCAGCCGCAACGAGCCGATGGAGGACGTCGTCCAGGTCGGCACCATCGGCCTGATCAACGCCATCGACCGCTTCGACCCGGAACGCGGCGTCCAGTTCCCCACGTTCGCCATGCCCACCGTGGTCGGCGAGATCAAGCGCTACTTCCGGGACAACGTGCGGACCGTGCACGTGCCGCGGCGGCTGCACGAGCTCTGGGTCCAGGTCACCGGCGCCACGGAGGACCTGACGACCGCTCACGGCCGCTCACCGACCACCGCCGAGATCGCCGAACGCCTGAAGATCTCCGAGGACGAGGTACTGGCCTGCATCGAGGCGGGCCGCTCGTACCACGCGACGTCCCTGGAGGCGGCCCAGGAAGGTGACGGGCTGCCGGGGCTCCTGGACCGGCTCGGGTACGAGGACCCGGCGCTGGCCGGGGTCGAACACCGCGACCTGGTCCGGCATCTGCTCGTACAGCTGCCCGAGCGGGAGCAGCGGATCCTGCTGCTGCGCTACTACAACAACCTGACGCAGTCACAGATCAGCGCCGAACTGGGTGTCTCCCAGATGCATGTGTCAAGGCTTCTGGCCAGAAGTTTCGCCCGACTTCGATCCGCAAACAGGATCGAAGCGTAACCGGAACGGGTAGACCCCGTGAGGGCCGGATCCTGGGGCGTAAAAGCCGCACACCCCCTGTTTCCTGCGCGCTTCCGGCGCTGACTTGTCGACAAGTCACTACAGCGTGTTGCCGACATGTGACATTCTGCTGGAACCGCGTTTGCCGCAGCCCTACCTCCGGTATTCAGGTGGAGGCTGCGTTCCTCCGATGGTCGTGGCCACCGCGACCGTCCGCGACCTCAAGGGGGTGGCATGTCCGCAGAACAGGGCAGCTCGAAGGTGCTCACGCTCACGAAGAGCGTGCCGGCACCTGCCGTGCTCACCAGCTCGCCGGAAGCCATCGACACCCGCACCCTGTCCCGCTCCCTGTTCCTGCGGCTCGCCGCGCTGGGTCCCGCCTCGGGCCCCGACGGAACGGACAGCCCGGAGCGGGCCTATGTGCGGGACACACTCATCGAGCTCAACCTCCCGCTGGTGCGGTACGCGGCGGCACGGTTCCGGAGCCGCAACGAACCCATGGAGGACATCGTCCAGGTCGGGACGATCGGCCTGATCAAGGCGATCGACCGCTTCGACTGCGAACGGGGCGTGGAATTCCCCACGTTCGCGATGCCGACCGTCGTCGGGGAGATCAAGCGCTTCTTCCGCGACACCTCGTGGTCGGTGCGGGTGCCGCGCCGGCTCCAGGAGCTGCGGCTCGCCCTCACCAAGACCAGCGACGAGCTCGCCCAGAAGCTCGACCGCTCGCCGACGGTGCCGGAGCTGGCCAAGGCGCTCGGGGTCTCCGAGGAGGACGTGGTCGACGGCCTGGCCGTGGGCAACGCCTACACGGCCTCCTCCCTGGACTCACCGTCCCCCGAGGACGACGGCGGCGAGGGCTCGCTGGCTGACCGTCTGGGGTACGAGGACACGGCGCTGGAAGGCGTCGAGTACCGCGAGTCCCTGAAGCCGCTGCTGGCGAAGCTCGCCCCGCGCGAGCGGCAGATCATCATGCTGCGCTTCTTCGCCAACATGACGCAGTCGCAGATCGGCGAGGAGGTCGGCATCTCCCAGATGCACGTCTCCCGGCTGCTGACCCGGACCCTCACCCAGCTCAGAGAGGGACTCATCGCCGACTGACCCGTGACGGGTCCGTAGGAAACGGCTCACGAGGCCGCCGGGGCACAGGAGCGTCACCCCGGCGGCCTCGCCGCGTCCGGGGGCCCCGCCGCATCCGGGGGCTTCGGCAGCGGGCGGCGGGCAACGCAGACGCTCCCGCGCCGTCGGGCGGTGCGGGAGCGGTGCGGAAGGGCGGCGTACACGCTCACATGGACGCCTGGCAGGCCTTGGACCCCGGAGAGGGGCGGCGGGCCGGCCTGGTAGGAACGGGCGGTGGTCAGCCGAGCGCGAGCCAGGCGACCGCGCCGAGGACGATGATGACCGCGACGACGGCCACGATCACCCCGGTCTTCGAGCTCGACGAGGTCGCGGCGGGCTGCTGCCTGCGCTGCGGCTCGCCCTCGTCGACAAACGCGCGGAACATCTGCGTGCTGCCCGCCGGGTCGTGAGTGCCCTCGGGGCCCGGCTGCGGGGCGTGGGGGTTGTGTGCCATGGCCCAGGACCCTAGCGAACGCAGGCGTTCCGCCCAACCCCCGGGGCCACGGGGGCCGATGCCCCTCCCCCGCGCACACGGCCTCTTCACGCTCCCGCCGGAGCACTTCGCACCTCCTCCACGAGCCCCCGCACGCCCCTGACCTGTGGCGAGGAACACATCCGCCGGGGCTCACCCCCTGTGCGCTGCACGCTTGACCGGGCACCTACACAGGCTTTTGCGTTCCTTTACTTCTGCAAGGGCCATTTCGTTTGCCTGCGGCAACCAACCGCTTCTATCGTTGCCCTAAGCAACAAGATGACCTCGCGAGACGTCTGGAGGGCCAGTGGCGGCACGGAGCCAGTACGAAGAACTGGCCCGGCAGCTCAGCGCCGTCGGGGCCGTCAAGCGGGGGCTCGTCCGCATCCTGCCCTCCGAGTGCCCGGGTGGCACTGCCGGCGTGCTCACGCTGCTGGCCAAGTACGGCGAGATGCGGATCACCCGGCTTGCCGAACTCCTGGCCGTGAACATGTCGGTGACCAGCCGACATGTGACTCACGCGGTGGAGAACGGCTGGATCGAAAGGTCTCCGGACCCGGCGGACAAGCGGTCCCGCATCCTGCGGCTGACCCCCGCGGGCGAGGACCTGCTCGACGAGCTGACCCGGCGGACCACGGAGATGTTCGCCCACAACCTCAACGACTGGTCCGACGAAGAAGTCGGACAACTCAACACGTTGTTGTCCCGGCTGCGCGACAGCTTCTCCTGCCGCGGCTCCGGAGGGTGTACCCCCGGAAAGCACAGCGGCGACTGCCGCGCCGGGCACTTCGACGACCCTCACACCCGTACACCCGTGTAACAGAAGCAAAGAGAAGGAATTTAATGGCTACGACCACACCATCCGGTGTGCGGGGCGGCCACGCCAAGCACGGGGCTCCCGAAGCCCTCGCAGGCACGCCGATGACACACCGGCAGATCATGGAAGCGCTGACCGGGCTGCTGCTCGGCATGTTCGTCGCGATCCTGTCGTCGACGGTCGTCTCCAACGCGCTGCCGGAGATCATCTCCGACCTCGGCGGCGGCCAGAGCGCCTACACCTGGGTCGTCACGGCCTCGCTGCTGGCCATGACTGCCACCACCCCGCTGTGGGGCAAGCTCGCCGACCTGTTCAGCAAGAAGCTGCTGGTCCAGATCGCCCTGATCATCTACGTGGCCGGCTCCATAGTCGCCGGCCTGTCGACCAGCAGCGGCATGCTCATCGCCTGCCGTGTGGTGCAGGGCATCGGCGTCGGCGGTCTCTCCGCCCTCGCCCAGATCGTGATGGCCGCGATGATCTCCCCGCGTGAGCGTGGGCGCTACAGCGGTTACCTCGGCGCGGTCTTCGCCGTCGCCACCGTGGGCGGCCCGCTCCTCGGCGGTGTCATCACCGACACCAGCTGGATGGGCTGGCGCTGGTGCTTCTACGTGGGTGTGCCGTTCGCGATCATCGCCCTGATCGTGCTCCAGAAGACCCTGAAGCTCCCCGTGATCAAGCGCGAGGGCGTCAAGATCGACTGGTCCGGCGCGTTCTTCATCAGCGCCGCGGTCTCGCTGCTGCTGCTCTGGGTGACCTTCGCGGGCGACAAGTACGACTGGGTCTCCTGGCAGACGTACACGATGCTGGGCGGCACCGTCGTCCTCATCGCGCTGTTCCTGTTCATCGAGTCCAAGGCCCGCGAGCCGATCATCCCGCTGCGCCTCTTCCGTAACCGCACCATCACGCTGGCCTCCGCGGCCTCGCTGTTCGTCGGTATCGGGATGTTCGCGGGCACCGTCTTCTTCAGCCAGTACTTCCAGCTGGCGCGGGACAAGTCGCCGACGATGTCCGGCGTCATGACGATCCCGATGATCGCCGGTCTGTTCCTCTCCTCGACGATCTCCGGCCAGATCATCACCAAGACGGGGCGCTGGAAGGCCTGGCTGGTCAGCGGTGGCTTCCTGCTCACCGCCGGCCTCGGGCTGCTGGGCACCATCCGGTACGACACCGAGTACTGGCACATCGCGATCTTCATGCTCGTCATGGGCCTCGGCATCGGCATGATGATGCAGAACCTGGTCCTCGCCACGCAGAACCAGGTCGCGCCCTCCGACCTCGGCGCGGCCAGCTCCGTCGTCACGTTCTTCCGTTCGCTCGGTGGTGCGATCGGCGTCTCGGCGCTGGGCGCCGTCCTGGGCAACCGTGTCACCCACTACGTCAAGGACGGCCTCGCCGACCTCGGCCCCGAGGGTGCGGCGTTCGGCCACGGCGGAACCGGTGGCGGGGGCATCCCCGACCTGGACTCGCTGCCCGCTCCGCTGCGCACAGTCATGGAGGTCGCCTACGGCCACGGTGTCGCCGACGTCTTCCTGTACGCCGCTCCTGCCGCGCTGGTCGCCTTCCTCCTGACGATCTTCATCAAGGAGGTCGCCCTGAAGACGAAGGCGGGCAACGACAACTCCCCCGCCGAGGTGTCCGCCACGGCACAGTCCGTCGAGGCCACCACCGGCACCGCGCCGGTCGCCGAGGGCACGGCCGGGTTCACCTCGGTCGAGGCCCCGGAGGAGACTGCCGCCACGAAGGAGCTCACCATCCAGGGAACGCCCGTACGCGGTGTGGTGCGGGGCGCCGAGGGCGCACCCGTCGCCCGCGCCGCCGTCACACTGATCTCGCTGGGCGGCCGGCAGCTGGGGCGCTCCGTCGCCCAGGCCGACGGGGGCTACGTACTGGACGCTCCGGGCTCCGGCAGTTACGTCCTGATCGCGTCCGCCGACGGCTTCCAGCCGCAGGCCTCCACCGTGGTCGTCGGCGACGAGCCGCTGGCCTTCGACATCCTGCTCGCCGGTACGAGCGGTCTCTCCGGGACCGTACGGACCGCCGAGGGCAGCACCCCGGTCCAGGGCGCCATGGTCGTCGTGACCGATGTGCGCGGCGACGTGCTGGCCACGGGTGTCTCGGGCGACGCGGGTGAGTTCACCTTCGGTGAGCTGATCCCCGGCTCGGTGACCGTCGCCGTCACGGCCGCGGGCTTCCGTCCGCTGGCCCTGCCGGTGGAGGTCGGCGGCCAGGGTGTCACCCGGGTCGAGGTGGCCCTGCGGTCCGGCGCGCTGGTGCGCGGCACCGTCTGGGCCGGCTCCGGCCGGGCACCGCTGAACGACGCCCGGGTCACGCTGATCGACGCGGCCGGCAACGTGGTCGCCTCGTCGACGACCGGGGAGGACGGCGTGTACGCCTTCCCCGACCTGGACGCCGGTGAGTACTCCGTGATCGCGACCGGCTACCCGCCGGTGGCCGGCTCGCTGACCGTGAGCGGCAGCGGAGTCGACGGTCACGACATCGAGCTCGCCCACCCGGGCGAGTAAGGACCGGAAGGTCCGCACAGACCCCTGGCGGAACAGCACTTCGAGCGGAGAGGCTGTCGCTGCCGGTGGAAATGGGCCCCGTGGCGGGAACGGCAGGCAGGGGACGGCCTGCCGACCCCGCCCCGGGGCCCGACTCATTGCGACCGCGGTCCGGGTCGCTGCTTCACGAGTGATTTGAGCAAGGAGAGAACACGGGATGGGACTTCGCGCACAGGTACGTACGCGGGACGGCTGGGCGGTCCAGCACGCGGTCGTCACGGTGACCGACATGACGGGCACCCAGGTGCTCCGGGCCGCCGCCGACGAGGACGGGGCCGTCCGCACCGACGACCGCCTGCAGGCCGGCGCGTACACGGTGATCGTCACGGCGGTGGGTTACGCCCCCGCCGCGTCCACCGCGCTCGTCACGGCCAGCGGCCGCGTCGAGGCCGGGACCGTGGTGCTGGCCCGGCAGGGCGGCGTGGAACTGCCCCCTCCGGGCACCTGGTCACTGGACCCGGTGCACTCCTCGGTGGCCGCGGTCGCCCAGCACCTGGGGATCTCCAGCGTGCACGGCCGGTTCACCGAGTTCGGCGGCCGCATCGAGATCTCCGAGGACGTACAGAACTCCCGGGTGGAAGCCTTCATCGCCTCCACGAGCATCGACACGGGCAACGCCATGCGGGACAAGCACCTGCGCTCGGCGGACTTCCTTGACGTGGAGGCGTACCCGGAGATCACCTACCGCTCCCGTGCGCTGACCCCGGCCGGGCCCGACCGCTGGACGGTGCACGGCCTGCTCACGATGCACGGCGTCGCGCGCGACGTGGACCTCGACCTCAGCTACCTGGGCACCGGCCCCGACCCGTGGGGCGGGGTGCGGGCGGCCTTCCACGCCACGGCGGAACTGCGCCGCGACGACTTCGCCATGAACTACAACCAGGTGCTGCAGGCGGGTATCTCGGCGATCGGCACGACCCTGCGCGTGGAGCTCGACATCCAGGCGGTCCAGGGCGACTCCGTCCAGGGATAGGGACGCAGGGAAGGCCCTGGCGCCGGACCGGGGTCCAGGGCCTCGCGTGACGAAAGACCCTAGGCTGGGCCGCATGGCACCCAACATCGCGACCAATACCGCCGTGGAACGCGCGGAACTGCTGGACTTCGTGCGGCCCAGGCACCGGGCGATCCTGCTGACCACCCGGTCCGACGGCCGCCCCCAGGGCTCCCCGCTCACCTGTGGGGTCGACGACGCGGGCCGGATCGTCGTCTCGACGTACCCCGAACGGGCCAAGACCCGTAACGCCAAGCGGGACGAGCGGGTCAGCGTGATCGTCCTGTCGGACGAGTGGAACGGGCCGTGGGTCCAGATCGACGGCTCGGCCGAGGTGATCGACTCACCGGATTCGGTCGAGCCCCTCGTCGAGTACTTCCGCAACATCTCCGGCGAGCACCCCGACTGGGACGAGTACCGGGCGGCGATGATCAAGCAGGGCAAGTCCATCATCCGGATCACCCCGGAGCGCTGGGGCCCGGTCGCCACCGGCGGCTTCCCCGCCCACCTGACCGGCGGCGGCTGACCGTACCGATGAAGCCGCCCCTCCCGGGCCCGCTCGCACGGGCCCGGCTGCTGACCTCCCCGTCCGTCGCACCGGCCGTCGTCCATGAGCTGGAACGGATCACCGGGCGCCCGGCCGGACCGGAGCACCCCACCGCACCCGACGGCCCGTTCGTCTACGTGGGGGACGTGCTGCCCGAAGCGCTGCGGACCCCCGGCCTGTTGTGGTTCCACAGCGTCAACGCCGGTACGGACGCGCTGCTCGCCGCCGGGCCCTGGCCCGAGGGCGCCCTGCTGACCCGGACCGTGGGGCGGATGGGCGAGCGGATCGCCCAGTACACGCTGGCCTGGGTCCTCGCCGAGTGCCAGTCCGTGCCGGAGCACACCGCACAGCACTCCAGGTCCGAGTGGCGCCGTCTGCCGTCCGAACTCGCCGCCGGGCGGACCGCCGTCGTCCACGGCACCGGGCGCATCGGCGCCGCGGTCGGCTCCCTGCTGCGGGCCTGCTCCGTTCGCACGGTCGGCGTGGGCCGCACGCCCCGTGCCGTGCCCGCGGGCTTCGACCGGGTCGTCCTGGCCGGCTCGGACGAGGAGACCGCGGCGCTGGCGGAGGCCCGGTGGGTGGTCTCCGCCCTGCCCCTGACCGGTGCCACGGAGCGCTTCTTCGACGCCGCCAGATTCGCCGCGATGGAGGGCGCCACCTTCATCAACGTGGGCCGGGGCGCGACGGTGGACATGGCGGCGCTGGAGGCCGCGCTGCACAGCGGCGCCGTCCGCCGGGCGGTGCTCGACGTGCTGCCCGACGAGCCCGCGGAGCCCGGCGACCCGGTCTGGCGGCTGCCGCGCACGGTGATCACGTCGCACTCGGCGGGCATCACGGCCGACGAGGACGTCGTCGCCGACTTCGAGGCCTGCTGGGAGGCGGTCGGCGAGGGGCGTACGCCCGCGCTGGCCGTGGACACCGGGCGCGGCTACTGAGCATCGGAGGCTTAGGGCAGGCGCGCCGCGCGTTCGCAGGTCGCCTCGATGCCCGCGATCAGGAGGTCGAGCGCGAACGTGAAGTCCCGCTCGCGCATCTCCTCCACCGTCTCCCCGCCCCGCGCGTCCATCAGGTCCTCCGAGGGCCGCATGGCGCGGTGCAGCTCCGGGTCCGCGCGGATCGTGCCCATCGCCCTCGCGAAGTACTCGTCCTGGGTGAGCCCGGCCTCCGCGGTGCGCTGCACGAAGTGGCCCTCGGTCGTGCCGAATCCGTAGACGAACTGGAAGACGGCCGCCATCGCACCCGTCCGCCGCTCCAGCGGCAGTCCGGTGGCCCGGATGACGTCCTGGACGGCGTACGAGAACAGCATCGAGTGCGGTCCGATGTTCAGGAAGCTGCCGACCAGGCCCGACGCCCAGGGGTGGCGGACGAACATCTTCCGGTAGCTGGTGGCCAGTTCGCGCAGGCGGTCGCGCCAGTCGGCGTCCTCCGGGGTGGCCGGGATCTCCTCGTAGAGCGTGTCCAGGGCGAGTTCCAGCAGGTCGTCCTTGGTGTCGACGTACCAGTAGAGGGACATGGCCGTGACGTCGAGCTCGGCGGCGAGACGTCGCATGGAGAACTTCGCGAGGCCGTCGGCGTCCAGCAGCCGGACGCTCGCCGCCGTGATCCTGTCCCGGTCGAGTCCGGCCGGCTGATCCGCCTTACGGGTGCGCGAGGGGGTCCGCCGGTCCAGCCACACACTGACCCGGGAAGGGTTCTTCACACCGTCTGCCGCGGACCCCATGGCGCACGCTCCTTGTCTTGCGGTGGTACTCCTGCGTACCGGCTGCCCCCTCCCGATGCTATGCCCGCGCCCCGGAGCTCTCGGTCCGCTCCGCCCGCCTCAGCAGGACCGCGGCCAGCAGTCCGCCGGCCAGGACCGCTGCCGCGCCGACCAGTTGGCTGGTCTCCAGGCCCGAGGCGAAGGCGTCCGTGACGCGCTCGCGGTCCGCCGCACCGTCGGCGGCGGCGAGCGCGGCGGGCAGGGAGGACGCACCCACGACACCCGGCACGAGCGCGGCGAACCGGGAGTTGAGCACGGCTCCGAGCACGGCGACCCCGAGGCCGTTGCCGAACTCGGCGAGCGTGCCGTTCACCCCGGCGCCCACGCCCGCCTTCTCCGGCGGGATGGCGCTCATGATCGCGTTGGCCATCGCGGGCATGGCGAGCGCGACGCCCGCCCCCATGACGACCAGGCCGAGCAGCATGCCGCCGTAGTCCCGCCCGCCCAGCAGCGCGATCGCCACGAGCCCGGCGGCCAGCAGGCTCATCCCAGCGGCGATGACGGCGGGCGTCCCCAGCTTCATCACGAGCCGGGCGCCGAGCCCCGTGAGGTTGAGCGCGACGACGGTGAGGGCGAGCGGAGCCGTACGCAGCCCGGCTTCGAGCGGCTCGTAAGCGAGGACGAACTGGAGGTGCTGGGTGAGCAGGAACAGCGACCCCGTCATCCCGAACGCGACGAGGATCGCGCCGGCGACCGCACCGGTGAACCTCTGGTTGCGGAAGAAGTGCATGTCCAGCATCGGGTACGGGACATGGAGCTCCCACAGGACGAATCCGGTGAGGACGGCGACCCCGCCGAAGGCCGTCAGCAGGACCGGTCCGGAGCCCCAGCCGTGTTCGGGGCCGGAGATGATCGCGTACACGACGGACGCCATGCCGAGGGTGGAGAGCAGTGCTCCGACCAGGTCGGGGCGGTCGCCCTGGGGGTTCCTGGACTCCGGGACGAGCCGGACGACCGCGATCAGGCCGATGACCGCCACGGGGATGTTGACCAGGAAGATCGCGCCCCACCAGAAGTGGTCGAGCATCACCCCGCCGATCAGCGGACCGGCGGCGAACCCCAGCGAGCTGACGGTGGACCAGATGCCGATCGCCTTGACGCGCTCGGTGTCGTCGAAGATCTGCATCACCACGGCGAGGGTGGTCGTCATCAGCAGCGCGCCTCCGACGCCCATCCCCGCACGGGCGGCGATCAGCTGCCCGGAGGACTGCGCGAGCCCCGCCGCCAGCGAGCCGACGCCGAACAGGGCGAGCCCCGCGACCAGCATCTTCTTGCGGCCGTAGCGGTCGGCGGAGCTGCCCGCTGTGAGCACGAGCCCTGACTGGACGAGCGCGTAGGCGTTGATCATCCACTGCACATCGGCGGTGGAGGCGTGGAGGTCGGCGGTGAGCGAGGGGATCGCGACGTTCAGGACGGTGTTGTCGAGCAGCACGGTGAGCTGGGCGAGGCAGATGACTCCGAGGATCACCCAGCGCCGGGCATGGCCGCTCCGGGGGGCGAGGTCGTTCTGCTCGGCGGCGGTCGCCGTCATACGGGCTCCTGGTTCCGGTGTACTCGTACGGTGTATGGGAAGGCGTGCTTGTACACCGTATGGCATCTCCTGTACGCCGTACAACACATAGCCGTGCAACAACCACAGGGCGGTGGGGGGGGGGGGGGGGGGGGGGGGGGGCGCCCCGCGGCGGGGGGGGGCGCCCCCCCGCCCCCCGCCCCCCCCGCCCCCGGGGCGGGGGGCGGGGGGGGCCGGCGCC
>NZ_JBIWKD010000021.1:0-124726 GCF_044765485.1 Streptomyces sp. NPDC102451 | reverse complement strand
GACTTCAAGCCGGTACGCACCGACGGCATCGACGGGGTGTGGGAGTCCGCGAAGAACTGCATGCGCAACTACCTCATCCTCAAGGAACGCGCCGCCGCCTTCCGCGCCGACCCGAAGGTCCAGGAAGCCCTCATCGCCTCCCGCCTGGACGAACTGGCCCGGCCCACCGCCGACGACGGCCTCAAGGCCCTCCTCGCCGACCGGTCCGCCTACGAGGACTTCGACGCCACCACCGCCGCCGAGCGCTCCATGGCCTTCGAAGCACTCGACCAGCTCGCCATGGAACACCTCCTCGGCGTCCGCTGACCCCACCCCGGGGTGCCCGGCCCACCACCGGGCACCCCGGCCCGGCGGTCTCCGCCGTCAGGAGTCCGCCGGCGCGGGCCGGGCGTACGCCACGGGGTCGGCCAGCACGTCCTGCACCACCAGCGCCGCCGCACCCCGCGCCGCGTCACCCGCGACGGACGACGCGCGCAGCCTGCCGCCGCCGCGCGTCCAGAGGCCGGACACCACGCGGCCCGTCAGCTCCGCGTCGGCGGGCGGTGAGAGCCACGGCATCAGGCCCCGGTATATCCCGCCGAGCACCACCGCGTCCGGGTCGAACAGATTGACCGCACCGGACAGCACCTGCCCCAGCATCCGCCCGGCGTCGGCCACGGCGGCCAGCGTCACGGGGTCACCGGCCTGTGCCCGCCGCTCCAGCTCCATCACTCCCGCCGCGCCCCCGGCCGACTCGTCGATGCCGGCCGCGCGCAGCAGGGCGGACTGGCCGGCGTACTGCTCCAGGCAGCCGCGCGAGCCGCACCGGCACTCCGGGCCCTCCGGATCCACCACCACATGCCCGATCTCCCCGGCGAACCCGTGCGCGCCGCGCAGCAGTTCGCCGTCCAGGACCAGGGCGCCGCCGACACCGATCTCGCCCGTCAGATAGAGGAAGCTGCGGACCGCGTCGAGCCCGCCGAACCACAGCTCGGCCAGCGCCGCGAGATTGGCCTCGTTCTCCGAGCGCACGGGCAGCGGCGCCGTGCCGGGGCGCAGACCGGCGAGCGCGTCCGCGAAGAGCTCCTCGGCCGGGACCTGGTTCCAGCCCAGGTTCGGCGCCTGGCGCACGGAACCGCCCGAGACGAGCCCGGGCAGCGCCAGCGCCGTACCGACCGGGTACAGATCCTGCTCCCGCGCCGAGTCCAGGGTGCGGGCGGCGATCCCCGCAGCCCGGGCCAGGACCTCCTCGGGCGGGGCGCCGCGGTTGTCCAGGTGCTCGGTCTGCCGTACCCGGCCGGTGCCCGCCAGATCCACGACGCACACCGACACGTAGTCGATGTTGACCTCCACGCCGAGCCCGGCGGGCCCGGTGCGCGCCACCTTCAGGGCCGTACCGGGGCGCCCGGCCTGACCGCTGAACGTCTTGCCCGACTCGGTGACGAATCCGCTGTCCAGCAACTGCTCGACCAGGGAGGACACCGCGGCCCGGGTCAGTCCCACCCGGGCCGACACTCCGGCCCGGGTGGCCTCGCCGGCCTCACCCTCGTCCCGTACGGCGCGCAGCACGAGGCTCAGGTTGTGGCGTCGTACGGTGTCCTTGTCGGCCTTGGACCCCAGGGGCGCGAGGTAGCTCTTCATATCGCCGCCGAGCCTATGCGATGCCTGTCCGGACACCCCCCGCGGTACGGGGCCGCGAGCTACAGGCCCGCCGCCCTCGTCACCGCGCGCAGGTCGACGAACTTGAAGCCGGTCGCCTCCCGGCCCTCCTCGCCGCCCGACGCGGAGGTCTCGTGCCCGTCCTGGACCACGAGCAGCCCGTGCGGATAGCGGGAACCCAGCGGCTCGGCGAGCACCGCGGCACCGTCGCACTCCTCGCTGCCGTCGAGGTCGGCCGATGCGGCGGTGACGCGGAAGCCGCCCACGTACGCGTTGCCCCGGGATGCCTCCCGGCCGTACACGGCGAAGGTGTCGTCACCCTGGCCCGACGCCATGAGGTAGCCGTGGCCGCCGGCCTTGCGGAAGAGGGTCAGGCCCTCCACATCGGCCGCCAGCCGCTTGCCGCCGAACCCCGGGTCACGGCCGGGGGCGCACTCCTCGGTCTCCGGGTCGTACGTCCCGGGGACGCCGTACTCGCGGACCTTGTCCACCAGGACCGGGCGCCCGTCAAGACCGGCGGGCAGCCGCCAGATACCGACGTCCTCCTGACCGGCGTACAGCGTGCCGTTCTCCGGGTCGACGACCATGCCCTCGACCTGGGGCAGCTCATCCGGCTCGCCGCACGGCGTCCACGAGGTGCCGTCCGGGAGCCGGAAGGACGAAGGGAGCGAGAGGGTGCGCACCTTCCGGTAGCCCACCGTCCCCGCCGCGGTCGGCCGCAGCTCCAGCAGGGCGAGGTCCGTGGTGTTGCGCCGGCTGACGAGCGCGTACGAACGTCCGGAGGAACGGTCCTGCCAGGTGGCGAGACCGTACGCCGTCCGCTGCTCGTTGATCTCGGCCTGACCGGAGGAGAAGACCGGGGCGGCGGCGGGGTCCGTGACGTCCTTCAGGGGGCCGCCGGGCTGCGAGGGGTCGACGCGGTAGATACGGAGGCGGTCGTTGCCCCGGTCGCTCACCACGGCCACGTCGGCGCGGCCGGACGGGGTGCGGAGCCCGGTGACGAGGTCGACGTTGTTGAACCGGCCCGGGGCGTCGTCCTCCGTGGCGGGGGCCGGTGCCGGGATCGTCTGGACCAGGGACGCGTCCAGGCCGTAGACCCGCAGCCCGCCCTCCTTGGCGGTCGCGACGACCAGGCTGTGCCCGGGCGCGGCGTTGTCGCGCCAGATCGCGGGGTCGTCGGCGTTGGCGTTGCCGCCCGCCTCGTCGTCGTAGAGCGCGGCCGTCTCCGCCGTCGGCCGGACGGACGGCAGCGTCCGTGCGTGGGCCGGGGACAGCGGGACGAGGGTGATCAGCGCCGTACCGAGGAGGGCGGTGGCCGCCAGGCGAGGGGAGCGGTGCATGCGCACGGATGCTTCCTGTCGTGAGAGGGGTCGTGAGAGGGACATGTCCATGACTCGTCAGGAAGTGTCGGACGGTGCGGCGGTGGCCGGGTGTCGCGTCCATGAGGGGGACATGGGCGCCAGGTGAATTCGCGGTGCAGCGGGGCGGGCCGGGGTCCGGCGACGCACGTCACCGGACCCCTGTCCCCGCGTCCCGCCCGGAGCGGTCCGCCCCGGCTCAGGGGCGCGCGCCCCGGGCCTCCAGCATGTCCCCCATGAGCGAGATCTCCGACTCCTGGGCACGCGCCATCCCGGCCGCCAGGTCCCGGATCTCGTCCGTGGCCGCCGAACCGGCCGCCGCCCGCGCCATGTCGGCCCCCGCACGGTGGTGGACGGTCATCAGCCGCAGGAACCGCACCTCGGCGTCCCTGCCCGAGGCGGCCCGCAGCCCGTCCAGCTGGATGTCCGTCGCCATGCCCGGCATGAGCGACCCGTCGGACGCGGTGACCGGGTGGCCCATCCACTCCATCGGCGGCCGCTCCGAACTCTTGGGCCGGTCCCAGGACTCCAGCCAGCCCAGCATCATGCCCCGCTGGTTGGCCTGCGTGTTGATGATGTCGTACGCGAGGCGGCGCACGTCCTCGTCCCCGGTGCGGTCCCGGACGATGAACGCCATCTCCACCGCCTGCTGATGGTGCACCGACATGTCCCGGGCGAACCCCACATCGGCCGAGCTCTCCGCGGGTGCCCTGGCGGGAGCCCCGGAGCCGGACGGCGAGGCCGCCGAGGGCCGTACGACCATCAGCAGCACGAGCCCCACGGCCACGACGAACACCACCGCCCCCGCCCACACCAGCGAACGGGGGAGACGTGCGGCGGAGGTCACTTGGCGACCCCGCCGGAGCAGGCGGCGCCAGGCTCCGGGGTCTGCGCGCCCTGGACGTACTTGGTGAAGAACTGCGCGACGCGGGCGTCGGTGGCGCTCTTCACGGTGAGCTGCTTGCCCCAGGCGCTGAGCATCAGGGGGTCCTTCTGGTCGGCGACGGGGCTCATCAGGGAGTAGGGCGTCTTCGCGACGCGCTCGGAGAGCGCCTTCACGTCGGCGTCCTTCGCCTTGTCGTTGTACGTGACCCAGACGGCGCCGTGCTCCAGGGAGTGGACGGCGTTCTCCTTCGGTATCGCCTCGGTGTAGACGTCGGCGTCGCAGTTCATCCAGACCGGGTTGTGGTCACCGCCGACGGGCGGGTTCATCGGGTAGTCCACGGGCGTCCCGACATGGTCCTGGGTCAGGTCGTCCCAGGACTTCTCGCCGGTGACGGGCGAGGTCCTGGCCTGCTCCTCGGCCTTGTCCTTGTCGTCGGCGGCCGACATCAGATAGCCGCCCCCGGCGACGAGGCCGGCGACCACGACGACGGCCGCGGTGATGGTGATGATCCGGCTGCGGCGCTCACGGGCGCGCTCCTTGCGGCGGGCCTCGTCGAGCTTGGCGCGGCGCGCGGCGGCGGGGCTGTTCTGGTTCTTGGCGGAAGCCATGTCAGGTCCTCGGGTTCAGCGGATCGCGTGCGCGGAAGGCGCGCCACGCGGGGAAACGGGCATACCGGCGGCCGCCTCCCGCGCAGTCGGCGCGGAGGGCGGATCGCGGAGGCCTAGATCCGCTGGACCTGTAGACGGAGCCGGTCGACGGCGCCCACGCTGTCGTCGGAGGGGCCCCGGATGGCCGCGGCGCCGGTGAGCGGGGCCGTCCGGAGCGCCGTCGAGGGGCAGGGCAGGGCGACGGGGGAGGGGTGGCCGGGGAGCACGACGGCCGTCGAGTGGTCCACCGTCCCGTGGCAGGAGCTGCCGATGCCCCGTTCGTCCGGGGCGTCCGCGACGACGACCGACGCGGCGGCGGGTACCGGGGTGAAGGCCCTGGCGGCGGTCGCGGCGGACGCCTCGGCGTGGGGCGCGGCCGTGGCGGCCGGTGAGCAGCACAGGAACACCGCCATGAGCATCAGCGCCCAGACCGCCGCGACGGGCAGGCCGTTGCCGCTCCGCCGCCGATCCGTCCGTCCGCTCGCTCTGGTCATCGCCGCCATCGTAGATGGTGTGTGAATCTTCAATGAGTTCGGCCCACAGCTTGGCAGGATAGTGTGCCCCGGTGACGACGCAATCGAACGTACCTGCGGGCTGGCATCCGGATCCTCACGGCGCGCCCCAGCTGCTGCGCTACTGGGACGGCTCCCAGTGGACCGAGCACACGCACCCGGCCCAGGAACAGGCTCCCGCCCAGGCCCAGGCCCAGGGCCAGGGCCAGGCTCCCGCCCAGGCGCAGGCTCCCGCCCAGGCGCAGGCCGGTCACCCGTACGCCGCTCAGCCGAGCGCCGCGGTGCCGCAGCAGGCCGCCCCCCAGCAGGCCCCCGCCCAGCAGTTCGCCCCTCAGCAGGGCGCGCCCGGCGGTGGCTCACTGTTCAACCAGCAGGTCCTGGTCGTGAACCAGAAGGCCAAGCTGATCGAGCTCACCAACGAGTACAGCGTCTTCGACCAGCAGGGCAACACCGTCGGTTCGGTCGTCCAGGTCGGCCAGAGCGCCCTGCGCAAGGTGCTCAGGTTCGTGTCCAGCGTCGACCAGTACCTCACGCACCGCCTGGAGATCCGCGACGCCTACGGGCAGCCGCAACTGCTCCTGACCCGCCCGGCGAAGTTCATCAAGTCCCGGGTGATCGTGCAGCGCCCGGACGGGCAGCCCGTGGGTGAGATCGTCCAGCAGAACGCCATCGGCAAGATCAACTTCGCCATGACGGTCAACGGCCAGCAGGTCGGGGCGATCAAGGCCGAGAACTGGCGCGCGTGGAACTTCGCGATCGTCGACCACAACGGCGCCGAGATCGCCCGGATCACCAAGACCTGGGAAGGTCTGGCGAAGACCATGTTCACCACGGCGGACAACTACGTGCTGCAGATCCACTACCAGCTCCCCGAGCCGCTGCTGAGCCTCGTCGTGGCGACGGCGCTGACCGTGGACACCGCACTCAAGCAGGACGCCCGCGGCCTCGGCTGATCCTCAGGGGCGGGCGCGGACAGCGGCACACGCCGTCCACGCCCGTCTCCAGGGCGACGGTCAGCGCGGCTGGGCGCCGTCCCCGTCCTCGTCCATCTCCGCCAGCACCCGCTCGGCCACCGCGAACGCCGAGTTCGCCGCCGGGACCCCGCAGTAGACCCCGGTCTGCAGGAGCGCGGCGCCGATCTCCCGGGGGCTGAGGCCGTTGCGCACCGCCGCGCGGACGTGCATCGCCAGCTCCCCGTAGTGGCCGTGCGCGACCAGGGCGGTCAGCGTGATCAGGCTGCGCTCCCGCCGGGACAGCGTCGGGTCGGTCCAGATCTCGCCCCAGGCGTAGCGGGAGATGAACTCCTGGAAGGGCGCGGTGAATCCGGTCGTCGCCGCCTGCGCCCGGTCCACGTGCGCGTCGCCCAGGACCTCGCGGCGCACCGCCGTTCCGCTCCGGCGCTCCCTGGGTGCGAAGTGGGCGCGCAGTGCCTCCCGTACGGGCTCCGGACGTTCGGCGGGAGCCAGGTGGGAGGCGCCCGGCAGTTCGGTCAGCGCGGCGCCGGGGATCCCGTCGGCGATCTCCCGGGCGTGCGCGGGCGGCGTCGCCGGGTCGTCGCGGCCCGCGATGACCAGCGTGGGCGCGCGCACCCCCGCGAGCCCCGGCCGCAGATCGCACTCGGCGAGCGCGTCGCAGCACGCGGCGTACGCGGCGGGGTCCGTGCCCAGGAGGTCGTCGAGCAGCCGCGGTTCGGTGAATCCGGGCGTGAACCAGCGGCCCGCCGCGCTCTCCGCGACCTTGCCGAGGCCTTCCGCGCGCACGAGGGCGGCGCGCTCCCGCCACGGCCCCGGGTCGCCGAAGTGGGCGGACGAACAGACGACGGCCAGGCGGTCCACGCGCTCCGGATGGTGGACGGCGAGCCAGAGGCCCACGGCGCCGCCCAGCGACACCCCGGCGTACGAGAACCGGTCCAGGGACAGCGAGTCGGCGAGCTCCAGGACCAGGGCGCCCAGATCGGCGATCACCGCCCCCGGGCCGATCAGACCGGCCGGTGAACCGCCGTGCCCCGGCAGGTCCCACCGTACGACCCGGTGGGCGGCGGAGAGTTCGGGCGCGACCCCGTCCCAGAGCACGGTGGAGGTGCCCAGCGACGGGCCGAGCAGGAGCGGGGGAGCGCTCGCGGGCCCTTCGGCGCTGTGGTGGAGGAGACGGGCGGGTGTCGTGGTCATCGGCGCTCCAGAGCGCGGTCGGTGAGGAGCCCGGCACAGCCGGTGTACCGGGCGGGGTCGGTCAGTTCCACGAGATCGAGGCCGTCGAAGGCGGGCTCCCCGGCGAGGACCTCGGCGAGGGTTCTGCCCTCGCCGCGGGCCCGGCCGGCGGCCTCGGTGAGGATCTCCTTGGCGCGGGCGGGCCCCACCCGGCCGGCGGCGACGGCGGCCAGCCGCTCCGAGACGATCAGCCCGCCGGTCAGCCCCAGGTGGCTCCGCATGGCCGCCGGGAACACCTTGAGCCCCTCCGCGAGTTCCACGGCGTCCCGCGCGGCCCCGCCGACCAGACGCAGCAGGTCGCGCAGCGGCTCCCACTCGGCGTGCCAGGCCCCGGCGGGCCGCTCGTCCTCGGCGGCGAGCGAGCCGTACAGCGTGGCCGCCTGCCCCGGCGCACGCCGGGCCGCGGCGGCGATCAGGGTGGCACGGACCGGGTTGGCCTTGTGCGGCATCGCGGAGGAGCCGCCGCCGGAGCCCTCCGCGAGCTCGCCGATCTCGGTACGGGACAGGGTCAGCACATCGGCCGCCGCCTTGCCGAGCGCGCCCGCCGTGAAGGCGAGCGCACCGGCCAGGTCCGCGACCGGCGTACGCAGGGTGTGCCAGGGCAGCGGGGGTGCGGCCAGGCCGAGTTCCCGGGCGTAGGCCGCGACGAGCTCGGGCCCCGCCGCCTCCCCGTCGGCGGAGAAGGCCGCCAGTGTGCCCGCCGCACCGCCGAGCTGGACGGGGAGCGAGCCGAGCACCGCCCTCAGCCGGTCCCGGGCGTCGAGCACCAGCGCACGCCAGCCGGCGGCCTTCAGACCGAACGTCGTCGGCACGGCGTGCTGCGTGAGGGTGCGGCCCGGCATCGGCGTGTCACGGTGCCCGGCCGCCAGCCGCTCCAGCGCGTCGGCGGTCCGCCCCAGGTCGTCCAGGACGAGCGCCAGGGTCCGGGACGCCACCAGCATCGCCGCCGTGTCGAGGATGTCCTGGCTGGTCGCGCCCCGGTGCACGAAGGGCCGTACGTCCTCGTCGACCGCCGCCGAAAGGGCGGCGACCAGAGGGATCACCGGGTTGCCCCCGGACCGCGCCCGCAGCGCCAGCTCCCGTACGTCGAACCGGCCGGGGTCCGCCGCCGCGGTGACCGCCCGCCCCGCCTCGGCGGGGGCGAGTCCGCACCCGGCCTGCGCCCGGGTGAGCGCCGCCTCGGCGTCCAGCAGGGCCCGCAGGAAGGCGTGGTCGCCGGTGGCTGCCTCGGCGGCGGAGCCGGCCCGCCCGGGGGCGAGGAGACCGGCATCGCTCTCGTGCATCAGCTGAACTCCAGGAAGACCGTCTCGTCGTCGCCCTGCAGACGGATGTCGAAACGGTAGGTACGGGGATCCGTGCGTGTCGCGATCAGTGTGGCGCGCCGCTCCGCGTCCAGCGACTCCAGCAGCGGATCGCCGGCCGCCGGGCCCTCGTCGAGCAGATCGGGGAGATACACACGGGTGTAGAGGTGGTGGACCAGGCCGCGCGCGAACACGGCGGCACAGAGGTACGGGACACCGCCGGGCGGCAGCGTACGCACGAACCAGCGGCCGGCCGCGTCCGTCGGCGCCCGGCCGAACCCGGTGAAGTCCACCCCGTCGCGTCCGATCACCCGGCCGGTCGCCGGGTCGTGGCGCAGCGAGCCGGGAAGCCCGGAGCGGGAGCCGTCGGGGGCGGGCTGCCAGGTCTCCACGATCGCGTCGGGCACGGGGTCGCCCCGGCCGTCGAGCACGTGGCCGTGGACGGTGACCGTGCCGGGGTGCCCGGCCGGGGCGACCTCGCTGCCGCCGGGGAACGGCAGCGCGTAACCGTAGAAGGGGCCGACGGTCTGGGAGGGGGTCGGGGCGTGGGACATCCGGGACATCAGGCGTCGCCTTCTTCCTCGGTCCAGGTGGCGCACGGTCCGTCGAGGACGATGTCCCAGCGGTAACCGAGGGACCGCTCGGGAACGGACAGATCGTGGTCGTACGTCGATACGAGCCGCTCGCGCGCCGCCCGGTCCGTGACGGAGCGGATCACCGGGTCGTAGGGGAGGAGCGGATCGCCGGGGAAGTACATCTGGGTGACCAGCCGCTGGCTGAAGGACGTACCGAACAGCGAGAAGTGGATGTGCGCGGGCCGCCAGGCGTTGGTGTGGTTGCGCCACGGATAGGCGCCCGGCTTGACGGTGGTGAACGCGTAGCCCCCGTCGTCGTCGGTCAGGCAGCGCCCGAAGCCGGTGAAGTTCGGGTCGAGCGGGGCCGGATGCCGGTCGAGCTGATGGGCGTACCTCCCGGAGGCGTTGGCCTGCCACACCTCGACCAGTTGCCCCCGCACCGGCCGGCCGGCCCGGTCCAGCACCCGGCCGGTGACGGTGATCCGCTCCCCGAGCGGCTCACCGTGGTGCTGCGCGGTGAGGTCGCGGTCCAGCGCGGTCACATCGGTGACACCGAAGGCCGGCCCGGACAGCTCGACGGCCTCGGGATCGCGTACGGGGACGAGCGAGCGGTGCGGGTGGCGGAAGTGGCTGCTGCGGTACGGCGGGTAGTCGCGCGGCGGATGGTGGGCGCCCGGCACGGCCACCGCCTGGGCCCTGGCCACCTCGGCATCGATCTCCCGCTGGCTCATGCCGTCGGGCAGCGGTTGGGCGGGAAGGTCACGTGCGGTCATGTCACGGCTCCGTGAATCTGAAATGCTCAGTGCACTGACTAAAATGTGATGGGCATGAAGCTACTCAGGGCTGGCTGTCGGGTCAATACCCTCAGTACACTGTGTATCTACGAATGTCCCGGCCGGCTCCCGGCCGACAGAGAGAGGGCGGTGCCGTGCAGGCGGTCGACCTGAGCACCCACCCCGGGCACCTGGCCCGGCGTCTCCAGCAGGCGCACCACCTGCTCTGGAACTCGATGGTCTCCCAGGAGATCACCTCGCCCCAGTTCGCCGTCCTCAACGCCCTGACCGCCGAGCCCGGCCTCGACCAGCGGACGGTGGGGGAGCGGGTCGGCCTCGACCGGTCCACCGTCGCCGAGGTGATCTCCCGGCTGCTGCGCCGGGAGCTGCTGGACAAGGTGCGCGACCCGGACGACGGACGGCGCTTTCTGCTCCGTCTCACGGACGAGGGTGTCCGCACCCACCGGCGGCTCGCGCTGCGCACGGTCGGGATGAACCAGGTCTTCCTCGGCCCGCTCTCCCCGCAGGAGCAGCAGACGCTCTTCGCGCTGATGCACAGGGTGGCGGACGCCGCCGAGGCCTTCCGCGTGCCGGAGGAGGCCGGGCCGCCCGCCGGCCGGTGAGGGCGGGCCCTCAGGGCGTGTGGATGCCGAACCGCGCGCCGTGCGGGTCGCGGAGCGCCGCGACCCAGGGTCCGCCCGGGATGTGCGTCGGAGGCGCGAGCGGCTCGCCCCCGGCGGTCAGCGCCCTGGCGGCGGTGGTCTCCGTGTCGCTCACCGTGAAGTAGGGCAGCCAGTGCGGCGGTACGTCGGCGCGCTCGTCGTCGTCCTGCTCCTTCAGGCCGCCGAAGTCGGCCCCGTCCACACCCCAGTGGGTGAAGTGTTCGGAGGCGCTGACCGTCCAGCCGAGCACGGCCGGATAGAAGGCGAGAGCGCCCCGCGGGTCGGGGGTGCGCAGCTCCACCCAGCCCAGGGCCCCCGGATCGTTGAAGCGCCCCGCGCCCGGGAAGGCGCGCGCCTGCCAGAGGGAGAACACCGCGCCCGACGGGTCGGCGGCCACCATGAATCTGCCCTGGTCGAAGACGTCCGTCGGGTCCATCAGCACCGTGTCGCCCGCCGACCGCACGGCATCGGCGGAGGCGTCCGCGTCCTCGGTGGCGAAGGAGACGGTCCAGGACGGCTGCAGCTCCGGCCGGTAGAGGGGGGGCAAAGGCCGCGACGGCGTCCTCCCCGACGCGCGCCACCATGTAACCGCCCGCCTCCGGCCGCGGATCGGTCTCCGAACGCCAGCCGAAGAGCCCCGCGTAGAACGCCTGGGCGGCCTGCACGTCCGGGGTGCTCAGCTCGACCCAGCAGGGGCCGCCGGGCACCGGTTCGGTGAGCTTCATGCGGATTCCTCCCGAGGCGCGCCACCGGTGACATTCCTACGCTGTTGTGCAGCACGCTAAGGCCGTGCGGAGGTGGCGGCTACCGGAGGCCGCGCTGCTCGGCCGAGATGTTTTACGTGTGTAACACCTGCTAAGGTAAATGAGTGAGTGATACAGCCATGCGACCCCGGAAGCCATCCGTCCACAAACTGCCGGTCACCGGTGTCCTGCGGCTGAACAGCCCCGCGGAGATCTGGTACAAGCCCGCGCTGAGCGTGGTGGTCGCCTCGGCCGTCCCGAATCTGCTGCTGTACTCCCTCGACCGCCTCGACCTCGTCATGTACACGATGGCGGGATCGCTCTGCGCGCTCTACGGGCACAACCTGCCGTACGCCCGCAGGGTCCACACCGTCCTCCGCGTGATCCTGGGGATGGCCGCGGGCCTCGCCGTCGCTCTGACCGTCGGCTCGCTCACCGACTCGACCGCCGTGCTGATCGCCGTCGGCGCGCTGCTCGCGGCCGTCCAGAAGACCTTCTGCGACGCCACGCGCATCGGCCCGCCCGGCAACGTGATCTTCGCCTTCGTCACCTCGGCGGCGCTCTTCGCCCCGCAGGAGCTCGGGCAGGTGCCGGGCCACATGGGCCTGATGCTGGCCGCGGGCGCCTTCTCCTGGCTGGTCACCGTCGGCCCGGTCCTGTGGCGCAGGGAGGGGCCCGAGCGCCTCGCCACCGCCCGCGCACTCGACGCCGCCGCCGCGTACGCGGCGGATCCCGGCCCCCGCACCCGGCACGCCGCCGCGGCGGCGGTCCAGGCGGCCTGGCAGTCACTGCTCGCCGCCGGACGCCCCACCTCCGTACGCCAGGAACTGGAGCGGCTGGTCGTCCACGCCGAGCGGGCCCTCGCCACCCCCGCGGCCGACGGGCACGCCCCCGGCGCCGGCCCCGACCAGCTGCGCCGGTGGGCGGCGGGGACCCGGGCCCGCGGCCCCGTGCCCAGCCCGCCCCCCGCTCCCGGCACCGTCGAACAGCTCTTCGGGATCGACGCCGAGCGTGCGGGGCAGCGGATGCGGCGGGGCCGGCGCGAGGCCCGGCGCAGGCTGCTGCGCGCCCTCGGCCCCGGCTCCCCGGTGCTGCCGGTCGCCTTCCGTACCCTCGTCGGGTGTGCCCTCGCCGGCTATGTGTCCGCTGCGCTGGGCGTGGGCCACCCGTACTGGGCCATCGTCACCGCGGCCTCCGTCTACCAGCCCAACCTCACCCTCTCCTGGAGCAGGGCGCTGCAGCGGACCGTCGGCAACCTTCTCGGCGTGCTGGTCTTCGCGGCCGTCATCCCGCTCGCACGGCTCGACCCGCTCGTCCTCGTCCTGTGCGTCCTGTTCTTCAATTTCGCCGCCGAGGCCCTGATCACCCGCAACTACTGGCTCGGCTCCATCGCCGTCACCCCGATGGCCCTGCTGATCCTGGAATTCGGCGGGTTCCAGCCGGCGGGCGAGCTCATCGCCGACCGGGCCCTGGACACCCTCGTGGGCGTCGCGGTCGGTTTCCTCGCTGCGATCGCCGTCACCAACCGCCGGGCCTCCGGCCGGGTGGAACGGGCCCTCGCCGCGGCGGTGGACGCCCGGCACCGCGCCGAGCGGGCGGTGGCCGACCCGGCGGTCGACGTCCTCGTACTCGAAACGGCACGCAGGAGGCTGACGGCCTCCCTCGTCGAACTGCGCGACGCCGGTGACGTCGCGTCGGGGGAGTGGTGGCAGCGCGCCCTGCCCGAGGAAGAGCTGCTGGCCGCCGAGCAGGCAGGACACCGTACGCTCGCGGCGACAGCACAACGGCAGGGGCTGATCACCCTGCCCCCGGCGAACGGAGCGGTGTGACCGACGACATCGTGGCCTCGGTGGTACGGCAGTGGCAGGCCGTCAGCCCGGGGCTCGACACCGCGCCGATGGAACTCATCGGCCGCATCAACCGCTGTGCGGCCCTGCTCCAGCAGGCCGAGGACGCCCCCCTGCGGGCCGCCGGACTCACCCGCGCCGAATTCGATCTGCTCGGCGCGATGCGGCGCACCGACCGAGAGCTCACCCCTGGCGAGCTGGCCCGCGAGACCTTCTCGTCCGGAGCCGCCGTCACGAAGCGGCTGCGCGCCCTGCAGGAGTCCGGCCTGATCCGCCGCCGCAGCGATGCCAGGGACCGCAGGGTCGCCCACGTCGGGCTGACCGAGGCGGGACGTGACCTGGTGGACCGTCTGCTGCCCCAACAGCTCGCCTACGAGCGGTCGGTGCTCTCCGGACTCGACGAGGAGACCCGCAGCGGGCTGAGCGGGCAGCTCGGTGAGCTGCTGGTGCAGCTGGAGGGCAGGCTCGGCGGCCGCCGCTGAGCCGGACATGCGCCGCTCGGCCGCGGACGGTGGCGGCTCCGGCCGCTCCCGGACGGCCGGGTGACCTCACGGACGGTGAGGGCTTCAGGGGCGGCCGACGCGCACCCCGCCGCCGGTCCGCCGTCCCGCGACCGCGCGGTGCGGCATGACCGATTCTGCACCGGAGCGCTCGCACACCCGTCCGTCGTTCACGGATCTGCTCCTTTCGATCTGATTCGATCACATGTGCCCTCGTCCCGCTCTGAGGTGCAGATGTATTCGTACGCGCCCACTCGTCTCGCTCGCGCGTACGTATTATTTCTCGTTCGCGCTGGAAATTGACCGACCTCCCCAGGCTCCTCGCCCTTCTCCCTGTCCCGCACGAAGGGACAGATGGGTCTGCTTTCTCCCGATTCCCGCGCGGCATCACTCCCCGCGCACGCTCGGCGGCGGTGAGTGCGAAAACTGGCGAGTGTATTACCGCCGGCGTGCTCGCGCAGGGGGTTGGGCGAATATGCCGAGGCACTGTTCTGATCTGGCTAGGCTCACGCGCAGTGAAGTCGAGTTGATATGAATTCGAGCGCTTGTCCATAACTATGCGTGCAAGTGCGTGTACATCCCGAATACTTCCCGAATCAACCGCCAGAGGGTTTAGATGGTCCGTGTTGAATCACCGCCGACCAAAAGAGACATCCCCGTAGTGCGCGCCGCACTCCTGCCCGTCGTGCTGATGGCAGGCGCGACCGCGGCCGGCGCGGTGCCGGTCACCGGGGCCACGAGAGCGGCAGTCGTCTGGTGCGGAGCGATCGCCACAGTCGTGGTCGCCGCGCTCACCGTCGTACTGAACCGCCGGCGCCGGGCCATGCGCGTCCAGCGCGCCGAGTACGAGAAGCGCATCGCCTTCCTGGAACACCGCATCGCCTCGTACGACCAGGAGACCGAACGGCTCGGCAGGGAACTCCTCCCCGCCGCGATCCGCAGGCTGCGTGCCAGCAACTCGCCGCAGGAGGTGATGCGCGACGTCGTCGACGCGGACGCGTCGTACCGCAACCTCCCCAAGGCGCAACGCGCCCTGGTCCTCCAGGTCCTCGACATCATCGACAACGAGGAGGCGATGCGTGACTCCGCGCAGCGCGCCTTCGTCAGCGTCGCCCGCCGCGTCCAGGCCATCGTCCACCGGCAGGCCAGTGAACTCCGGGAGATGGAGGACCACCACGGACGCAACCCCGATGTGTTCGACGACCTGCTCCGCATCGACCACGGCACCGCGCTGATCGGGCGGCTCGCCGACTCCATCGCCGTACTCGGCGGCGCCCGCCCCAGCCGCCAGTGGCCCAAGGCCGTACCGCTGTTCAGCGTGCTCCGCGGCGCGATGTCCCGGATCCTGGAGTACCAGCGCGTCGACCTGCACTCGATCGCCAAGGTCGCCATCGTCGGCACCGCGGTCGAGCCGCTCATCCACGCCTGCGCCGAACTCCTCGACAACGCGACGCGTTACTCGCCGCCCCAGACCCGGGTGCACGTCACCGCGGTCGAGGTGCAGACCGGCATCGCCATCGAGATCGAGGACGGCGGCGTCAGCCTCAGCGAGGAGGCCCGGGTGCGGGCCGAGAACATGCTCGCCCAGGCCCAGGCCGGCATCAACATGAACGACCTCGGGGAGTCCCCGCGCCTCGGCATGGCCGTGGTCGGCCGGCTCGCCCGCATGTACCAACTCCAGGTCTCCCTGCGGCAGTCCGCGTACGGAGGCGTCCGCGCCGTACTCATCGTGCCGCGCGACATGATCACCACCGGCCCCGCCCCCGGCATCGCGCACGGCATCGGCGCCACCTCGCGGCCGCAGAGCTCGCTCGACATGTCGCAGATGCAGCACGTCGTCCCGCCGCGCGGCAAGCACAAGGCTCGGCCCGCGGCGACCGGGCCCGTCCCGTCGCTCGCGTCACCCGCTCCCGCACCCGCCCCCTCACCGGCCCCGGCGGCCTCCGCCGCACGGTCCGCACCCCCCGCGGCAGCCATGGGCGACGACGAGATCGTCGTGACCGAGTGGACCGAGGGCGGCCTCCCGCAGCGCCGCAGCCGGGGGCGCGCACCCCTCGGTTCGCACAATCTCCCGCAGCAGTCCGCTCCGGCCGCGGAGCCCGCCGCACGCAACGGGCACAACGGACAGGGCGGCGGCTCCACGGCACCGCCCGGCCTCTGGCTGGAGGCCTTCACCCAGGCCGTCAACGGTGTGCCCAAGGAGCCGAAGCACGACACAGACTCTGACGACGTGTGGGACAAGGGAGACGAGAAGTGATCCAGCAGCGGGCAAACATGGACTGGATGCTCAAGGAACTGGCCGACGACGTACCGAGCATCCACCAGATCGTGGTGCTCTCCGCCGACGGCCTCCGGATCGCCCGCCACGGCGGCGACCCCGACACCGCCGACCGTCTCGCCGCCGCCTGCGCCGGACTGCAGAGCCTGGCCGCGGCCGTCGCCACCGAGATCCCCTACAGCGACGGCCTGATGAAGCTCGTCGTCATCGAGGTCACCGGAGGGTTCTTCTACCTGATGGCCGCGGGCGCCGGCGCCTACCTCGCCGTCCTGGCCGGCGAGACGGTCGACGCCGGTCTCGTGGGCGCCCGCATGCGCGACATGGTCGTCCGGATCGGAGCGCACCTGACGAGTCCTCCGCGCCACGACGGGCAGGCTGTATGAGTCCTCCCCGACGAGAACGCCGAAAGGCCGACCCGGCGTTGAGCGACCCGGAACGGCTGTACGTGATCACCGGCGCCCCCGACGGCGAACGAGCGGCACTCGACCTCGTCACGATGGTCGTGGCGCAGGCCGAGCCGTCGCCCACGGTCCAGCCCGAGCAGGCCGCGATCCTGCGGCTCTGCAGGGCACCGTTGTCCGTCGCCGAGATCTCGGCCTATCTGAGCCTGCCCTTCAGCGTGGTCACCTCGCTCCTGACAGAACTCCTGGCGACCGAACTGGTCGAATCGCGCGCGCCCATCGTCCGCGCCTCGCTCCCGGACCGGTCCCTCCTCGAAGCGGTGATGCATGGACTTCAGAAGCTCTGACACGATCACGGGCCCCCGCAGCGAGGACGTCCTTCCCAGCACGGCCACGGCCGCGGTGAAGGTCGTCGTCGTCGGCGGGTTCGGGGTCGGCAAGACGACCATGGTCGGCTCGGTGAGCGAGATCCGGCCCCTGACGACCGAAGAGACCATGACCCAGGCCGGTGTCGGCGTGGACGACAACGTGGGCGTGGAGACCAAGACCGCCACCACCGTCGCCATGGACTTCGGCCGGATCAGCCTCAGCGAGGAACTGATCCTCTACCTGTTCGGCACCCCCGGCCAGGAACGCTTCTGGTTCCTGTGGAACGGGCTCTTCGAGGGCGCACTCGGAGCGGTCGTCCTCATCGACACCCGACGGCTCCAGGTCAGCTTCGACGTCATCGGCAGGCTGGAGGAGCGCGGCGTGCCGTTCGTCGTCGCCGTCAACACCTTCCCCGAAGCGCCGCACCACCCCGTCGAGGCCCTGCGCGCCGCCCTGGACCTGTCGGACGAGGTCCCGATGATCGACTGCGACGCCCGGCTGCGCACCTCCAGCCGCGATGTGCTCATGACCCTGATGCGCTACCTGCACCGCCTCGCCGTGCCGCTCACCTGACGGCGGCACGCGCCTCTGCCTCTGAACGGGCCCTGTCCCCACTCGCCCGGTCCCGGAACGTCTTACCTGGAGCCACTGTGACAACCCCCTTCCAGCACGAACCCGGAGCGGCCACCGGTCCGGTGCCACCCCCGCAATGCCCCGCGCACGGCATGGGCATCGGTCCTGGCGGACTCCGCCGGCTGTACGGTCCGGAGGCCGAGGCGGACCCCGCGGGCCTGTACGAGAAGCTGCGCGCCGAACACGGCACGGTGGCGCCCGTCCTGCTGCACGAGGACGTCCCCGCCTGGCTGGTGCTCGGACACAGCGAGAACCTCCACATGACCCGTACGCCCTCGCAGTTCTCCCGCGACTCGCGGCGGTGGCGTGGTCTGCAGGACGGCAGCGTCGCCCCCGACCACCCGCTCGCCCCGCTCTTCACCTGGCAGCCGGTGTGCTCCTTCGCCGAGGGCGCTGAACACGAACGGCTGCGCGGCGCGGTCACCGACAGCATGGCCCGCATCGACACCCGCGGCGTGCGCCGTCACATCAACCGGTACAGCAACCGGCTCGTCAACGACTTCTGCCGGGAAGGCCGGGTCGAGCTGGTCAGCCAGTTCGCCGAGCGGCTCCCGATGATGGTGATGTGCGCCATCATCGGCATGCCCGAGGAGTACAACGACCGTCTGGTGCAGGCCGCCCGTGACATGACGCGGGGCTCGGAGACCGCGGTCGCGAGCAACGCCTACGTGATCGGCGCGCTCGACCGGCTGGTCCAGCGCCGCCGGGAGGCGCCGGCCGAGGACTTCGCCACCTGGCTGGTCGAACATCCCGCCGACCTCACCGACAAGGAGGTCAGTGAGCACCTGCGGGTGGTCCTGATCGTCGCGTACGAGACGACCACCAACCTGATCGCCAACGTGCTGCGCATGGTCCTCACCGACCCCAGGTTCCGGGCCAGGCTCAGCGGCGGGCACATGACCGTGCCCGAGGCGGTCGAACAGACGCTCTGGGACGAGCCGCCGTTCACCTCGGTCCTCGGCCGCTGGGCGGTCGGCGACACCGAGCTCGGCGGGCAGCAGATCAGGGCGGGGGACGCCCTGATCGTCGGTATCGCGCCGGCCAACACGGACCCCGCCGTGCGGCCCGACCTCACCGTCAGCATGGAGGGCAACCGGGCCCACCTGGCATTCAGCAGCGGCCCCCACGAGTGCCCCGGCCAGGACATCGGACGCGCCATCGCCGACGTCGGGGTCGACGCCCTGCTGATGCGCCTGCCCGACCTCGAACTCGGCGTCGACGAGGAGAAGCTGACCTGGGCCGGGAACTTCATGTCGCGCCACCTGGTGGATCTTCCGGCGGGCTTCGCGCCCACCGCGCAGCAGGAGATCGACGCCGAACCGCTGCCGGCGGTGGCGCGGTCCCGGTCGCACGCCGACTGGCAGGTGTCGTCGTCCGCCGCCCCACGGGGCCCCATGGCCGCCCCGGCGGGCCACGCCCCGGCGGGTGTGCGAGCCCCCGAGCCGTACGCGGAGCCCGGGGAGGGAGCCGTCATCCCGGCGCAGCGGAGCGGGCCGGCGAAGATCTGGCGTTCCGTCGTGCGGTGGTGGAACGGCCACTGACACCGGCCCCGTCCGCCGCTCACCGGGTGCCCCGGGCCTCCGGGTCCGGGGCACCCGGCCTCCCGCCCCGTACCATCGATCAGCGTGAAGCTGACAATTCTTGGCGGCGGCGGATTCCGGGTCCCTCTCGTGTACGGGGCGCTGCTCGGCGATCACGCCGAGGGCCGCGTCTCACGGGTGACCCTGTACGACACGGACGCGGACCGGCTCACCGCCGTCGCCCGGGTCCTGGCCGAACAGGCGGCCGGCATCGACGACGCGCCCCCCGTCCTCGTCACCGGCGATCTCGACGAGGCCCTGCGGGGCGCGGACTTCGTGTTCTCAGCCATCCGGGTCGGCGGCCTGGAGGGCCGTGCGGCCGACGAACGCGTCGCGCTCGACGAGGGCGTCCTCGGCCAGGAGACGGTCGGGGCCGGCGGCATCGCCTACGGTCTGCGCACCGTCCCCGTCGCGACGGACATCGCCCGGCGGATCGCCCGGCTCGCTCCCGACGCCTGGGTCATCAACTTCACCAACCCGGCGGGCCTGGTCACCGAGGCCATGTCCCGGCACCTCGGCGACCGGGTCATCGGCATCTGCGACTCCCCGGTGGGACTCGGCCGCCGGATCGCCCGGGTCCTGGGCGCGGACCCGGAGAAGGCCTGGATCGACTACGTGGGGCTCAACCACCTCGGCTGGGTGCGGGGTCTGCGGGTCGGGGGCCGCGACGAACTCCCGCGCCTCCTCGCGGACCCGGCGCTGCTCGGTTCCTTCGAGGAGGGCAGGCTCTTCGGCCCCGACTGGCTGCGCTCGCTGGGCGCGATCCCCAACGAGTACCTGCACTACTACTACTTCAACCGGGAGGCGGTCCGCGCCTACCAGGACGCCGAGCAGACCCGCGGCGCCTTCCTGCGCGACCAGCAGGAGGGCTTCTACGCCCGGATGAAGGACCCGGCCGCCCCGCCGCTGGCCACCTGGGACCGTACGCGTGCCGAACGTGAGGCGACGTACATGTCGGAGAACCGGGACGTGGCCGGAGCCGGTGAGCGCGAGGAGAGCGATCTGGAGTCCGGCGGTTACGAGCAGGTGGCCCTCGCCCTGATGCGGGCCGTCGCCCGCAACGAGCGGACCTCCCTGATCCTCGACGTCCGCAACCGGGGCACCCTCTCGGTGCTCGACGCGGACGCCGTCATCGAGGTGCCGTGCCTGGTCGACGCCGACGGCGCGCACCCCGTGGCCGTGGACCCGCTCCCGTACCACGCGGTCGGGCTGGTCACCGCCGTGAAGGCCGTGGAGCGGGCGGTGCTCGAAGCGGCGGAGAGCGGCTCACGGTCGGCGGCCGTACGGGCCTTCGCCCTGCACCCCTTGGTCGACTCCGTCTCCGTGGCCCGCCGGCTGGTCGACGGGTACACGAAGGTCCACCCCGGGCTCGCCTATCTCGACCGCCCGTGACCGGCCTGCCCCGTCAGGGCGCGGGCACGGCCTTCGGGCGGCCCGACGGGTCCCAGGACGGCGCGACACCGGTGACCTGACACACCATGAGGAAGAGCGGAATGGGCGGCGTGTAGGGCGTACGGCTGTCCGGGGCGTGGATCAGCCGGGGCCGGCCCGCGGGGACGTACGCCCCCGCGGCGTACGACGCCTGCTCCGGCCAGTCCAGATCGAGGTCCGAGCCCGACGGGACGATCCACCACCACTGGTCGGCATCGGCGAACACGCATCCGGCGCGCGGCAGGTGGGACATCAGGCGGAATCCGTACCGTGCGGGCACGCCGACCGCGTCGCAGCCGAGGCTCGCCGACAGCGCGGGCGGCAGCGGCAGCCGGACCGTGCCCGGTGCACCGTCCTCCTCCGCGGGGCGGGCGCGACGCGCGCCGAGCAGCTGCGACAGCGCGTTCTTCAGCATGCCGGCTCCGGGTCGTACGGCAGTTCCGCCCAGACGATGCGCCCCGAGTGGTCCCCCGCGTCGTGGGAGCCCCAGGCGCTGCTCATGGAGTCGACGAGCAG
Source organism: Streptomyces sp. NPDC102451 (assembly GCF_044765485.1). Lineage (NCBI taxonomy): Bacteria > Bacillati > Actinomycetota > Actinomycetes > Kitasatosporales > Streptomycetaceae > Streptomyces > Streptomyces sp. NPDC102451. Next base: position 103,869 of record NZ_JBIWKD010000021.1, on the reverse strand, counting down.
CAGCCCGCGCCCGTGCTCCCCCTCGGCGGTGAGGGACAGCCGGGGACCGCCGGGCTGATGTCCCTGGTCCTGCACCGATATGCGCAGCCGGCCGCTCTCGCAGCGGAGTTCGCAGACGACCCGGGCGCTCGCGGTGTGCACCACCGCGTTGGTGACCAGCTCGGAGACGATCAGCACCGCCGCGTCGTGCGCGTCCCCGGTCAGCCGCCAGTCCGCCAGCCGGGCCCGCGTGAGGCGCCGGGCACCGGCCACCGACTCCGGATGCGCCGACAGCGCGAAGCAGTAACGGAGCGCTTCCGCACCTGGGCTGAGGTCCATGAGCCGGGGGATGAGCGCACTGCCAGGTGCCACGACCGATTCCTCACAGTGGGGGCTGTGTCACGCTTCGCACCGTCCCTGGACGGGGCGGGCGCAACCACGCGAACTTGGTTCGGTTACCAACTCTCCCCCTGACAAGAACACTTGGCAAGAGGCACTCTGAAAAATTCAGAGTGGCTGTGTCCCTGGAGCCGTGCGCATGGCACACTGCTCGCACACAGCGCATCGGGAGGTCTGAAGTGAGCGAACCGCGGTCCGCCCCGACCGTGGGCCAGGTCGTTCTCGGTAAGCGCCTGCAGGATCTGCGGGAGCGCGTCGGCCTGAGCCGCGAGCAGGCGGCGAAGGTGCTCCGTGTCGCCCCGGGGACCATACGCAGGATGGAGACCGCCGAGGTCGGGCTCAAGATCCCGTACGTCCAGCTCCTCCTGAAGGCCTACGGGATCGCCGACGCCGAGACCGACGCCTTCGTCGAACTCGCCGAAGAGGCCAACAAGCCCGGCTGGTGGCAGCGTTTCCACGACGTGCTGCCCGACTGGTTCAGCATGTACGTCAGCCTGGAGGGCGCCGCGAGCCTCCTGCGCACGTACGAGCCGCACTTCGTCCCCGGCCTGCTGCAGACCGAGGACTACGCGCGCTCCGTCCTGCGCACCGGTGCCGTCGGCCAGACCCGGCCCGCGGACATCGAGCGCCATGTGGCGCTGCGGATGGAACGGCAGTCACTGCTCACCAAGGCGGAGGCGCCGAAGCTCTGGGTGGTCATGGACGAGACCGTCCTGCGCCGTCCCGTCGGCAGCCCCGACGCCATGCGGGCCCAGGTCGACCGCATGCTCGAAGCGACCGAACTGCCCAATGTGACCCTGCAGATCGCGGAGTTCGCGACGGGTCACCACCCGGGCACGTACGGCCCGTTCGTCCTGTTCCGCTTCGCGGTCCCCGAACTGCCCGACATGGTCTACAGCGAATACCTGACGGGCGCCGTTTACTTCGACGCGCGCCCCGAGGTGGCGTCCTACCTCGAGGTCATGGACCGAATGGCGGCTCAGGCCGCAACTGCACAACGCACGAAGGAAATCCTCAGGGACTTCCGCAAGGAGCTGTGATGAACCACATATACAACGGCATGCCGGCCGCCGACCTCGGCACCGAAGGCTGGTACAAGCCGTGGAGCGGTGGTAACGGCGGCAATTGCATCGAGGCCATGAAGCTGGCCGACGGCAGGGTGGCGGTCCGGCAGTCGGCGGACCCGGACGGCCCCGCACTCATCTACTCCAACGGTGAGATCGCCGCCTTCATCCAGGGCGCCAAGGCCGGACAGGCCGATTTCCTCCTCACCTGATCCACAGTCACTTATTGTCGCATCACACGCTGTTCGCCGAAGTACCCGACCAACGGAGTGCGTTATGACCGGGCAGGAATCCCAGGCCGTCGAGATCGACACGAGCAAGCCGCATCCCGCACGGATGTACGACTGGTTCCTCGGCGGCAAGGACAACTACCCGGTCGACGAGCAGATGGCGAAGCAGCTGCTCGCCCTGGACGCCCGGGGCCGTGACATGGCTCGCGTCAACCGCGCCTTCATGCACCGGGCCACCCGCTGGCTCACCGAGAACGGCGTGCGTCAGTTCCTCGACATCGGCTCCGGCATACCCACCGAACCGAACCTCCACCAGATCGCCCAGCGGACCGCTCCGGACGCACGCGTCGTCTACTGCGACAACGACCCGATCGTGCTGGCGCACGCCGCGGCTCTGCTGCGTTCCACCCCCGAGGGCGCGACCGAGTACATCCAGGCCGACGCCCGCAGGCCCGACGCCATCCTGGAGGCAGCGGGCAAGATCCTCGACTTCGACCGGCCGATCGCGCTCTCCCTCCTCGCCCTGCTGCACTTCGTGGACGACGAGGACGGGGCCGCCGAGCTCGTCGACCGGCTCGTGGAGCAGCTGCCCTCCGGCAGCTATCTGGTGCTCTCGCACACCACCGGGGACTTCGACCCCGAGGGCGCCGCCAAGGCCCGTGCCATGTACAAGGCCCGGGGGATGACCCTGCGGCCCCGCTCGCGCGCCGAACTCACCGCCTTCTTCCACGGCCTCGAACTCGTCGAGCCGGGCGTCTCGCTCTCCGCGGAGTGGCGTCCGGAGCTCGGCGAGGTCATCGACGTACCCGGCAACGAGCCGATCCCCGGCTACGCGGGCGTGGCACGCAAGCGCTGACCCGGGACGGCGTCCGGCGGGGTGCCCGCACCGGCTGCCGGGCGCGCCGGCCCACGGGGGACAATGGACGCATGTCACGACGCACCTCACGCCCCCGCCGGCCGGCCGTTCCACCGGCGGGGCCCCCGCGGATCACCCCGGCGACACCGTGCCCGTGCGGCCTCCAGGCCGCCTACGGGGACTGCTGCGGCCGGTTCCACGCCGGCGCCGCCGCGGCCCCGACGTGCGAGGCGCTGATGCGCTCGCGGTACGCGGCCTTCGTCGTCCAGGACGCCGGGTACCTCCTGCGTACGTGGCACCCCTCGACCCGGCCGCCCGCCGTCGACTTCGACCCGGCGATGCGCTGGACCGGGCTGGAGATCCTGGAGACCACCGAGGGCAGCGCCTTCCACAGCACCGGCACGGTCACCTTCCGCGCCCGCTACACCGACGACGGCAGGCCCGACTCGCTCCACGAGAAGAGCCGCTTCGTCCGCGAGCAGGGTGCGTGGGTGTACGAGGCCGCGGTCTTCGTCGAGTGATAATCCGTTGCGCGGGTGCGCCGGGTGATCCGTAGGATGCGCGCATGAACGAGGACGCGTCCGGGCCGGGCGACGAACGGGCGCGCTGCTGGCGCGGCAGAGGAATAGCCTTCGCCCCGCTGGAGATCGGCGACGCCGAGCTGGTCCAGCGCTGGCGTTCCGATCCGGTGGCCGCGCACGAGGCCGGTGTCTGGCCCGGTTCGCTGTACGAGCTGCGTGAGCGCATCGAGCGGTATCTGGACGACAGCACGCGGGACGACTTCCTCGTCCTGCTCCCGGACGGCACGCCGATCGGTCACATCGCCCTGCACACCCAGCAACTGTCCGAGGGCACCGCGGAGGCCTATCTCGTGCTGGCCCCGGAGCACCGCGGCCGGGCGCACGGGGCGGCCGCGCTCGACGCCCTCGTCGACCTCGCCTTCGGCGAGCTGCCGATGCACCGCGTCGAGGCTCTCACCCACACCGGCAACACCGCGGCCCTCTCGGTCCTCGCCGCGGCCGGCTTCGTGCAGGAGGGCGTACGGCGTTCGAGCTGTCTGCACCGCGGCCGCCGCTACGACAACGCGGTTCTCTCGCTGCTCCGCGAGGAGTGGGAGGCACTGGAGCGCCCGCGCTCCTGGGAGCTGTGAGCGGGAGGATCAGACCGGGGCCACCGCCCGCTCGGGCGGGGCGAGCTGGTGTTCCAGGTCCTCCGCGAGCAGCCGCTTGGCGATCACGTCGACCGCCGCGCGCAGCTGCCGGTCGTCGGGCCGGGCGCCGTCCTCGGCCAGCCGTTCGTTGAGCCAGCGGCCCCAGGCGTCCGAGATCACCGCTGCCTCACGGCTGCCCGCCGCCGTATGGGTGAACAGCCGGCCGTCCCCGGTGAGGTAGCCCTCCTCGATCATCCGGTCGAAGACGGGCACCAGTACTTCCGGCGGGAGGCGGTGCCGGGCGGCGATCAGCCTGAGCCCCGCGTGGCCGACCATCCGGGTGAAGAGGTCGACCTGCATCACGGCCCAGGCGCCCGCCATGTCGAGCCGGGTGTCCGACTCCGCGGTGATCCGCCTCGCCGTGTCGGGACCTGCCTGCTGCAGGATCCTGGCCACGGCGGATTCGAGCACCTTCGTCGCGTCCCCGGTGCTCGGCTGGGCGAATCCCTCACCCATGTCGGTCGAGCTCGCCCGGGCGCTGTCCCGGAGCTTGACCTGCTTCAGGAAGAGCGAGACGACGAACCCCAGCAGGGCCACCGGCACCGTCCACAGGAACACCGTGTGCAGGGTGTCCGCATAGGCCTGGGCGAGGGGCGCGGTCTGTTCGGCGGGCAGGGCGTGCACGGCCTTCGGGCTCTCCGCGACCCGCGCCAGCGTGGCCGGATCCCCGCCCGCCCGCGCCGCCTGCTCGATGCCCTGCGTCAGATTCGGCCGCAGGGCATTGGCGTAGATCGTGCCGAACACCGCCGTGCCGAACGAGCTGCCGAGCGTACGGAAGAACGTCACGCCGGACGTCGCGGTCCCGAGGTCCGAGTAGTCGACCGTGTTCTGCACGGCGATCGTCAGCACCTGCATCGACAGGCCGATGCCGATGCCCAGCACCAGCATGTACAGCGACTCCAGCCAGGTTCCGGTGCCCGGGCCCATCCGGGACAGGAGGTAGAGGCCCGCCGCCATCACGAGCGAGCCGATGACCGGGAAGACACGGTAATGGCCGGTCTTGCTCACCACGTTGCCGCTGAAGATCGAGGCCGCGAGCAGGCCGATCACCAGGGGAAGGGTCCGGACCCCGGAGAGCGTGGCCGAGTCCCCGTCGACGTACTGCAGATAGGTCGGCAGGTAGATCATCGCGCCGAGCATGGCGAAGCCCACGATGAAGCTCAGGATCGAGCAGACGGCGAACACCGGATTGCGGAACAGCCGCATCGGCAGCATAGGCTCCTTCGCCCGTGTCTCCACGAGGCAGAAGGCCGCCAGGGCGACGAGGCCGCCGATGAACAGGCCGATGATGACGGGCGAGCCCCACGCGTACTCGTTGCCGCCCCAGCTGGTGCCGAGGATCAGCGCGCTCGCGCCGACGGCGACCAGGGCGATGCCCAGGTAGTCGATGACCGGGCGGCCCGCAGCCCGGACGGACGGGATGTTGCGGGCGGCGGCGATGACCACCACGATGGCGATCGGCACATTGACGTAGAAGGCCCACCGCCAGGTCAGATGGTCGGTGAACAGTCCGCCCAGCAGCGGTCCGACCACCGTGGCGACGCCGAAGACCGCACCGATCGCCCCCTGGTACTTGCCCCGCTCGCGCAGCGGGATGACATCGGCGATCAGCGCCATGGAGGTGACCATGAGCCCGCCCGCGCCGATGCCCTGCAGACCACGCCAGATGATCAGCAGCAGCATGTTCGACGCGAGGCCGCAGAGGAACGATCCGGTGATGAAGATGACGGCCGAGATCTGGAAGATCAGCTTCCGGCCGAAGAGATCGCCGAACTTGCCGACCAGGACCGTCGCCACGGTCTCCGCCAGCAGATAGGCCGTCACCACCCACGACATGTGCTCCGCGCCACCGAGGTCCGAGACGATCGTGGGGAGCGCCGTCCCCACGATCGTCTGGTCCAGCGCGGCGAGCAGGATCCCCAGCACGATCGTGGCGAACACGATGTTCCGGCGTCGGGGGTCGAGGACGGGTGGCGCTGCGGCACTCTGCGCGGCGGGGGCGGTCTCGCTGGCAGTGGTCACTCTCGCACCCTCACACCGGGCCCCGCCCCACGCATGCGGGGCGGGCCGGACGGGTCAGGCCAGCAGCTCCCGTACGGAGGCCTTCATCCGGGCCACGAACGCCTCGCGGACCCCGTCCGCCACCAGGTCGAGCGACAGATACGGATTGAGGTCCTCCAGCTCCACGAGGAGCAGTCCGTCCTCCGGCGTCCGGCAGGCGTCCACCCGCTGGATGCCGTGCGTGAGGGTGTTCCACTCGACGAAGCGGCGCGCGAAGTCCAGGTCCTCGGAGGTCGGCACGTACGGTTCGAGCACCCAGCGCCTGTCCGGATGCGGTGCGTGCAGGGCGTACTGGAAGTCGTGGTCGACGAAGTAGAAGGACACCTCGTAGCGGAAGTCGATCCGGGGCTGGACAAGCAGCGTGCCGTCGGCGCCCTCCGGATATTCCGGCTCGTCGGTGAACCGCAGCCCCACCGAGTCCGCGCCGAGCTTGGGCTTGACCACGTACCCGGCCGCCCGGGGGAGCAGCCCGAGGTCCGCCGCACGGTCCACGGTCGGGATCACCGGGAAGCCGGCCCGGCTCAGATCGACCAGATACTGCTTGCCTGCCATGTCACCGCGGCCGTCCAGCGTGTTGTAGACGCGGGTCCCCGACTCCCGCGCCCGGGTGCGGAACGCGTCGTACGCCTCCTGGTAGTGCAGGACCGGACCGCTGTTGCGGACGACGACCGCGTCGAACCCCTCCAGCAGCGCCGCCGCGTCCCGGGGGTGACAGAGCGCGACATCGAAGGCATCGCGCAGCCGGGACGTCAGGAAGATGTCCTCGTCGCAGTAGCGCCGCCCGCGTGCCTCGTAGGCGAGATCGGTGACGAACAGGACGGACGGACGTGGTGCTCCGGACGCGGCGATCAAGAATACTCCCAGGGGGTTCGGTATTCGGCTGAGGGTCAATAGCCTTGCTGGTGTTGCCCGTTCACTGCCATGAAGCACTCCGGTCTCTTCCCCACAGGAGTCATACGTGTCCCAGGCGTCCTCACCGCCCGACATTCTCTCGCCCGCCTTCGCCGCCGATCCCTACGGGGCCTACCGGACGATGCGCGAGAGCGCCCCGCTGATCCACCACGAGGCCACGGGGAGTTACCTCGTCTCCCGGTACGAGGACGTCGAGCGCGTCTTCAAGGACCGGGCCCAGGAGTTCACCACCGAGAACTACGACTGGCAGCTGGAACCGGTCCACGGCCGGACCATCCTCCAGCTCAGCGGCAGGGAACACGCCGTGCGCCGGGCCCTCGTCGCCCCCGCCTTCCGGGGCGCGGACCTCCAGGAGAAGTTCCTGCCCGTCATCGAGCGCAACGCCCGCGAGCTCATCGACGCCTTCCGCCACACCGGGGAGGCCGACCTGGTCGAGGCGTTCGCGACCCGTTTCCCCGTGCTGGTCATCGCCGACATGCTGGGCCTGGACAGGGCGGACCACCAGCGCTTCCACGGCTGGTACACCAACGTCATCGCCTTCCTCGGCAACCTGGCGGGCGACCCCGCGGTCGCGGCGGCGGGGGAGCGGACCCGCCAGGAGTTCGCCGAGTACATGATCCCGGTCATCCAGCGGCGCCGGGAGGAGCCGGGGGACGATCTGCTCTCCGCGCTCTGCGCCGCCGAGGTCGACGGCGTACGGATGAGCGACGAGGACATCAAGGCGTTCTGCAGCCTGCTGCTCGCGGCCGGCGGGGAGACGACCGACAAGGCCATCGCCTCGGTCTTCGCCAATCTGCTGGCCCACCCCGAGCAGCTCGCCGCCGTGCAGCGGGACCGGTCCCTGATCGACCGGGCCTTCGCGGAGACGCTGCGCTACACCCCGCCGGTCCACATGATCATGCGCCAGACGGCGGGCGAGGTGGAGCTGTCCGGGGGCACCGTCCCGGCGGGCGCGACCGTCACCTGCCTGATCGGATCGGCCAACCGGGACGAGGCCCGCTACGCCGAGCCCGACCGCTTCGACCTGTTCCGGTCCGACCTGACCAGCACCAACGCGTTCTCCGCCGCCGCCGACCACCTCGCCTTCGCGCTGGGGCGGCACTTCTGCGTGGGCGCGCTGCTGGCCAGGGCCGAGGTGGAGACCGGGGTGAACCAACTGCTGGACGCCATGCCCGACGTCCGCCTCGCCGAGGGATTCACCCCGGCCGAGGAGGGCGTCTTCACACGGGGCCCGGCCTCGGTGCCGGTCCGGTTCACACCGGCAACGCCTGGAGCGTGACGTTCCGGGCGCCCGTGTCAGCGGATGTGCCGTCCCGAGATGGCCCGGGCGATGACCAGGCGCTGGATCTCGCTCGTGCCCTCGAAGATCGTGTAGATCTTGGCGTCGCGGTACATCCGCTCCACCGGGTGCTCCCTGCTGTACCCGGCGCCGCCGAGGATCTGGACGGCCTTCTCCGTTGCGGAGACGGCGAGTTCACCCGCGCGGAGCTTGGACATGGAGCCCTGGCCGGCGTCGAAGGTCCGGTCGTTGCGGGCCATCCAGGCGGCCTGCCAGATCAGCAGGCGTACGGCCTCGATCTCCGTACGGATGTCGGCGAGGGCGAACGCGATCGACTGGTTCTCGATGACCGGCCGCCCGAAGGCCTCGCGTTCACCGGCGTACTCGAGTGCGTACTCGTACGCGGCCCTCGCGATGCCCAGTGCCTGCGCGCCCACCGTGGGGCGGCTGACCTCGAAGGTCGCCATCGCCGCCTGGCCCTTCGCGGTGCCGCCCTCGCGGGCGCGGGCCAGGCGGGCGTCCAGCTTCTCCTTGCCGCCCAGCAGGCAGTGCCCGGGCACCCGTACGCCGTCGAGGAAGACGTCCGCGGTGTGCGACGCGCGCAGTCCGAGCTTCTTGATGGTGCGGCTCGCCGCCAGGCCCTTCGTGCCGGGCGGCACGATGAACGCGGCCTGGCCGCGCGCGCCCAGCGAGGGGTCGACCGAGGCGACCACCACATGGATCTCGGCGATCCCGCCGTTCGTGATCCACGCCTTCTGGCCGGAGAGCACCCATTCGTCCTTGGCCTCGTCGTAACGGGCCTTCGTGGTCATCGCTGAGACATCGGAACCGGCCTGCGGCTCGGAGACACAGAAGGCGGCCACCTTCGGGTCGTCCTCGTCGCCGTAGCACTGCGGCACCCACTCGGCGAGCTGGTCGGGCGTGCCGGAGGCGAAGATGCCGGCGACCGCGAGCGAGGTGCCGAACAGCGCCATGCCGATCCCGGCGTCGCCCCAGAAGAGCTCCTCGTTGGCGATCTGGAGGGAGAGCCCGCTCGGGTCGCCGTACATGTCGGCGAGCGACTCGAATCCGTACAGGCCGATCCTGGCGGCCTCCTGGATGACCGGCCACGGGGTCTCCTCGCGCTCGTCCCACTCGGCGGCCGCGGGGCGCACCACCTGGGAGGCGAAACCGTGCACCCAGTTGCGCAGGTCCTGCTGTTCCTCGGTCAGCGCGAGGGAGAAGTAGCTCATGGGCTCAGGCCTTCGGGATGTCGAAGTAGCGGGTCAGGCCCGAGGCCAGTCCGACGTCACCGGCGACCTTCAGCTTGCGCATCATGAACATCGTCACCGGGTTGCCGTTGCCGGAGACCAGCTTGAGGAATTCGGCGTCGCCCATCACCAGCGTCGTACGGGGCTCGGCGTCGGAGCGGCCCGCGTGCACCGTGCAGGTGCCGTCGGCTATGGAGGTCTCGTAGACCTCCTCGCTCTCGCCGGTGATCTTCCAGCGGATCAGGGCCTTCAGCCCGCCGGCCGCCTCCGGGCGGAACTGCTGCCGCATCCGGCCGAAGACCTCGCCCAGCACCCGGGCGCGCAGATCACCGTGCATGACCTCGCCGAGCTGCTTGGCGGACAGGCCCTTGACGATCCGCGCGAACTCCTCCGGGGAGACGGCGGCGAAGTCGAGCCCGGCCAGTTCGTCGGTGAGGTTGCCGTTGCTGTTGTCGGGCACGCCAAATCCTTACTCCAGAGTAAACTTACTTCTGAGTAAGGTAAGGGGGCCGTGGCCGCCGCGCAAGCAGATGTCACCAGGCGCCGTCGGGGCGCACCGCCAGACGCGGGTGGTGGGCGGAGAGCACCTTGTTGGCCCACGCGAGCTCGGACAGTGCCTGCTCGCGGTCGGCCTGGTCCTCGATGCCGAGCCTCGGACCGCGGAACCTGCGCACCTCGCGGGCGGCGCAGTCGGCGTCGAACTCCGCCTGCAGGATGTGCGGCGGAGTGCAGGACCCGATCAGCGCGGCGACCCGGTCGGGGATCGGCACGGGAACGAGGAGGTGCGAGGCGGTCATGGGGGGTTCCCTCTCGGATGGTTGGCCAGGAGGTGGCGCTCGGCGACGGCCGGTGGGCCACCGCTCCTCCTTATGTAACGGGACGCAGTTCCGGGTTTCTCGTTGAGAACGTCTCCGTGTCGCAACCGTTTGGGACTGACCGTCTATTTCGCCTTACCTGAAGGTAAGTTGACTTCGCGCCAGGCATGTGATGGGCGTTCAGTTGAGGGAATGGCCGCTGCGGGCCCGTAACTGCAGGGCGCGCAGCACGGCCTCGGTGGAGAAGCGGCTCTCCGGGTCGGTGAGCTGCTCGCCGAAGATGGCCTCCAGGCTGCGCATCCGGTAGCGGACGGTCTGCGGGTGCACATCCAGCAACTCGCCCATCTGGGCGGCGGTGCCCCGGGTGTCGAGCCAGATCCGCAGTGTCTCGATCAGCCGCTCGCGGCGTGTGGTGCTGATGCCGGACACGGCGGCCAGTTCCCGCTCGGCGAGCTGGTCGAGGAGGGCGGTGTCGGAGAGGAGCCACAGGGTGATGAGGTGGTCCTCGCAGAGGATGACGGGCGCGTCGTCGACGACCCCCGCGTCGACCAGCTCCAGGACACGCCGGGCCCAGCGGATCGAGTCGGCGGCGAGCGCGGTCGGCACGGTCAGCCCGATCGCCGCGCCGCCGCCGGGAATCGTCCGGTCGAGCATCTCTCTGCGCGCGTCGTTCATCGGCCCGGGAACCAGCAGGTGCGGCTGCGGGTCGCCGGGGTCGATCAGGACGTCGGGGTCGGCGCTGATCCGGTCGAGGCCGGACGGGGCACGCACCGCGACGAGAGTGACCTGCTCGGGCAGTGTCCACCCGGTCTGCTCGCACAACTCGGCGATGGCGCTGCGGGGTACGGGCCGGCCCGCCAGGATCAGGTGCAGCAGGCGCCGGCGCACCGCCTCGCTCTGCTGGTCGGACTGGGCCTGCACCTCCAGGAAGCCCTCGCGGGACAGCGACTCGAGCTCGTCCACGTACGCGAACAACGCGTCGGCGAAGCTGAGCATCAGCGCGGGCGAGAAGTTGTAACTCCGGCCCACCTTCTTCGCCCGCCGCAGCGCGACCCGCGCACCCAGCCGGTACGCCCCCTGGAGCGCGTCCATGGTGCGGCCCTCGTACGCCTCGAACCTGCCGAATCTCCGGCACATGTCGTCGCGCAGAACCGTGGGGGACGAGGGCTCGGCGACCAGGTCCACGAAGGAGGAAAGGCTCTGCTCGACACCCATCCGGATGGACGTGCCATTGGGGCCGTTGAGGAGCCGCGCGTATTCCGGATAGGCGCGGGTCACTTCCATGCCTATCTCTTTGATCAGGCTCGGCAGTTCTGGCCGCATGATCGCGGCGAACTCCTGGGGGAGGGGCCCCAGCGGGTCTCCGGTGTCCAGCGGCTGGATAAGTCTCGGCATGACCGTCCCCTTGCTTTCCTGGGCCCGGCGTGGGTGGAGCAGGTGGGGGAAAGCGCTCCCACGGACCGACAGGTGTATACCAACATCGGCGCCGAAGATAGACCAAGTCGGGCGGGGTGCACACCGCCTGGACAGGATCGAAGTGCAAGGGGCACACAACATGGCCCTGTTGTGGTCCTCCGGTGCAGGTGAAACGGTAAATGCTCACTTCCGGACAATGTTTTCGGCCGCGGGTCGCGTCGAAGGCCCCGGCGGGTGGTGCGGCGGCCGCCCCGCCGGCCGTCCCCGGGACGCATTCGGTGGCTCTCGTCACCACCTTCCGGTCCTCTCCGGGCGGCCCGGCCGGCGGTGGCGCCGGTCCGGATCACGTGCCTTTCCGCCTGGATATTGCGCACCAAGTGACAAGAGCGCCGGGCGAATTAGTGAGCTACTGACGAGGAAAAAAACTCGCCGAACCAATCTTGACCGACGGGATTGTGTTCGAAGTTTCCCGCAAGTAACGTCACGCCCTGTCACAGAACGTGTGTGGCTGAAAGAGCAGCACGGCCCCCACGCAACACGATTCATCGCGGCACTCCCTGCGTCTTTGCAGGAATTCGGGTGCTGTCCCCGCAACAGTGCACCCGCACTGCCGAATCGGAGGAAATCACTGTGCGCAACTCTCTCAGAAAGATCGCGCTCGCGGCCGGTGCCGCCGCGGCCGCCGTCACCCTCGGAGCCACCACCGCCACCGCCGGCGTCGCCGCTCCGACCTGGACCGTCGGCCCCAGCTCGCCGGAGACGTTCTCCGCCACGGCCGGCACCGTCACCCTCACCCTCAACGGCATCCCGATGACGTGTACGTCGTCCGCGGCGCAGGGCAACCTGGCCACCGCCTCGGGCACCACCAACGTGCAGGTCGGCACCATCGCTCCGCTGACCTGGAGCAACTGCACCAGCCCCTTCGGCCCGGTGACCCCGACCGCCGACACGTCCACCGCGTGGAAGCTGAACGCCAACACCTACAGCGCCGGTGTCACCAACGGGTACATCAGCGGTGTGAAGGCCACGCTGAAGGTCCTCACCTGCACCTTCACCGTGACGGGCAACGTCGCCGCCACGTACACCAACTCCACCGGCGTGCTGGCGGTCAGCAACAACGCGACCTACAAGCTGACGGTCGCCACCGTCACCGCGGGCTGCGCCGGGATCGCTGCCGTGGGCAACAACCCGACCTACGCCGCCAACTACAGCGCGGTCACGCCGATCGGCGGCACCACCAAGCCGACCATCGTCTACACCCCCTGATCAGGCCACAAGTCGTCATCGGGTGAGGGATCGCGCGGCAGGCAGGCCCGCCCGCCGTGCGATCTCTGCGCCCCGAACCCGAAGGCGGACGCCGTCGTCGTGGGCGGCCGGGGATCCGGTGCAGCGCCCGGGCCCGTGCCCCGTTGTCGAATCGGAGGAACCAGCTGTGCGCAGGTCTCTCAAGAAGCTGGGGGTGGCCGCCGGTGCCGCCGTTGCCGCGGTGGCCTTCGCGGCCCCCGCCGCCACGGCGGGCGTCGCCGCGCCGGTCTGGACGGTCGGCCCCAGCTCCCCGGAAGCGTTCTCCGGCAGCTCCGGAACCGTCGTGTTCATCTTCAACGGCATCCCGATGACGTGCATGTCGTCCGCGGCCAAGGGCGACCTGGCCACCGCCTCCGGCGCCACCGACGTCACGGTCGGCACCGTGGCTCCGCTGACCTGGAGCAACTGCACCAGCCCCTTCGGCCCGGTGGCCCCGACCGCCGACACGTCCACCCCGTGGAAGCTGAACGCGAACACCTACAGCGCCGGTGTCACCCACGGGTACATCAGCGGTGTGAAGCTCAGGATGACCATCACGACCTGCGCGGTCACGGTGGCGGGCCGGCTGGCGGCGACCTATTCGAACTCCACCGGCCGGCTGGAGGTCACCGACGACAGCACGTACAAGCTGACGGTCCTGACTGCCACCCCGGGATGTGCGGGCTACCTGGCGGTGGGCGACACCTGGGCGTACAGCGCCAGTTACTCGTTGGTCACGCCGGTCGGTGGCACGACCCGCCCGACCCTCGTGTACACGCCCTGATCCGGCCTCGCGCCGGAATCCCGTGACCGGGGACCGCGCGGCGCATCCACGCGCCGCACGACGCGCGTCCCGTCCGTCCGAAAGGGGACATGTTCAGTGAGGGGCAGTCGTATGACAGGCGCACGGCGGCGCACGGCGCGGGGCGCCGCGGTGGCCGCCGCGGTGCTGCTGGGAGGGATGATCCCGGGCGCGCAGGCCGCGTCCGGTGTGCAGGAGATCGATGCGGAACTGGCCTACACCTGCGACCTCCCGGAGGGAGGACAACCGGTGAAGGTCGAGATCACCGCGAAGATCCCGGAATCCGGTCATGCCGAACAGGTGATCCAGCCCGAGGACGTGGGGTTGGACGTGACGCTGTCCGAGGAAGCGTCGGCCGGACTCGCTGCCGCCGGAGTGGCGACCGTGAGGGCGGAGGCGCGGCTCTCGGTCGACGTGGCCCAGGGGGACCAGCACGCCCGGACGGAGTGGATCGGGACGACCGCCGAGCCGGTACCGGTTCCCGAGGCGGGCGACCTGACGCTGAGCACGACGGGGGGCGTTCCCTACGTGAAACCCGGGGTGCCCGGGGACCTGTCGTTCGAGGCCGCCGACCTCTCGGTGGACCTGGCCGTGAAGAAGGCCGACGGCGCTCCGGCCGAACCGCCGACCATCTCCTTGACGTGCGTGGTGGAAGCGGACCAGAAGACGACTCTGGCGACGGTCGGCGTGGACGGCGGTGCCGGGACGCCCACGCCCGGACCGTCCGCTTCCGACGAGTGGCCGGACGGTGACGAGGAGCAGGGAGAGGCCGCCGCGCCCGAGGTCGGGACGAGGGCGAAGGAGCCCGTGCCGGCTTCCGCGCCACCGTGCGTCGGGAACACGGCGGACGATCTCGAAATGGTCACCTACGTGGCCGGCTACGCGAACGTGACCAAGCTCGACGCCGCCAACAAGTTCCCCCCTGCCTGCGCACGGATCCATACCTATCCGGGCGAACCCGTCATGGAGTACCCCTACCTGCATGTGTATCTGAACGCGGCAATCGTCCTGGACTACAAGGGGAAGCCTCAACTGCCGCCCAGTACCGGGACGTTCCTGACCTTCGGGTTCATGCCCACGACAGCCACACTCGAGATGACGCAGATCCCTCCCAAGGCGAACTCGCCGCAGGACCGCAACGTGGTGTCCCACAACATCATCGATCTCTCCGCCGGTGGTGCCAGCAAGACGACCACGACGGTCGACCTGGACTTCGTCCTCAGGCTGTACGACGTGAAGGTCAACGGCGTCGCGCTGGACGTGGGGAAGAACTGCCGGACGGAGCGGCCCTTCCGGCTCTCGCTCAAGGGCCTGGGGACCTGGGACGCGGAGAACGGCGACCAGGGCTACACCGTGGTGACGGGAGGGACGCTGACGGGTTCGGTGACGATCCCGCCCTTCAAGGGGTGCGGAGCCGGTGAGGACCTGGACGCCGTCTTCACCGCATCGCTGTCCGGGACCCCCGGATTCGTCAAGCAGACGCAAGGGGCACCCTGCACGCCTTCGGGTGCGGCCGACGCGATGTGCACGCCGGACCACCAGCCGGTGGAGATCCCGGAGCCGACTCGCTGAGGGAGCTCCTCCGCTGCGACGACAAGCGCAATCGAGCACATGAACGCCCTGAGCCGCTAACGAATCGAGGGAACGATGAGACCTGCCTCCAAGACCTGGATCAAGGCCGGCGGTGCCGTCGCCGCGTCCGCCGCGTTGGTCATGCCCCTGACCGCCACCCCGGCCGGCGCCGCCACGGCCGCCGCCCAGCTGAACGGCGACTGGGCCCCGTTCGACCGCTGTCCGGTGGACGCCCCGGCCATGCTCGCGACGGACGGCGACACCGACGTCCCGCTGTGCGTGACGTCCACCTCGCCCAACGGGACGATCAAGCTGGGCAACACCACGGCGACGACCGGGTCCACGAACCTGCAGTTCGGCGTCATCCAGCATCCGGCCGAGGGGACCTACACGGTCGTTCCCCCGCCGGCCGGATCCATCATCAGCGGGAAGACCACCATCCCCGGCGGGCTCCTCGGCATCATGTGCCCCAGTAATGTCCCGGTCGTCTCGGCCGTCTGCGGGCAGATCACCGATGCCACCCTGAACAAGGTGACCGCCACGGTGGAGTCGGCCGGCACACCGACCGACTTCAGCCTGGTCGCCGG
Organism: Streptomyces sp. NPDC102451; assembly: GCF_044765485.1. Classification (NCBI taxonomy): domain Bacteria; kingdom Bacillati; phylum Actinomycetota; class Actinomycetes; order Kitasatosporales; family Streptomycetaceae; genus Streptomyces; species Streptomyces sp. NPDC102451. The sequence continues at coordinate 88,153 of NZ_JBIWKD010000021.1, read as the reverse complement.
GATCTCCTCCGGGCCGATCGTCAAGCTGCCCGTCAAGATCCGTCTGGAGAACCCGCTGCTCGGATCCAGCTGCTACATAGGAAGCAGCAGCAACCCGGTGCTCCTGCGTCCCGGGAACATCAGTGCCCCGACCATGGCCGCCTCCAGATTCAACGGTGACGGGTCGGCGAACCCGGACGAGGGGTCGCTGATCCGGATCGCCCTGTCCGGGGCCGCCCAGGGCGACAGCCAGTTCTCCGTGCCGAAGGCCAGTGGCTGCGGTCTCGGCGGTCTGCTCAGCTGGGCCATCGACCTCAAGGTCGGCCTGCCGGCCGCGGCCGGCTCGAACAACCTCGTCCTGAACGACGCCAAGACCTACACGGCCGGTCTCACGGCTCCGGGGCTGTCGGTGCCCGATGCCGGCAAGGAGCTCGCCGCGAGCTGGCACTCCGCGGTGAAGTAGCCGGCGGGAAGGGTGCCGGCGGCGCCTCGGCTTCTTGTCACTTCGTGCGCCCCGGCCCTCGGCCGCCCATGAGCCCGTCCCGACCGGATGAACCCTGGTCGGGGCGGGCTTCGGCGTGTCCGGGAGCGGCTCCCGGGGGCCTGCCGACATGGCCCGTAGGCCCTCACTTTTCGATAGGTTTCGCGCCCCTGTTACTCATCGGGACATAAGAAAACGGTGCTCTGCAATTACCTCGGAGAAAGTTCGTGAAGTGCTATTGCGGACTCAGGTTACTGGCCCGTAGCGTCCCGCTTGAGCAGCTCGGAAACGCGTCCGTACCTGCTCGTTCGACGCACGTGGAGTCCCGGTCGCGCCCCCCTCGGCCCGGGATTCCTCCGGGAGTTCCCCCGGCACCGGAACCCTCCACCGGGGCGGGGCCTCCCGCCGCCGGAATCTCGTGGCTCCGGCCCCCCGGGGCCGCGGGACCCCGGTGCACCCGGAGAGCTTGCGCAGAATCCGACAAGACCGGTGACCGGCTTTGTCATTCGGTGACAAGTGATCCGTCCGAAGATCGATGCCCGGCGATTCCCGCTGCTCAACGGCTTGTCCTGGCGGATTCGACGGACATAACGTGCGCCTCCTGGTGCATGTGTGACGAGCCGCCCCTTGCATTCACCGGAGCCGGAGCGCAGACAGATGACGTCGTTCACCACCACTTCGAGGGAGGGCCGATGGGTATCGAAGTAGTCGTCGAAGGCCTGACGAAGTCCTTCGGCAAGCAGAACATCTGGCAGGACATCAGCCTCACGCTGCCGGCCGGTGAGGTGAGCGTCATGCTCGGGCCCTCCGGCACCGGGAAGACCGTGTTCCTGAAATCCATCATCGGACTGCTCAAGCCGGAAAAGGGCCGTGTCCTCATCAACGGCGTCGACATGGTGAACAGCCCCGAGCGCGAAATCATGGAGACCCGGAAACTCTTCGGCCTCATGTTCCAGGACGGCGCCCTCTTCGGCTCGATGTCGCTCTTCGACAACATCGCCTTCCCCTTGCGTGAGCACACCCGCAAGAAGGAGTCCGAGATCCGCCGCATCGTCATGGAGCGGATCGATGTCGTGGGACTGCTGGGCGCGGAAGGAAAACTGCCGGGCGAGATATCCGGCGGGATGCGCAAGCGCGCCGGCCTCGCCCGCGCCCTCGTCCTGGACCCGCAGATCATCCTCTGCGACGAGCCCGACTCCGGGCTCGACCCGGTCCGTACGGCGTACCTCTCGCAGCTCCTGATCGACCTCAACGCCCAGATCGACGCGACGATGCTCATCGTCACCCACAACCTCGACATCGCGGCCACCGTCCCCGACAACATGGGGATGCTGTTCTGCCGCAACCTCGTCACCTTCGGCCCGCGCGAGGTCCTGCTCACCAGCGACATGCCCGTCGTCTCGCAGTTCCTCGCCGGACGCCGCGAAGGCCCCATCGGCATGTCCGAGGAGAAGGACGCGGCCACCCTCGCGGCGGAGCAGACCAACGGCTCCGACCGCACGGCCGGTCCCCGCACCGTCGTACCGCAGTTGGAGCCCTCACCCGGACTGCCCGTGCGGCAGGGCGCCGTGCGCCGCCGGGAGCGGGTCCTCTCCATGATGGGCCAGCTGCCGGAGGCCGCCCGTACGGCCATCATGAACAGCTACACGCCGACCTTGGACGGTGGGCGCCGATGACGGCACCACCGCCCGTACGGCCGCCGGAGCCGGCCGCCGAACAGGCGCCGGGGCAGAGACCGCCCTCGCGGCTCCTCGCCCCGCTGCGCCAGACCGGACAGCTCTTCGCCCTCGCCCTGGCCGTCGCCCGCGCCGTCTTCCGCCGCCCTTTCCAGGTACGGGAGTTCATCGAGCAGTTCTGGTTCGTCGCCAGCGTCACGATCCTGCCCGCCGCCCTCGTCTCCATCCCGTTCGGCGCGGTCATCGCCCTCCAGGTCGGCTCGCTCACCGAGCAGCTCGGCGCCCAGTCCTTCACCGGCGGCGCCAGCGTCCTCGCCGTCATCCAGCAGGCCAGCCCGCTCATCGTGGCCCTGCTGATCGCCGGGGCGGCGGGCTCCGCGATCTGTGCCGACCTCGGCTCCCGCAAGATCCGCGAGGAGCTCGACGCCATGGAGGTCATGGGCGTCTCGCCCGTCCAGCGCCTCGTCGTCCCGCGCGTGCTGGCCACCATGTCCGTCGCCGTGCTGCTCAACGGACTGGTCTCCGTGGTCGGCACACTCGGCGGCTACTTCTTCAACGTGATCATGCAGGACGGCACCCCGGGCGCCTACCTCGCCAGCTTCTCCGCCCTGGCCCAGCTGCCCGACCTGTACGTCGGTGAACTCAAGGCGCTGATCTTCGGCTTCATCGCGGGCATCGTCGCCGCCTACCGGGGACTCAACCCGCGCGGCGGTCCCAAGGGCGTCGGCGACGCCGTCAACCAGTCCGTCGTCATCACCTTCATGCTCCTGTTCGCGGTGAACATGGTCCTCACCGCGATCTACCTCCAGATCGTCCCCCCGAAGGGGGGCTGACCGATGTCGATGCTCGGCTGGCTCGACCGCTCCGGTGAGCAACTCACCTTCTACGTACGGGCGCTGATCTGGATCCCCCGCACCCTGCACCGCTACCTCAAGGAGGTGCAGCGGCTGCTCGCCGAGGTCGCCTTCGGCAGCGGCGGCCTCGGTGTCATCGGCGGAACCATCGGCGTGATGATCGCGATGACCCTCGCCACCGGCTCCGTCGTCGGCCTCCAGGGGTACGCCGCCCTCGACCAGATCGGCACCTCCGCGTTCACCGGCTTCATCTCCGCGTACTTCAACACCAGGGAGATCGCCCCGCTCGTCGCCGGCCTCGCCCTCTCCGCGACCGTCGGCGCCGGCTTCACCGCCCAGCTCGGCGCGATGCGGATCAACGAGGAGGTCGACGCCCTCGAAGCGATGGGCGTGCGCTCCATGCCCTACCTCGTGACCACGCGGATCATCGCGGGCGTCGTCGCCATCATCCCGCTGTACGCGATCGGGCTGCTCTCCTCCTACCTGGCGTCCCGCTACATCACCGTCCTGTTCAACGGGCAGTCGGCGGGCACCTACGACCACTACTTCAATCTCTTCCTCTCCCCGGACGACGTGCTCCTGTCGGTGCTCAAGGTGCTGATCTTCAGCGTGCTGGTGATCCTCGCCCACTGCTACTACGGCTTCCACGCCACCGGCGGTCCGGCCGGTGTGGGCGTGGCCGTGGGCCGGTCGGTGCGCAACGCCATCGTGCTGATCAGCGTCACCGACTTCTTCCTCTCGCTCGCCATCTGGGGCGCGACGACAACGGTGAAGGTGGCCGGCTGATGCATTCCTCCACGGCGCAGACGGTGCGCCGCAGACTCGCCGGTGTGGCCTTCGTGCTGGTGCCCGCCCTGCTCGTATGGCTGTCGGTGTCCGTGTACGAGAAGGACTTCACCGACGACGCCACCGTGACCGTACGCACCGGAAGCGTCGGCAACGAGATGCACGACAACGCCGAGGTCAAGCTGCGCGGTGTCGTGATCGGAGAGGTGCGCGACATCGAGTCGGACGGCGACGGGGCGCGCCTGACCCTCGCCATCCGGCCCGGCCGGCTCCGCCAGATCCCCGCCGACGTCACCGCCCAGATGCTGCCCACCACCCTCTTCGGCGAGCGCTTCGTCGCCCTCGTACCCCCGTCCGTGCCGTCCGTCCGGACCCTCCAGGCCGGTGCGGTGATCCCGCAGGACCGCTCCTCCAACGCCATCGAGCTGGAGGAGGTCCTCGACAACGTCCTGCCGATGCTGACCGCCGTCAAGCCGGAGAAGCTCGCCGCCACCCTCAACGCCGTGTCCCAGGCGCTCGAAGGGCGCGGCGAAAAGCTCGGCGACACGCTGGTCACCCTCGACGCGCACCTCAAGGAGTTCAACCCGCAACTCCCCACGCTCAACGCGGACATCAAGGAACTCGTCAAGGTCAGCACGCTCTACGCGGACGCCGCCCCCGACGTCCTGGACGCGCTCACCGACTTCACCACCACCAGCGGCACCCTCGCCGAACAGCAGGCGGAACTCGCCGATCTGTACGGCTCGACCACCGCCTCCGCCCAGGACGTCACCTCCTTCCTGCGCAAGAACAAGGACAACCTCATCCGTCTCTCCGCCTCGGGCCGGCCCACACTGGAACTCCTCGCGCAGTACTCGGACGAGTTCCCCTGCACCCTGCGCACGATGGCCGGATTCGTCCCCGCCATGGACAAGGCGCTCGGCAAGGGGACCGACCGGCCCGGCCTCCACGTCACGCTCAGGCCCGTGGAGTCCAAGGGCAAGTACGTGGCCGGCAAGGACACCCCGGTCTACGGCGCCACCGGGGGCCCGCACTGCTACTCGGTGCCGTACACCGGAAGGGCGGTGCCGACAGCCGACGCACGGACCGCCTCCTCCGCCGTGGACAGCGCCCCCGGTGACACCGCAACCGAGACCGACGCCGACACCGCCCTCGGCATGCCCAACTCGCCCGAGGAGAGCCGGCTCGTCAACGAGCTGGTCGCCCCCTCCCTGAACGTGCAGCCGCAGACCCTGCCCGACTGGAGCAGCGTGCTCATCGGTCCGGCCTTCCGCGGTGCGGAGGTGAAGCTCAAGTGAAGCGCCGCTCCCTCGCGGGACCCCTCGTCAAGTCGATCGTCTTCGTCGTGGTCACCGTCATGGCCACCACCGTCCTCGGGCTGTCCATCGCCAACACGGGCGTCGGCGACACCACGTCGTACCGGGCGAGGTTCACCGACGCGACCGGACTCGTCGTCGGCGACAGCGTCCGGATCGCCGGCGTCAAGGTCGGTCAGGTCGAGTCCATCGAGGTCGCGGACAAACGGCTGGCCGAGGTCGGCTTCGCCGTCCGCAGGGGCCGCGAACTGCCCGCCTCGGTGACCGCGTCGATCAAGTACCTCAACATGGTCGGCCAGCGCTACATCGACCTCGACCAGGGCGCCGGGCCCGTCGGCCGGAGCTTCACGCCCGGCGCGACCATCCCGCTGTCACGCACCACGCCCGCGCTGGACCTCACCCAGCTCTTCAACGGCTTCCAGCCGCTGTTCGAGGGGCTGTCGCCACCGGACGTCAACCAGCTCGCCGGATCGATCGTCCAGGTCCTCCAGGGCGAGGGCGGCACCGTCGACAGCATCCTCTCCCACGTCGGATCGCTGACCGGCACCGTGGCGGCCAAGGACAAGGTGATCGGCGAGGTGATCAAGAACCTCAACACGGTCCTGAAGACCGTCAACGACCGGGAGGCGGGCTTCAACGACCTCGTCGTCACCCTGCAGAAGCTCGTCACGGGCTTCTCCGGCGACCGCAAACCGCTCGGCGAGGCGGTCACGGCCATGGGCGCGCTCACCACCGTCACCGCGGACCTCCTCCAGGACGGACGCAAACCGCTCAAGGACGACATTGCCCAGCTCGGACGGCTCACCGGCCAACTGGACAAGAACTCCCCCAAGATCGAGAGCTTCCTGGAGAAGACCCCGGCCAAGATGGAGGCCATCACCCGCCTCACGTCGTACGGGTCATGGCTCAACCTCTACCTCTGCGAAGCCAAGGTCAGCGGTGTGACGACCGAGGACGGCAGCGCCCCGCCCACCGGCATCACGATCGGCAAGCCGAGGTGCCAGGCATGAGAATCAAGCCCGTACGCGAACGCAACCCGGTCGCCGTCAGCATCGTCGGACTCCTCGTCCTGGCCCTCGTCGGCCTCGCCGCCTACCGCGCCGACGCCCTGCCCTTCATCGGCGGCGGCACCACCTACAGCGCCGACTTCACCGAATCGGCCGGCCTCGACGAGGGCGACGAGGTACGGATCGCCGGAGTCAAGGTCGGCGAGGTCACCGGCGTCCGGCTCGACGGCGCCAAGGTGAAGGTGGACTTCAAGGTCAAGGACGCCTGGATCGGGAACTCCTCCACCGTCGGCATCGCCATCAAGACCCTCCTGGGCGACAAGTACCTCGCCGTCGACCCGCTCGGCGACGCCCCCCAGGACCCTGACTCCCGGATCACCAACAGCCGCACCACCTCCCCGTACGACGTCACCCAGGCGTTCGACGGACTCGGCGAGACGATCGACGAGATCGACACCGAGCAGCTCGCCCGGAGCTTCGAGACGATCTCCGAGACCTTCAAGGACTCACCGCCCGACGTACGCAGCGCCGCGAACGGGCTGTCCGCGCTGTCGAAAACGGTGTCCGAGCGGGACGCGCAGCTCGCCACCCTCCTCAAGGGCAGCAAGCAGCTCACCAGGACGCTCGCGAACAAGAAGAGCAGCTTCGAGACCCTCCTGGAGGACGGCGACCTCCTCCTCGGCGAGATCCAGGCCCGCCGTGACTCCATCCACCTGCTGCTCACCGGGACCAGGAACCTCGGGACCCAGCTGACCGGGCTCGTCACGGACAACGACAAGCAGCTGAAACCCACCCTGGACTCGCTGGGCCGGGTCACCACGGTGCTGGTGAAGAACCGCAAGAGCCTCGACAAGGTGCTCTCGCTGGCCGGCTCCTACAACCGCCTCGTCGGCAACACCCTCGGCAACGGCCGCTGGTTCGACAACTACGTCTGCGGTGTCGTCCCGAAGAACTACCTGCCCGCCGGGACGCCCCCGGCCGACGGCGACTGCATGCCACCGAAGCAGGGAGGGCGCTGACATGAGACGCACACGCATCATCGGGATCGGCGCCGGACTCGCCGTCGTGGCGGTGGCCGCCACCTCGGGCGTCATGGCGATGGACGACCAGGGGAAGACCACCGTCACCGCCTACTTCGACCAGGCCACGGGCGTGTACGCCGGATCGGACCTGCGGATCCTCGGGGTGAAGGTCGGCACCGTCGAGTCCGTCGAACCGCACGGCAAGGAGGCCAGGGTCACCCTGCGGCTCGACGAGGACGTCGACGTCCCCGAAAAGGCGCACGCCGTCGTCGTCGCACCCAGCCTGGTCGCCGACCGGTACGTACAGCTCGCACCCGCCTACACCGGGGGAGCGCGGCTGGCGGACGGCGCCGTACTCCCGGCCGCGGACAACGCCACGCCCATCGAGGTCGACCAGCTGTACGAGTCGATCACCGAGCTCTCCACGGCCCTCGGCCCGGACGGCGCCAACACGGACGGGGCGCTCTCGGAACTCCTCGACACCGGGGCGAAGAACCTCGACGGGAACGGAAAGGCCATCGGGGACTCCATCGAGCAGTTCGGCAAGGCGACGAAGACGCTCGACAAGAGCAGCGGGAACCTCTTCGACACGCTGTCCTACCTGCAGACCTTCACCACGATGCTCAAGGAGAACGACGGCAATGTGCGGGCCGCCGAGCAGCAGCTGAACACCGTCACCGGCTTCCTCGCCGACGACAAGAAGAACCTCAGCGCGGCCCTGAAGGAACTGGGCAAGGCACTCGGCCAGGTCAAGGGCTTCATCCAGAAGAACCGTGGCGCCCTCAAGGAGAACGTGGACCTGCTGCTGCCGCTCACCCAGACCCTGGTCGACCAGCGCGCCTCGCTCGCCGAATCCCTCGACACACTGCCCCTCGCGGCCGGCAACGTGCTGAACGCGTACGACCCGGCGAACCGCACCCTCAACGGGCGCACCGACCTCAACGAGCTGTCGATGGGCGGGCCCCTCACCGAACCCGGGGCCGCCGCCACCGGACTGCAGGGGCTGGCTCCGGCGGACACCAGCCGGCAGGAGGCGCTGCCCGTGCTGCCGCTGCCCGCCGTCGGCACCGTCTACGGCACCCCGGAGAAGACCGGGACGCAGAAGAAGAAGGAGGCGACCCCATGAGCCCCGCCCCGCACAGACTCGGCACCCGGCTGGTCACGGCCCTCGGCGCCCTGGTCGCCGCCGGTGCCGGCTTCGTGCTCGTCGCCACGACCGTCGGCCTGCCGTCCTTCGGGAGCATCGACCAGGTGCCGCTGCCCGGCGGGGCCGACCTGGGGGACCACCCGTACGAGATCACCGCTGAGTTCGGCGATGTCCTCAGCCTCGCCCCGCAGTCGTCCGTCAAGGTCAACGACGTGGCCGTCGGCCGGGTCACCGGGATCGCCCTCACCCCCGGCAGCTGGACCGCCAGAGTCACCATGCGTGTCAACGGGAAGATCGACCTGCCCGCCAACGCGTACGCCCACCTCGAACAGTCCAGCCTCCTCGGCGAGAAGTTCGTCCAGCTCTCGCCGCCGAGCGCAGGCACCGCCAGGGGCACCCTCGCGGACGGTGACCGGATCCCGCTCTCCCGAACCAACCGCAACCCGGAGGTCGAGGAGGTCTTCGGCGCCCTGTCGATGCTCCTCAACGGCGGCGGGGTCGCCCAGCTCAAGACCATCACCACCGAGCTCAACAAGGCACTCGCCGGACAGGAACCACAGATCCGCTCGATGCTGAAGCGGGTCGACACCCTCGTCACCGACCTGGACGACCACAAGGAGGACATCACCGCGGCACTCGACGGGGTCAACCGGCTCTCCGCCACCCTCGCGACCCGTAAACAGGACGTCGGTACGGTCCTCACCGGGCTCACCCCCGGCCTGAAGGTCCTGGAGAAGCAGCGCGGCTCGCTGCTCACCATGCTGCGCTCACTCGACTCGCTCTCCACCGTCGCCGTCGACACGATCGACAAGAGCAAGGCCGACATGATCGCCGACCTCAAGGCCATCGCACCCATGCTCACCGCGCTCGCCGACTCCGGCAACGACCTGCCGGACTCCCTCCAGGTGCTGGCCACCTACCCGTTCACCGACGAGGTGCTCCGCGGGGTGAAGGGCGACTACCTCAACGTCTACCTGGACGTGACGGCCCTGCCCGGCACCCAGATCATCCCCGCACTCACCCCGCCCACCGAGTCCGGCGCCCAGCAGAAGTCCGGGGCCGCGCTGCCGCTGCCGCTGCCCTCGGTCACCACACCGGGAACGGAGGGCACCCGCTGATGATCACCCTTGCCGTCCGGCTCAAGAACATCGCCTTCCTCGTCGTCGCCGTACTCGTCCTGGGCTTCCTGGGGGTCCGGTACGCCGACCTCGGTCACTACGTCGGGCTGCGCGACTACTACACGGTGACCGTGCAACTGCCGCAGACAGGGGGCCTGTTCACCCACTCCAACGTCAGCTACCGGGGCGTGTCCGTGGGCAGGGTCGGACCGATCGAGCTCACCGACGACGGCGTCGAGGCCGAGCTGCGCATCGAGAACGACGCGCCGCGCATCCCCGACAGCCTGCGGGCCGTCGTCGCCAACCTCTCCGCCGTCGGCGAGCAGTACATCGACCTGCGGCCCACCCGCGCGGACGGGCCCTTCCTGGAGAACGGATCGGTCATCGACCAGGCCGACACCACCATCCCCGCACCCGTCACCGACGTCCTCACCAGCGTCGACGACCTGACGGCCTCCGTCGACACGGAAGCCCTGCGCACGGTCGTCGACGAGTTCGGCGCCGCGTTCACCGGCCGGGGCGACGACCTCCAGGTCCTGCTCGACACCGGCGGCGAGTTCGTCGAGGCCGCCGACGAGGCCCTGCCGACCACCACGAAACTGATGGCCGACGGAGAGACCGTGCTGCGCACCCAGAACGAACAGGGCGAGGCGCTCAAGGGATTCGCCTCCGGCGCCGAGGAACTCGCCGCCGAACTCAAGGGATCCGACACCGACCTGCGCCGGCTCATCGCCGCCGCGCCCGACGCCACCGAACAGATCAGCGGACTGCTGCGCGACCTCGACCCCGCCTTCGGGGTGGTCGTCGCCAACCTCCTCACCACCTCCGAGGTCGCCGTCACCCGCCAGCGCGGACTGGAGGAACTCCTGGTGAAGCTCCCCGCGGTCGCGGCCGCCGGCGCGAGCGCGATCGACGCGGACGGGGCCAGATTCGGCATGTCGGTCACCTTCTTCGAGCCGCTGCCCTGCACCGCCGGATACGGCTCCACCACCTACCGCCCGGGCACCGACACCTCGGCCGCCCCCGCCGCCAACACCAAGGCCCGCTGCGCCTCTTCGCCCGGCAGCGGCATCAACGTCCGCGGCAGCGCCAACGCCCCGAAGGGCGGGCCCGTACCCGAACCGTTCACCCCGGGCTCGGGCCTCCTCCCGGACACCCTCGCCACCACCGGGAGCACCACCACCCCGCAGGCCGACGGAATGGCCGGACTGCTCGGCCTGGGAGGCGGCTCATGAGCGGCCGTACGAGGACGGGGCTCGGCTGGTCCGCCCTGCTCGCCGCGGTCCTGGTCTGCGCGCTCGGCACCTGGTCGTACGCCCAGGCCCGGGGTGACGGCACACTGGCGTACGCGAAGAGCCGCGACGCCGCGCTCGCCGACGGCAAACGGCACCTCGCCCGGCTGACCAGCATGGACGGCAGGAACGCCGCGAGCGTGAAGTCCGGGATCGGCGCCTGGCTCGACGCCTCGGCCGGCCCGCTGCACGACCGGCTGGAGAGCAGCCGGAAGAAGGACGCGGCCGAGCTCACCGAGTCCGGCGCCACCGCGCGCGGCAAGGTCACCGACGCCGCGCTCACCGCGCTCGACGACCGGGCCGGTACGGCGGCGCTCATCGCGACCGTCGACGTCGTGGTCACCCCGCGCACCGGCAAGGGCGGCACGGAGCGCAAACGCTTCGAGGTCACCCTGACCCGCACCGGGGACGGCTGGAAGGTCAAGGCACTTGACGCGCTACCGGTCGGGAGCGGCACATGACGCAGGACACCGCAACAGTGACCGACCCACCTGACCTCGACCCCGTACCGGATCCCGGGCCGGACGTGGCCCCCGCCCGCCGGCGGTGGACCCGCCCGCTCGCCGCGCTGCTGGCCGTCGCCCTGCTGGGCGTGGGCGGCACCCTGTTCGTCCAGGGGCGGCAGCTGCGCGACACCCCCGCGACCTCCAACCGCGCGCTGACCGACTCCGCCGCGACCAGCCGGGTCACCGGCGACGTGAGCAGCGCGCTGGGCAAGGTCTTCTCGTACAGCCCGCAGGCCACCGCCGCCACCAAGGAGTCGGCGAAGCAGCTGCTCGCCGGCCGGGCGCTCCAGCAGTACGCGGCCCTGTTCGGCCAGGTCGAGAAGCAGGCCGCCGACCAGAAGCTGACGCTCACCAGCCAGGTCGTCCGCGCCGGGGTCACCCGGCTCACCGGCGGCAGCGCCCACCTCCTCGTCTTCCTCGACCAGATCTACGAGCGCGAGGGGAAGGCCGCCACCACGGCGGCGGCGCAGCTGTCCGTGACCGCGGAACTGCGGGGCGGGCAGTGGCGGATCGTCGACATCACCTCCAGGTAGGGGAGAGCACCGATGGCACGGGTACCCATGACGACCGATCCGCTGCGGACGGCAGCGGTCGCGCTGACGGTCGCGGCCGCCGTCGCCGCGGGCTGGGGAGGCTGGTCGCGCTACGAGGCCGCGCACGACGGATCGGCGGCCTACGCCCAGGCCCGCGACGACGCCCTGGCGGCGGGGGAGCAGGCCGTGCAGAACATGAACACGCTCGACCACGCCCGGCTCGCCCAGGGACTGGACAGCTGGGAGGACTCGACCACCGGTGATCTGCACAAGCAACTCGTCGACGGGCGCGACGCGTTCGTCAAGCAGATCGAGGCCGCGAAGACGGTCAGTACCGCCGAGGTCCTGTCCGGAGCGGTGACGGAGCTGGACGACCGGGCGGGGAAGGCGGGCGTGATGGTGGCGCTGCGGGTCACCGTGACCGCCCCCGAGGGCGAGCCCGCGGTCAAGGAGAGCCGGATGCTGGGGCAGCTCACCCGTACCTCCGGGGGATGGAAGCTCAGCGCCCTCGGCCAGGCACCCGTCGGCAACACCGCCGGCTGACCCCGCCCGACCGCCCCGCCTTCGAGAGGACCACCGACATGTCGACGACCCGTCACCTCGTCAACCGCCGCCGCCGGCTGGCCACCGTCGCCGCGACGGCAGCGCCGCCGCGCACGACCGCGAGCCCGCAACCGGCTCCCGAAGCGGTCACCGAGGCCGAGGCCGAGACCAGTACCGGAACCGAGCCCGAGCCCGCCGACGAAGCGCCCCCGCGCAGACGTCTGCCCCGCCTGCGCATCCGGCTGCCCGCCGTCCTCTGCGCCGCGACGCTGCTCCTCGGCGCGTTCGCCGCCTGGTCGTTCACCTCCGCCGCCGCGCTCCGCGACGAGCCGGGCCGGCAGAACACGGCGCTCACCGACATCGGCAGCACCAGCGAGGTCAAGGGGCAGATCACCGAGGCCGTCGGAGGGGTCTTCTCCTTCACCTACGCCTCGCCCGGGAAATCCGACCTCGCCGCCCGGAAGTACCTGACCGGCAAGGCGGTCCAGCAGCACAAGGACATGCTCGCCGAGGTACGCGCACAGGCCCCGAAGCAGAAGCTCGTCCTCACCACGACCGTCACCGGGAGCGGCGTCGAGTTCCTCGACGGCGACCGCGCCAGGCTGCTGGTCTTCGCCGACCAGAGCAACACCCGGACCGGCAAGGAGGAGGAGACGACGTACGCGGCCGCCATGTTCGCCGTGGACGCCGTCCGCCGCGGGGACACCTGGCGGATCGCGGCCATCGACACGTTCACGCGCTGACCCAGGAGAGGCAGGACACATGAGGTTCGACGGAACCATGCGCCGCGGACTCACCGGCACTGCCACCGCGGTCGCCGCCATGGCAGCGCTGACGGCCTCCCAGGCCCCGGGGCTCACGGGCGGCACCGCCGCCGGTGACATGAAGAGCGTGGCATCGGACGAGGTCGTCTGGACCGAGGTGCCGAACGACGACAGCTACCACACCGAGCTGCCGCCCCTGCGGTCCCCGGAGCCGCCGAGGAGCACCGGGAAGAAGCCCGCCCCGGCGGCCGTGGTGCAGTCCTGGGCGGAGGCGGGAATCCCCGCCACCGTCCTCGCCGCCTACCGCGACGCGCAGCGGACGCTCGGCAGGACCGACCCCGGCTGCCACCTCCCCTGGCAGCTGCTCGCGGCCATCGGCAAGGTGGAGTCCGGCCACGCGTCGGGCGGCCGGGTGGACGCGGCCGGCACCACGCTCACCCCGATCCTGGGACCGGTCCTGAACGGAGCGGGCTTCGCGAACATCCCGGACACCGACAACGGCGTCCACGACGGCGACACCAGGTACGACCGGGCCGTCGGCCCGATGCAGTTCATCCCCTCCACCTGGGCGCACTGGGGCAAGGACGGCAACGGCGACGGACGCGCCGACCCGAACAACATCGGTGACTCGGCCCTCGCCGCGGGCCACTACCTCTGCGCCGGGACCCGCGACCTGTCCGTACGGGCGGATCTGGACAGGGCGGTCCTCAGCTACAACCACTCGGACACCTATCTGCGTACGGTCCTGTCCTGGCTGGAGTTCTACCGCAAGGGCGTCCACCCCGTCGCCGACGGCAAGGGCGTGGTCCCCAAGAGCCCTGGCGCGGGAAGCCCCCACGCCCCCAAGGCCCCGGTCGGCGGCCCCGGCAGCCCGAGCGACCCCGGCAAGGGCGGTGGCATCGTCGTCGGCCCGCAGCCCAGCGCCACGCCGTCCCCCTCCACCTCGCCGAAGCCCACCCCGACGGACTCCGGCAGCCCGGACCCCGGCGGCTCCCCGAGCCCCACGGACCCGACCCCCGGCCCCGATCCGACGGACAGCGGCTCGCCCGACCCCACGACCACCCCCGACCCCACCACCACACCGGACCCGGACCCCGGCACCACGGATCCGACCACGACACCCGGCCCGGACCCCACCACCGAACCGCCCTGCCCGACGCCCTCGGCGGACACCGACCCCACCGCTCCGACGGACACCCCGTCCGACGAGCCCTGCCCCACCCCATCCGCCTGACGGGTCAGCGGCCGTCGAGCACCTCGGAGAGGTCGTACCGCACCACTTCCTCCAGCTGCGCGTAGGTGCAGTCGGTGGGGGTGCGGTCCGGCCGCCACCGCCGGAACTGCGTGGTGTGGCGGAACCGGTCGCCCTCCATGTGGTCGTACGCCACCTCGCAGACCCGCTCCGGCGCGAGCGCCACCCAGGACAGGTCCTTCTTGCCCGACCAGCGGCTCGGCGCGCCCGGCAGCCGTGAGCCCTCGTGCGCCGCGGCCTCCCCCCAGGCCGCCCACGGGTGTTCCGCGGGGTCGACGCGCAACGGGTCGAGCTCCTCCAGGAGTTCCGCCCGCCGCTTCATCGAGAAGGCCGCGCACACCCCCACGTGCTGCAGGGTGCCCCCGGCGTCGTACAGACCGAGCAGCAGCGAGCCGACCACCGGGCCGCTCTTGTGGAAGCGGTAGCCCGCCACCACGCAGTCCGCGGTCCGCTCGTGCTTGATCTTGTACATGACCCGTGCGTCCGGCCGGTACGGCAGATCGAGCGGCTTGGCGACCACCCCGTCGAGCCCCGCCCCCTCGTACCGCTCGAACCACTCCCGCGCGAGTTCCGGGTCCGTGGTGGACGGGGCGAGATGGACGGGCGGCGAGGCGCCCGCCAGGGCCTCCTCCAGGACCGTCCGCCGTTCGCTCTGCGCGGTGGCGAGCAGGGACGTGTCGTCCAGCGCGAGGATGTCGAACGCGACAAAGCTCGCCGGGATCTGTTCCGCCAGCATCCGCACCCGGGAATCGGCCGGATGGATGCGCTCGCTCAGCCGGTCGAAGTCGAGCCGCCCCTCGTACGGCAGGACGATCTCGCCGTCGATCACGCACCGCGGCGGCAGGTTCTCCCGTACGGCGGTCACCACCTCGGGGAAGTAGCGGGTGAGGGGCTTCCCCGTCCGGCTGCCGATCACCACCTCGTCGCCGTCCCGGTGCACGATCGCCCGGAAGCCGTCCCACTTCGCCTCGTACTGCATACCGGGGGGAATCGTGGACACGGACTTGGCGAGCATCGGCTTCACAGGAGGCATCACCGGCAGGTCCATGGCCCCGATTCTCACGCACCGCACGGAGCACGTCCTCCGATATGCGGCATATGTGGGCCCGGCCTACGGTGTCCGACATGGGAGCAGGAGCAGCGGTGGAGCTGGACGTGGACGGACGGGCCGTACGGCTGTCCAATCCGGACAAGGTGTACTTCCCGGAGAAGGGCTACACCAAGAAGGACGTGGCCGACTATTTCCAGGCCGTGGGTCCCGGGATCCTCCGCGCCCTGCGCGAGCGGCCGACCACCCTCCAGCGCTTCGTCGACGGGGTCGAGGGCGAGTTCTTCTACCAGAAGCGGGCACCGAAGAACCTCCCCGACTGGACCCCCACCGCCCGGATCGAGTTCCCCAGCGGCCGGCACGCCGACGAGATGTGCCCCACCGAACTGGGCGCCGTCCTCTGGGCGGCCAACCTCGGCACCCTGACCTTCCACCCCTGGCCCGTGCGCAGGGCGGACACCGACCACCCCGACGAACTCCGCATCGACCTCGACCCGCAGCCCGGCACCGATTACGCCGACGCGGTGAGGGCCGCCCACGAACTGCGCGCGGTCCTCGACGACCACGGACTGCGCGGCTGGCCCAAGACCTCCGGCGGGCGCGGCATCCACGTCTTCGTCCCCCTCGTCCCGGAGTGGACGTTCACCCAGGTCAGACGCTCCGCCATCGCGGTGGGACGGGAGCTGGAGCGCAGGATGCCGGACCGGGTGACCACGGCGTGGTGGAAGGAGGAGCGGGGCGAGCGGATCTTCGTCGACTACAACCAGACGGCCCGCGACCGCACCATCGCCTCCGCCTACTCCGTACGCCCCTTCCCGCACGCCCCGGTCTCCGCGCCCCTGCGCTGGGAGGAGATCGACGACGCCGAACCCCGCGACTTCGACCTGCGCACCATGCCCGTCCGGTACGCCGAGGTGGGCGACCTGCACGCCGACATGGACGACCACGCCTTCCGCCTCGACCAGGTGCTGGAGCTGGCGCGACGGGACGAGCACGAGCACGAGCTCGGCGACCTGCCCTATCCGCCCGAGTACCCGAAGATGCCCGGCGAGCCGAAGCGGGTGCAGCCCAGCCGCGCCCGGCACGACACCGACGACGCCGGCGCATGAGTACGGACGAGCGGCCCGGGCATCCTCCGCACGGCGAGCACGGCAGGCCGCCGACCCGGGCCGAGAAGTGGGCGTCGTACAAGGAGTCCCCGTACGTCCCCGCCTTCGTACTGCTCTTCATCCTCGCCGCCGCGGCCGGGCTCTTCGCCGGTTCGTACACCTGGACGATGGCCGATCCGACACCGCGCCACATCCCCGCGGCGGTGGTCGGCGGCGTCCAGGCCGAGGGCGGGAAGGAGTTCATCGCGGGGATGGAGAAGGCCCTCGACGCCTCCCTCCAGCTGCGCCCGTACGCCACCCGGGCCGCGGCGCGCCAGGCCATGGAGGAGCAGAAGGTCTTCGTGACCCTGCGGCCGGACGGGCAGCGGGTGGCCATGGACATCGCCGGGGCCGCCGGGGCCACGGTCGCCCAGCTGCTCGCGGAGACCGGGGCGAAGGTCGCGAAGGAAACCGGGGTCCCGGTCACGATCACGGACGTCAAGCCGCTCCAGAAGGGGGACCCGCGCGGGCTGGCGCTCTTCTACATCTCCCTGGCCGCCGTCATCGTCGGATTCGTCGGAGCCATCCAGCTCAGCGTGCACGCCAGAGCGCTCAATCCGTTCGAGCGGATCGTCTTCACGGTCGCCTACGCCCTGCTGGGCGGCTTCTCGATCGCCGCGGTGGTGGACTGGCTGATCGGCGCGCTGGACCTGCCGTTCGTGGAGTCCTGGCTGATCCTGGCGTTCACGATGTTCACGTCGGGCATGGTCTTCACCATGTTCAACACCATCATGGGGCGCTGGGCGATGCTCCCCACCTGGGGACTCATGGTGCTGCTGGGCAATCCGTCGTCCGGCGGCGCGGTGTCCTGGCCGCTGCTGCCCTCGGTGCTCGGGCACATCGGGCGCTGGCTGCCGCCCGGGGCGTCGGTCAACGCCCAGCACACGGCGGTCTACTACCAGGGCCACCAGTACGCCTTCCCGTTCCTGGTGCTGGCAGGCTGGTCGCTGGTCTCCTGCACGGTCTTCTGGGTGTGGCGCCACCGGCACCCAGGAGGCCGTGACCGCATGCCGGAGCATGCGGCCACGGCCGCCGTCTGAGCGCGCCCCTCCCTACAACTCCTTGATACGGATGTCGCGGTACGAGATCACGTCCGAGGTGCTGTGGACCTGGAGCCCGATGTAACCGGAGGCGTACCGCCGGCCGTCGGTGCCCGGGTCGTCGCCCCGCGGCGGCTCGAAGAGCTGGCCGCCGTCGTTGTCGAACTCGTTGAGCAGGACACCGTTGCGGTAGACCTGGTAGTGCTGGTCCACCACCCGGATCTCGTAGTCGTTCCAGGTGCCCTTGGGCGTGACCCCGGCGCCGCCGAGGCCGACCCGGTCGAACCCGTAGACGGATCCGGTCTTGTACATGTCGCCGTCCGGCCGGTCGTTGACCTGGATCTCATGGCCGTACTTGATGGCGACCCACTCCGGACTCGACTCCTCCGGGTGGTCGTGGACGTTCGGGAAGCGGACGAAGACCCCGCCGTTGGCGTTGCCGGCCTCCGGGGCGTCGTCCCGCCACTGGAGCTTCAGCGAGAAGTCCCCGTACTGCCGGGACGGGAACCACAGCATCCCCATGCCGTCCACCGTGGTGGAGCTGGTGATCGAGCCCTCCTCCTCGTTCAGCCCGAACTGTCCGCCGCCGACCTGCTGCCACTTGGCGAGGGAGCCGGCGGTGCCGTCGAAGAGCTTGCGGTAGCCCTCGTCCTGGCCCGGCTTGCCGATGCCGGACTGCTTGGCCGCCTTGTAGATCTTCTTCTGCTCACGGGCGTCGACGACCCCGTCGGCGAGCAGCTTGTCCAGGACCTTGTCGACGTGCTTGAGGAACAGGGCGTGCGAGGACCAGTCCTTCTCGTCCTCGATCAGCTCGTTGATCGTGCAGCGGTTGCCGGTCAGCCGGTTGGGAACACCGGTGTCGACCGTGCCGACGATGACGGTCAGCCGTTCGTCGAACTCGGGGCAGTTCGGTGCCGGGACACCGCCGCTCTGCGCGACGGTGAAGGAACTCCGCTTCGCCTCGGAGGTGTTGCCCGCCTTGTCCGTCGCCCGGTGGGCGAGCGTGTGGTAGCCGACACGGTCGACGATGACGGGGGAGGAGTACGCGAGGTACGGCCCGCCGTCGAGGGAGTACTCGACCTTGTCCACGCCCGAGTCCGCGTCGGTCGCCTTGACCGTGGCCTCGGCGCTCGTGATGAACGCGCCGTCCGAGTTCTTGTCGCCCGTCACCACCACGGAGGTCTCCGGCGGTGTCTTGTCCTGCGACGGCGGCTCCACGACGGTGAAGTCGACCGCCTTCTCCTCCGCCGCGTTGCCCGACCTGTCCGTGGCGCGGTAGCGGACCGTGTGGGCCCCGGCCTCGTGCACCATCACGGGCGCGGTGTACGGCTGCCAGGCGCCGTCCGCCCCGAGCGCGTACTCGATGGTGTTGACGCCCGACCCGGTGTCGGACGCGGTCACGGTGACCGTGGCCATCCCGAGGTAGGCGCCCGCGTCGTCCTTCTCACCCGATACGGTCGCCGAGGTCTCCGGCGGTGTCTTGTCGTCCGTCGGCGGCGCGGCGACCGCGAAGTCGACGGACTTCTCCTCCGCCGCGTTGCCCGACTTGTCGGTGGCGCGGTAGCGAACGGTGTGCTCGCCCACCTCGTTCACCACGACGGGTGCGGTGTACGGCTGCCAGGCGCCGTCGGCCCCCGTCGCGTACTCGACGGTGTCGACGCCCGATCCTGCGTCGGTCGCCGCCACGGTGACGGTGGCCTGGCCGATGTACGCGCCGTCGGCGTTCTTGTCGCCGTCCACCGTGGCCGAGGTCTCGGGAGCGGTGGTGTCCTCACCGCCGCCACCGTCCTCGGTCACCGTGAGGATGCCCTGCATCGAGCCGTGACCGGGGATCGTGCAGTGGTAGAAGTACCGGCCCGGCGTGAGGGTGACCTCGACGCTGTGCTTGCCGCCCTCGCTGTCACCGGGGTTGGCCAGGATGTTGACGGCCACGTCGTTGTTGAACTCGGGGTCCGACACGCTGAAGGTCAGCGTGTGCGGCATGCTCGTCGTGTTACCCGTGGCCGCGCTGTTCTCGAAGACGATGGTCGCGGCGCCGGCCACCGCGGTCCTGGGCGCCGTCAGATAGTGGTCGATGGGGTCGCCGGCGGTCCAGTTGAGGACCTGGTCGGCCGCTGCCGCCGCCCGGTCGTCGTCGCGTCCGTACGCCGCCGTCGACGCCAGTCCGAGGACCATCAGGAACGAACCGAGCAGGGCGAGCCACCACCGGGCGGGCCCGTACCGCCCTCGCGCGAGGAGTGAAGGGTGTCTCACTGCGCTGCCGCCTTCCTGGCCAGGTCTGCGGCGGCCGGGGTCGGACCGCCGCCCTTGTACGTCACGCGCCACAGCGCGGACTTGGAGTCGGAGGTGAAGAAGCCCCGCCCGTAGTCCAGGACGTAGAGCGAGCCGTCCGGGGCGAACTTCCAGTCCATGAGGTTGCGGATACCGTCCGCGCCGACCGGGATGATCTTCTTCAGGGACTCGGCGTGGGTGGGCAGGCCGCCCTTGCCGACCGTCTTCGGGTCGGTCAGCACGGCGTGCCGCGGCTGGGTGTCGTCGTAGAAGTCACCGACGAACCACTTCCCGTCCCAGTACGAGGGCCACTTGGCCTCGCTGGTGCTCGCCGCGTCGTAGCGGTAGACCGGGCCGTTCATCGTGGCCTGGCCGCCGCCCTTGAGCCAGGGCAGGAGCTCCTTCTGCTCCTCGACCTTGTAGCTCGGGATGCCGTTCTCGTCGCGCGGGTAGTCGACGCCGCCGCCCTGGGGCGAGTACCAGATGGTGTTGCCGGTCACCGGCGGCAGCTTGACCAGGCCGTCGTTGTTCGGCGACTCGTTCTTCGGCGCGTCGCAGTCGTACCAGCCCAGCGGCTTGGCCGGGTCGGGGAGGTTGCGGTCCCGGTAGGGCTGCTTGTTGCCCATGCAGTACGGCCAGCCGTGGTTGCCGGCCTTGGTGATCGCCGCGAACGTGTCGTACTTCGCGGGGCCCCAGGTGGTGCTGGGCGCGCCCGCGTCCGGGCCGACCCAGCCCGCGTACAGCGTGTCGGTCGACTTGTCGATGGAGATGCGGGCCGGGTTGCGCACGCCCATCACATAGATCTCGCCGCGCGTCTTGCCGCCGCCCTCGTCCGGCTCCTTGCCGGTGAAGAGGTTGCCCGCGGGCAGGGTGTAGGTGCCGTCGTCCTCGGGGTGGATCCGCAGGATCTTCCCGTTGAGGTTGTTGGTGTTGCCCGCGGTGCGGCGGGCGTCGGCGAACGACACGCCCTTGTAGTTCGGCTGCGGGTTGTTGCCGGAGTAACCGTCGCTGAAGCCCGACGAGTTGTTGTCACCGGTGGCGATGTACAGGTTCTGCTTCGAGTCCCAGGCCATCCCGCCGCCCGCGTGGCAGCAGCTGTGGATCTGGACCGGCCAGGACAGGAGCACCTTCTCGGAGGCCAGGTCCAGCTTGTTCGTGGCGTGGTCGAAGGTGAAGCGCGAGACCTGCCGCACCGCCATCTGCTTGTCGCGGTCGATCTTCGCGTGCGGGGTGTAGTGCAGGTAGACCCAGCCGTTGGTGGCGAAGTCCGGGTCCAGCTCGATCCCGAGCAGACCCTCCTCCACCTTGACCAGCTCGTCGCCGCCGCCCTTGTTGCCGAAGACGCTCAGCTTGCCGGCCAGGGTGACCTTCTTCGTCGCCGGGTCGTAGACGTGGATCTCGCCCTCGCCCTTGCCGACGTTCGGGTCGTTCCAGTCGGTGACCACCGGCACGCTGCTGTCCGCGCCGCCGCGCCCGATGTAGAAGACCCGCCCGTCCTTCGCGGTCACCAGGCCGTGGGGCTCGCCGATCTGGTCGTTCTTGCCCGGCTGGTTCGGCTGGGTGAGCCGCTCGGCCGTGTAGTTGGAGTCGATGGTGGCCTTGCAGTCGGCCTGCGACAGACGGCTCGTCCAGGCCAGCGCGCCGCGCAGGTGGTCGCGGAAGTCGGTCTCGGCGAAGCTCGCCGCCGTACCGCCCATGGCGGTGTAGAAGGAGCGGCCGCCGTCGTAGTCACGGCACCAGGAGACCGGGTGGTCCCAGCCGTTGGCGCTCTTGCCCGGGCTGTAGGTGAGCTCCCGGACGCGGGCCACGGTGTGCACGTCGCCCGACGGGTTGTCCTTCCAGTTCAGCCAGTTGTCCGGGTGCTTCCACTCCAGCGGGAGGTTCTTCGTCGCCGGGTGCTGCCGGTCGCCGATCTCCACCGTGGCGCGCTGCACGTCCTTCGGGCTGTCCGCCGCCGGGCGGGCGCCGACCAGGCCGGTGAACCAGTCGGAGTACGGTTCGGTGCGTGCCGCGTCATGGATGCCGAGGAAGCCGCCGCCGGCCTCCATGTAGGCCTCCAGACCCGCCTCCTGCTCCGGGTCGAGCACATCGCCGCCGCCGGTCAGGAAGACGACCGCGTTGAACGTGCCGAGCTTCTTGCCGTTGGTGAAGACCCCGGCGTCGTCGGTGGCGACGGTCTTGAAGCGCCCCGCCTCGGGGCCGCTGAGCCCGATCTTCTCGATGGCCGCGATGCCCGCGTCCACGGTCGGCGACTCCTCGCCCGCCGAGGCGTGGAACACCAGGACCTTGACATTGGCCCCGCCGGGCGGCGTGGGAAGGGACAACGTTGTCGCCATCCGTTCCTTCAGCCCCGGATCCGGATAGGGGCTGGCGGTGGCCGCGTTGCCGCCGAGCAGGGACGCGGTCAGGGCACCCGCTGCCACGGCCGCCGCGATACCGCGGCGCGATCTGGACCTGTGATGTGGTGTGCGCTGCATGTGGTCACCCACCCCTCTTGGTCACTTCTCCGGTCACTTCCTCGTCACCGCACCTCTGTGGTCACTGTGACAGCGCACGAAGCTAGACCTCTTTTCGTGGCTCGCCAATAGGTATGGCAGCAATCGAACGAACTTTGTCCTGAGTGTGGATAAACCAACGGCCCCCGGCTACCGTGTGGGCCGTCCAGGGGAGCAGCGCGTCAGTTTCCTTCTCGCAGTGGGGAGTTCGACATGGACCGAAGGACCTTCAACCGCCGGATGCTGGTGGGCGGCGGAGTGGCGGCGGCCACCGGGGTGACATCGATGTCACTCGGTGCCGTGCAGGCCACCTCCGCGGAGAACCCGGCGAAGACGGCCCCGGCCGGCGGAGCGGTCCGCCATCTCAAGCTGTACGCGGAGAAACTGGCGGACGGTCAGCTCGGATACGGCTTCGAGAAGGGCAAGGCGTCGGTCCCCGGCCCGCTCATCGAGATCACCGAGGGCGACACGCTGCACATCGAGTTCGAGAACACCACGGACGTCGACGCCAGCCTCCATGTCCACGGCGTCGACTACGACATCGCGAGCGACGGCACCCGGATGAACCGCAGCCATGTCGAACCAGGCGGCACCCGCACCTACACCTGGCGCACCCACACCCCCGGCCGCCGCAAGGACGGCACCTGGCAGGCGGGCAGCGCCGGTTACTGGCACTACCACGACCACGTCGTCGGCACCGACCACGGCACGGGCGGCATCCGCAAGGGGCTGTACGGGCCACTCGTCGTACGCCGCAAGGGAGATGTCCTGCCGGACAAGACGATCACCATCGTCTTCAACGACATGACCATCAACAACAAGGCCGCCCACGAGAGCCCGAACTTCGAGGCCACCGTGGGCGACCGGGTCGAAGTAGTGATGATCACGCACGGCGAGTACTACCACACGTTCCACATCCACGGGCACCGCTGGGCGGACAACCGGACGGGGCTGCTCACCGGACCCGACGACCCCAGCCGCGTGGTCGACACCAAGATCTGCGGGCCCGCCGACTCCTTCGGCTTCCAGATCATCGCGGGCGAACACGTGGGTGCCGGCGCCTGGATGTACCACTGCCACGTCCAGAGCCACTCCGACATGGGGATGGCCGGCCTGCTGCTCGTCGCCAAGGCGGACGGCACGGTGCCGGGCTACGACCCGCCGCACCACGCCGCGGGCGCGGCGGAGGCGCACGAGCACTGAGTCCGGCCCGTCCGGCTCAGACCCCGGCCGCCATCCGCTGCTGCTCCTCCTCGACGATGCGCCGGGCGAGAGCCCCGTCCGACACGTCGACGGCGTCCGGCGTCGCCTCGGCGACATCGCTGCGCCGTGCGTACGCGTCGAAGAGCCGGTCCTTGCGCGCCAGGATGTCCAGCAGCCGCTGGTCCACACTGTCCGCCGCGAGGAGCCGGTGGACCCGTACGGTTCGTATCTGCCCCATGCGGTGCGCCCTGGCCACCGCCTGGTGCTCCATCGTCGGCTTGATCTGCGGCTCGCACAGGATGACCACCGACGCCGCCTGGATGTTGAGTCCGACGCCGCCGGCCTGCACCTGGCTCAGCAGCACCGCGTGACCGTCCACCGCGCCGAAGGAGTCCACCAGCTCCTGCCTCCGGGCGGCGGGCAGCCGTCCGGAGACCGGGCCGAACACCCCGTCGCCCAGGGCCTCCTGGACGGTCCGGAGCACCTCGCGGAAGTACGAGAACACCACGACCTTGAGCCCGTTGACCTCGGCCTCCGCGACCAGTTCACGCAGCCGGATCAGCTTCGCAGAGGTCTCGGGGCGGGCGTACGCGGCGCGGCGCATCCGCATGAAGTGCCCCGAACCGACCGCCTCGCGGTACGCCTCCAGGTCGGCCGGCGAGAACTCCTCCCACTCGTCGGCCCGTACCAGCGCCGGGAGTTCACCCAGCACGTCGTCCTGGTTCCGGCGCAGATAGGCGGGGGCGACGGCCCTGCGGAACGCGTGCGAGCCGGCGACGCCGTGCGTGGCGGTGACGAGGGGTGCCAGCTCGGGCCGCAGCTGCCGCACCAGACTCCGGAACTCCTCGACCCGGTTCTCCATCGGGGTGCCGGTCAGGAACAGCACCCTCTCGGTGTGCCCGGTCCAGCCGTTCACGGCCCGGGAGCGCCGGGTCCCCGGGTTCTTCACGAAGTGGGCCTCGTCCACCACCACCATGCCGGGCCTGACCCCACAGCCAGGGCCCTCCGGCAGCGTGTACAGCGCGTCGAAGGTGGTCAGGGCGACCCCGCCCCGGTCGCGCCACTCGTCGAACGCCTCCTGCCGCTCGGGGCCGTGCACCGTCACGGCCCGCAGCGTGGAGCGGGCCGTGATCTCCCGCCGCCAGTTGATCAGGACGCTTGCCGGGCACACCACCAGGAAGTGCCGCTCGCCCCCGGCCGCCAGATGGGCCAGCGCGGCGATGGCCTGCACGGTCTTGCCGAGCCCCATCTCGTCCCCGAGGATCACCCGCTTCTGGGCCAGCGCGAAGCGCGCGCCGAAGGACTGGTAGCCGCGCAACGACACCCGCAGGTACGTGTCGTCGAGCCGCAGCCCGCGCACCCGGTCCGCGATCCCGGCGGGCAGGAACCCCTCGGCGGCGTCCCGGTCCGGTCCGCTGCCGGACAGCTCGGCGAGCAGGCTGTAGTACTCGGCGGAGCGCAGCTCGAAATCGACCCAGGCCTCCGCCTCCGACGCGGGACCGCGCAGCAGGTCGACGGAGACCTGCCCGAACAGGGTCCGGAGCCCGCGCGAGTCCGCGTCCTGTGCCACCGCCCGTACGGAGGCGACCGCGGCAGGGACCCGGGCGCCCGCCGCCCGCCCCGAGAACAGCATCCGCAGCCGGCTCCGGGCCGGTGCCGCCGTGAGGAGCAGGGGTTCCAGCTCCGCGGTCAGACGCCGGGCGGCATCGACCGCCCGGCGCACGTCGGGGCCCGCCTCCACCAGCCGGTGGAGGGCGACGAGCAGCGCGTCCGTCGCCGCGTCCGAACCGTCCATGTCTATCCGTACGGCGACGGTGTCCCGCACCGCGTGCGCGATCTGCCGTGCGGCTGCCAGCGCCTGGTCCGCGGTCTGCGCGCCGACCCCGGGGATCTGCCGGAGCTCGTAACGCCCGGCTCCGTGGACCCGGCCGACCGTCGTGTACCCCGCCTGCTCCAGCGCGCCGAGCCGCAGCCGGCCCTCGGTGACGTCCGCCAGCCGGGAGGCGGGGATGGAGGCCAGTTCGAGGCCGACGAGGGAGTCCAGCACGGGTGCGAGCGCGGCGTGTGCGGCCCCCACGGCACCGTGGTGGTCATCCAGCACCGCGCGGGCCGTACCGGCGAGTGCCTGGGCGTTGTCGAGCAGCTCACGTGCGGCTCTTCCCGTGGGCACCCTGCCCGTGGGTCCGGCCTGATTCATCTGTGTCCCTCTGTCCCCGCCGCCCCTCCGTGACCGGCGGCTTCGCCCTCCCTGGCGCGTCCCATCGTGCCACGGTCAGAGGGCGGCACCGCCCCTCACAGGGCGGGCGCCCTGCGCTCCGCCGGGGTCAGCAGCAGTACGCCCAGGGCGCGCGCGCAGGACCGGGCCTCTTCGAGGAACCAGTCCGTCCGTTCGTCCGTGATCACGGACGGGGTGGCGCGCACGGCGAGCGCGAAGCGCGCGTAGCCGGCCCCGTCCAGCACGGGGACGGCCAGGGTGCGCACCCCGAGCGCCGACTCTCCGTCGTTCAGCGCGTACGCCGCGGTCCGCACGCGCGCCAACTCTGCCTGCAGCGCGGCGGGTTCGACGATCGTACGGTCGGTGAAGGCCGGCAGCGGGAGCGCCGCGGGGCCGCTCTCGCCCGGCCGCGCCCAAGCCAGCAGCACCTTGCCCAGGGCCGTCGAGTGCAGGGGCCGGCGCAGCCCCATCCGCGGGGTGACCGAACCACCCGCGACGATCACCGCGTGCGGGCCGCTGCGCAGGGCCAGATCGGCCGTCGCACCCGTGCGCTCGGCCAGGTCGGTCAGCTCCGGCGCGGCCAGATGCAGCCCGCGCTGGTGGTACGAGAGCCGGCCGAGCTCCGTCACCGCGGGGCCCAGCCGGTAGCGCGCGGTGCGCGCGTCCTGCTCCAGGAAGCCCGAGCCCAGGAGGGTGCGGGCCAGCCGGTGTGCCGTGGAGGCGGAGAGCTCCAGGCGCCGGGCGAGGTCGGAGGCGCTCAGGTCGGGGCCGTTGTCATGGAAACAGTGCAGGACGTCCAGCGCGCGCTGGACCGCCTGGGCGCCGCCCGGGGTGCGCGCCGCCGCTGCCTCGCTCATGCCGCTCTCGCTCTCCGCTCGTGGGACGTGCCGTCCACCTCCATGGTCTCCACATTACGGGAGCTCATAGATCGCCAAACCCTGCTGTGCAACACGCTGTTCATGCTGGGTCCCACATGGTGGGAGAAAGCTTGTGGGCGGGCGTGAGCCCGTGGCAAGGTGCAGTCCTCGTCACCGGCGTACGGAAAGGAGCAGTGCCATGGCAGGCCTCGGTGCCACGCCCTCCGGCAGCTCCGCTCCGGTCACCCTCGCCCTCACGCTGCGCCGTCACATCGACCTGGCACGCGTCTCCAGCGCCGTCTGTCGCTGAACCTCCGCACCACTCCGGGCCGCGCGCACCCCGCTGACGCGGCCTGCCCCGCCCCCCGGCTCCCGCCCCGCTGCCCGCGTGCCCCATGCGCCGCGGCCCGCGGCCGCCGGGCGCGGGCCCATCCCTGCTTCGCCCACCCCTCCGGGAAGAGTCCATGACGCGTTCCGCCGTGCTGCCCAGCACACTCTGGTTCACCCGCTGTCCCGTACCCACCGCGACGGGCATCGCCGCCGACCGGCACTGGCTCAGCGAGGAGTTCGCCCCCGACGGCATCACCGTGCGCTCCCTCCAGGACGCCGCTCCCGACGCCGACCGTGCCAGCCACTACACCCACGCCCTGCCGGGCCTGTTCCGTGAGGGCGGCAACGTGCCCGCCCTCTGGGCCCGTTCGCGAGGGGAGGCGACCCGGCTCATCGGCCTCACCTGGATCGAGGAACGGCAGGTCGTGCTGGTCGCACCCGGATCCGGGATCAGGGGCGCCCACGCCCTGCGCGGACTGCGGCTCGCCGTGCCCTCCCACACCATCGCCATCGACTTCTGGCGGGCCATGGCGCTGCGCGGATTCGAGGGCGCGCTCGGCAGCGCCGGCCTCGCCCTGCACGACGCCGCCCTCGTCGACGTACCCGCCGACGCGCACGACGGGCAGTGGGCCGCCGAACTCGCCGCGTTGCGGCGCGGTGACGTGGACGCGGTGTACGTGAAGGGCGCGGTCGCCGTCGAGGCCGCCCGCCGGGCCGGGGCCGAGGTCGCCGTCGAGCTCGACGAACTGCCCGACCGCCGGTTCCGCGTCAACAACGGCACGCCCCGCCCCATCACCGTCCACCAGCGGCTGCTGGACGACCACCCCGGCCTCGTCGACCGCTTCCTCGCCGTCCTGCTCAGGGCGGCCGACTGGGCCACCCGGCACCCCGCCGACGTCGACCGCATCCTCGGCGCCGAGACCGGGGCGGGTGCCGACGGAGTCGCCGGCGCCTACCGCCCCGGCACCCACCTCACCCTCCACCCCGACCTGTCGCCCGAGCGCCTCGGCCTGCTCGCCGAACAGGAGGCGTCGCTGCGCGCCCACGGCTTCCTCCCGGAGCCCGTCGACGTAGCCGCCTGGGCCGACCCCGAGCCGCTGAACAGGGCCGCCGCCCGCGCAGGCCTCCACCCCGTCCCCTCGCCCGCCCGCGAACCCGAAGGACCGCTGTCCGTATGAACCAGCACCGATCAGTCCGTACGACGATCGCCCCCGCCCTCCTCGCGGTCACCGCGCTCGTGGCCCTCAGCGCCTGCGGCACCTCCGAGGCCGACAGCGCGGCCGGCGCCGAGGACACCGTCACCGTGCGCATCCCCGACCCCGGCAACTCCGGCGTCCTCGCCCTCGGCAAGAAGGACGGCAGCCTCGACAAGGCGCTCGGCGAAGCGGGCGCCAAGGTGGAGTGGACCGGCAGCGCCGGCCCCTTCGCGCCCGCCGCCCAGGCCATGAACGCGGACCAGCTCGACTTCGCCACCGGCTCCATCACCTCCGGCATCACCTCGCTCGCCCAGCGGCCCGGATTCAAGTTCTTCACCGCCGTCGACCCCGACGCCGCGGGCGAGGGCATCCTCGTCCGCGACGGCTCCGGCATCGGCTCCGTCGCCGACCTCGTGGGGAAGAAGGTCGCCGTCAACCAGGGCGGCACCGGCGAGTACCTGCTCCTGAAGGCGCTCGCCAAGGCCAGGATCCCGGCGGACAAGGTCCAGCGGGTCTATCTGCGCCCCGACCAGACCGCCGCTGTCTTCAACGCGGGCAAGGTCGACGCCTGGGCCGTCTGGGCCACCTACGCCGTGGCCGAGATCGGCAGCGGCAAGGCGCACTTCGTCGCGGACGGCGCGGCCATCGGCTCCGACAACTACAGCCTGAACGCCGTACGGACCGGCTTCGCCGAGAAGCACCCCGAGGTCGTCAAGGCGCTCTACGGATACCTCCACGCGGCCAGCGCCAAGGAGAAGAAGGACCCCGCCGCCTATCTGAACGTCTTCACCGACGTCGGCCCCACCGCCGTCACCGGCAAGGCCGAGGAGGTGCAGACCGGGTTCACCGCCCAGGGCGGCACGGTCGACCCGATCGGCCCCGAGGACATCGCCCGCTTCGAGGACGTCGCCGCCTTCTACGCCGAACAGAAGGTCACCAAGAGCAAGGTGGACATCGCCGCCCACCTCCTCGACGTCGAGAAGCTGACATGAGCGCGGTCTCCGAGGCGGCCGCCGCCGAGGGCCTGGTCACCCCACGCCCCGCGCTCCGTACGGCACGCGGCCGCCCCTTCGCCCTGACCGTGCGCGCACTGGGCCCGGTCGCCCTGCTCGCCCTGTGGTGGGTGGCCTCGGCCACGGGGGTGCTCACCCCCGACGTGCTGGCCTCGCCCGCCGAGGTGCTGCGGGCCGTGGGCGAGCTGTGGGGCAACGGGCAGCTGCCCGACGCGCTCACCACCTCGCTGACCCGCTCCGGCATCGGTCTGCTGATCGGCCTCGCCGCCGGGCTGACCCTCGGCGTCGTCACCGGGTTCACCAGGATCGGCGACGAGCTCCTCGACTCCTCGCTCCAGACCCTGCGCACCATCCCCTTCCTCGCCCTCGTACCGCTGTTCATGGTGTGGTTCGGGATCAACGAGACGGCCAAGATCCTGCTCATCGCCGTCGCCACCACCTTCCCCATGTACGTGTCCACATCGAGCGGCGTGCGCAACACCGACCCCAAGCTCGTCGAGGCGATGCGCAGCTTCGGCATGGGCCGGCTCGCCGTCGTCCGGGAGGTCGTCCTCCCCGGAGCGCTGCCGTCCCTGCTCGCCGGACTGCGCCTGTCCATGACGCTCAGCGTGATCGCCCTCATCGCAGCCGAGGAGATCAACGCCACCGAGGGCATCGGCTACCTGATGTCCCAGGCGCAGAGCTACGCCCGGACCGACATCCTCGCCGTCTGCATCCTGATCTACGGCCTGCTCGGGCTGGCCGCCGACATCGTCGTACGGCTGCTGGAGCGCGTCCTGATGCCCTGGCGGCCCTCACGGGGAGGCACCCGATGACCACCGCCGACACCGCACGTCCCGCGGTACGCGTACGCGGACTGCGCCGGGTCTTCGGCACCCGGGCCGTGCTCGACGGCCTGCGACTCGACATCGCCCGGGGCGAGTTCGTCGCCCTGCTGGGCGCCAGCGGGAGCGGCAAGACCACCCTGCTCCGCATCCTGGGCGCGCTGGACCGTGCCGACGGGGGAGAGGTGCTGGTCCCCGAGGCCCGCACCATCGTCTTCCAGGAGCCCCGCCTCGTACCGTCCAAGAAGGTCCTCGCCAATGTGACCGTCGCCCTTCCCCGCAGCCGTGCGCCGCACGGGCTGCGGGCCCTGGCGGAGGTCGGTCTCGAACGGCACGCGGGAGCCTGGCCCGGCACCCTCTCCGGTGGCGAGGCGCAGCGGGTGGCGCTCGCCCGCGCACTGGTGCGGGAGCCCGAACTCCTGCTGCTGGACGAGCCGTTCGCCGCGCTGGACGCCCTGACCCGGCTGAAGATGCAGGACCTGGTGGGGGAGCTGTGCCGCAAGCACCGCCCCGCGGTCCTGCTGGTCACCCACGACGTCGACGAGGCCGTACGGCTCGCGGACCGCGTCGCCGTCCTGCGCGACGGGAAGCTCGTCACCGACGAGTACGTCGACGTCGACAGGCCCCGCGACCCCGGCGACCCGGCGTTCGCCGCACTGCGCCGCCGGCTGCTCGACGACCTCGGGGTCGACACGGGCCCCGGACCGCGGCCCGCCTCCCAGCTCTCACCCTCTCCCACACCTTCCGAAGCCGGAGTGATCTGAATGACCGTCACCATCGGGGTCCACAGCAGCAACCCCTCCCTCTACCACCTGTACCACCTCTCCCGTCTGGGCTTCGCCCAGGAGGAACTGGCCGCGCTCGACGAGACGGTCGCCTTCTTCCCGTACACCAACGGGGTCCGCACCGGCGAGCTGCTCACCCAGGGCGTCATCGACTTCGGCGGCACCGGCTCGACCCCGCCGGTCACCGCGCAGGCGGCGGGGCACGACCTCGTCTACACCGCAGTCTCCGCCCCGCGCCCGGACCACGGCGCGCTCCTGGTGCCCGAGGACAGCCCCGTCCGCACGGTCGCGGACCTCAAGGGGAGCACCGTCCACCTCGCGATCGGGTCCTGGCAGACCCACCTGATCGCCAAGGCCCTGGACGACGCCGGGCTCTCGTACGCCGACGACATCACCGCCGTCCGCAGCAACGGCGGCAGCGAGCGGCTGCTGCGCGCCGGGGAGATCGGGGCCTGGGTCGCCCAGGGGCCCGAGCTCGCCGCCGCCCGACGGACCGGCGGGCTGCGCACGCTCGTCGCCACCGGGGACGTGATCTCGGACCGCTCCGTCTTCTTCACCCGGCGCGACTTCGCCGAGGAGCGCCCCGAGGTCGTCGAGGCGCTCACCCGGGCTCTTCGGCGCGCCGACGACTGGGCGGCGGCCAACCCCCGCGCCGCCGCCGAGATAGCCGCCGCAGACCTGGGCGGGAGCGCCGACGACTGGGAGACCGCGCTGCGCGCCCTGCCGTGGAGGATCGAGGCCGTGAGCGACGCGTTCCTCGCCGAACAGCAGGAGGCCGCCGACATCTTCCACCGCACCGGCTTCATCGACCGGCCCGTCGAGGTCGCCACCGCCCGGGCGCGTGTCACCGGCTCCGCCGAGCCGAAGGCGGCCTGAACACCGTGGCGGTCGAAGTCCTCTGGTACATCATCCCGCGCGAAGGCGCCTACCCCTGGGAACCCGAGGGGCGGCGCACCGCCGACCTCGGCTATCTCAGCCGGCTCGCCGGAACCGTCGAACAGCTCGGGTACAGCGGTGCCCTGCTCGCCACCGACCTGTACGACGTCTGGCCCCTGGGCAGCGCCCTCGCCGCGTCCACCAGCACCCGGTTCAAACCGCTGCTCGCCGTCCACCCCGGGCTCATCTCACCGACCCTGCTGGCCAAGATGGCGCTCAGCTTCGACCAGCTCTTCGGGGGCCGGTTGCGCTTCAACGTGGTCAACGGCTCCACGAAGTCGCTCCAGGAGTACGGACTCCACGTGGAGCACGACGAACGGTACGCGCTCAGCGCCGAGTACTGGTCGATCGTGAAGCGGCTGACCGCGGGCGAGGTGTTCGACCACAAGGGCCGCTTCTACGACCTGAAGAACGCGGGTGCCTCGTTCCGCGACCTGAAGCCGGTGCAGGCCCCGCACATCCCGCTGTGGTTCGGCGGCTCGTCCGACCCGGGGATCGAGATGGCGGCCGAACACGTCGACGTCTTCCTCACCTGGGGCGAACCCCCGCACCTGCTGAAGGAGAAGCTGGAGAAGGTCCGGGCGCGGGCCCGCGCCCACGGCCGCACCCTGCGCATCGGGCTGCGGCTCCACCTCATCGTGCGCGACACGGAGGACCAGGCCTGGGCCGCGGCCGACCGCCTGCTGGACGTCACCAGCGAGGCGACGTACGCCCGCATGCTCGGGGACCGGGCCGGTGAGGAGGGCGTCGGCTGGCAGCGTCAGTTCCGGCAGCACGGCGGACGCGTCCCGGCCCGTGCGCGGGAACTGGAGACGCACCCCAACATGTGGCCGGGCATGAGCCTGTTCCGGCCGGGCCCCGGCACGGCGGTCGTCGGCTCGACGGCCCAGGTCGTGGAGCGTCTCAAGGAGTTCGAGGACCTGGGTGTCGACACCTTCATCCTGTCCGGGAACCCGCTGCTGGAGGAGGCCTACCGGGTCGCGGAAACGGTGCTTCCCGCGCTCGGTGTCAGGCGCTGAGCCCCCGCCGGCCGGGCTTTCCGACAACCGCGGCCCGGCCGGCGGGCCGGGCTGCGGTTGTCGGACCCCGGTGCAAGACTCGGAGGGTGAGGGATGTCCGGCGTGCACGAACACGCGGGACACGGAATCCGCCCGAGGAGCACACCATGCTCGACCCGTCCTTCGTCACCGGCGCCCCCAACTGGATCGACCTCGGCACGCCCGACATCGATGCAGCCACCACCTTCTACCGCGGCCTCTTCGGCTGGGAGCTGGTGCCCGGTGGCCCCGAGACCGGTGGGTACGGGATGTACCAACTGCGGGAGAAGACCGTCGCCGGTGTCATGACCGTGCCGGAGGAGCAGGGCAAGCCCGCCTGGTCGGTCTACTTCCAGACCCCCGACGCCGACGCCACCGCACGGACGGTCGAGCAGGCCGGGGGCACCGCCGCGTTCCCTCCGATGGACGTGCTCGACTACGGGCGCATGGGCGGCTTCACGGACAACACCGGAGCGTACTTCGGCGTCTGGCAGCCCAGGGCGAACACCGGCCTCGGCATGATCATGGAACCGGGCGCGCTGATCTGGTCCGAGCTGTACACCCCGGACGTGCCCGCGGCGGCGGCGTTCTTCCACACCGTCTTCGGATGGCGGACCGACGAGATGTCGTACCCCAGCGGCACCTACACGATGATCCAGCCCGCCGACGGCGAGGGCGTCGACTCCTCCTTCGGGGGCATCGTGCCCGTCGACTCGGTGCCTGGCCAGGCCGCGGCGGGGCCCCACTGGCTGCCGTACTTCGCGGTGGACGACACCGACGCGACGGTCGCCGCCACGGAACGGCTGGGCGGGCGGGTCACCATGCCCGCCACGGACGTCCCGGAGGTCGGACGGATCGCCACCTTCACCGATCCCGCGGGCGCGGCGTTCGCGGTGATCAAGCCCGCTCCGATGTAGCGGGGACCGGGCCGGCCGGGGAGAGCCGGACGCCGTCCCGCCCGGGCGTTGAACTTTCGTTGATCACTTGTTTATCGCGGCCTGGCACGCTGGGCCGCATGCCGATCAACACCATGACCGACGAGCTCACCTGGCAGGAGACCGCCCTGTGCGCACAGGCCGGGCCCGAGTTCTTCTTTCCGGCGCCGGGAAGCTCCACCCGTGAGGCCAAGCAGCTGTGCAACGCCTGTGAGGGCCGCGTGGCCTGCCTGGAGTACGCACTCGCCCATGACGAGCGCTTCGGTGTCTGGGGCGGGCTCTCCGAGAAGGAGCGGGAGCGGGTGCGCAGAGGCCGGTCCGAACGCGGCTGAATCCCGCGACCTGCGAGGCCCTTCATGTCGGCGGGACACCGCGACGTGCGGGGCCCTTCCCGTCACGTGAGCCGGAAGGTCTCGCCGTACACCTTCCACACCAGCGGCTTCTTCAGCCCGAGGTTGCCCTCGCGCAGGAACACCCGCTGTGCCGTGTCGATCCGGGTCGTGTCGCGCTGGACCTTCCGGTTCTTGATCGCCGACCGGCTCTCGTCGAGGAAGGCGTCGAGGTACGCCGTCTCGTCGCCGCCCTCCGAGGCCGTGTCCGCCGATGCCAGCGCGGCGTCGCGGATGCCGTAGAAGCCGTCCGCCTCGATGCCGGGGCCGTGCAGGACCATCGCGTCGTAGTAGATGAACTGGCCCAGGGTGCCGAGGCCGTCCATCTTCGCCAGCCGGACCGCGGGCTCGAAGTACAGCCTGTCGCGCGTGGCGTCCTGGGCCTTGCGGAACCCGGGGTCCTCCGCCGCCTGACGCCAGGCATCGGTGAAGCCGGGGTCCAGGCCCTTGTGCGAATCGGTGCCGTCCACCTCGCGCAGGGCGGGGAGGAACGGGGCGAGCGGATTGTCCGGGTGCTTCTCGGTGTAGGCCTCGACCAGCTGCAGCATGTCGTTCGTGCCGGAGCAGAAGCCGACTATGCCGGCGGTGTAGCCGGTGCCGTCGCCGACGTCCTCGATCGCCCCGTACTGGCTGCGCCAGTCCAGGGTGGACGCCTCCGCGCTGGACACCAGCCGGGAAGCGGTCTCCTTCATCGCGGGAGCGGCGAGGCCGGGCGGCAGCGCGTCGATCTCCTCGGCGTGCTCGTCGGCCTGCTCGGCCGCCGGCGCCGTGTCGCTCTCCTTGGATCCAGCCGTCTGCTGGACGACCGTGGGCGGCTCCGAGTCGCCACCGCTGAACAGGATCGAAACGACAATGGCGATCGGTGCACCGAAAAGAACAACACGCGTCACAGGTTTCACCGGCACAGAGTACGTTCTGTGAAGCTGTGGGGGCAGCCCCTCCATATCGTGAACGTCTTGAACCTCTTGAGCGTCATGAACCTCTTGAGCGTCCTGAAACGCGGAGTGGCGGTGCACGCGAGGCGTGCGCCGCCACTGTCCGGCAGGTCGGGGAGCGGATCCCGAGCCCGGCCGGGCGGAACTCCGGAAGGATCAGCCCTGTGCGGCCCGGGCCGCCACGCGGGCCTTGCGGGCCGCCAGCTTCTCGTCGAACTTCGACGCCTCGCTGTCCAGGCCGTTCATGTACAGCCCGAGCTCCTCCTGTGCCTTGAGGCCCTCCGGGCCGAGCCCGTCGATGTCGAGGACCTTCAGGTACCGAAGGACGGGCTGGATCACGTCGTCGTGGTGGATGCGCATGTTGTAGATCTCGCCGATCGCCATCTGCGCGGCGGCCCGCTCGAAGCCGGGCATGCCGTGTCCGGGCATCCGGAAGTTGACGACGACGTCGCGCACGGACTGCATCGTGAGGTCCGGGGCGAGTTCGAAGGCCGCGCCCAGCAGGTTGCGGTAGAAGACCATGTGCAGGTTCTCGTCGGTCGCGATCCGGGCCAGCATCCGGTCGCAGACGGGGTCGCCCGACTGGTGGCCGGTGTTGCGGTGCGAGACGCGGGTCGCGAGCTCCTGGAAGGCGACGTACGCCACGGAGTGCAGCATGGAGTGGCGGTTGTCGGACTCGAAGCCCTCCGCCATGTGCGCCATCCGGAACTGCTCCAGCTTGTCCGGGTCCACGGCGCGCGAGGTGAGGAGGTAGTCGCGCATCACGATGCCGTGCCGGCCCTCCTCCGCGGTCCAGCGGTGCACCCAGGTGCCCCAGGCGCCGTCACGGCCGAAGAGGGAAGCGATCTCGTGGTGGTAGCTGGGGAGGTTGTCCTCGGTCAGCAGGTTCACGACGAGGGCGATGCGTCCGATGTCGGTGACCTTGGACTGGCCGGTCTCCCACTCCTGCCCGTCCTCGAAGAAGCCGGGGAAGTTACGGCCGTCGGAGAACGGCACGTACTCGTGGGGCATCCAGTCCTTGGCGACCTTGAGATGGCGGTTGAGTTC
The DNA here is from genome assembly GCF_044765485.1 of Streptomyces sp. NPDC102451. Lineage (NCBI taxonomy): Bacteria > Bacillati > Actinomycetota > Actinomycetes > Kitasatosporales > Streptomycetaceae > Streptomyces > Streptomyces sp. NPDC102451. Next base: position 52,173 of record NZ_JBIWKD010000021.1, on the reverse strand, counting down.
CTTCTCCACCACCTCTTCCAGCGCGTAGAGCAGCTGGGCGTCTGTCCACGCCTTCGAACTGCCTGTGTGGGGAGAGGTGATCGTCACGGGGGCTCCTGGGGACGGGAGGATTACCTACGGCTTCGTAGGTTACGTGACCGTAGGTTAAGGCGGCAGTAAGGCCGGGGCCAAGCCCGGTCCTCGCGGCGGTCGCTCACTCACTGTCATCCGTGCAGGTCATAGGCGTACAGGAGGGGGCAAGTCAGCTGTCTTCGCCCCCGATTCCCGGCAGCGTTCCGGGGTCGATGTCCCGGAGTCCGTCCGCGTCCAGCAGCAGCCACCGGGTGATCCCCAGCGACTCCAGGAACGGAACGTCGTGGCTCGCCACGATCAGCGCCCCCCGGTACGCCGCCAGCGCCGACGTCAGACGGTGCACGCCGGACAGATCGAGGCTGTTCGTCGGCTCGTCCAGCATCAGCAGCCGGGGGGCCGGCTCGGTGAGCAGCAGCGCCGCCAGCGTGGCCCGCAGGCGCTCGCCGCCCGAGAGCGTCCCGGCCGGGCGGTCCGCACGCGCACCCTTGAAGAGGAAGTGTGCCAGCCTCGCCCGGATGCCGTTGTCCGTGGTGCCGGGCGCGACGCGTGCCACGTTCGCCACCAGGGACAGCGTGTCGTCGAGGACGTCGAGGCGCTGCGGCAGGAAGCCGACCGGCACCTGCGCGGCCGCCTCGCCCGACACCGGGTCCAGCTCGCCCGCGACCGTGCGCAGCAGCGTCGTCTTCCCCGCGCCGTTACGGCCGACGAGCGCGATCCGCTCCGGCCCGCGCAGATCCCACTCGCCGGGCACCCGCACCCCGTGGGCCAGTTCGAGGTCACGGAGCATCAGTACGCCGCCGCCCGGATGCACCTGGGTCTGCGGCAGCTCGATCCGGATCGCCTCGTCGTCCCGTACCGCCTCGACCGCCTCGTCGAGCCGCCCCTCCGCCTCCGCCAGCCGTTCGGTGTGCATGACGCGGTGCTTGCCGGCCGACTCCTGGGCGGTCTGTTTGCGCTGGCCCATCACGGCCTTCGGCTCGCGTTTGGTGTCCCACATCTTCTGCCCGTACCGCTTGCGACGGGCCAGCTTGACGTGGGCGTCGGAGAGTTCGCGCTTCTGGCGGCGTACGTCGGCCTCGGCGACCCGCACCATCCGCTCGGCCGCCTCCTGTTCCACGGCCAGCGCCTGCTCGTACGCCGACAGGCTGCCGCCGTACCAGGTGACCGCGCCGTCGCGGAGATCCGCGATCCGGTCCACCCGCTCCAGCAGTTCCCGGTCGTGACTGACCACGACCAGCACTCCCGTCCAGGCGTCCACGGCGTCGTACAGCCGCCCGCGCGCGTACACGTCGAGGTTGTTGGTCGGCTCGTCAAGCAACAGGACGGAAGGGCGTGCCAGCAGGAGCGCCGCCAGGCGCAGCAGGACGCACTCACCGCCGGACAGCTCGCCGACGGTCCGGTCGAGTCCGATCGCGGACAGGCCGAGCTGGCCCAGTACGGCCCCGGCGCGCTCCTCGACGTCCCAGTCGTCCCCGACCGCGGCGAAGTGCTCCTCACGGGTGTCGCCCGCCTCGATGGCGTGGAGCGCCGCGCGCGCCGTGGCGACGCCCAGGACCTCGTCCACCCGCAACGCGGTGTCCAGGACGAGGTCCTGGGGGAGGTAGCCGATGTCACCGGCCGCGCGGACGCGTCCCGCCGTCGGCGTGAGCTCACCGGCCATCAGGCGCAGCAGGGTGGACTTCCCGCAGCCGTTGAGACCGATCAGACCGGTCCGGCCGGGGCCCACCGCGAGGTGGAAGTCGTCGAAGACCTCGCTCCCGTCGGGCCAGGCGAACGAGAGGGAGGAGCAGTGGATATGCGTGGTGGATGCAGGCACAAGGGTCTCCCGGCTGCGTCGAGGAATCACGGAGAACGGCTCGGACACTGGGGTCACGCAGGGGCACGCGTGCATCGGGCACGCGGTGCGGTGTGCGGACACCTCAGATGTGGAGCAACGTCCTTCTCCGATCCGACGACAACAGGGACACCCAGGACGCTACGAGCCGTCCGGGCGCCCACGCAACCGATTTCCGGCCGCGGTTCGGGAGACCCGGGTCCGCCTCAGGACGCCCCGCCCAGCAGATCGGTCAGATCGCCGTCCAGGTCCATGAAGCGGTACTCGTCCCCGACCGGGACCAGCTCCTGCGCCCGCTTCAGGAAGCGGCGCAGTTCGGAGGTCCGCACATGCACCATCGCGATGCCCTCGACGGCGTGGAACTCCAGCACCGTACGGTCGTACCCGAAGGGACGGACCCGCACGTCACCGACGCCGGCCGGCGCGTCCATGCCGGTGGCGAGCAGCTCACGGGAGAACTCCCAGGACACCTCGGTGCCTTCGAGCGTCGCCGGTGCCGGGAACGCCATGCGGACGGCGAAGGGGTCCTTGCGGTCGTAGTGCAGAGTGGCGGGCAGAGTCTCCATACGCGGCGCGGACGCGACCATACGGGCCTGCACGGACTGCTCGATAACGCTGGACAAGACCTGCTCCCTCTCGCCTCGGACGAACGGTTCCCGGCATTGGAGTAGACGACGGAACTCCTCCATCCGTGCACCGGCGGACGGCGTGAGCTGCGTCACCGCGCCCGTCTCCCCCTGATCAACTGCCCCGTTTCGCGCGGCGCACCCTGGACGCCCGTCCACCGGTGGGTTAGCTTCCAGCGCCATGAGGGCCATGGGGAAGACGAGACGGCTGATCGCACCGGTGCTCTGCGGGGTGGCGGTGGCAGCCGTGCTGGCGGCACCGTCGGCGCAGGCCACGGCCGGTGGGCACCGGGACCGCGAGCCGGAATGGGTGCCCACCGCCACGGGAACCGACGCGCGCTTCCGCGGCCTCGCCGCCGTCGGCCGGGACGCCGCCTGGGTCGCGGGGTCCGGGGGCACGGTGCTGCGCACCACGGACGGAGGACGCCACTGGCGTGATGTGTCGCCGGCCGGCGCCGCCGGGCTGGAGTTCCGGGACATCGAGGCCTTCGACCGGCGGCGGGCGGTGGCGCTGGCCATCGGCGAGGGCGAGGCGTCCCGGGTCTTCCGTACGGAGGACGGGGGCGCGACCTGGACCGAGTCCTTCCGTAACACCGACGCCCGCGCCTTCTACGACTGCCTGACCTTCTTCGACAGCCGGCACGGGCTCGCCATGAGCGACCCGGTGGACGGGAAGTTCCGCATCCTGTCGACCTCGGACGGCGGGCGCAGCTGGCGGGTGCTGCCCGACGCCGGGATGCCCGCGGCGCAGCCCGGCGAGGCCGGTTTCGCGGCGAGCGGCCAGTGCCTCGTCAGCTCGGGCGGCAGGGACGTCTGGCTCGCCACCGGCGGTGCGGCGGACGCCCGGGTGCTGCACTCCGCCGACCGCGGCCTGACCTGGAAGGAAGCCGGGGCGCGGATCCCGGCGGGGGACCCGGCGCGCGGGGTGTTCGGCCTCGCCTTCCGGGACCGTACGCACGGCATCGCGGTGGGCGGCGACTACCGGGCGGGGGAGGCGTCGCCGGACGCCGCGTCCGTCACCGGGGACGGCGGCCGGAGCTGGCGTAACGCCGCCACCCCGCCGCCCGCCTACCGGTCCGGCGTCGCCTGGCTGCCCCGCAGCCGGAGCTCGGCGCTCGCCGTGGGGCCGACCGGCACCGATGTCACCCGGGACGGCGGGCGCACCTGGCGGACCGTGGACACCGGCTCGTACGACACGGTCGACTGCGCCCCGGACGGCGGCTGCTGGGCCGCGGGCGAGAAGGGCAGGGCCGCGCGGCTGCGGTAGCGGCGCGGCCGCGCCGGTCAGTGCGGCTTGCCGCAGGTGCCGAGGCTGCACCACCGGCGCCTGCCGCTCTCGTCGGGGAAGACCCAGCCGCAGCCGGCCCCCGGGCAGACCCGGATCATGAACCGGGCCGGATCGGCCAGCAGATCGGCCGCACTGCGGGCCACGCCGAGGAGCGGCAGTCGCAGACCGGCGGACGGGGGCAGCCGCCAACGGCCCAGTCCGTCCTCGCCCCGGACGAAGGCGGAGACCTTCGCCGCGTCCTCCGCCGCAGCGGCCACCGCCCTGAACGCCGGTACGTCGTCGGGGTCGGTCAGAGCGGCGTAGAGCCGTGTACGGAACTCCCGGGCCTCCTCCAGGGCGGCCGTCGCGTCCTTCGGCTGCCGGCTCGCCTGCTTGAGCAGGCCCGACACCAGCCGGTCCTCCGCGAGGTCCAGATGGCCCGCCCAGACGGCCAGCGTGGAGTACGCGCGCAGCCATTCGGATCCCGGCGACGGAGGACCGCCCCAGCCGGCCCAGGTGTTGCAGAACTCGAGGGCGGGGTGCCCGCTGGTGCTCCAGGGCAGCCACTCCCCGCCCACGCGCACCGCGTACACGGGCCCGGGCGGCCGGTCGAGCCGGGGATCACCGCGCAGCATGCGCTCGTGCAGGGTCCGCAGTGCGGCACCCGGTTCGACGCCGAGACGGCTCACGAGCGCCTGCCTGGTGAGCCGGTAGAGATCGAGGGCCTCGGCCTGCCGGCCGCTGCGGTGCAGCGCGGTCATGTGCGCGGCGACCAGCCGCTCCCTCTCCGGGTGGAGGGGGATCGTCGGCGCCAGGCCGGCGACCACCTCGGCGTGCTCGCCGAGTTCCAGCAGGTCCTCCGCCCTCTCCTCCAGCGCGGAGAGCCTCAGCTCGGTCAGGTGGCCGCAGAGCCGGTCGCTCAGCGCCTCGTCGGCCACGCCGGCGAGCAGCGGCCCGCGCCAGAGGGCGAGGGCCTCGTCGTAGAGACGCACCCGCCGCACCGCGTCCCCGTCGGCCCGTGCGCGGCCGCACAGGGCGACGAACTCCCTGGCGTCGATGGTGTGGCCGCCCGGGTCGAGGACGTAGCCGCCGTTCCGGGTGTCGATGTGCAGCCCGTGCGGCCGCAGTCGCGCGCGGAGCCTGCCGATATAGGTGTGGAGGGTCCTCCGGGCGGTCGCGGAGGCGTCACCGTCCCACAGCAGTTCGGCGAGGCGCTCGGTGGCCACGACCCGCCCCGCGTCGAGCAGCAGGATCGACAGCAGACAGCGCTCCTGACGGCGGCCGGAGACCAGGACCCGCGCGCCGTCGTGTCGGGCCTCGAACGGACCCAGCAGTTGGAACTCCATGGCGCCGCAGAGCATATCCGGGCGGGACGCGGAGGTGAACGGCCGCGGCCGCACGTGGTCAGCAAGTGGTCAGAAGCAGGAGACACGCTGTGGCCGAGACAGCGACCCACTTCATCGAGGAGCCCCCGTGCGACGAACAGCGCAGTTCCTGACGGCAGTCGCCGCAGCCACCGTTCTGGGCGCGACGCCCGTCCACGCCACGGCCGCCGGCCGCTCCGGCCCCGGCTGGGAGCCCGCGCCGTCCGCGCCCTGGGACGTCGCGGCGGGCGTGCGGTGCGACTTCGCCATCCATGGCGAACCCGTCGTGGACGAGGTCGTCCAGCGCGTCCTGGACCGGCACCCGGACGGAACCCCGAAGCGGGTGGCGTACAAGGGAGACCTCGTCGTCCGGGTCACCAACCAGGAGACGGGGGCCTTCCACGACGCGGACGCGAGCGGCTCGGCGATCGTCGACCTCCGCTCCGACGGCTCCCAGTTCTGGTCGGTGGCCGGTCCCGTCCTGGTCGGCGTGGGCGAGGGCAACCTCGACCGGGGCATGTACATCGTCGACGGCGTGTACACCCTGCTCATCAGCGCCTCCGGCCACAAGACCGTGACCATGGCCCACGGCTCGACGACCGACATCTGCGCGCGGATCGCCTGACCTACCGCGGCAGTTCAGCCGGGCAGCTGCTGCCGGTACGGTGCGAGCGCGTCCGAGGTCTTCGTGGCGATGAACTCCGTGATCCGGTAGGCGCACACCTCGTGCGCCGCGAAGGGGTCGGAGGCCGCGATCCCCTCGATCTCGGCACGGTCGTCACCCACCGCCAGGATCACACCGCCGTCGCGCGGGTTCTTGCGCCCCGAGGCGATGAACACCCCGGCCGCGTACTGCGCGTCCAGCCAGGCCACGTGCTCCGTCATGAGGGCGTCGACGCGCTCGACCGGCGCGGTGTAGGTCAACTCGAGTACGAACATGATCGCCACGCTACCGGCTGCCTAGACTGACCCGCCATGACGACTTTTCGGATGCCCGCCGACGAGGCCGAAGCCCGGGCCGTCCAGGACGCGTTGCGCACACGCGTGGTCCTGGACGAGCCGGGGCCACCGCCCGGTGCCGGCAGGGTCACCGGTGTCGATGTCGCCTACGACGACGAGCGCGACCTCGTCGTCGCGGCGGCCGTCGTCCTGGACGCGGCCACCCTGGAGGTGATCGCCCGGTCCACCGCCGAGGGCCGGGTGACGTTTCCGTACGTCCCCGGGCTCCTCGCCTTCCGGGAGATCCCGGCCGTCCTGGAGGCGCTGGAGAGGCTGCCGGAGGACCCGGGCCTCGTCGTCTGCGACGGCTACGGCCTGGCCCACCCGCGTAGGTTCGGGCTCGCCAGCCACCTCGGTGTCCTCACCGGTCTGCCGGTCATCGGCGTGGCGAAGAACCCCTTCACCTTCCGTTACGAAGAACCCGGGCCGCGGCGCGGTGACTTCACCCCGCTCATGGACGGGGACGAGGAAGTCGGCCGGGCCCTGCGCACGCAGGACGACACCAAACCCGTCTTCGTCTCCGTCGGCCACCGCACCGGCCTGGACAACGCCTGCGCCCATACGCTCGCGCTGGCCCGTGACTTCCGCCAGCCGGAGACCACACGCAGGGCCGACGCCCTCTGCCGGTCCGCTCTGAAGGAAGCGATCGGCTGACCGGGACCGCCTGCCCGGCGACCCACCGGGACCGCCTGCCCCGGGATCTGTTGCCGACTGAGTACACATACGGATGTTGTTTGTCGAACATCAGGGGCAGGCTGGTACACATGATCGACCACCATGCACCTCAGATGAGCACCGGAACCGTACGTCTCTCCCAGCGGGGCGTCGCCGTGGGCATGACCCTCGGCGTCCTCGCGGGCGCCGGCTGGACCGTGTCCATGGTCGTCACGCTGGCCTCCTGGATGCTCTGACCCACCGGGTGCGCGCGCCGTCCGGGGCTCAGCGCACCGACGCGACCCGGAAGCGCAGACCGGCCGCCCGGAGCCGCTCCAGCAGCGCGTCGCCCATCGCCACGGCCGTCGTGACCTGGCCGGCGGTCGCCGGCAGGTCGTCGAGGGCGAGCGACAGAGCCGCCTCGGCCAGCATCTTCGCCGTCTCGTCGTAGCCGGGGTCGCCGCCCGAGACCTCGGTGAGGACCCGCCGGCCGCCGCCCTCCCCGACGAAGCGGACCGTGAACCAGCTGCTCTTCCTGCGCCGCTCGTCCGGGCCGGTGCCCGGCTCGACCCGGGAGGACAGCCAGCTCCGCGCGGCGGGTATCTGGGCGGCCCCCGCCAGCAGGACCGTCGCTGCCGTGCCGCCGATGGCCACCGGCAGGTGCCTCACCGAGGCGAAGTGCCGGTAGCGGAAGTCGGGGCCGTAGCGTTCCAGCCCGCGCGCGGACCGCTCCACGATCCGGGGGTCCAGGGTCGGCAGCGGCAGCGCCCAGGTTCCGGTCGCCGGGCTGAAGTGCGGTGCTCCCTGCGGGGCACGGGCCCTGCGGCCGACGAGGCGCGGCTCGTGCAGGCGCCGTTCCCGTGCCGCCCGGGCCATCTGAGGGCCACGGCCCATCGCGGTGAGCGCCGAGGCGAACGTACCGCCGGAGAAGACCGCGTTGGTGCGGACGAAGCCGTCGATCGTCAGCGGCACGTCCTCGGGGAGCTGCTGGACGGTGAAGTAGACACCGAGGTCGTGCGGTACGGAGTCGAAGCCGCAGGCGTGCACGAGGCGCGCCCCCGTCTCACGGGCCCGGCCGTCGTGCTCCAGGTACATCCGGTCGACGAACTCCGCCTCTCCCGTGAGGTCGGTGTAGTCGGTCCCGGCCTCCGCGCAGGCGGCGACCAGCTTCTCTCCGTACCAGACGTACGGTCCGACCGTCGACGCCACGACGTGCGTGGACTCGGCGAGTTCGCGCAGGGAATCGGCGTCGTCCGCGTCGGCCGTCAGCAGAGGCAGGTCCGCGCAGCGCGGGTGGCTTCCGGCGAGGCGCTCGCGCAGCTGTTCCAGCTTGCCGCGGCTGCGGCCCGCCAGAGCCCAGCGGCAGCCGTCCGGCGCGTGCGCCGCGAGATATTCCGCCGTGAGCGCCCCCACGAAGCCGGTGGCTCCGAAAAGGACGACGTCATAGGGGCGTTCTGCCCCGTTCTGCCTGTTCATGAGTGCCTCCGCCTGCGCCGGCGCCGATGTAGCAGGCAGAGGGTAGCCGAGGCGTTCGGGGTGCCGCGCGGCCGGGCGGGCTTCGATGCGAGAGGATCCGAAGGAAAGACTAAGCGCTTGCTCGGCCAAAAGGGTTGTGCGGAGCGCGGTCCGTTCTTAGCATCATCGATGTTACATCAGTTGTGTCACACGCTGGGGGCTTGATGGCAACGACAGGACGTGGACCCCAGGGCCCGCTGACCGGAGTGCGCGTCGTCGAACTGGCGGGCATCGGCCCGGGTCCGTTCGCCGCGATGCTCCTCGCCGACCTCGGCGCCGACGTGGTGCGCGTCGACCGGCCGGGTGGCTCGGTGATCGGTGTCGAACCCGCCTTCGACCTCACCAACCGCAACAAGCGGTCGGTCCTCGTCGATCTGAAGGCCGAGGGCGGAGCCGGGCAGGTCCTCGACCTCGTCGAGCGTGCCGACGTCCTGATCGAGGGCTACCGCCCGGGCGTCGCCGAGCGCCTCGGCGTGGGGCCCGACGCCTGCCTGGAGCGCAATCCGCGACTCGTCTACGGACGGATGACCGGCTGGGGCCAGGACGGCCCGCTGGCCGAACGGGCAGGGCACGACATCGGCTACATCGCCCTCACCGGAACCCTGTCCATGATCGGCAGATCCGGTGAACCGCCCACGGTGCCCGCCAACCTGGTCGGCGACTACGCGGGCGGCTCGCTCTACCTCGTCGTCGGTGTGCTCGCCGCCCTCCAGCACGCCCGTACGCCCGACGGCACCGGACAGGTCGTCGACGCGGCCATCGTCGACGGCGCCGCCCACCTCGCCACGATGATCCACGGCATGCTGGCGGCCGGCAGCTGGCAGGACCGGCGCGGCTCCAACATCCTGGACGGCGGCTGCCCCTTCTACGGCTCCTACGCGACCTCCGACGGCGAGTACATGGCGGTCGGGGCCCTGGAGCCGCGCTTCTACGAGGAGTTCACCCGACTCCTCGGACTGGGGGAAAAGGCCCCCGACCGCAACGACCTCGGCCGCTGGGACGAGCTGCGCGCCCTCGTCGCCGACCGGTTCTCCACCCGCACGCGCGCCGAGTGGACCGAGGTCTTCGAGGGGTCGGACGCCTGCGTGGCTCCCGTCCTCTCGCTGCGTGAGGCACCCGACCACCCCCATCTCGCCGCCCGTTCCACCTACGTGGAGCACGGCGGCCTCACCCAGCCCGCCCCCGCGCCCCGCTTCTCGGCGACGCCCGTCTCGGTACGCAGCGGACCCGCGCTGCCCGGAGCTGACACCGAGGCCGTCGCCGAGGAATGGGGCCTGCCGGGCCTGCTGACCACCGGGAAGGAAACGACCGGCTGATGGAACTCTCCCTGCCGCTCGACTACGCGGGCGACCCGCGCGCCGCCTGCGACCGGGTCGCGGAACTCGAGTCCGCCGGCCTCGACGCCGTCTGGGTCGCCGAGGCGTACGGCTTCGACTCGCCCACCCTCATGGGCTACCTCGCCGCCCGCACCGAACGCCTGAAGATCGGCGCGGCGATCCTCAACGTCTACTCCCGCACCCCCGCCCTCATCGCCCAGACCGGCGCCGGGCTCGACGCCGTGTCCGGCGGCCGCGCCCTGCTCGGCCTCGGCGCCTCGGGCCCGCAGGTCGTGGAGGGCTGGCACGGCAAGCCGTACGACAGGCCGCTCGGCCGGACCCGCGAGACCGTCGAGCTCTGCCGCCGGATCTGGCGCCGCGAGGTCATCGACCACCACGGCATCACCGACATGCCGCTGCCGAAGGAGAAGGGCGGCAAGCTCGGCAAGCCGCTGAAGATCCTCACCCGGCCGGTGCGCGACACCATCCCCCTCTACGTCGCCTCCCTCGGCCCCGCCAACGTGGCGCTCACCGCCGAGATCGCCGACGGCTGGCTCCCCACCCTCTACATCCCGGAGAAGGCCCAGCAGGTCTGGGGCACCGCACTCGCGGAGGGCACGGCGAAGCGCGACCCGGCACTCGGCCCCCTGCAGACCGTCGCGGGCGGCCTGCTGGCCATCGGCGACGACGCCGCGGCAGCCCGGGACCTCGCCCGTCCGCAGATCGCGCTGTACGTCGGCGGCATGGGCGCGCCCGGCAAGAACTTCTACAACGACCTCGCCGTCGCCTACGGCTACGGGAAGGAGGCCGCCACCATCCAGGAGCTCTACCTCTCCGGGAGGAAGAGGGAGGCCGAGGCCGCCGTCCCGGACGAGTTCTGCGAGCTCATGACGCTCTGCGGCCCTGAGGGATACGTACGCGACCGCATCGAGGCCTTCCGCGAGGCCGGCGTCACCATGCTCAACGTCACCCCCGTCGGCCCCGAGCCGGCGCGGCTGATCTCCACCGTCAAGAACTGGCTCCAGGGGGCTTGAAGTGCAGCGGCAGATCTTCACCGAAGAGCACGACGCGTTCCGCGAGACCGTCCGCACCTTCCTGGCCAAGGAGGTCCTCCCCTACTACGAGCAGTGGGAGGCGGACGGCATCGTCTCGCGCGAGGCCTGGCTCGCGGCCGGCCGCCAAGGGCTGCTCGGCCTCGCCGTCCCCGAGGAGTACGGGGGCGGCGGCAACGACGACTTCCGCTACAGCGCGGTGCTCGCCGAGGAGTTCACCCGGGCCGGGGTCTCCGGACTCGCGCTCGGCCTCCACAACGACATCATCGGCCCCTACCTCACCGGGCTCTCCACCGAGGAGCAGAAGCGGCGCTGGCTGCCCGGCTTCTGCAGTGGCGAGACCATCACCGCCATCGCCATGACGGAACCCGGCGCGGGCTCCGACCTGCAGGGCATCCGTACGTCCGCCGAGGACAAGGGCGACCACTGGCTGCTCAACGGCTCGAAGACCTTCATCTCCAACGGCATCCTCGCCGACCTGGTGATCGTCGTCGCCAAGACCTCGCCGGAGGGCGGGGCGAAGGGGCTCTCGCTGCTCGTCGTCGAGCGCGGCGCCGAGGGCTTCGAGCGGGGCCGCAACCTCGACAAGATCGGGCAGAAGTCCCAGGACACCGCCGAACTGTTCTTCAACGACGTACGCGTCCCCAAGGAGAACCTCCTCGGCGAGCTCGACGGCGCGTTCATCCACCTCATGACCAACCTGGCCCAGGAGCGGATGGGCATAGCGGTCGCCGGGATCGCCGCGGCCGAACACCTCCTGGAGATCACCACCCGGTACGTCAAGGAACGCGAGGCCTTCGGACGTCCGCTCTCCAAGCTCCAGCACATCCGCTTCGAGATCGCCGAGATGGCCACCGAGTGCGCCGTCACCCGGGCCTTCCTCGACCGGTGCATCGTCGACCACTCCGAGGGCACGCTCGACGCCGTCCACGCCTCGATGGCCAAGTGGTGGGCCACCGAGCTGCAGAAGCGGGTCGCCGACCGCTGCCTCCAGCTCCACGGCGGGTACGGCTACATGACGGAGTACCGCGTCGCGAAGGCCTTCACCGACGGCCGCATCCAGACCATCTACGGCGGCACGACCGAGATCATGAAGGAGATCATCGGCCGCTCGCTGCTCTCCTGACCCACCCGCCCCGCCCCGAACCCGAAAGGCAGCTGCCTTGAGTACCGAAGCATTCGTCTACGACGCGATCCGCACCCCGCGCGGCCGCGGCAAGGCCAACGGAGCCCTGCACGGCACCAAGCCGATCGACCTCGTCGTCGGCCTCATCCACGAGATCCGCGACCGGTTCCCCGGCCTCGACCCGGCGGCCATCGACGACATCGTCCTCGGCGTCGTCAGCCCGCTCGGCGACCAGGGCTCCGACATCGCCCGTATCGCCGCCATCGCCGCGGGACTCCCGGACTCCGTCGCGGGCGTACAGGAGAACCGCTTCTGCGCCTCCGGTCTCGAAGCGGTCAACCTGGCCGCCGCCAAGGTCCGTTCGGGCTGGGAGGACCTCGTCCTGGCGGGCGGCGTCGAATCGATGTCCCGGGTGCCCATGGGCTCCGACGGCGGCGCCTGGGCCATGGACCCGATGACGAGCTTCGAGACCGGCTTCGCCCCGCAGGGCATCGGCGCCGACCTGATCGCCACCGTCGAGGGCTTCTCCCGGCGCGACGTCGACGAGTACGCCGCCCTGTCCCAGGAGCGCGCCGCGATCGCCTGGAAGGAGGAGCGGTTCGCCCGCTCCGTCGTCCCGGTCCGGGACCGCAACGGCCTGCTCGTCCTCGACCACGACGAGCACATGCGCCCCGGCACCACCGCCGACTCCCTCGCCTCCCTCAAGCCGTCCTTCGCGACGATCGGCGAGATGGGCGGCTTCGACGCCGTGGCCCTCCAGAAGTACCACTGGGTCGAGAAGATCGACCACGTCCACCACGCGGGCAACTCCTCCGGGATCGTCGACGGCGCCGCCCTCGTCGCCATCGGCTCCAAGGAGACCGGCGAGCGCTACGGGCTCACCCCGCGCGCCCGGATCGTCTCCGCCGCCGTCTCCGGCTCCGAGCCGACCATCATGCTCACCGGACCCGCCCCCGCCACCCGCAAGGCACTGGCCAAGGCCGGGCTCACCATCGACGACATCGACCTCGTCGAGATCAACGAGGCCTTCGCCGGAGTCGTCCTGCGCTTCGCCCGGGACATGGGCCTCTCGCTGGACAAGGTCAACGTCAACGGCGGCGCGATCGCGCTCGGCCACCCGCTCGGTGCGACCGGCGCGATGATCCTCGGCACGCTCATCGACGAGCTGGAGCGGCAGGACAAGCGCTACGGCCTCGCCACCCTCTGCGTCGGCGGCGGCATGGGCATCGCCACCGTCGTCGAGCGCCTCTGACCGTCCTGCCCGGCCACCATTGCTTACGGAGAAGACACCGACATGACCGAGAGCACGACCATCCGCTGGGAACAGGACGAGACCGGCGTCGTCACCCTCGTACTCGACGACCCCACCCAGTCCGCCAACACGATGAACCAGGCGTTCCGCGACTCCATCGCGGCCGTCGCCGAGCGCGCCGAGGCCGAGAAGGACTCGATCCGCGGCATCATCTACACCTCCGCGAAGAAGACCTTCTTCGCGGGCGGCGACCTCAAGGACATGATCCGGATCGGTCCCGAGAACGCCCAGGACGCCTTCGACGCCGGCACCTCGATCAAGAGGTCGCTGCGGCGTATCGAGACGCTCGGCAAGCCGGTCGTCGCGGCCGTCAACGGCGCGGCGCTCGGCGGCGGTTACGAGATCGCGCTCGCCGCGCACCACCGCATCGCCCTGGACGCCCCCGGCTCCCGGATCGGCCTGCCCGAGGTCACCCTCGGGCTGCTGCCCGCAGGTGGCGGTGTCACCCGTACCGTACGGCTCATGGGCATCACCGACGCCCTGCTGAAGGTCCTGCTCCAGGGCACCCAGTACACCCCGCAGCGGGCCCTGGAGAACGGCCTCGTCCACGAGGTCGCCGCCACCCGCGAGGAGATGCTGGAGAAGGCCCGCGCCTTCATCGACGCCCACCCCGAGTCGCAGCAGCCCTGGGACGTCAAGGGCTACCGGATCCCAGGCGGCACTCCGTCGAACCCGAAGTTCGCGGCCAACCTGCCGGCCTTCCCGGCCAACCTGAAGAAGCAGCTCGCCGGCGCACCCATGCCCGCGCCCCGCAACATCATGGCCGCCGCGGTCGAGGGATCCCAGGTCGACTTCGAGACCGCCCAGACCATCGAGGCGCGCTACTTCACCGAGCTGGTCACCGGCCAGGTCGCCAAGAACATGATCCAGGCGTTCTTCTTCGACCTCCAGGCCGTCAACTCCGGTGCCAGCCGCCCCGACGGCGTCGAGGAGCGCCAGGTCCGCAAGGTCGCCGTCCTCGGCGCCGGGATGATGGGCGCGGGCATCGCCTACTCCTGCGCCCGCGCCGGCATCGACGTCGTCCTCAAGGACGTCTCCACCGAAGCGGCGGCCAAGGGCAAGGCGTACAGCGAGAAGCTCCTCGCCAAGGCGCTCTCCCGGGGCCGCACGACCGAGGCGAAGCGCGACGAGCTGCTGGCCCGCATCACCCCGACCGGGGACCCGGCCGACCTCGCGGGCTGCGACGCCGTGATCGAGGCCGTCTTCGAGGACACCGCGCTCAAGCACAAGGTGTTCCAGGAGATCCAAGACATCGTCGACCCCGACGCGCTGCTCTGCTCCAACACCTCGACGCTGCCCATCACCGTGCTCGCCGAAGGCGTCAGCAGGCCGGTGGACTTCATCGGGCTGCACTTCTTCTCGCCCGTCGACAAGATGCCCCTCGTCGAGATCATCAAGGGCGAGAAGACCGGCGACGAGGCCCTCGCCCGCGCCTTCGACCTGGTGCGCCGGATCAAGAAGACCCCGATCGTCGTCAACGACTCCCGCGGCTTCTTCACCTCACGCGTCATCGGCCACTTCATCAACGAGGGCGTCGCCATGGTCGGCGAGGGCGTCGAGCCCGCGTCGGTCGAACAGGCGGCCGCGCAGGCCGGCTACCCCGCCAAGGTGCTCTCCCTCATGGACGAGCTGACGCTCACCCTGCCCCGCAAGATCCGCAACGAGACCCGGCGCGCCGTCGAGGAGGCGGGCGGCAGCTGGGCCAAGCACCCCGCGGACGCGGTCATCGACCGGATGGTCGACGAGTTCGGACGGCCCGGCCGCAGCGGGGGAGCGGGCTTCTACGAGTACGGCGAGGACGGCGGGCGCGGGGCGCTCTGGCCGGGCCTGCGCGAGCACTTCACGAAGCCCGGCACCGATGTGCCCTTCGAGGACATGAAGGAGCGGATGCTCTTCTCCGAGGCACTGGACAGCGTCCGCTGCCTGGAGGAGAACGTCCTGATGACCGTCGCCGACGCCAACATCGGCTCCATCATGGGCATCGGCTTCCCCGCCTGGACCGGTGGCGTGCTCCAGTACATCAACGGGTACGAGGGCGGCCTGCCCGGCTTCGTGGCGCGCGCCCAGCAGCTCGCCGAGCGCTACGGCGACCGCTTCCTGCCGTCCGCCCTCCTGCTGGAGAAGGCGGAGAAGGGCGAGACGTTCCACGACTGACGGCGGCCCCGCGGGCTGTGTTCACCCGTCCTCACCGGCGGTGAACGCGGCTCGCAGCTCCTCCTTCAGCGACCGCTGGAAGGCCGTCAGCAGGGCCTGGAGCACCATCGGCTGCATATGGGCCGAGAGCGACTTCATCGCCTTCACGTGCTCCGGGTCCGACTCCCGCTCCCGGTAGGGGTTCCACACCTCGTCACGGAACAGCCGGGTCAGCTCGTGGGCGGCGGAGCGGGTGTGCTCCAGCAGGACCGTGCGCGCCGCGAGGATCGTCTCGTGGGCGATGGGTACGTCCAGGAGTTCCACCCCGAGCCGCAGGAGCCCCGGGTCGACCAGGAAGGGCCCCTCTGGCTTCCTGGGGCGCTCCAGGACCCCCATGGCCCCCAGCCGGTCCACGTCCTCCTCGCTGAGGGGCCGTCCCGCCCGGCGCTCCAGCTCGGCCCGCTCCATGTCCTCGGCCGAGTCCGGGGCCCACGACGCCACCAGGGCGCGGTGGATCGCCAGGTCCTGCGCGCTCAGATCGGGCGGCAGCTGCTGGAGGTAGCGCTCGATGGCGGCCAGCGTCATGCCCTGGTGCTGGAGCTCCTCGATGAGGGCCAGCCGGGAGAGATGCTCGTGCCCGTAGTGCCCGACGCGCCGGGGCCCGATCACCGGAGGGGGCAGCAGACCTCTGGTGCTGTAGAAGCGCACGGTCCGCACGGTCACTCCCGCACGCGCCGCCAGTTCGTCGACGGTCAGCGTCGGCTCGTCGGTCCCGGTCGCCATGTCCACTCCTCGTTGCCGGGGCCCGCTGGTCCCGTGCCGTCGTGCCTGTGCCTGTGTACCGAACAGGTGCAACAGTATTGCTGTCTCACCACTGTTGTGAAAGTGTCCGGCAGCATCGAAGCGCAGTCCCACCCACGGTACGGACCGCACGGTCCGGCCGAACGGACAGGAGGCGGCCGTGACCACGATCCTGAGACTCCCCACCGCACCCGAACTGCTCACACTCCCCGCCCTGTTGCTGCGCAATGCCGAGGACCACGGGGATCTCCCCGCTCTCTCCTGGCGCGCGGCGGACGGCGCCGGGTGGACCACCCTCACCTGGCGCGAGGTACGTCATGAGACGGCCGTGCTGGCCGCCGGCTACAGCGCCCTGGGGGTGGAACGCGGCGAGCAGGTCCTCATGATGATGAGCAACCGGCCCGAGCACTGGCTGAGCGACCTGGCCCTCACCCACCTCGGTGCCGTCCCCGTCACCGTGTACGGGACCGCGGCACCCGGCCAGATCGCGCACATCGCCCGCCACAGCCGCGCGAGGTTCGCGATCGTCGAGGGCGACCGGGAGCGGGAGCGCTGGGAGCCCCTGCTGGCGGACGCCACCGTACCGCTGGAGAGGCTCGTCGTCGTGGAGCCGGACGCCGCCGGACCGCATCGGACGTACGGCACGCTGCACGGGACGGGAGAGCGGCTGCGGAGCGACGAGGCCTTCGACAAGGCCTGGCGGGAGACCCGCGCCGGGGACCCGCTCACCGTCGTCTACACCTCGGGGACCACCGGCGACCCGAAGGCGGTGCCCCTCACCCACCGCAGTGTCGTCGTCAACGCGCTGGCCCTGGACCGGGTCGTGGAACTGCCGGACCACGTCGCGCACATCTGCTACCTGCCGTTCGCCCACATCGCCGAGCGGATGCTGGGCATCTACCTGCCGGTCTTCCGGGCCTCGCACGTCCATCTCTGCGCCGACACCGCGGCGGTCGCCGCCACCGCGCGCGCTCTGCACCCCGCCCAGTTCTTCGGTGTGCCCCGGGTGTGGGAGAAGCTCGCCGCATCCGTCCGTGCCGCCCTGGCCGCACTGCCCGAGGAGCGGCTGAGCGCCGTCGAGGCGGCGAACGCGACGGCCCGTGAGCATGTGGCCTGCCGGGAGCGCGGCGAGGAGCCGTCCGCCGGGCTGGAAGCCGCGTACCGGGAGGCCAAGGAGACCGTGCTGGACCCCCTGCTCTCGCTGGCGGGGTTCGAACGGCTGGTGTGGACGGCCAGCGCCTCGGCGCCGATGCCGCTCGACGTGGTGCGCTTCTGGGCGGGCTTCGGCATCGTCGTCATGGACGCCTGGGGACTCACCGAGACCGTCGGGGTGTTCACCACCAACAGCCCGTCGGCCTTCCGCCTCGGCTCGGTGGGACGGCCGCTCGACGGCCTGGAACTCCGGATCGCCGACGACGGCGAGATCCTGGTCCGCGGCGAGACCGTGTTCGCCGGGTACCTGCGGGCCGACGGCACCGTGGACGGGGCGCTCGACGCGGACGGCTGGTTCCCGACGGGGGACATCGGCCGCATCGACGACGACGGCTACCTCTGGCTCACCGACCGCAAGAAGGAAATGATCATCACCTCGACCGGGAAGAACGTCTCCCCGGCGCTCGTCGAGAACACCCTCAAGGAACACCCCTTGATCGGCCAGGCCCTCGTCCACGGCGACGGGCGCTCCTACCTCGTGGCCCTGCTCGTCCTCGACACGGAGGTGGCCCCGGCCTGGGCGGCGGCCCGCGGGATCGACGGCGACCCGGCCGGACACCCCGAGGTGCACGCGGAGATCGCGCGCGCCGTCGAGACCGCCAACGCCCGGCTGAACCGCACCGAACAGATCAAGCGCTACCGGCTGCTGACACGGGAGTGGGGCCC
This sequence comes from Streptomyces sp. NPDC102451, assembly GCF_044765485.1. Lineage (NCBI taxonomy): Bacteria > Bacillati > Actinomycetota > Actinomycetes > Kitasatosporales > Streptomycetaceae > Streptomyces > Streptomyces sp. NPDC102451. The sequence goes on along the minus strand of NZ_JBIWKD010000021.1, from coordinate 34,224 downwards.
GGAGACCGGCGAACTCACCCCCTCGCTGAAGCTCCGCCGCCGGGTGATCCGCGACCGGTACGGCGACCTGCTCGACGCCCTGTACGAGGAGAGCGGCACCTGACCGGGGGCCGGTTGGGCGGCTGGGGCAGGGCCGCCGAGCCGGGGGCCCCGGCCCCGGGCCGCCCAGGGCCGGCCGTCCGCTACAGGCCGTAGCTCCTGCCGATGATGTCGCGCTGGATCTCACTCGTGCCGCCGTACACCGTCGACACGACCGCCGCCCGCAGATGGCGCTCCATGTCGTACTCGGTCGCGTAGCCGTAGCCGCCCATCATCTGCATGCCCTCCAGCGCCGCGTGCTTCGCCGTCTCGGTCGCCTTGAGCTTCGCCATGGACGCCTCGCGGGGGAACAGCTTCTCCGGCTCGGCGTCGCAGGCCGCCGCCACGTCGAAGACCAGCAGCCGGGCGCACTCGATCTCGGTCGCCAGGTCGGCCAGCCGGTGCCGCAGGGCCTGGAAGGAGCCGACCGGGCGGCCGAACTGCTCGCGCCCCCGTACGTACGCCACCGTGTCCTCCAGGATCCGCTCCGCCAGGCCCAGCATGTTCGCCGCCAGGAAGAGCCGCTCCGCGTTCAGACCGGCCATCAGCTGGGTCCAGGCGCGGTCCGCCGTGCCCACGACGGCGTCGGCCGGCAGCCGAACATCGGTGAGGAAGACGTCGTTGACCTCACGGCCGCCCATCGTCTCGATGGGACGGATCTCGACCCCGGGCGTCCGTGCCGGGACATGGAACATGGTCAGCCCGTCGTGCTTCGCGCCGCCCGAGCCGGTCCGGGCCACCAGCAGGATGTGCTCGGCCAGATGCGCGTTGGAGATCCACGTCTTGTGACCGTTGACCAGCCAGCCGCCGTCCGGTGTGCGATCCGCCCTGCACCGGAGCGCCGCCACGTCCGACCCGGCGTCCGGCTCGGACATCGCGATGGACAGCACCTGGCCCGCCACCGCACCCCCGACCGCCGCCTTGCACTGCGCCTCGCTGCCGAAACGCTCGTACGCCTTCGCCGTGATCACCGAGGTGATGAACCCGCCCGCCGGGACGAGGCCGCGCGCCGTCTCCCGGAGGAAGAGGCAGGCATCCGTCATCCCGCCGCCCGAGCCCCCGTAGGCCTCCGGCAGGCACACACCGAGCCAGCCGAGCTCCGCCAGCCGCGCGTAGAGCGACGGGGCGTGCGGTCCGCCGGCCTCCGCCGCCAGCGCGTCGCGCTGCTCACGCGTACCGCACTCGCGCCGGGCGAAGTCGCGCAGGGCCGTGGCGAAGGCCCGCTGCTCGGCCGAGACCGACCGCGGGAGAGCGTGGACCGTGGACATGGAAGACCTCCGGAGAGCAGAGTTACAAAGAAACGGACCAGGTAACACCGTTGCGTGATCGATATGGTTGAGTGGTCACGGCGGACGGGGAGGACTCATGGCGGCACCGGGTGACGACGAGACACTGCTGGGCAGGGCCCTCGCCGGGAGGCCACCGTCCGACGCGCTGAGCGAACAGATCCTGGATGCCGCCCGCGAGCAGTTCATGACCTTCGGCCTGCGCCGCTCGACCGTCGACGACGTGGCCAAGCGCGCCAAGGTCTCCCGGGTCACGGTGTACCGCCGGATCGGCAACAAGGACAGCCTGGTCTCCGCCTGTCTGCTGCGGGAGTACCGCCGTTTCGTCGTGGACGTGGACGGGGCGGTCGCCGCACTCCCCACCATGGAGGACAGGCTCGTCGCCGGCTTCGTCGCCGTCCTCAAGCACATCCGTGAACACCCGCTGGTGGGCGGCCTGCTGAGGCTGGAGCCGGAGATCATGCTCCCCTTCCTCACCCTGGAGAGCGGTCCCGCCTTCCTCGCGATGCGCGGATACCTGGCCGACCGGCTCCGCCGCGCCCGGCGCGCGGAGGGACGGCCGGAGACGGACCCGACACCGGTCGCCGAACTGATGGTGCGGATCACCGTCTCCTTCCTCCTCAATCCGGTGAGCTGCTTCGAACTGGACGACGACGAGCAGGTGGGTGCCTTCGCCCGCCGCTATCTGGTGCCGCTGCTCAGCGCCGTGTGACCGGGTGCCACCGCCCTCAGAACCGGGCGTGCAGCTTCCTGCCCAGTTCCACCGCCCGGGCGGCCTTCTCCCGTGGGGTCGCGAAGGACGTCAGGTCCACCGCCGGTGCGAACCGGCGCACGGTGACCGAGTGCGGCGCCGCGAAGGCCCGCAGCCCCTCCTCGCCGTGGATCCGCCCGTACCCCGACTCGCCCGCACCGCCGAAGGGCAGCGAGGGGATCGCGGCGAAGCCGAGCACCGAGTTCACCGACACGGCGCCGGAACCGAGGCGCTCCGCCAGCGCGAGTCCGGCCGCCCGGGAGCGGGTGAACACGGCGGCGCCCAGTGAGTACGCCGACGCGTTGGCCCGCTCCACGGCCTCGTCCATGTCGCGCACCGGGTTCACCACGACGACCGGCCCGAAGGTCTCCTCCGTCACCGCCGGTGAATCCTCCGGCACCCCGGACAGCACCACCGGCCCGAGGACGCGGGTCCGCAGGGCGTCGGCGCCGCCCAGTTCGGCCGTGCCGCCGTCCACCAGTGCCTCCTTCACTTGGCGTCCCACCACCCCGAGCTGGGACGGCAGGGTGAGCGGGCCGTAGGCCTCACCGGGCACCAGCGCCCGTGCCCGGCTCACGATGCGTGAGCACAGGGCCTCGTGGACCGAGGCCGCCGCGTACACCCGCTCCACGCCGGCGCAGGTCTGGCCGGCGTTGCCCATGGCGCCCCACACGATCGCGTCGGCCGCCGCGTCCAGATCGGCGTCCGCCGCGACCAGCACCGCGTCCTTGCCCCCGCACTCGGCGAGCAGCGGGGTCAGAGTGGCCGCGCAGGCCGCGGCCACCTTGCGGGCGGTGCCGGGCGAGCCGGTGAAGGCCACCTTGTCCACACCGGTCGGCCCGTCCGCGCCGGCCAGGGCGGCCCCGGTGGACCCCGGGCCGGTGACCGCCTGCAGCAGATCCGCGTGGTCCGGGACGGCTTCGCCGAAGCTCCGGGCCAGCAGAACCCCCACGCCGGGGGTGAGTTCGGACGGCTTGAACACCACGGCGTTGCCCGCGGCGAGCGCGTAGCCGATCGAGCCCATCGGTGTGTAGAGCGGATAGTTCCAGGGGCCGATCACACCGATCACCCCGAGCGGGCGGTAGGCCAGCAGCGCCCGCTGATGGACCGACAGCAGGCCTGAGCGCACCCGCCGCCGGCCCAGCACCCGGCGGGCGTTGCGCGCCGCCCAGTCCAGATGGACCAGGGTCAGCAGCACCTCCGAGCGGGCGTCGTGCACCGGCTTGCCGGTCTCGGCCGCGATCACCGCAGCGAACTCGTCCGCGCGGGCGGCCAGTTCGCGCTTCCACCGCAGCAGGGCCGCGCGCCGTCCCCGCGCCCCGAGCGCGGCCCAGCCCCGGCCCGCGGTCCTGCCCCGTGCCACCGCCGTGCGGATGTCCTCGATGCCGTGCACCGCACGGTCCGTTCCGTTCGTCATGACTTCTCCATCGGCAGGGGTTCCAGCGGGCGGCTCTGCGCCCAGTGCGGACCGAGGTCGTCGAGCCGGTATCCGAAGGGGTAGCTGCGGGGCCGGGGACGTGAGGGCAGCCACCGGGGCCGAGCGGGCAGCAGCCGCACACCGTGCGACCTGGCACGCACCAGCCGTACGGCCGAGGCGCGCACCCATCGTGGCTGGGCCGGGAAGCCCAGCGCCCGGAGTAACGGCTCGTCCAGCAGGGCGAGCGAGAACCTGGCCGCCAGGGGGCGCAGCGGGGCCGGGTACCAGGCCGCCATGACCCGGAACGTGGCGTTGGCGACGCGGCGGTTCGCCGGGTCGTACGCGAACATCCGGTCCTCGTAGGAGTCGAGCAGCCGCTCGAATCCCTCGTAGCTGTCGGGAGCGCCCTCGATGCCCATCATGGCCGCCATCCGCCGCCCCACCTCGGCCAGCGCCCCCGCCTCCTGCGCGCACAGGGGCCGCCAGCCGAAGCGGTCGATCCAGCGTTTGGGGCCGACGACCGTGGTGGCCAGGACGTAGAGGTAGTCCTCGTTCGGGATGCGGTACCTGCCGTGGATCCGGTTGAGATGGCGGACCGCGGCCCGGGCGCGCTCCGAGTCGAAGCCCTCGGCCGCCATCTCGTACCCGAACAGGACGGTGTCGTCGTAGCGCTTCTGACCGTTGCGCTCGAACTCCTGGGTGCGGTCGAGGAGTACGGAGATCCTGGGGACGCCGTAGTCGCGCAGGAAGGCGACGCTGATTCCCTGCCGGTAGTCCCACGGGAACTCGTACTGGGACATCAGCCGGAGTATCTCGGCGCAGTCGCGCGAGGGATCCATCCGGCGGATCTCGTGCAGTCGGCTGTAGCGGCCCATGGTGTGCAACCTCCTCTGTGGACGGGAGTCACCGAGAGTCAAAGTTACAAATACTATTGACTTGTTTCACGAGGCGCGTCAACACTGCTGACACGAATTCCAGGAGGGGAACCCGCACATCCCTCGTGGAGCGGGTGCCGCCGCCCCCGCGGACCGCCGGCCGCCCTCGCGATCGCATACTGGAACACACGGGTCCGGGCGCCGGCCCGAGCACCCGCCGATACCTGGGAGCACCCGCATGACCAGCGCAGGAGAGCCCGCACCGCCCCCGCCCGGCGGCGTCCTGTGGAGCCTCGCCGGTGACATCCGCGGACTGCTGATGCTGCCCGCCGCTCTCACCCTCCAGGTCGCGCACCCGGCCGTCGGCGCCGGCGTCGACGAGCACTCGGTCTTCCGCACGGACCCCTGGGGACGCGGCGAGCGGTCCCTGAGGTCCCTCCAGCTCTGGGTGTACGGGGGAGAGGCCGCCGCGGAGGAGGGGCGCAGGCTGCGGAAGCTGCACCGTACGATCCAGGGGACCGACACCCGGGGCCGCCGCTACCACGCGCTCACCCCCGCGAACTACGCCTGGGTGCACGCCACGGGCTTCCCCGTCTACCGGCACGCGTCGCGCTACCTGATCCGCCCGCTCACCGAGGCGCAGGAGCGCGCCCTGTACCAGGAGTGGCTCCAGGTCGGCCGGGTGCTGGGCATCCACGACCGGGACATGCCGCAGACGATCGAGGAGTTCTGGCCGTACTACCGCTCGATGCTGGCCGAGGAGGTGGAGGCCACCGTCGTCGTACGCGAACTGGTCGCCACCGACCTCCCCGTACCGCCGCCCGACCGGGGCCCTCTCGTGCTGCGGCTGGTCCTGAAGGCGCTGTGGCCGGTGCTCCTCCCGCCGCTGGCGCGGTTCCGCAGCTTCCTCACCGTCGGGCTGATGCCGCCGGACGCCCGCGAGGCCATCGGGCTCGACTGGACGCCCGGGCAGGAGCGTCGCCTGCGGCGCTTCGGGGCCGTGGTGCGGCGGATCGTCCCCGTGCTCCCGGAGCGGCTGCGCTATCTGCCGCGCGCCAGATCGGCGCGGGCCCGGTGGCGGGCCGCCGGGGGCCTCAGGCCGAGGCCCGGCGGACCAGTTCGGTCGGGGTGATCACGGACTCCGGCCACGTCCCGGTGTCGCTGTTCAGCCGCTCCATCAGCAGCCGCACCATCAGGCGCCCCATGCCCTCGACGTCCTGACGCACCGTCGTCAGCGCAGGCACGGCGGCCTCGGCGACCGACGTCATGTCGTCGAACCCGACCACCGCCACGTCCTCCGGCACCCGGACACCCCGTTCGCGCAGCACCCGCAGGGCGCCCGACGCCATCAGGTCGTTGGACACGAAGACGGCGTCCAGGTCCGGACGGGCGTCCAGCAGACCCGCCATGGCCCTGGCCCCGCCCTCCGTGGTGAAGTCCCCTTCCACGACGAGCTCGCTCCCCGCGTCGGGGAGCACGTCGTGGTACCCGTCGATGCGGTCGAGCGCCGACGTCTGGTCGCGTGGCCCGGCGATGTGCGCGATGCGCCGCCGCCCGAGCGAGACCAGATGGCGCACCGCCTCGCGGGCACCGCCCCGGTTGTCGCAGTCGACGTAAGGCACCTGCGGTGCATCCCCGCCGGACGACGAGTGTTCCGGGCGGCCCCCGTAGACCGTCGGGACGCGGAACCGCCGGATGATCGCGGGCAGTTCGTCGTCGGTGTGCAGGGAGAAGGCCAGCACACCGTCCACATGGCCCCCTGCCAGGTAACGGGTGACCCGGTCGAAGTCGCCGCTGCCCTCCACCAGGAGCAGGACCAGCTGCGCGTCGTGGGCGTTGAGCTCGCGGCTGATCCCGCGGATCTGGCGGGAGAAGAACGGGTCGGAGAAGATCCGGAACTCCGGCTCGTCGATGATCACGGCGACCGCGCCGTTGCGCCGGGTCACCAGCGTCCGTGCCGCGTGGTTCGGGATGTAGCCGAGCTCGTCGACCGCCTTGCGCACCTGGTCCACCAGGGGCTGGCGCACGCCGGCACCGCCGTTGACGACTCGGGACGCCGTCGCCCTGGACACACCGGCGCGGGCCGCCACGGCCTCCAGGGTGGGCCGGGCATCACGCTGCGGATCGGGGGTCGGGTCGGGCAAAGGTCGCTCCTCGTACACGCGCGCCCGGGGCTGGGAACGGCTGGAACCGGCAGGTTTGGGCACGGACGCGGTCAGCCTATCGGCCCGGTCGGAGGGGCCCGAAGCCGGAGACGCGGACCCGTGCGCTCCGCAAACGGTCGTGCGTGTACCGCTCGGGGATCCCGGAAGATGCGCACCGAGTGTGGTACTGCCTACGGAGAGCGAAATATTCGCATTGCGTGAAAGGTGCCATTTGTGTCACATGATGAGCAGGGAACGGGCGGGCGAGGGGGGTATCTGCCGGTAACGGCCGATCTGCCTACCGATCCGCACCACGGTCGCCGTCCCACGACCGACCGGGTGGTGTTCGGCGTCTCCGCAGTGCTCACCATCGCCTTCGTGATCTGGGGCGCCACGGCCACCGACTCGCTGGAGGACGTCTCCAGCACGCTGCTCAACGGCCTCATCCACAACGGCGGCTGGGCCTTCATGCTGGCGGCCTCCGGCTTCGTGGTCTTCGCCCTCTGGCTCGCGATCAGCCGCTACGGGAAGATCTCGCTGGGCCAGGAGGGGGAGGAGCCCGAATTCAGGACGGTCTCCTGGGTCGCGATGATGTTCAGCGCCGGCATGGGCATCGGCCTGATGTTCTACGGAGTGAGCGAACCGCTGGCCCACTTCGTCGATCCGCCCCCGGGAACGCACCCCGCCGACGCGGCCGAGGCCATGCAGACGGCGATGGCGACCACGCTGTTCCACTGGACGCTCCACCCCTGGGCGATCTACGCGGTCGTCGGCCTCGCCATCGCCTACAGCGCCTACCGCCGGCACCGGCGGCAGACCATCAGCGCGGTGTTCATCCCGCTCATCGGCGAGCGGCACTCCCACGGGGTCGTCGGCCGCATCATCGACATCCTCGCCATCTTCGCGACGCTCTTCGGCTCCGCGGCCTCGCTGGGTCTCGGGGCCCTGCAGATCGGCAGCGGATTCCAGGAGCTCAACTGGATGGAGAAGACCGGGACCGGCCTGCTGGTCGCGATCATCGCGGTCCTGACGGCCGCCTTCGTCGCATCGGCGGTCTCCGGTGTGGAGAAGGGCATCCAATGGCTCTCCAACATCAACATGGTGCTCGCGCTGATCCTGGTGATCTTCGTGTTCGTCGTCGGCCCCACCATCATCATCCTGGACCTGCTGCCCACCTCGATCGCGGCGTACTTCGGTGACCTCGCCCAGCTCGCCGGCCGGACCGAGGCGACCGGAGAGGGCAAAGTGGCCGACTGGCTCGCCAGCTGGACCGTCTTCTACTGGGCGTGGTGGATCTCCTGGACGCCCTTCGTCGGCATGTTCATCGCGAGGATCAGCCGCGGCCGCACGATCCGGCAGTTCGTCGGCGGCGTGATCCTGGTGCCCAGCACGGTCAGTCTCGTCTGGTTCGCCGTCTTCGGCGGCTCGGCGATCGAGCTGCAGAGGGACGGAAGGCTCAGAGGCGTCGGTGACACCCCCGAGGCCCAGCTCTTCGGGGTCCTCCACGAATACCCGATCGCCACCGTGATGAGCATCCTCGTCATGATCCTCGTCGGCATCTTCTTCGTCTCCGGCGCCGACGCCGCCTCGATCGTGATGGGGACGCTCTCCCAGAAGGGCGTCCTCGAACCCGCGAAGTGGGTCGTGATCTTCTGGGGCGTCGTCACCGGGGCCGTCGCGGCGGTCATGCTGCTTATCGGCAACGGGCAGGGGGACGCCCTGGCGGGCCTCCAGAACCTGACCATCCTGGTGGCCGCGCCCTTCACCATCGTGATGGTCGGGATGTGCGTCGCGCTCATGCGCGACCTGCGCCACGACCCGATGATCGTCCGCAGGGAGTTCGGCGTGGAGGCCGTCGAATCCGCCGTCATCGAGGGACACGCCAAGTACGACGGGGACTTCGAGATCCGGATCGGCCCCGGCACCACGGACGTCACCACCGACGAACGCCACAAGAACGACCCGCGGGCCTGAGGGCGCTGCCGGGCCCACCGGCTGCGGCTCAGCCCACCAGCTGGGCCGCGGCCCGCGCACAGCCCCGGGCCACCGTCACCCCGGCGCCGCCGTGGCCGTAGTTGTGCACCAGCAGCCCGCCGCCCGGCAGCTCCTCGGCCTCGATGCGCACCCCGGCGTCCCGGGACGGCCGCAGCCCCACCCGGTGACCGATGACCCGCGCCCCCGCGATCTCGGGCCGCACCCGCGCGCACCGCGCCACGATCTCCTCGGCCGTACGCGGATCGGGCTCCGTGCGCGGATCGTCCGCCTCCGCCGTGCCGCCCAGCACCAGCCCGCCCGGCTGCGGAAAGAGGTACGTCGTCGCGCTCGACGCCGGATCGGCATCGGCGAACCACTCGTCGATGCCCGGGTTCTCCACCACGACCAGCTGGCCCCTGACCGGCCGTACCCCGGGATCCGGCACCAGCTCACGGGAGCCGAGGCCGGTGCAGTTGACCACCACCCGCGCCTCGGCCGCGGCCTCCGCGAAACCGCGCACCGTACGCCGTTCGACCGTGCCTCCCGCAGCCCTGAGCCGGTCCTCCAGCCAGCGGAGGTGGGCCGGCATGTCGATCAGCGGAAGGGTCACCCGGAGTCCCTCCGCCACCTCGGAGACGTCCTTCAGGCCGCGGGCCCAGGGGCCGAGCGCGGACAGCCGCTCGCCCCCGTGCACCCCGGCGACCATGCGGACACCGGTCTCGTCGGGGGCCGCCGCCAGCTCCTCGTACACCCGGAGGGTTTCGAGCGACCAGTCACCCACCAGCGCCTCGGGCTCGATCCGGTACGGCCACCACAGCGCCCCGGCTACGGCCGAGGTGGTGGCCGGCGCCGGGTCCCTGGACCAGACGCGCACCCGCAGGCCGCGCTCCGCCAGCAGCAACCCCGTGGTCAGCCCGCTGACCCCGCCGCCCACCACGACCACATCCGTCACCGTGCTCACCCCTGTCAGCGCATCGGCCCCGCCCGTGTGCCGAGGGCCGGACCGATCATGATCGCACCCCGGCCCGGCAAGGAGGGCCCCCGCGGTTCGTTAGGATCGTCACCCTGATGACTGCCACTCTCGTCGCCAAGGAACTCGCCGCCGGACACGGCGACCGCACACTCTTCGCAGGGCTCGACCTCGTGGTCGCGCCGGGCGACGTGATCGGTCTCGTCGGAGCCAACGGCGCCGGCAAATCTTCGCTCCTCCGCCTGCTCGCCGGTCTCGACCGGCCCGAGGAGGGCGAGCTGAGGCTCTCCCCGCCCACCGCCACCGTCGGACACCTCCCGCAGGAGCCCGAGCGGCGCGCGGGCGAGTCCGTACGGGAGTTCCTCGCCCGCCGCACCGGGGTCGCGGACGCCCAGGCCGCCATGGACGCCGCGACCCAGGCCCTGGTCGACGGAGCTCCCGGCGCGGACGACGCGTACTCCGAGACGCTGGAGCGCTGGCTCTCCCTCGGCGGCGCCGACCTCGACGAACGCGCCGAGGAGGTCGCCGCGGACCTCGGCCTGACCGTCGGTCTCGACCTCCCGATGACGGCCCTCTCCGGCGGCCAGGCGGCCCGCGCGGGTCTCGCCTCGCTGCTGCTGTCGCGCTACGACGTCTTCCTCCTCGACGAGCCCACCAACGACCTGGACCTCGACGGCCTGGAGCGCCTGGAGCGCTTCGTCTCCGGGCTCCGGGCCGGCACCGTCGTCGTCAGTCACGACCGCGAATTCCTGATGCGCACCGTCACCAAGGTCCTGGAACTCGACCTCGCCCAGCAGCAGATCAACCTCTACGGCGGCGGCTACGCCTCCTACCTGGAGGAGCGCGAGCGGGCACGTAACCACGCCCGCGAGGAGTTCGAGGAGTACGCCGACAAGCGTTCCGCGCTCGAAGGCCGTGCCCAGATGCAGCGCGGCTGGATGGACAAGGGCGTCAAGAACGCCCGCCGCAAGGCCACCGACAACGACAAGATCGGCCGCAAGTTCCGCAGCGAGGCCAGCGAGAAGCAGGCCGCGAAGGCCAAGCAGACCCAGCGCATGATCGAGCGCCTCGACGTCGTCGAGGAACCCCGCAAGGAGTGGGACCTGCGGATGGAGATCGCCTCCGCCCCGCGCTCCGGTTCCGTCGTGGCCACCCTGCGCGACGCCGCCGTCGTCCGCGGCGGCTTCTCCTTCGGTCCGGCCACCCTGCAGATCGACTGGGCGGACCGGGTCGCCATCACCGGCGCCAACGGGGCCGGCAAGTCCACGCTGCTCGCCGCCCTGCTCGGCAGGCTGCCCCTCGACTCCGGCCACGCCACGCTCGGCTCCGGTGTCGTGGTGGGCGAGGTCGACCAGGCGCGCAAGCTGTTCCACGGCACGGAGAGCCTGCTGGACGCCTTCTGCGCGGCCGTCCCCGACACCGAGCCCGCCGAGGTGCGCACCCTGCTCGCCAAGTTCGGCCTGCGCGCCGCCCATGTGCTGCGCCCCGCGACCACGCTCTCGCCCGGCGAGCGCACCCGGGCCGGCCTCGCCCTCCTCCAGGGCAAGGGCGTCAACCTGCTGGTCCTGGACGAGCCGACGAACCACCTGGACCTTCCGGCGATCGAACAGCTGGAGTCCGCGCTGGAGGCCTACACCGGGACCCTCCTGCTGGTCACCCACGACCGGCGGATGCTGGAGGCGGTCCGTACGACCCGTCGCGTCGAGGTGTCGTACGGCAAGGTCACCGAGTCCGGCTGACACGGACGACCTGCCCGCCCCGGAAGCCGGGACGGGCAGGTGCGGTGTAGCGGACCCGTGTCAGCGCCTGGAACCACCCTGGTCGGAGCCGCCCGTCAGCCCGGCGCGCCGCAGCGCGTCAGCCATCGCGCTGTTGGCGGGCGCCGCGGCAGGACGCGCCGCGCCGCCGCCGCTGCCACCGCCCCCGCGGCGGTCACGCCGCTGCCCGGAGCCCCCCTGACGACTGTCCTGGCCTTGTCCCTGTCCCTGCCGCTGCCGGGGCGGCCGCTCGCCGCCGCCCTGCGCGTTCCGCTCGCGCTTCGGGCCCTGACCGCCGCCCTGGCCCGGCACGGCCTCGTCGTCGAGCCGCAGGCTCAGGGACACGCGCTTGCGCGGGATGTCGACATCCATGACCTTCACCTTCACGATGTCGCCCGGCTTCACGACATCCCTCGGGTCCTTGACGAACGTCCGCGACATCGCCGACACATGGACGAGACCGTCCTGGTGGACGCCGATGTCCACGAACGCGCCGAACGCCGCCACGTTCGTGACGACCCCCTCCAGCACCATCCCGGGGGCGAGGTCGCCGAGCTTCTCGACACCCTCCTTGAACGTGGCCGTCCGGAAGGCGGGACGCGGGTCCCGGCCCGGCTTCTCCAGCTCCCTGATGATGTCCGTGACCGTCGGCAGACCGAACTTCTCGTTGACGAACTCGTCCGGCCGCAACGTCCGGAGGGTGTCCGTGTTGCCGATCAGCGCGGCGACGTCACCGCCCGTCCGCTTCACCATCGTGCGCACCACGGGGTACGCCTCGGGGTGCACGCTCGACGCGTCCAGCGGGTCGTCTCCGCCCCGGATCCGGAGGAAGCCCGCGCACTGCTCGTAGGCCTTCGGGCCCAGCCGTGCCACGTCCTTCAGCGCCCGGCGGGAGCGGAACGGGCCGTTCGTGTCCCGGTGCGCCACGATGTTCTCGGCCAGCCCGGAACCGATCCCCGACACCCGCGAGAGCAGCGGTGCCGAAGCGGTGTTGACGTCCACCCCGACGCCGTTCACACAGTCCTCGACCACGGCGTCCAGGGAACGCGACAGCTTCACCTCGGAAAGGTCGTGCTGGTACTGGCCGACGCCGATCGACTTCGGGTCGATCTTCACCAGCTCGGCCAGCGGGTCCTGCAGCCGGCGCGCGATCGAGACCGCACCGCGCAGCGACACGTCCATGTCCGGGAGTTCCTGCGAGGCGAAGGCCGACGCCGAGTACACGGAGGCGCCCGCCTCCGAGACCATGACCTTGGTGAGCTTCAGCTCCGGGTGCCTGTCGCACAGTTCACCCGCGAGCTTGTCGGTCTCGCGGGACGCCGTGCCGTTCCCGATCGCGATCAGGTCGACCTGGTGCTCCCGGGCGAGGCGCTCCAGCGTGGCGAGCGACTGGTCCCACTTGTTCGCCGGGACGTGCGGGTGGATGACGTCCGTGGCGACGACCTTGCCGGTCGCGTCCACGACGGCGACCTTCACCCCCGTACGGAAACCGGGGTCGAGCCCCAGCGTCGCCCGGGTGCCGGCCGGCGCGGCGAGCAGCAGGTCGCGCAGGTTCGACGCGAAGACGCGTACGGCCTCGTCCTCCGCCGCCGTGCGCAGCCGCAGCCGCAGATCGATCCCGAGGTGGACGAGGATCCGGGTCCGCCAGGCCCAGCGGACCGTGTCGCCCAGCCACTTGTCCCCGGGACGTCCGCGGTCCGCGACACCGAACCGGCGGGCGACCATGTTCTCGTACGACGAGGGGCCCGGCTGCTCCGACGGCTCCTCGGGCTCCAGGACCAGGTCGAGCACGTCCTCCTTCTCACCCCGGAGCATCGCGAGGACGCGGTGCGAGGGGAGCGCGGTGAACGGCTCGGCGAAGTCGAAGTAGTCGGCGAACTTCGCGCCCGCCTCCTCCTTGCCGTCCCGTACCTTCGCGACGACCCTGCCGCGCGACCACATGCGTTCGCGCAGTTCGCCGGTGAGGTCGGCGTCCTCCGAGAAGCGCTCGGTCAGGATCGCCCGGGCGCCCTCCAGCGCCGCCGCCGGGTCCGCCACACCCTTCTCGGGGTCGACGTACGCCGCGGCGGCGGTGAGCGGGTCCACGGACGGGTCGTCGAGCAGCCCGCCGGCCAGGGGCTCCAGGCCGGCCTCACGCGCGATCTGCGCCTTCGTCCGGCGCTTCGGCTTGAACGGCAGGTAGATGTCCTCCAGCCGCGCCTTGGTGTCGGCCGCCCGGATCTGCGCCTCCAGGGCGGCGTCGAGCTTGCCCTGCTCACGAACGGAGTCGAGGACCGCCGCACGGCGGTCCTCGAGCTCCCGCAGATACCGCAGCCTCTCCTCGAGCGTGCGCAGCTGCGCATCGTCGAGCATCTCGGTCGCTTCCTTGCGGTAGCGCGCGATGAACGGCACGGTCGACCCGCCGTCGAGCAAGTCGACGGCCGCCTTCACCTGACGCTCACGTACGCCGAGCTCCTCGGCGATCCTGCCTTCGATGGACGTCGTCACGGTTTTCCCGACTCGCCTTCTCGTACTGGCTGTGCTGGCTGTGCCACTGGGGTGGTCCACACCCGGGTGGGCCCCTTCGCCTGCATTGTGCCGGGTGGCCGGGGGCCGTGTCGCGTGACCCGGTCGGTCGCGTCGCCGATCACGGCCCCGGAGGCCTGCCGAACGAGGGGGTCAGGCCCGCCGGGTCCTGCCGCCACGCGACGCGCCGCCGAAAAGGCCTGCCAGGAGCCGGAAGGGCAGGGTCACCACGGTGGCGACGGCCGAGCCGACGGTACTCAGAGCGTTTGCGATCGCACGGAACACGGTGTGCCTCCTTCGTAGGGTGTGCACATCGCCTGGCCCGTACGCCACGCCGTAAACGTGTACGGGCTCAGCCCTTGCCGACCAGGTCGTCCGGGAACGCGCCGGCCGCGGCCGCCGCGAACAGGAACCCCCGGCCCAGCTCGGTGAGCCGCTCCACGCCTTCGGCGCCCAGGTGTTCGTACGGTGCGGAGTCCATCCGGTCCGTCGCCACCTCCAGCTCCGCCCTGAGCGCGGTGCCCGCCTCGGTCAGCTCGCCCTCCGCGTCCAGCACACCCCGGTCACGCAGCCGCTCCACCGCCGCGTCCCAGTCGGTGCGCCGCCAGCCGCGGGTGGCGAGGATCCAGCGGGGCGCCATGCCCTTGCCGGTGGCGGTGTGGCTGACCAGGGCCTCCAGCGGGTCGAGACCGGCCGTGAGCAGCGCGGCCAGGTGCCCGTCGCCGCGGTGTTCGCGCAGCAGCGTCGCCGCGTGCCAGTACGCCAGGTGCGGCTGGTCGGGCACGTCCAGGTCCGCGTGCGCCGCGTACAGCGGCCGGGCGTGGCGGGTGCAGGCCTCGGCGGCCCGCAGGGCCAGACCGGCGGCCTCCGCCATCTCCGGGGAGGCGAGGGTCTCCTCGCCGAGCACCCGGCGCAGCGTCGAGTCGGCGGCCCGCAGGCGTGCGTCGAGCGCCGCCCCGGGGGTGATCTCCGACCAGACGGCGGGCAGATGGCGGGCCACCAGCTCGTGGTTGAAGTTGTAGAAGGTCGCGGTGACCGTGCCGGCCCCGGCCGCGCCCAGGGCCGCGCCGCGCGCGGCGAAGTAGACCCGGCTCTCGTCCTCGATGCCGAGCTCCCCGAACTCCTTGCCGAGGTCGGGGGAGAAGTAGACACAGGAGTGCAGCGGGTTGATCGCGTTGTGGCAGCGGCGTCCGGCACGCGGCGGAAGAGTACTCATGCCCGCACGTTACCGACTGGTCGGTACGCGGGGTAGACCCGGGGCACCCTCCGTCCGGCCCCCGAGTCGGAATGGCAGGAAAGGTGGGGAACTCGTCATTGCGGCCAGCGGGCGGCCCGACCAGGATGGCGGACATGAAGCAGCGATCCGTACTCGTCGTCCTCTTCGAGGGCGTCCAGAGCCTCGACGTGAGCGGCCCGGTGGAGGTCTTCGCCGGCGCCTCCCGTTTCCCCGGGGTCTCCTACGACCTGCGCACCGCCTCGCTCGACGGCGCGCCGGTCCGCTGCTCCAGCGGCCTCACACTCGTCCCCGACTCCACGCTCGCGGACGCTCCGGCGCCCGACCTGCTCCTCGTGCCGGGAGGCGCCGGCACGAGGACACCCGACCCGGAGCTGGTCGACTGGCTCCGCACGCACGCCCCGCTGGCCCGGGAGCTGGTGTCGGTGTGCACCGGCGCCCTCCTGCTCGCCGCGGCGGGCCAGCTCGACGGCCACCGGGTGACCACCCACTGGTCCGTCTGCGGGACGCTCGCCCGGAACCATCCGGCGGTGGAGGTGGACCCGGACCCGATCTTCGTACGCGACGGGCGGCTGGCGACGTCGGCCGGTGTCACCGCGGGCATCGACCTCGCGCTCGCCCTGGTCGAGGAGGAGCACGGGCGGGACGTGGCCCTCGCCGTCGCCCGCCACCTCGTCGTGTTCCTGCGGCGCCCGGGGAACCAGGCCCAGTTCAGCGCCCAGCTCACCGCGCAGACCGCCGTGCGCGAACCGCTCCGTGAGGTCCAGCACTGGATCACCGAGCACCCGGACGCCGACCTCTCGGTGGAGGCGCTCGCGGCCCGCGCCAGGCTCTCGCCCCGCCACTTCGCCCGCGCCTTCCAGACCGAGACCGGTCTGACCCCCGGCCGGTACGTCGAGCGCGTACGCCTCGAACAGGCCCGCCGGCTGCTGGAGGACACGACCGACGGCATCACCGGCATCTCCCGTGCCAGCGGCTACGGCACCCCGGAAGCGATGCGCCGCGCCTTCGTCAAGGCGCTCGGGACGGCACCCGCCGAATACCGCCGCCGCTTCCGCTCCCAGCCCGCCTGAACTGTCCCGACGAAAGGAACACCATGCAGATCGCCATCGTGCTCTTCGACCGATTCACCGCGCTCGACGCCGTGGGCACGTACGAGATGCTCAGCCGGGCCCCCGGTGCCGAGACCGTCTTCGTCGCCGAGCGGCCCGGCCCCGTGCGCAACGACAGCGGCAGCCTCTCGCTCGTCGCCGACCGCACGCTCGCCGAGGTCCCCGCCCCCGACGTGGTGATCGTGCCGGGAGGCCCGGGGCAGAGCGACCAGATGGAGAACGAGTCGCTGCTCGGCTGGCTGCGGTCGGTGGACGCCACCAGCACCTGGACCACCTCGGTGTGCACCGGCTCCCTGCTGCTCGCCGCCGCCGGGCTGCTGACCGGCCGGCGCGCCACCTCGCACTGGCTGGCCCTCGACGCCCTGACCGGCTTCGGGGCCGAGCCGACGGGCGAGCGGGTGGTCTTCGACGGCAAGTACGTCACCGCCGCCGGAGTCTCCTCCGGCATCGACATGGGCCTCACCCTGCTCGGCAGGATCGCGGGCGACGACCACGCCCGGACCGTCCAGCTGCTGGCGGAGTACGACCCGCAGCCGCCCTACGACTGCGGAGCGCCGGAGAAGGCCCCGGCGGCCATGGTCGAGGAGTGGCGGGCGAAGAGCCGGTTCATCCTGACGTAGGCGCGGCCCCGGCACTCCCCGTCGTCCAGGTGAAGCGGGGGGTACGGCGCTCCAGGAAGGCGGCGACCCCCTCGGCGGTGTCGCCGCTGCCGCGTGCCTGCTCCGCCCAGTACGCGTCCCGGTCCTCACGGCCGTCGGCGAACTCCTTGGCCGCGGCCTGGGTCAGCTGCGAACGCGAGGCCAGGACCCGTGCGAACGCGGCCACCCGGTCCGCCAGCCCGCCCTGCGGCAGGACCTCGTCCACCAGCCCCGTGCGCAGCGCACGTTCGGTCCCGATCAGCTCCCCGGAGAACAGCAGGAACTTCGCGGCCGCCGGGCCGACGAGCGCGACCAGCCGGCGCGTCGACGACGAGGGATAGACGATCCCGAGCTTGGCCGGGGTGACACCGAAGGACGCGCCCTCCTCGGCGAACCGCAGATCGCACGCGGCGGCCAGCTGGCTGCCGCCGCCCACGCAGTACCCGCGCACGGCGGCCAGCGTGGGCCGGGGGAATGCCGCCAGCGCCTCCTCGGCCCGGACGGCGAGCGCCTGCGGCCGCCCGCCCGGGTCACGGAGGGAGGCGATGTCCGCCCCGGCGCAGAAGGTGTCCCCGGCGCCGGTGAGCACGAGGACGCGTACGCCGGGGTCGGCGGCCAGCCCCTCCAGCAGCACGGGCAGTGCCCGCCACATGTCCGAGGTCATGGCGTTGCGCTTGGCGGGGTTGCTGATGACGACGGTCGCGACGCCGTCCACGACCGCGTGCTCCAGCCGCGGCTCCGTCGCTGCCGCCGGCTCCGCCGCCTGCTCCCTGAGGTCCATGCGCCGGATGCTATCCGTACGGCCCGAACCTATGATCAGGAAGGGGCCGCGAAGCGGGCACGCACCGTGAGGAGCTGTCGATGGCCGGACCCACGACCGAGGGCAGGAAGCTCAGCCGGAGCTTCGGCGGGCTCGCCCTGCTGGGCGTCCTGCTGGCCGTCGCGGGGCTCGTCGGGCTCGTCTACACCGGCGTCGCCACCCTCACCTCGATGATCCTGTTCGGCTGGCTGCTGCTCATCGGCGGGCTCGTCGGTCTCCTGCACGCGGTCCAGGCCCGCGGCACCGCCTACTTCTGGCTGGGCGTGGTCGTCGCCGCGCTGAACATCGCCGCCGGCGTCGTCGTCCTCAAGCACCCGGAGGGCACGGCGGAGACGCTGACGATGTTCGCCGCGCTGCTCTTCCTCACCGGCGGGGTGTTCCGGCTGGTCGGCAGCGTCGTCGTACGCGGACCCCAGTTCGGCTGGACCCTGCTGCAGGGAGCCTTCGGGCTCCTGCTGGGGCTGCTGGTGCTCTTCGACTGGCCGCACAGCAGCCTCTATGTGCTCGGCTGCTTCTTCTCGCTGGCGCTGCTGTTCGACGGACTCGGGCTGATCGCGATCGGCGTGGGAGGGCGACGGGTCGTCAGTCTGGTGACGGACCAGATGACGCCCGAAGAAGACGAGAAGTAGTCCAATCACCTGACGCTGTCATACTCACTCGGTCAAATTGCGTCCAGAAGAGACCACTTGCGGTCAGAGCTGCGGTCCGGACCACACTCTTCCCGACACTCATTACTCGATGGTCAGTGAGATGCGAGTCGAGAGCGGGTGGCGGTCCATGGAGAGCCGTGGGAGTGTTCCGGCCCATCCCGTGTCGTACGAGGGGGTGTGGCGCTTCACCGCCCCCGCCGTCGACGTCTCGGTGCCGCAGGCCCGGCGTGCGGTCCGGGACCTGATCGGCCGGCAGGGCGTACCCGTCGAGGACGACATCCTCCACGGGCTGCTGCTGATCGTGTCGGAACTGGTCACCAACGCCGTCCGGCACGCGGCGCTGCTCTCGCCCGAGCTGGCCGTCGAGGTGGCCATCGGCGCGGAGTGGATCAGGGTCTCCGTCGAGGACAACCACCCCTACCGCCCCACGGCGCTGGTCACCGACCACGCGCAGACCGGCGGCCGGGGGCTGCTCCTGGTGCGCGAGGTCACCGCCGAGGCGGGCGGCACCTGCGACGTGGAGCACACCGCGGGCGGCGGCAAGATCATCTGGGCGGCGCTGCCCCTGAAGGCGCAGCTCTGACCGCCCCCTGCCCGGCGCGCGGCTTCACCAGCCCGCGGACGGCCCCGTCAGCTCCCTGACCGCGGGCCGCGCCGCATCCAGCACGGTCATGAACCACGCCGAGAACGGTGCGGCGGCATGCCGCTCCGCGAGCTCGGCCGCGGTCACGAAGGCCGTCTCGCCGACCTCCTCCTCGTCCGGCCGCAGCTGTTCCTGCACCAGGCCGACGAACAGGTGGTTGAACTCCTGCTCCACCAGGCCCGACATGGGATCGGGGTGGTTGTAGCGGACGGTGCCCGCCGCGGCGAGCAGCGAGGGCGAGACGCCCAGCTCCTCGTACGTACGCCGGGCCGCGGCCGCGAACGGCGCCTCTCCCGGATACGGATGGCCGCAGCAGGTGTTCGACCACACGCCGGGCGAGTGGTACTTGCCGAGCGCACGGCGCTGCAGCAGCAGCCGCCCCTGCTCGTCGAAGAGGAAGACAGAGAACGCCCGGTGCAGCTGACCGGGGGCCTGGTGCGCCGCCAGCTTCTCCGCGGTGCCGATGGTGGTGCCGTTCTCATCGACCAGTTCGAGCATGATCGCGTCTGCTGTGCCGTTCGACGAGCTGTTCGCCGCGGTGGCTGGTGTGGTCGGCATACCCATCCTTCGCTTTGGTTCCCGGCCTCGTGCGCCGGACCCCTCGAGTGCGGTCAAGTCTGCCGTACAAAAGCCGCTTGTCCGCACTACGGGTGCTGGCATGTCCGTCCCCGCCGGGTAGCGGATCGTGCCCCTGGGCACCGGCACGGAATCGTCCAGGACCAGCGCCGTCATCGCCTCGTCGGGTGAGAGGGCCCCGGCCGACGCGGCGTGAGGAGTGCCGAGCGGTCAGCCGGTGACCCGGGAGACGAGGAAGGACCGGTGGCTGCGCCGGGCAGCCGTCGTCGCGACAGCCATCGACCTCAGCTCCTTCTCTCTCACGGGCTCCGGGCTCGGAGATACGCCGCAGACCCTAGCACCGGGCGACGGCGCCCCGGCGGCTCAGTGGCAGAGCCGCGCCTCGTGCTCCGCGTGCCCGCTGGGCTCCAGCTGGAAGGTGCAGTGCTCGACGTCGAAGTGGTGGCCGAGGCAGCCCTGGAGTTCGTGCAGGAGCTTCTCGTGGCCGATCGAGTCCAGCATCTCCTGGTGCACCACCACATGGGCGGAGAGGACGGGCATGCCCGAGGTGATCGTCCACGCGTGCAGGTCATGGACGTCCAGCACGCCCGGCAGCGCCGTGATGTGGGCGCGCACCTCGTCCATGTCGACCCCCTTGGGCGCCGACTCCAGCAGTACGTCGAGCGTCTCCCGCAGGAGCTTCACCGTACGGGGGACGATCATGAGGCCGATGAGCAGCGAGGCGATGGGGTCGGCCGCCTGCCAGCCCGTCGCCATGATGATGCCCGCCGACACGAGCACCGTCACCGAGCCGAGCGTGTCCGCCACGACCTCCAGGTAGGCGCCCCGCACATTGAGGCTGTCCCGCTGCCCGCGCATCAGCAGGGACAGGGAGACGACGTTGGCGACCAGGCCGACGGCGGCGAACGCGATGGCCAGACCGCCCCTGGTCTGGGCCGGCGTGATGAAGCGCTCGACGGCCTCGAAGACCAGGTAGCCGCCGACGCCGAGGAGCAGCAGACAGTTGGCCAGCGCCGCGAGGATCTCCGCACGGGCGAAGCCGAAGGTGCGGTTGGGGCCCGCCGGCCGGTTGGCGAAGTGGATGGCCAGCAGCGCCATCCCGAGTCCCAGGGCGTCGGTCGCCATGTGGGCCGCGTCGGCGATCAGGGCGAGGGAGTCGGCGAGCACACCGCCGACGATCTCCATGACCATGACGCCGAGCGTGATGGCCAGGGCGACCCGGAGCCTGCCCCGGTACGCCGCGGCGGCCGTTCCCGTCGGGGGCGGCCCTCCGTGCGTGTGCCCGTGATCGTGGCCAGCCCCCATGCGAATGCCTCCGCAACCCGTTGTGTCCCGTCGTGTCCCTCGGACAGCACGGGCGCACCTCGCCCGATGCGGCCAGTGAACTACGGGGGAGGGGTAAGGGGCAACACGGCACTGAACACCGTTGTCATGTGCTCTGACCTGCGGAAACGTTCGCAGGTCAGAGCGTCGTCAGGGTGCGGTGGCTCACTGTGCGGCGCGGGCCTCCGGGTGGCGCAGGCACCAGCCCTCCCACGCCGACTCCACCATCTCGCGCATGCTGCGGCGTGCCGTCCAGCCCAGCTCCCCGGTCATCCGGGCGGCCGACGCGACCGCGCGGGCCGCGTCCCCCGCCCTGCGCGACTCGACCACGGGCTCCGTGCGCAGGCCCGTGACCTCGCCCACCAGCTCGGCGAGCCGGCGCACCGACACGCCCTCGCCCCGGCCGACGTTCACGGTGAGGTCCCCGCCGTCCGCGCTCCTGTCCAGGTGCGCGGCGACGGCGAGGTGCGCGTCCGCCAGGTCGGCGACATGGATGTAGTCGCGTACACAGGTGCCGTCCGGCGTCGGGTAGTCGTCACCGAAGATCCGCGGAGCCTCGCCCCGCGTCAGCCGGTCGAAGAACATCGGTACGACGTTGAAGACACCCGTGTCGGCCAGCTCGGGCTCGGCGGCCCCGGCCACGTTGAAGTACCGCAGGCAGGCCGTCGAGATGCCGTGGGCCCGCCCCGTCGCGCGCACCAGCCACTCCCCGGCGAGCTTGGTCTCGCCGTACGGGTTGATCGGCGCGCACGGCGTGTCCTCGGTGATGAGCTCCACGTCCGGCACCCCGTACACCGCCGCGGACGAGGAGAGGAGGAAGCGCCGCACACCGGCGGCGACCACGGCCTCCAGCAGCACGCCGAGCCCGGTCACGTTCTCCCGGTAGTAGAGCAGCGGCTTCTCGACGGACTCACCGACCTGCTTCTTTGCCGCGAGATGCACCACACCCGTGACGGCGTGCTCCGCCAGAACCCGGTCGAGCACCTCACGGTCCGAGGCCGAGCCCCGCACCAGCGTGACGTCCGAGGGGAGCCGCTCCGCGATGCCCGACGAGAGGTCGTCGAGGACGACGACCTTTTCCCCGGCCCCTGTCATGGCCTTCGCCACATGTGCCCCGATGTAACCGGCCCCGCCTGTGATCAACCACGTCATACCCCTCAGCCTATGCGCTGTCCGGACGCGGTTTGTGGCGTGAGCCGTTGATCGACGATGATGATCGCGAACGGCGCCGCATGATGGCCGATTCGCCCGAACGGAGCACAAACGGGCGGTGAACTCGGTCTTCCGTTCATCCGATAGCCTCAGCCGACGTGCCGCGGGTCCACCCCTGGGCCGCATGTCGGCGCGCCGTTCCCGTCAGCGCCCCAAGGAGTGAGTTCGTCTGTCGACCGCCATCCTCACCGGTGCGCCGGTACCCGGATCGTCGCTCGAGGACGATCTGCGGTCGCTCGGCTTCGACGTGACTGCCGCAGCCGACGCCTCCGAGGCCGCCGAGCTGCTCGCCGCAGTCCCCGCGAGCAGGCGCGTCGCGCTCGTGGACCCCCGTTTCGTCGGCCATGTCCACGCGCTCAGGCTCGGACTCACCGACCCCCGCTTCGCCGCCGCGTCGATCCCCGGAGCGCTCACCGCGCAGCCCGAGGCCCGCCCCGCGCTGCTCCGCGCCCTCCAGCGGGCCGTCGCCGCCGTCGGTGCCGGGAGCCCCGTCGCGCCCCCCGGTGCCGGACCCGTCACCGAGGAACGCACCGTGCCCGGCCGGCTGGCCGTCGCACTGGACGCCGAGGGCACCACCGTGCAGCGCCCCGAGCTCGGCTCGCTCACGGCCGCGGTTCCCACCGGACCCGAGGAGCGGAGCGCCGCAGAGGCCGCCGTGTCCGCCGTCGACGACGAGGCCGTACGGCTGCGCAGCGCGGTCAAGGCCCACGACGGCTTCTTCACCACGTTCTTCATCAGCCCGTACTCCCGCTACATCGCCCGCTGGTGCGCGCGCCGGGGCCTCACCCCGAACCAGGTCACCACCGCCTCGCTGATCACCGCCCTCATCGCGGCAGGCAGCGCGGCGACCGGCACCCGCGGCGGCTACATCGCGGCCGGGGTGCTGCTCCTCCTCTCCTTCGTCCTGGACTGCACCGACGGGCAGCTCGCCCGCTACTCGCTCCAGTACTCGACGATGGGCGCCTGGCTGGACGCGACCTTCGACCGGGCCAAGGAGTACGCCTACTACGCGGGCCTGGCACTCGGGGCCGCCCGTGGCGGCGATGACGTCTGGGTGCTCGCGCTCGGCGCGATGGTGCTCCAGGCCTGCCGCCATGTCGTCGACTTCTCGTTCAACGAGGCCAACCACGACGCGGTCTCCAACACGAGCCCCACCGCCGCGCTCTCCGACAAGCTCGACAGCGTCGGCTGGACGGTCTGGCTGCGCCGGATGATAGTGCTGCCCATCGGCGAACGCTGGGCCATGATCGCCGTGCTCACCGCCGTGACCACACCCCGGATCGTCTTCTACGCCCTGCTCATCGGCTGCGCCCTGGCGGCCTGCTACACCACGGCCGGCCGGCTGCTGCGCTCGCTGACCCGCAAGGCGCGGCGCACCGACCGCGCCGCCCGGGCCCTGGCCGACCTGGCCGACTCCGGTCCGCTCGCCCAGGCCGTCGCCGCCGTGCTCCGGCGCCCGGGCGGGGGCTTCACGGCCCCGCTCCTGGCGTTCGCCGGAGCGCTGGTCATGGTCGCCGCGGCGCTGTTCGCCCCGTACGGCGGCTGGCTGACCGTGGGCGCAGCCGCGGTGTACGCGGTCCTCTCCGGGCTCGCCGTATCGCGGCCGCTCAAGGGCGCGCTCGACTGGCTCGTCCCGCCGGTCTTCCGGGCCGCCGAGTACTGCACGGTCCTGGTGCTGGCCGCCCGCAGTGATGTGCCGCACGCCGTTCCCGCGGCATTCGGCCTGGTTTCGGCCGTCGCCTACCATCACTACGACACGGTGTACCGCATCCGGGGCGGCACCGGAGCGCCGCCCCAGTGGCTGGTGCGCACCATCGGCGGGCACGAGGGCCGGACCCTGGTCGTGGCCGTACTCGCCGCCGTACTGACCTCCGGTTCAGGTTTCACCACGGCTCTCACCGCGCTCGCGGCCGCCGTGGCTCTGGTGGTGCTCGTGGAGTCCATCCGCTTCTGGGTGTCCTCCTCGGCCCCCGCCGTACACGACGAAGGAGAACTCGCATGATCGGCCTCGTACTGGCTGCCGGTGCCGGACGCCGTCTGCGTCCCTACACGGACACGCTGCCCAAGGCCCTGGTGCCGGTGGACGGCGAGAAGACGGTCCTGGACCTGACGCTGGCCAACTTCGCCGAGGTCGGACTCACCGAGGTCGCGGTCGTCGTCGGCTACCGCAAGGAGGCGGTCTACGCCCGCAAGGCCGAGTTCGAGGCGAAGTACGGCGTGACGCTGACGCTCATCGACAACGACAAGGCCGAGGAGTGGAACAACGCCTACTCCCTCTGGTGCGCCCGTGAGGTCCTGAAGAAGGGCGTCATCCTCGCCAACGGCGACACCGTGCACCCGGTCTCCGTCGAGAAGACCCTCCTGGACGCGCGCGGCAGGGGTCAGAAGATCATCCTCGCCCTCGACACGGTGAAGAACCTCGCCGACGAGGAGATGAAGGTCATCACGGAGGACGGCAAGGGCGTCCGGCGGATCACCAAGCTGATGGACCCGGCCACCGCCACCGGCGAGTACATCGGCGTCACGCTCATCGAGCCCGAGGCCGCCGAGGAGCTTGCCGACGCGCTGCGGACCACCTTCGAGCGCGACCCCGACCTCTACTACGAGGACGGCTACCAGGAGCTCGTGAACCGCGGCTTCACCGTCGACGTCGCGCCCATCGGCGAGGTGACGTGGGTGGAGATCGACAACCACGACGACCTCGCCAGGGGCAGGGAGATCGCGTGCCTGTACTGACCCGCCTCATCCCGTCCCCGGTCGTCGTCGACATCCGGCGCGGCGCGATGGACGATCTGGCCGGTCTCCTCGCCGACCAGCGGATCTCCGCCTCGGGCAAGCTCGCCATCGCGATCAGCGGAGGCTCTGGCCGCGCCCTGCGCGAGCGGCTCGCCCCGGTGCTGCCGGGTGCCGACTGGTACCCGGTCGCGGACGGCACGATCGACTCCGCGGTACGGCTCGCCGACGGCATCAAGGGCAACCGCTACGACGCCGTGGTCGGCCTCGGCGGCGGCAAGATCATCGACGTGGCGAAGTACGCCGCGGCGCGCGTGGGCATGCCCATGGTCGCCGTCGCGACGAACCTGTCCCACGACGGGCTCTGCTCCCCGGTCGCGACCCTGGACAACGACAACGGGCGGGGCTCCTACGGCGTCCCCACCCCGATCGCCGTGGTCATCGACCTCGACGTCGTCCGTGAGGCCCCCGCACGCTACGTCCGCTCGGGCATCGGCGACGCCGTCTCCAACATCTCCTGCGTCGCCGACTGGGAGCTCGCCCACGAGGTCCAGGGCGAGGACATCGACGGGCTCGCGGCCGCCATGGCCCGGCAGGCCGGCGAGGCCGTGCTGCGTCACCCCGGCGTGATCGGCGACGACGCCTTCCTCAAGGTGCTCGCCGAAGGACTCGTCCTGACCGGCATCTCGATGTCGATCGCCGGTGACTCACGGCCCGCCTCGGGCGCCTGCCACGAGATCAACCACGCCTTCGACCTGCTGTACCCGAAGCGCGCGGCCAGCCACGGCGAGCAGGTCGGCCTCGGCGCCTGCTTCGCCATGCACCTGCGGGGCGCGCACGAGGAGTCGCTGCACATGGCGTCCGTCCTGCGGCGCCACGGGCTGCCGGTGCTGCCCGAGGAGATCGGCTTCACCGCCGAGGAATTCGTGCGGGCCGTCGACTACGCCCCGCAGACGCGCCCGGGACGCTTCACGATCCTGGAACACCTCAACTTTTCCACCGACCAGATCAGGGACGCGTACGCCGACTATGCAAAAGCCATCCATAGCTGAACTCCGTCCGGTCGTGCACCCCCCGGGCGTGAAGGACCGGCGCAGCGGTGAGCACTGGGCGGGCCGTCTCTACATGCGCGAGATCTCGCTGCGCATCACCCGGCGCCTGGTCACCACGAAGATCACGCCGAACCAGCTGACCTACGTGATGACCGTCGCCGGTGTGCTCGCGGCTCCCGCCCTGCTGGTCCCGGGCATCCCCGGCGCCCTGCTCGGTGTCGTCGCGGTCCAGCTCTACCTGCTGTTCGACTGCGTCGACGGCGAGGTCGCCCGCTGGAAGAAGCAGTACTCGCTGGGCGGTGTCTACCTGGACCGGGTGGCCGCCTACCTGTGCGACGCGGCGGTGCTGGTCGGTTTCGGCCTGCGCGCCGCCGACCTGTGGGGCCCAGGGCGCATCGACTGGCTGTGGGCCTTCCTCGGCACGCTCGCCGCGCTCGGCGCCATCCTGATCAAGGCCGAGACCGACCTCGTCGGGGTCGCCCGCCACCAGGGCGGGCTGCCGCCCGTCAAGGAGGCCGCGTCCGAGCCGCGCTCCTCCGGCATGGCGCTCGCCCGCCGGGCCGCCGGCGCGCTCAAGTTCCACCGGCTGATCCTCGGCATCGAGGCGTCGCTGGTCATCCTGGTGGTCGCCGTCCTCGACACGGTCAGGGACGACCTCTTCTTCAGCCGCCTCGCGGTCGCGGTCATGGCCGGCATCGCCCTTCTCCAGACCGTCCTGCACCTGGTGTCGATCCTGGCGTCCAGCAGGCTGAAGTGAGCTCTCCCATGAAACTCGGCGCGGTCATCATCACCATGGGCAACCGGCCCGACGAACTGCGCGCCCTCCTCGACTCGGTCGCCAAGCAGGACGGCGACCGGATCGAGGTGGTCGTCGTCGGCAACGGCGCCCCGGTCCCCGACGTCCCCCCGGGCGTTCGGACCGTCGAGCTGCCCGAGAATCTGGGGATCCCGGGCGGCCGCAACGTCGGCATCGAGGCGTTCGGCCCGTCCGGGGCCGATGTGGACGCCCTGCTCTTCCTCGACGACGACGGGCACCTGCCGAACACCGACACCGCCGAGCTCTGCCGGCAGGCGTTCGAGGCCGACCCGAAGCTCGGCATCATCACCTTCCGCATCGCGGACCCGGAGACCGGTGTCACCCAGCGACGGCACGTGCCGCGGCTGCGCGCCTCCGACCCGATGCGCTCGTCCCGCGTCACGACGTTCCTCGGCGGCGCGAACGCCGTGCGCAGCCAGGTGATCGCCGAGGCCGGCCCGCTCCCCGGCGAGTTCTTCTACGCGCACGAGGAGACCGACCTCGCCTGGCGGGCCCTCGACGCCGGCTGGATGATCGACTACCGCGCGGACATGGTGCTCAACCACCCCACCACCGCCCCCTCGCGGCACGCGGTCTACCACCGCATGGTGGCCCGCAACCGCGTCTGGCTCGCCCGCCGGAACCTGCCCGCGCCGCTGGTCCCGCTCTACGTCGGGGTCTGGCTGCTCCTCACGCTGGTCCGCCGGCCCTCCCTGCCCGCTCTCAAGGCATGGTTCGGAGGTTTCCGGGAAGGCTGGACCACGCCCTGCGGACCCCGGCGCCCGATGAGGTGGCGTACGGTATGGCGGCTGACCAGACTGGGCCGGCCACCGGTGATCTGAGAGGCTCTCCTCTGAGACCATGAGCCGTATCGATTCCGTACGGGGAACCTGTCCGCCCTGGCCGCGCCCGCGACCTGCTGCGCATCGTGAAGACGAGAGTTCTTAACTGTGAGTGACACGACCCACGACGGCGGGATTGCGCTGAGCAGCCCGCCGTCCGCCGACGAGGGACTGAGCGCGTCCCAGCTGGCCGACAAGTACGGCTTGACGGTCAGCGGCGCCCGGCCAGGGCTGTTCGCGTACATCCGGCAGCTCTGGGGCCGTCGGCATTTCATCCTGGCGTTCTCGAGGGCGAAGCTGACCGCCCAGTACAGCCAGGCCAAGCTCGGCCAGTTGTGGCAGGTGGCCACGCCGCTGCTGAACGCCCTGGTCTACTTCTTGATCTTCGGGCTGATCCTCGGCACCCGTAAGGGGATGAGCCAGGAGGTCTTCATCCCGTTCCTGGTGACCGGGGTCTTCGTCTTCACCTTCACCCAGAGCTCGGTCATGGCGGGGGTCCGCTCCATCGCGGGCAACCTCGGCCTGGTCCGGGCGCTGCACTTCCCCCGCGCCTCGCTGCCGGTCTCGTTCTCGCTGCAGCAGCTCCAGCAGCTGCTGTTCTCGATGATCGTGCTGGTGGCCGTGGCGGTGGGCTTCGGCAGCTACCCGGCCCTCTCCTGGCTGCTCGTGATCCCCGCACTGGCCATGCAGTTCCTCTTCAACACCGGCCTGGCGCTCGTCATGGCCCGGCTGGGCAGCAAGACCCCCGACCTCGCCCAGCTGATGCCGTTCGTCATGCGTACGTGGATGTACGCCTCGGGCGTCATGTTCTCCATCCCGGTGATGCTGGCGGACAAGCCGCAGTGGATCGCCGACGTGCTGCAGTACAACCCGGCGGCCATCTACATGGACCTGGTCCGCTTCGCACTGATCGACGGCTACGGCTCGGAGAACCTGCCGCAGCACGTCTGGGCCGTCGGGCTCGCCTGGGCGCTCGTGGTGGGCGTCGTGGGCTTCGTGTACTTCTGGAAGGCAGAGGAACGGTACGGCCGTGGCTGAGGAATCGTCCCAGGGACACATCCCCACCGTGATCGCGGACGACGTGCACATCGTGTACCGCGTCAACGGCACGGGCGGCGGCAAGGGCAGCGCCACCGCCGCACTGAGCCGCATCATGCGGCGCGGCAAGGGCGAACCACGAGGTGTGCGCAAGGTGCACGCGGTGCGGGGCGTCTCCTTCACCGCCTACCGCGGCCAGGCCATAGGCCTCATCGGCACCAACGGTTCCGGCAAGTCCACCCTGCTGCGGGCCATCGCCGGCCTGTTGCCGACGGAGCACGGCAAGGTGTACACCGACGGTCAGCCGTCGCTGCTCGGCGTCAACGCGGCCCTGATGAGCGACCTGACCGGGGAGCGCAACGTCGTGCTCGGAGGCCTCGCGATGGGCATGAGCCGCGAGGAGATCCGCGCGCGCTACCAGGACATCGTGGACTTCTCCGGGATCAACGAGAAGGGCGACTTCATCACGCTGCCCATGCGGACGTACTCGTCCGGCATGGCGGCCAGGCTGCGCTTCTCCATCGCGGCCGCCAAGAACCACGACGTCCTCATGATCGACGAGGCGCTGGCCACCGGTGACCGCAAGTTCCGGGTCCGCTCCGAGGAGCGGATCCGCGAGCTGCGCAAGGAGGCGGGCACCGTCTTCCTGGTCAGCCACAACAACAAGACCATCAGGGACACCTGTGACCGGGTGCTGTGGCTGGAGAAGGGCGAGCTCCTGATGGACGGCCCCACCGAAGAGGTGCTGAAGGCCTACGAGCGGGAGACGGGCAAGTAACCGTCGCGCGCGGGCCCCGCCGGAGCGCATCGGCGGGGGCCCGCGGTGT
Source organism: Streptomyces sp. NPDC102451 (assembly GCF_044765485.1). NCBI lineage: Bacteria > Bacillati > Actinomycetota > Actinomycetes > Kitasatosporales > Streptomycetaceae > Streptomyces > Streptomyces sp. NPDC102451. Next base: position 4,971 of record NZ_JBIWKD010000021.1, on the reverse strand, counting down.
GCGCGCCGTGGTGGGAAGGACCCCCAGGGGCGGTAGGTGCCCGGGTGGATCTCCTCCCGACGGATGACGTCAATTGACCCGGATCCGGGGAAGGTTGACGGCGGCCGAGGTGTTGCACGAGGGCGCGCTCCACCCCGGCGCAGGTTTGTGAGCTGTACAACGTAAGCTGTAGCGGTGCCGATTCGCGGCCATGTGGGGTGATACGCCCCCGGCGCATCGCCCGTTGTGTGCAAGTCGCACTCGGCCGGACGAGCGGCGTGTCCGAAAAGGGATGTTTTGGGTCGGCAGTGTAGAACGGGAGATATGACGGCAATGATGGAAAATCTCCAGCTCCGACGTGGTTTCGCCGTCCCCGCGTCGGGTGGTCCGCAGTGACCCGTACCCAACAGGTGCACGCCGACACCACCGCCACGCTCGACAAGGCCGCCGACGAGAACTTCCCCGTGGCCCCCTTCTTCCTGCCCCGCGCCTGGCGCGACGACCTGATGGCCGTCTACGGGTTCGCCCGCCTGGTCGACGACATCGGTGACGGCGACCTGGCACCCGGCGGCGCCGACGCCCGCCACCTCGGCCTCGAACCCGGACAGGACGAGGACCGCCTCGCCGCACTGGACGCCCTCGAAGCCGATCTCCACCGCGTCTTCTCGCAGGCCGGCGACGGCCCGCGCCATCCCCTGATGCGCGCCCTGCGCCCCACCGTGCGGCGCTGCGCGCTCACCCCCGAACCCTTCCTCGGGCTCGTCGAGGCCAACCGGCAGGACCAGAAGGTCCGCCGCTACGGGACCTACGCGGACCTGCTCGCCTACTGCGAGCTCTCCGCCAACCCCGTCGGCCGCCTCGTCCTGCAGATCACCGGCACCGCGAGCCCCGAGCGCATCCGCCGCTCGGACGCCGTCTGCACCGCCCTGCAGATCACCGAACACCTCCAGGACGTCGCCGAGGACCTCGGCCGCGACCGGATCTATCTGCCCGCCGACGACATGGCCCGCTTCCACGTCGGCGAGACCGACCTGGCGGCACCGTCCGCGGGCGCGGCGGTGCGCGCCCTGATCGCCTTCGAGGCGGAGCGCGCCCGAGACCTGCTGGACGAGGGCATCCCCCTGGTGGGCAGCGTCACCGGCCGGCTCAAGCTGCTGCTCGCCGGATTCGTCGGCGGAGGACGGGCCGCACTCGGCGCGGTCACGGCCGCCGGTTTCGACGTACTGCCCGGACCGCCCAAGCCCACCGCGCCCAGACTGCTGCGCGACGTGGCAGACGTCCTGCGAAGAGCGCACAGAGAGGGGTGAACCGGACCGTGGAGGGACAGACGACGTACATGTCGGCACCGGTACAGGCCGCGTACAGCTACTGCGAGGCCGTGACCGGACAACAGGCCCGCAACTTCGCGTACGGCATCCGACTGCTGCCGTACGAGAAGCGGCAGGCCATGTCGGCGTTGTACGCCTTCTCCCGTCGGGTCGACGACATCGGCGACGGCGAGCTGGATCCGGAGACGAAGCACACCCGGCTGGAGGAGACCCGGGGACTGCTCGTCAGGATCCGGGACAACGCCGTCGACGAGGACGACACCGACCCGGTCGCGGTCGCGCTGGCCGACGCCGCGCACCGGTTCCCGCTGCCGCTCGGCGGCCTCGACGAGCTCATCGACGGCGTGCTCATGGACGTGCGCGGCGCGACGTACGAGACCTGGGCCGACCTGAAGACGTACTGCCGGTGTGTCGCGGGTGCCATCGGGCGCCTCAGCCTGGGCGTCTTCGGGACGGAAGCCGGCGCGCCCGGCGCCGAACGGGCCGCGGAGTACGCCGACACCCTGGGCCTCGCGCTCCAGCTCACCAACATCCTGCGCGACGTCCGCGAGGACGCCGGCAACGGGCGTACGTACCTGCCCGCCGACGACCTCGCCAAGTTCGGCTGCTCCGCCGGATTCCACCGGGCCACCCCGCCGCCCGGTTCCGACTTCGCCGGTCTGGTGCACTTCGAGGTGCGGCGCGCCCGGGCACTCTTCGCCGAGGGCTACCGGCTGCTGCCCATGCTGGACCGGCGCAGCGGTGCCTGCGTGGCGGCCATGGCCGGCATCTACCGCCGGCTCCTCGACCGGATCGAACGCGATCCCGAGGCGGTCCTGCGCGGCAGGGTCTCGCTGCCCGGCCATGAGAAGGCGTACGTTGCGGTGCGCGGCCTCTCGGGCCTCGACGCGCGGTACATCTCACGCCGGACGGCCAGGGGGAGGGTCTGATGACGGGTCCGATCCGACGTGCGGGACGGGCAACCCCCGGACGCCACGGCGCGTCCCTGTCTGCGACGACACGGCGAAGGGAGCAGGCATGACCGGCCGGAACCCTCGGTCCTCCCGAGCGGTGGTCGTCGGCGGCGGACTCGCGGGCGTCACCTCGGCGCTGCGCCTCGCCGACGCGGGGCTTGACGTGACCCTGCTCGAAGGACGCCCCCGGCTCGGCGGGCTCGCCTTCTCCTTCCGCCGCGGCGACCTGTCCGTCGACAACGGCCAGCACGTGTACCTGCGCTGCTGCACGGGCTACCGCTGGTTCCTGGACCGGATCGAGGGGGCCCACCTCGCCCCGCTGCAGGACCGCCTCGACGTGCCCGTCCTCGACGTGGGCCGGCCCGCAGGACCGAGGCTCGGACGGCTGCGCCGCACCGGGCTGCCCGTACCGCTGCACCTCGCCGGCGGGCTCGCCGCCTACCCGCACCTTTCCCTCGCGGAGAAGGCGGGAGTGGCCCGCGCCGCACTGGCGCTGGGCCGTCTCGACCCCGCCGACCCCGCACTCGACGCCATCGACTTCGCGACCTGGCTCCGCCGCCAGGGCCAGTCCGACCGCACCATCGAGGCGCTCTGGGACCTCGTCGGCGTCGCCACGCTCAACGCCACCGCGCCGAACGCCTCCATGGCGCTGGCCGCGAAGGTCTTCAGGACGGGGCTTCTCTCCGAGCCCGGTGCCGCCGACATCGGCTGGGCGGCCGTGCCGCTCGGGGACCTCCACGACACCCTCGCCCGCAAGGCGCTCGAATCGGCGGGGGTCGAGATCCATGTGCGTACCCGCGCCGGTTCCCTCACCCGCGCCGAGGACGGCCGCTGGGCGGTCGAGACCGACGGCGAACGGTTCGAGGCGTACACCGTCGTCCTCGCCGTGCCGCAGGGCGAGACCCACCGGTTGCTGCCCGACGGCGCGCTCGACGACCCCGGCCGGCTGCTCGACCTCACCGACTCACCGATCCTGAACGTGCACGTCGTCTACGACCGCAAGGTGCTGCGCAGGCCGTTCTTCGCCGCGATCGGCTCACCCGTGCAGTGGGTCTTCGACCGCACGGAGTCCTCCGGCCTCCAGGGAGCCGGACAGTACGTCGCCGTCTCCCAGTCCGCGGCGCAGGACGAGATCGACCTGCCCGTCGCCGAGCTGCGCGAGCGCTACGTACCGGAGCTCGAAAGGCTCCTCCCGGCGGCGCGAGGGGCCGGGATCCGCGACTTCTTCGTCACCCGGGAACGCACCGCGACCTTCGCACCCGCGCCGGGCACGGGACGCCTGCGGCCGGGCGCGCGGACGCGTGCCCCCGGGCTGCACCTGGCGGGGGCATGGACCGCCACCGGCTGGCCCGCCACGATGGAGGGCGCCGTCCGCAGCGGCTTCAGCGCCGCGGATTCCGCGCTCCAGGCCCTCGGCAGGCCACATGAACATCCGCTGCAGGAGGCGGCATGAGCAGTACCACCGGAACAAGAGGAGAGTCTGTGACCCCGGCGAATCCGGCTTACGACACCGTGGTGGACACCGCGGACGTCACCGCGCTTCTGGAGCGTGGAAGGGCCCTGTCAGCGCCGGTGCTGCGAGCTGCCGTGGGCCGGCTGGCGCCGCCCATGGACACCGTCGCGGCCTATCACTTCGGCTGGATCGATGCCGAGGGCCGGCCTGCCGACGGCGACGGAGGCAAGGCCGTGCGTCCCGCGCTGGCCCTGCTGTCCGCGGAAGCGGCCGGCGCCCCCGCGGAGGCCGGGATCCCCGGAGCCGTGGCTGTCGAACTCGTGCACAACTTCTCGCTGCTGCACGACGACCTGATGGACGGCGACGAACAGCGCCGTCACCGCGACACCGTGTGGAAGGTGTACGGCCCCGCCCAGGCGATCCTCGTCGGCGACGCGCTCTTCGCGCTGGCCAACGAGATCCTGCTGGAGCTCGGCACCGTCGAGGCCGGGCGGGCCGCCCGCCGGCTGACCACGGCCAGCCGCAAGCTGATCGACGGTCAGGCCCAGGACATCTCCTACGAGCACCGCGAGCGGGTCACCGTCGAGGAGTGCCTGGAGATGGAGGGCAACAAGACGGGCGCCCTGCTCGCCTGCGCCGTCTCCATCGGCGCCGTGCTCGGCGGAGCCGACGACCGTACCGCCGACATCCTGGAGGCGTACGGCTACCACCTCGGCCTCGCCTTCCAGGCGGTGGACGACCTGCTCGGGATCTGGGGCGACCCGGAGTCCACGGGCAAGCAGACGTGGAGCGATCTGCGTCAGCGCAAGAAGTCCCTGCCCGTCGTGGCCGCGCTTGCCGCGGGCGGACCGGCCTCGGAGCGTCTGGGCGAGCTCCTCGCCGCCGACGCGAAGAGCAGCGACTTCGACAGCTTCTCCGAAGAGGAGTTCGCCGCCCGTGCGGCACTCATCGAGGAGGCGGGCGGCCGCGAGTGGACCGCCCAGGAAGCCCGCCGTCAGCACGCGGTAGCCATCGAGGCGCTGCACGGCGTCGACATGCCGGAACGAGTGCGGGCGCAGCTCACCGAGCTCGCCGACTTCGTGGTCGTACGAAAGAGATGATCACCATCCAGATATGACTCGCAGTCGCCGGGGGGGGGGCCCCCCCGGGGCCCCCCCCCGGGGGCCCCCCCCCCCCCCCCCCCCGGGGGCCCCCCGGGGGCCGGCGGGCCCCCCCGGCCCGGGCAACACACCGGCGCGCGCCACCCCCCCCGCGCCCC